>CAXMOM010000001.1:0-110864 GCA_964195425.1 Acidiferrobacterales bacterium
AAGCGATGATGCTTACATTGTGTTTCTCGCATTTTTCGCACTCTGTAATGTCAATATTGAAAACTCGCTCTAACTAGCCGGTTACCGGACGCTGGGCAGTCCCTGCTAGCCATGACATCCCCCTAGCATGGTAAGACTTAACAATATGGGATTTTCAATCCAATTTAATCTAGTTTGATAATCATTCAATATTCTGGATCTGCTCCCGCATCTGCTCAATCAACACCTTAAGCTCAACCGCAGACTGCGTAACTTGAGAATTAATCGACTTAGACCCTAAGGTGTTCGCCTCACGATTAAACTCTTGCATCATAAAATCTAAACGACGGCCAATGGCTCCGCCTTGCTGCATAATTTTATTAGTTTCAGTTACGTGTGAGCGCAAGCGATCAATCTCTTCGGTAATGTCAGATTTTTGTGCAATTAAGACCATTTCTTGCTCAACGCGGGTGTCGTCTAATTCAATTTTGGCTTCGTTGAATTTATTGCGAATGCGGTCTTTTTGCCATTCTAGAATTTCAGGCATGTGGTTTTCAACAGCCATTGCTTCGTTTTCAATGGCGGTGAGACGTTGTTCTATGAGTACTTTCATGTTTTCGCCTTCGCTAGCGCGCGAGGCAATAAATTCTTTTAAGGTGGCGTCAAACAGGCCTAATAGTTCTTTTTGAACGCCATCCATGTCTGCTTCCACAGTGTTCATAACGCCAGGCCAGCGTAAAATGTCAGTAGGATTTACCGCGCCATTTGCGCCTTGAGATTGTGTCCATTTAGCAGCGTCTATAAGCTGTTTAGCAAGGGCTTCGTTTACCGTAAAACCAGCACTGTTAGCATCGTCTAGATTGATGCGTAGTGAGCATTCTACCTTGCCGCGCTGCAGTTTTTTACGTAGGCGATCGCGTAAGCTAGGCTCTAATGCTCTGAAGTTTTCTGGTATGCGATAGAAGGTCTCTAGATAGCGTTGATTGACCGACCGTATCTCCCAAACGGCTGTGCCCCAATCGGCTTTAAGTTCTTTGCGTGCGAATCCGGTCATACTGAAAATCATGGGGGAGTCCTTGGTTTTTATTTTTATTCTGAAGGTGTAATTTTTCAAGTTTACAACAACTGAATGTGTTTTGCTCGGTCTTAAAGCATGTAATCTCGTTTTTATATAGGCTATAATCCGCGATTCTTAAAGCTTGCTTATTGTTGCAGTGTTATTTTGTAATAACTGCACTGTTAATACAGTACGTAACCTTACTTATTTCAACACCCTAGGAGCTTTCGTTCATGCGCCCAAGTAGCCGCACCGCTAGTCAAATTCGCCCTGTTACCATTACCCGTAATTTCACCTGTCATGCTGAGGGGTCGGTATTAATTGAGTTTGGCAACACAAAGGTGTTATGCAACGCCACTGTTCAAGAAGGCGTACCGCGCTTTATGAAAGGCCAAGGCAAAGGCTGGATAACGGCTGAATATAGTATGTTGCCACGTGCCACCCATACTCGCTCAGACAGAGAAGCCGCTCGCGGTAAACAAGGTGGTCGTACGCTAGAAATTCAACGCTTAATTGCTCGCTCATTGCGCGCGGCGGTCGATTTAAAGCTACTCGGTGAAAATACTATTACGGTCGACTGCGATGTTATACAGGCTGACGGCGGAACACGCACAGCTTCTATAACTGGCGCATGCGTTGCCATGGTAGATGCGCTAAGCTGGATGCGTGCCAAGGGTATATTAAAGAACAATCCCTTAAAGCACATGATAGCGGCCGTATCGGTAGGTATTTATAAAGGTAACCCAGTTGCCGATTTAGAATACTTAGAAGACTCAGTAGCTGAAACTGATATGAACGTAGTGATGACAGAAACCGGTAAACTTATTGAAGTGCAAGGTACTGCTGAAGGCGAACCGTTTAGCTTTGATGAAATGCAAGAAATGCTAGACCTTGCGCACGCTGCAATCAAAGAGTTATTTGAGCTTCAAAGCACCGCTTTAAATTAATCACGCGATATTTTAAGGAATCCCATGCAAGACTATAAACGCGAATTTGTAGCCTTTGCCATTAAACGCAAAGTCCTCCGTTTTGGAGATTTTACGCTTAAGTCAGGAAGAGTGAGTCCTTACTTTTTTAATGCCGGATTGTTCAACACCGGCAAAGACTTAGCTAAGCTTGGTGGCTTTTATGCCGCAGCTTTAAATGCCGAGGGCGTTGAGTTTGATGTATTGTTTGGTCCTGCGTACAAGGGCATTCCTGTGGCTACTGCTACCGCAATTGCGATGGCAAATAACTATGGTGAAGATATCCCTTATTGTTTTAACCGTAAGGAAGTAAAAAAGCACGGTGAAGGCGGTAACTTAGTAGGCAGTGAGCTGAAAGGGCGCATAATGTTAGTAGATGACGTTATTACCGCAGGCACTGCTATACGTGAGTCAATGCAAATCATAGAAGCTAATGAGGCATTGTTAGCCGGCGTACTTATAGCGCTCGACCGCCAAGAAAAAGGCCAAGGGACCTTGTCGGCTGTGCAAGAGATTGAGCGCGATTACAGCACCAGAGTGCTCTCTATTGTAACCTTAAGCGATGTCGTTGAATACCTGAAAGCCGAACATGATAGTGGTGACGCGATAGCATCTATTAAGCGCTACCGTGAAACTTACGGTATCTAGTTACGACAACCTTTGGTTTTAATAACCGGTTGTTTAAATAAAGTAATGTGAGTATTTTTGCGTGAACGATAACACGAACTTAACTGCAGTGGCGCTAATAGACTTGTTCTCCAAGGCTGACAAGCACCTGAATGCTTTGGGCCTTCGTTGCCCTGAGCCTGTCATGATGATTCGTTTAGAAGTTAGAAAAATGCAACAAGGTGAAACCCTCACCATTGTTGCAGATGACCCAGCTACCACTCGGGATGTGCCTAGTTTCTGTCGCTTTATGCAACATACTCTCGTGGCTAGTGATGCTGAATCTGCCCCCTATACTTATTTAATTCGTAAAGGGGACTAGCCCTCGTCTTTTTATTGCCCATTTCACTATTTTTACATTTTTGTGTTTTGAGGCTTAAGGCTTCTTAAACTTGATGGTCCAGCGATCGCTGTTTCCTGTTACCGACTTTGAGCCTACTTCGTAACGTAACTCATCGTCTTCTCGGTAATGCAAGTTGCTGTAATCAACCAAAATAAAGCCCGCATCTTGTATTTCTTTAATTGCCATTACCGGGTCAATACGACGACGATTACTGCTTGTCATTGGCTCCATATGACGTGCTGTATGATCAAGCACACCATATATTCCGCCCGACTTTAATGCGTCAAAGGCTAACGTGTTCATCGCTGCGCGACCTTCGGCACTGAAGTTATGATAGTTTCTGAATGTGAGTACCATATCTATATCGCTTACCCCAAGGGTTGAGGCTTCTAGCGTATAGAACTTTGCGCCTTCTTCACGAAATATTTTAGCGTCTTTGGCAATTACGCTCATACGCTCAAAACCAGGGGCATCAGCAAGATTATTTTCAATGCGTGTGGCGCCAATCGCGCCATAATAGTTCCCTTTTTCATTTAACAAAGGCACTAATAATTTGGTATACCAGCCGCCCCCAGGCACTAACTCAACCACCGACATATCTTCTTCAATACCAAAAAACTGCAGTGTTTCAATTGGATTGCGATTATCGTCTCGTGCTATTTCACCAGTGCTACGAATATCAGACGCCATAGCGGCCTTTAATTTATCTTCAACGCTGGCGAAGCCGTTAAATGCAGCAAGGCCTATTGCGCAGGCTAAAGAAATATTGATTAACGTTCTCATAGAGGTTTTCATACAGATTCTTCCGTTTAAGTAATGTTTTTCATTATTGTAGATTAGATGCCTAGCCAAAACGGCAGGCTAAAAAATAACAGTATTGCGATTACGCCTATGACAGCGGCTTGCCATTTATACTGGCGGATCAGTTGTTCGGTTTTATCGCCAAAATAATAAACTAGCATTGCGATCCCAAAGTAACGCACTATTCTGCTGGTGGTAACGGCTAACATATATAGAAAAAGTGAATATTTCGATAGGCCTGCCGCGAGCATTGCTAGCTGCAGGGGCACCGGAGTAACACCTGTGCTAAATATGAACCAAAAGCCTTGGTTTTTCATGGTGCTTTTGAATGTTGTAAACTGCTCTTCGTTAGTAACGTATTGCATAATAAGGTCGCGCGCCATATCGAATATAAAGTATCCTATCGCATATCCAACAAGCGCACCCAACATGCATCCTAGTGTAGTAACCGTCGCAATTAACCAGAGTTTTTCGCGCCTTTTTTGCATTACAGGGACTAACATAGTCTCAAGCGGAATGGGCACAATCGTCGACTCTAAAAACGAAGCTATGCCAATACCCCAGGGCATATGTTTTGAATTTATTAGCTTCTTAGTACGCTTTTTAATTGACATTAGGACGCGTCACCAAATAATCGCTTGCGAAATGCAAGCCCATATTAAATACCACAAATATGTACATTCTCTATAATCGATATATCGCTCGCGTCTCTTTTTAAAAATTAGTCTTGCGCATGCTTATAAACATTGCCGTCTTTCATCACAAAATGAATATTTTCTAAAAGTGTAATGTTTTCGAGTGGATTGCCTTTCACCGCGACTAAATCAGCTAGCTTACCTACTTCAACGGTGCCTAAAACATCGTCAATTCTTAATAGTTTAGCGGTGTTATAGGTAGCCGATCTTATGGCGTCCATTTCCGACATTCCTGCTTCAACCATAAGTGTAAACTCTTGACCGTTGTCGCCATGAGCTGATACACCTGAATCGGTTCCAAAGGCAATCATAACGCCATTTTCATGGGCGCGAGCAAAAGCTCCTTGAATAAGTGGGCCTATAGCAGCCGCTTTGGGGCGAACAATCTCGGGGAAGTAGCCGTCAATTTTGGCTTTTTCGGCTACAAAGTTACCGGCTAATATCGTGGGCACGTAGTAAACATTGTTTTTGCGCATAAGTTTGTATATCTCATCGTCCATGTAGGTGCCGTGTTCTATAGAATCGACGCCGGCTAAAATTGCACGCTTCATGCCTTCTTTGCCATGCGCATGCACCGCTACAGTCATTTCATAGTCTTTTGCAGTTTGTACAATTGCTTCTAGTTCATCGGCCATGAACTGCGGGTTTTGTCCACTTTTGGCTACCGACAATACCCCTCCAGTAGCGGTGATTTTGATTAAGTCTGCGCCATCTTTATAGCGTTGGCGAACCGCTTCACGCGCTTGGGCTACTCCGTTTACAACACCGTCAACAGGCTGTGGCGTGCCCATTAAGTGCTTGCTTAATGAGTTGGTAGGATCGGCATGTCCGCCGGTGGTGGCAATAGATTTTGCTGCGGTATAAACACGCGGTCCAACAACCTTACCACTGTTTATCGCATTTCGAAGAGCAACGGTTTCGTTAAACCTATCGCCCAAATTTCTAACCGTTGTAAACCCTGCCATTAAGGTCATTTTGGCATATACGACGGTGTCTATTGCGTAGTCAGCTTCATTGTTGGTGAAGCGTTTCATATAGCCAGCAGGGCCTTCATTTTGAAAAGATAAGTGAGTGTGCATATCCATCAAACCGGGCATAAGTGTATAGCCGCTTAAATCGATAAAGGTATCGTCCTCGTCACCCACAATTTTGCCGTCTTCAATGCTAACGATTTTGTTGTTTTCGACAATAACTGTTTTGTCGGAGCGCACCTTTGTGTCTTTACTTGAGATAAGTTTACTTACAAAAATGTGCGTCGCGCTTTGTGCTGGTAGCGCTAGCATTAAGCATGTGGCCAAGATTACCGTATTAACGGCTGAAATGTGGGTAGAAAAAGATGGTGTTTTTATCATTATGTTAACCTTTGTCTGGACTAACCACACAATAAGACAATACGAACCGCAAATCAAAGATTTAGAACAAGTTTGAGTGTTTACTTCAAAAACCGCAAACTTTACTCAGTGAAACGGCCAATTACAAAACTATACTCAGCGCTGCTAAGTTGAAGTTCGGTGGCGTTATCTTGCTTAACTTCGTTTGCTTGATCAATCCACCGATACAAGACGTTTTGATGCACTCGTGCCCATAAGTTTCGTCTAATATGGCAGTAGGGTACTAGGTTTCCTTCATATTCTCTCAATTCTACGGGATGCTCTTTGCCAATAATCAGTGTGTCACCTGTTTGTGTGCTAATTTCAATAAGGTGGGTAGATTTGTCAGGCGTCGCATCTATGATCACAAAAGGCACGTCTTCTACCGTAATGCCTATTTTCTCTCCAGGGGTAACCAAGAAGTAGTTTTCATCCTCTTTTTTGAGCACGCTCGATAAGAGTTGAATAAGCTTTGCGCGGGTAAAAGGGGTGCCTTCATGCCACCACTGACCACTTCTTTTAATAACTAGGTTCATATCACCACAAAACGGCGGGTCCCATTTATCTACAGGCGGTAGCGAGCGCGAATTGGTGCTGCCCGCGGCAGAGATTTGTTTCTGTAACTGTGCAATATCCATGGTTACCTTAGCCTATTTATTCATTTCGCTCTTGCAAGGTTTCTTTTACCGAACGCAAAACATCCTTAATACGGCGCATGTTTTCAGGGCCTGTTCTTAACAACTGTTTTTGCGGGCCGGATAATTTCTCTAGGCGCTCATCTTTAAATTTAAACATTACGCTGTCGGTATACACTTCTATTGGAACGGGAACTTGTGGCGTATCTAGCAGCGTATTGATTGCATCAATTAACGCAGAGTCAAAGTTTTGTCCAGGGCGGCTAATTTCCGCGTATTTTTCTTTAATACCGGCTTCGTAATTATCGAAAACCGCTAGCAGATCGTCGGCATCAACAGACTCAAGTGCGTCAACGTAGCTGTTGTAGCGTTGGAAACTAGCATTATCAATCCATATTCGGTCTGCTTGATTGTAGGTTTTGAATTTTTCAGCCGGAGGTACAACTAAAGCGTCTTTGGGTGAAAGCTCAGCATTGGCTAAGTTATTTACGTTAATGACAAATTTCTCGATTAAGCGCTCATTTACCAATAGTTTTGCAAACGTAGGCGAAGAAGCAACCGCCATCAGCGAAGTTTTTACGGCCGCGTCACTTATATTTAGGGGAATATCTACCAGCACTTCTTGAGCTTCAAATTCATCTACTGCCATGTTTGGTGAAATTTCAACTTCAGTTGGTCTTGGTGGTGCTTTAAATACATCAGGTTTGACCATGTCATCGATATTGGCATTGCCATCTATAATAGGCGCTGGTTTAACTGTGGGCGTTATCGCGACCGCTCGTGTAGTTTCAGCGTTTTCTGATGTTGGCCAAAATAAAACCGCGAGCAATAACACCAACAGCAAACCTGCAATAATTAAATAAGGCTTCATTTGTTGTATTTGGTTCGGTTCGCTCGACATGTATTTCTCCTTTGTTCGGGCATATTGTGTTGGTGATGAGATTGAAATACGACGACCTCAACAATCTCAATTTGTTAATACTATTATACACATATAGTACGACCCTTCATTTTTCAATTAATTCGCTAAAGAAAGAATGATTTTTATTTCCTCATTTTTGAACTCGCCGATATTTGTCGCGTATACCATTTATATGCTACTTAAAACCTGAGTGCTTATGCCAAGCACCTAAATAGAGACGTAATAGTAATGATGAAATTCCATATGCCAAGCATTGTTAAGCGCCCTATAAGTATAGATAAACTTGAAGTACAGTCTTTTGAAATGAATGTTTACTTGGTTAAACTTCACACTGCTGACAATGCCGGTTTTGTTTTTGATAAGAACGACCGGCCTATGCGCTTCAATAATTCTCAACAAATACGCGATGCTTTTGAATCATGCGATGTTAAACAAGCCGTTATGGTTCACGACTCTCCTTATGATGAAATGATTGGTAACCCCAATAAGCCCGAAGCATCCATGGAAATGCCATTTTCTATGCAGCAACCCTATTAGCTATTTGGCACGGTTTTAGGGCCAGTGCTACGGTTCCTTTTGCGCGCGGGTTTGGGCCCTGCGCATTGGCATCGCGTCAATGTCGGCAAATATTCGCTGCGTGTTAAAATAATCATAGACTGACTTACTACCGCCGTCTAAACCAATTAACAATGTATGTTGGTTTCGCAGTCTATCATTAGCTTCCACTGCACTAATGGCAAGGTTTGTTGTGCCTTCCTTTATGATACCTTCTGTTTTAACATTATCTTCCACTACAGCAAAAACCATGAGTTTTCGATCATCAAATTCTTGCCACAGTAACGCAATATCCTGTTGCAAGGATTGTAAGGCTTGGGGCGACTCTACCTTGGTAATAAGTACTCTGTGCTGCCAGCGATAATCCACAAGCTTACTTGTATTTATAGCATTTTTTTCCTTTGCTTGGATATGAGCTTGTGTCGATATCGCTTTATTGGTCATGAGCGTTACAAGTAAAATTAGTATTGTTGATTGTGCAAATAAGGTGCGCATTTATCCTCCTGAAATAAAAGGTGCAAGTAAACTACGCAAACGCACATCGGCATCCATTTTGTTGGCTAGCATGACGGTTCCGGTGATTTTACGATTGATCAAGGCAATGTCAAAGTCGGGTGACGCAATTGCGTCTTTATCAGCAATGAGCGCCATGGTTTCTTGTTGTAGACGCTTGATAATTTTGCTTTGCTTGAAGTTATAAGCATCTACTTGCAGGCTTTCACTTGCGGTTAAACAAGCGCCTCCTACGATTTTATTAACATGCTCGGGTGTTTCGCTACTTAGTAGTCCTAAATTAAGAAGTGCTGCTAACATAGCCTCACCATTTTGGGCTTGCATGGCACGAGCCATTTGGGTGTAACCAATACATGCTTTGTCGCTTAATGTTCTGCAAGCACCAAAGTCTAACAGCACCAGTTTTTGGCTGTCTTCTTGGTAAAGGAAATTGGCAAAATTTGGGTCGCTTTGAGTAAACTGAAAGGTAAACAGTTCGTTAAATACCAGTTCCATCAGGTTCTCAATAATGGTGTTTTTGAGGTTTTTTGGCGCCTCGGCTAATTGCGATATAGGCGTGCCTTCAACAAATTCCATACATAAAATAAACTCGTTACTTAGGGGTTTGTAGGCAGAAGGTACTAGGTAGCGAGGGTCTTTTTTGAGCAGGCTTTGATATTTTTCTAAGTAAGCGAGCTCCATACGGTAATCCGCTTCTTGTTTTAATTGTGCTTTGGCTTGGGTCAGTATGCTCTCAATATCGAGGCCCTTTGGCATTAACCGCGTGAGCTTTAATAGTCCAGCCACATTATCTATATCGCTGTCGATTGATTTTGATACCCCAGGGTATTGCACCTTTACGGCAAGGCTTTCGCCGGTTTTTAATTTCGCTTTGTGCACCTGCCCGATAGATGCTGCGGCAATAGGTTCAAATGAAAAATATTCGAATTTATCTGCCCAATCGCTTCCCCAATGTTGGTTTAGCATGTCGAGCAATTGATGTTTAGGCATGCTGTTCGCTTGTTCTCTTAGTACCGCTAAAATAGGCTCCCATTCAGGCGGCAGTAACTCTCCTGCATCCATCGACAGCATTTGTCCTATCTTCATAGCGGCTCCGCGCATTTGGGCAAGATGTTTAGTTAGCGTTTTCGCATTATTGATGTTTAGTAGGGTGTTTTGTGTAGACGGATTTTCAGCATTAAAGGCCGCCGACACCGAATTTTTGATAATATTACCGGTAAGCGAAGTGGCTAAACTGCCCAGTTTAGCGAAACGAGATAATCGGGAGCTGGGTATGGGTTTTTCAGTGTATTTGTTCGACATAGTTAATATTCTTAGCTCAGGACATTCAATTTACAAGAAACCTTTTTGGCTACCTTGCATCTTTTATCAAGGAAATGCGATTTTTTATGGGATAAATGTTAAGTAATGTCTGGAAAGGTGTATTATTCACGCTATAAATGATTACAAACTCAGCGCTAATGACCTATTCAAACTCTTCACGTCCTTCAAATATAGCACCCTGGCACCGCGCGGTTATAAAAGTGGGAAGTGCCTTAGTCTCGCCTGATGGTGAAGGTTGCTCGGCTCAGTATTTAAAAGCCATTAGCGATTTTATAATAGCCTGCAAACAGCAAGGCAAAGAAATTATTGTGGTGTCGTCGGGCAGTATCGCCGCGGCAAGGGGAAGTATTAAAACCGGACTAAAACCAACAATTGCCGAGAAGCAAGCAATGGCCGCGATAGGCCAAATGAGAATGATGGCAAATTGGGCTGGGCTCTTCTCTCCATTCCCACTAGTTCCCCCGCTATTGCCAGAAGACCAAGATAAAAGTCATCATAATATTGATTGCGCGCAAATTCTAGTCACGGTAGAGGATTTAGCCGACCGCAAGCGCTTTGTTAATATCAAAAATACCTTAGAGCAATTATTGGCAAATAACGTTATTCCTATTGTGAATGAAAACGATACGGTAGCGGTTGAAGAAATAAAAGTGGGCGATAACGATAACCTAGCTGCGCATACCGCTATCGCTGCTCAAGCCGACTGCCTGATCATTTGTACTGACGTAGATGGTTTATTTACCGCTAACCCCAGAACGTCTTCCACCGCAGAACTCATAAAACAAGTACATCTCATTGATGCAAGCGTTATGACACTTGCCGGTGGTGCGGGTTCTTTAGTTGGCACCGGTGGCATGATCACTAAATTACAAGCAGCCCAAAAATGTACGCAATCAGGCATTCAAACCTTGTTAGTAAATGGTACCAAGGCAAGTAGTTTTAGTGCACTTTTACAGGATGAATGTTCAGGCACTATTTTTACGCCCACAGGCAATCGACAGCGCGCTAAACAATATTGGCTAACGCATACCAGTAAAGTTAAAGGCAAGCTACTCATTGACGCAGGAGCCGCTAAGGCGATTTCAAAAGCAGGCGCTTCATTATTAGCGGCAGGTGTAGTGACTATTGAAGGAGCATTTAGGGCCGGCGACAGCGTCGAAATAATCCATGCCGGTAGCCCCTGCGGTAAGGGATTAGTGAACTATTCAAGCACTGAGTTAAAACGCATATTAGGCTGTAAAAGTGATCAAATAGAAACTATTCTTGGCTATTCAGCTAGCGAGGCTGTGGTGCATCGAGATAACTTAGTGTTAGCGGTTATTACCCCATAGCCCGTTCACCATGATGGCCCGAATTATTAATAGGCGCGTGAATACTTTAGGTGTAAACTTTTGCTCTGCTGGGTTTTGCAATCAGCATCAGTGGAAGGTTCCCATGATTGCCACTAGCTTCATCTTTAACATCAAATAGGAGACCCGCATGCCAGAGATTCAGCGTTTGCTCGATAACAATAAGAAATGGGCAAAGTCCAAGCAAGAGGAAGATCCTGAATTTTTTAGTACTTTAGCAAAACAGCAGTCTCCTGTTTATTTGTGGATAGGGTGCAGCGATTCTCGCGTGCCAGCCAATCAAATCGTAGATTTACTCCCCGGTGATATTTTTGTACACAGAAATGTGGCTAATATGGTCGTGCATACCGATTTCAACTGCATGTCGGTGTTGCAATATGCTTTAGATGTGCTTAAGGTAAAACATATAATAGTGTGTGGTCACTATGGCTGCGGTGGCGTTCAGGCTGCTCTTGATGATGCAAGCTTAGGGCTAATAGATAATTGGTTATTGCACATTAAGGATATTGCTAAATCCCATGCTGATGAACTAGCTACGCTTTCGTACCAAGACAAACTAAACCGTTTGTGCGAACTTAATGTGTTAGAACAAGCACAACATGTGCGTGAAACCAGTGTATTTCGCGACGCTATTAAGCGTGGTCAAGATGTCAAACTGCATAGCTTTATATATAGTCTTTCCAACGGGCGAATAAAAGTTCTTGAGCGAGGCTAGCTCTAATATTCGTCATTTTCTGACGCCACTTCAATAGCAGAAAAACCGCGGTGAAATTAGGTGCTAGTTGCTAGAATATGATAAATTCCGCGCCTGTATTTTTAGCCTACTAAATAAGATGAGTTACGTGTACTAATGGAAACCGCAAAAGTTAGTGTTAATCCGCCTGCAGAGGCCAGATTACCGCTAGTTGAGTTTATTTTGTTGATGGCTTTTCTTACGTCTTTAGTTGCGCTAAGTATTGATGCTATGCTGCCTGCGCTCGACCAAATTGGGGCCGAATTAAACAGCACAAGTACACAGCAAACCTACCTGATTGTTTCCATATTTTTTGCGGGTATGGCCGCCGGTCAAATATTCTTTGGCCCTTTTGCCGATGCTCGAGGTCGCAGACTCACTATATTAGTGGGTTTAATTATCTTTTTGGCCGGCACCGTGGTGTGTTATTTCGCAAGCACCATTGAAACCTTACTTATTGGCAGACTCATCCAAGCATTCGGTGTTTCTGGACCGCGTATTGCCTCAATGGCCTTAATACGCGACCTTTATGTCGGCGATGCAATGGCCCGAGTAATGTCGTTTACTACCGTTATTTTTATACTCGTGCCGATGATTGCGCCATTGATGGGCCAGGTAGTGATGGCACATTTTGGATGGCGTCATATTTTTACAGTATTCGCCATTGTGGCATCCATCTCAGCATTGTGGTTTTTTAGCCGACAAAAAGAAACCTTACCTAGGGCTAATCGCGTCAAATTTAGCTTTCGTCAGTTTGGACGCTCAGTTAAATGGTTAATTCAGCAACCCGCGGTCATGGGTCCAGCGGTAGGTATGGGCTTCATTTTCGGCGCCTTTTTGGCATACTTGAGTGGCTCGCAAACTATTTTCCAAGACATTTACGACACCGGAGAATACTTCCCTTTGTTGTTCGCCGTGCTAGCCTTTGCAATAGGCGCTGCCTCGCTATTTAATGGTATTATGGTGGTCAGGCTGGGTATGCTTAAATTAGTCGGTTTCGCTGTGGTCATGACGGTAGTATTTGGTGTATTGCTTACCGCTATTAGTATTTTGTATGCTGGTATACCGCCGCTGTGGCTGTTTATATCGGTTATGTTCTTTGGCTTTTTCTTTCTTGGTGTATTGTTTGGGAATCTGAATTCACTGGCTATGGTGCCTGTGGGTCATATGGCCGGAGTAGGTGCAGCCTTTGTTGGTTCGTTTACCAGTATACTTGCCGTCCCTATCGCGACCTTCATCAATATTTTTCTAAGCGATACCATCGCGCCCATTGCTTATGGTTTTTTAGTGTTTGGCACCTTGACTTACTTTGCGGTTAAGCTGGGCATTAAATATACACCTTTAGAAAGCTAGGCGAGTTATTTTGAGTGTGGATAGAGCTGCACTAGGCTTTCACGTTTATATGTGCGTTTAAGTCGCCCGTAATAATTTCCACCATCAAAAAGAATAAACCTGCCGATAGCGCATTGCCCGACACCTTGTTGCGCAGGTTGCTTGAACTTAAGACCACGCCTCTTTGATCTAGCTTGGCGACAATATCGTCGTAAGTCATTTCGTATTCAACCATCAGCTTTTTTACATGCAAAGTGCTTGCTTTTGCGTATGGTAGAATTGACATCTTGTTATTGACGCTTATATTAACCTGTGCGTGATTGGTTGTTTGCATAGTAAGCTAGTCCTTTGCGATAATAAAGAGCGGATGTCTAGTATAACTATTAGCGCAATTTATTCAACGCAAATGTTAATAATAACGAGCAATTGCAATTAATAATAAATATTTGCAACAAATGTGTTGCAATTTATTCTAAACTCATTACTATACTCAATGTCAAAAACAAAAAGCAAATCGCTTTTTACTGGAGAGCAACATGACGACGAAGCGCGACCACATCCTTTCGCTTATGAATGAGCAGATTAATTTTACTGCTGAAATGGAAGGAGATTGTATTAGCATCTCTAATGACGAAGGCGTAGATGCTTTCTTGGTAGTAGGTGAACAACAAATTGTGGTGGAAACCATTTTGTTCCCTATCAGTGCAGTGAAAGACATCGCCGCATTAGACGCCGAGATTATGCGTACTCATCGCTTGGTACCATTATCGACCTTAGCGGTATCGCGAATTGGCGAAGACGAATATTACGTTGCCTTCGGTGCGCTGTCGGTCGACAGCAAAGACGAAGTGATAGTCGAAGAAGTAGAAGCTCTGTTTGCAAACGTGCCAGAGTTTATAGAATTGTATTCTGAACATTTAAAATAGTAGGAGTTATGTTATGAGTTTAGGTAGATTATGGACAGCATTAAAAGGTCATACAAATAAATCCCTTGAAGATGCTGCAGATTCACAGGCGCTGACTATTTTAGATCAGCAAATACGTGAAGCGAAACAAGAAATTCAGCTGTGCGGGCAAAGTCTGCATTCCATTGCGGCCAAGCGTAAAATGGCACAAAACAAAGTAGTGGCTTTCAATGCAGATATTGAGAAGTATAGCCAAAGCGCCGCTCAACACGCTGAAACAAATCGTGATTTAGCATTAGAATGCGCTCAGCGTGTTGGTGAAATTGATAATTTGAAAGCCAGCGAGCAAAGCATTTTGGACAGCTACATGAAAAATGAAAGCTCCCTAAAATCGAACCTTGCAACCGCGAAGAACAACTTACGCATGCTAGAACAGCAGGTTGATCAGGTTAAAGCGACGCAAGCGGTTCAAAAGGCCCAAGTTGCTGCTTCTACCCATTTTGATGGTGGCAATAGCAAAGTGAAAACCGCACTAGATAGCTTAGAGCGTATTAAGCAGAAGCAGGCTGAAAAAGAAGCCGCGCTTGATGCTTCTGCCGAATTAGCCGAAATTGAGACCGGTGCAGACCTTGATAATAAGCTTCGCAATGCAGGTGGCGGTGCAGGTTCAAGTGAAGATATGCTAGCGAAAATCCTAGCGGGTAAAAAGTAGCTATTATTTGTAGTTACGCAATAAACCCTAAGTAAGACCTTCAGATGCGCCCAATATAATGTTGATGGCGCATCTATACATTGAGCCATTCGGTGATATGCTAGTTAATAAAGCACTAGCATATCATTAATGTAAGAGCAGGCAGATACTTGCAACTAGTTAACGAGTAGCGGAGCCATATATGTTTAACCTTTTTAAAAAGAAGGCACCACCAGCCCCCAGTATTAACAAACCAGAGGTGATGGGTTTGTGCATTGGTTCTAGTTTCGACATTGATAAGCTTTCTTTTCAACTTATTCTCGATGAACTTGTTATCGGCGGCATAGCCGACACCCAACTTATTCAAGCCGCCGGCAAAGTCGATTTAGGCTCTAACATACTGCTACGCTTCTATACCGACGATGAAGCATGGCTGCAAATAGTGTGTGAGGGCGGCGAGACTGAAGAAAGCATCGTGGATGTGACTCTATTTCACTACTACGATACCTTGCATGTAAATGCCAATGAATGGGAAGATATACTCCAGCATAAAATTGGTGCGCCCACGTATTCAATTGAAGGTAACGAGTATCAGCGTGTTTGGACCAGCACCGCAAGTTATCATCCGCCGGTGGCTATGCAAGAAAAAACCTACGACCAGAGTAATGATATTACCGAAACCGACCAATTTGTGATGTTGTTTGAGCGAGAACTAAGCGATGGTTCTTTCGAACAGCTGTATTTGTCGGCTGAGGAAACCCTAAACGATAATAATCAACTGGAAAGGTGCTTAGTGATTAGCACTGGTGTAAAACTAACACCTACACAAATTAGAGTGAATGGCTAAGCCATTCAATAACATAACGCATATTAACACTAACATTTAAATGGAAAACACTATGGAAAACGCGACGGATAACTACGAATTATTAACAGGCATAACATTTTTTGCAATGTATTTTGGTATCGCAATTTTGTTTCTGATCATATTTAAAACCGTGTATGGATTAGCGACCCCTCATGCAGAGTGGAAGCTCATTAAAGAAGACAAAAATACGGCGGCGGCAATTGGTTTTGGCGGGGCGATTATTGGTTTTTCCGCAGCGCTTGCTGGAGCTGTCAGTAACTCGGGCGGTTTAATCGATTTTGCCATATGGGGTGTTATTGCTCTTATCGCTCAAGTTATTGCATTTTCGGTAGTGCGTTTCGTATTTATGCCTAAAATTAGTTTACGTATAGAAAATAATGAAGTGAGTGCTGGTATTGTGTTAGGTGCTACTAACGTTGCAGTTGGCTTAATCAATGCCGCTTGCATGTCATACTAACGGAGACTTATCATGAAACGTTCTTCAATTATTGACTTATCCTTACTTAGGAAACGCACTCGTATTTTCGTGCTTGCGCCAATTTCGCTAGCCGTTCTGGCCGGTTGTTCAGGTGGCGCCAAAGATGAGCAGGTGTCATTTGTAACTTCAGTAGACGATTGTGCTGAGAGCACTGAACTTTCGGTTGTTGAGTGCCAAGCGGCCTATCAACAAGCTGTAAAAGACGCAGAATCAACCGCACCTCGCTATAAAAACGAGCGTGATTGCCAATCTGAATTTGGAAACTGTGAAAACCGAGGGGGTTTCTTTGTTCCCTTTATGGCGGGCTACATTGTCTCTAATATCGTAAGCGATTCTATGGGCGGTAATAACCGATATAGAAATTCTTATCCTTCCTATATGTATCGCGGCAGTGGCCAGTTCCGCAACAAAATAATGACTAGCGATGGCTTTGTGGTTGGTTCTCCAGGCCAAAGCTCGTATCGGGTACCAAGAGAAGCCTTGAAGAGTAAACCTGCGGTAACGCGCACCATGTCACGCGGTGGTTTTGGGGCGACAGCATCGGCTAAAAGCAATTGGGGTAGTTCAAAATCCAGCAGCCGTAGTAGTTCAAGAAGCTGGGGCGGTTAAGTGCTTAGAGTCCCTTGTGAGGAGCGCAAAAACTGGCAGGCTATGGCCGAAGAGTACGGATTTAAATTTCACACTATGTACGGTGAGAAATACTGGGATGAATCGGCCTACTATCAGTTTTCACTAGCGCAAATAGAGCAAGGAATTGAAAAGCCCACTACCGACATTCACCAAATGTGCTTGTCGGTGGTTGAACACGTGATTAATAGCGACGAGCTTATGGCGCGTTTTGCTATCCCTGAATTACAGTGGGCCTTGCTTAGAAAAAGTTGGCAAGATGGCGACCCCTCCTTATATTCGCGACTCGATTTTGCCTACGATGGCAAAGGGGTTGCTAAGCTATATGAAAATAACGCCGACACGCCTACATCAATTTATGAAACGGGCTTTTGGCAGTGGATGTGGCTTGAAAACAAAGTAGACAGCAAAATGCTAGGCAGACATGCCGACCAGTTTAATTCCCTCCAAGAAAAACTGGTAAACCGATTTAAAGAGCTTCAAGCACTTAACCCAGATAGATACTTACACCTCGCTTGTTGTAAAGACACTGAAGAAGACAGAGGCACCGTGCAATATCTTGAAGATTGCGCCCGTGCTGCTGGCATTGACACTAAGTTTGTGTATATCGAAGATATCGGCATAGATAAGGATAAGCAATTTACTGACCTGGAAAATAACGTCATTACGTGGATGTTTAAACTTTATCCATGGGAGTTCATGTTTGAAGATGCCTATGGTGAGTTACTTGGCCAACAAAATATTCGCTGGATAGAACCGCCTTGGAAAGCCATTTTGTCTAATAAAGCATTGTTACCTATGCTGTGGAAACTCTTTCCTGATCATCCTAATCTACTCCCCGCTTTTTTTGAAGATGAACTGCACTTAGTACCCGATGATATGTTGTTGGTGAAAAAGCCGATATTTTCTCGCGAGGGTGCGAATATAAGTTTTACCGATGCGCGAGGAAACGCTCTCGATGAAAACGCAGATTCAGATGGCCCCTATGGTGAAGAAGGATTTATTTACCAGCAAAAACACTCATTGCCTCAGTTTGATGGCAATCATACGCTTATTGGCAGCTGGTTAGTTGACGACCAAGCAGCGGGTATTTCTATGCGTGAAGATAGCCATGCTATTACCCAAGATATGAGCCGTTATTTACCTCATGTTATTTACTAATCACGCTTTTAATTAAAGGTATAGTCACCCCTTTTAATTAGCTCGAACGTTTATGGATTGAAACTGTCTATAAATAGGCTAAGCCAGTGTTTTTTGATATTGAGATATCGATACCAGAAATTACGAAGCTGCTTAGCTACAAGGAGCTATTATGAAAAAATGTATGCAAAGGGTATTATCAAATAATACGGCATATGCCGGTAAAGGCCCATCAACCTTACTTCCCCAAACACCTAAATTATTAAGCCTATGTGTGGCATTTGCTATGCTCAGCATGGCTTGCACAACCGGGCCAAGCGATAAAGAAGCTAAAGCAGAACAAGAGCGACAAGCAAAGACTAAGTATATTGAGGTGGACGTAACCCCAGCACAAAGCAAAGAGCACAACACACAGGACTTAGCACATTCTAGTGATGCTAAGATGATTATGCCTAGGGCTGCACTGGCTATGCGCATCGACCCTCCACAGCAACCACCACCTCCCATTGCAAATCGTGACGACTTTCAAGAGTTTTCTACCAGTCCTGTTAAGCTTGTTAATGACGAACCTGTATCTACGTTTTCATCTGATGTAGACACGTCTGCTTACAGTTTTGTGCGTAGACAACTCAACAGCGGTTTTTTGCCCACTAAACAGGCGGTTCGTTTAGAAGAAATGGTGAATTACTTTGACTATCAATACCCAAAACCACAAAGTGCTGATGAGCCTTTTAAAGCAACAACCCTAGTTTATGATTCGCCATGGGCTAAGGATCGTAAGCTGGTGCATATAGGTATTCAGGGCTACGAAATAGCCGAAGACGCTCAACCAAATAGTAAC
The DNA here is from genome assembly GCA_964195425.1 of Acidiferrobacterales bacterium. Classification (GTDB taxonomy): domain Bacteria; phylum Pseudomonadota; class Gammaproteobacteria; order Enterobacterales; family Alteromonadaceae; genus Glaciecola. The sequence goes on from CAXMOM010000001.1 coordinate 18,789, forward strand.
CTTGTATTTTTGTTGGACGTTTCGGGTTCAATGAATTCTCCCGATAAGTTACCGCTTGTAAAACAATCCATGGCGCTTTTGCTTGAACAACTGAAGCCAAGCGATACCGTTTCGATAGTGGTGTATGCAGGTGCTGCGGGCACGGTATTGGCGCCCACCAAAGTTGAAAATAAAGCAGAGATTTTTGCGGCAATGGAAAAACTGTCAGCCGGAGGTTCTACAGCCGGTGGGCAAGGCATTGAGTTGGCTTATCGTTTGGCCGAACAAAACTTCAACGAAGACGCTGTTAATCGTATTATTTTGGCGACTGATGGCGATTTTAATGTCGGGCTAAACGACACAAACGGGCTGCAAGATTTTGTAGAACGTAAACGTGAAAAAGGCATTTTCTTGTCAGTGCTGGGTTTTGGTCAAGGCAACTACCAAGACCATTTGATGCAGTCGTTGGCACAAAATGGCAATGGTATTGCTGCGTATATCGACACCTTAAGTGAAGCCCAAAAAGTCTTAGTGCATGAAGCTACATCGGCCTTATTTCCTATTGCCAATGATTTAAAAATTCAGCTTGAGTTTAATCCTAAGGTAGTAAAAGAATATCGCCTGTTAGGATATGAAACACGGGCCCTAGCCCAAGAGGATTTTAATAATGACAAAGTAGATGCGGGTGATATTGGTTCTGGTCATTCAGTCACCGCGATATATGAAGTAACGCTAGTAGGTAGTGAAGGTCGTTTTATTGATGACTTGCGATACGACAATACCCAAGCGCAAATGAACACTGATCTAGCAAATGAACTTGGTTTTTTAAAATTGCGTTACACGTTACCAGGAGACGTTGGTTCTACCTTACTTGAACAAGCTATAGTAAACACAAGCGAAGCTAGTGATACATTGCTTAGAGAAGCGCGCTTCGCAGCCTCGGTGGCCGGCTTTGCACAACTGCTAAAAGACGCAAAATATACCGGCAACTGGAATATGAAAGACGCCCTTGAACTCGCACTTGCCAACCGAGGCGAGGACGAGTTTGGCTACAGAAATGAATTTGTACAACTGGTGCGCAAAGCAACACTTGCTCAACCTGCGAGGATGTAAAGGGCATAAAAAAGCCCGGCCAAATTGGCCGGGCAAAAGGAGCTTAGTTACAGCACCTAACGACAGAACTGTTGTCGGTTACACTTGCGGATATTAAACAATTGCCTGCATATCAGTCATGTAACCGCGTAAAACCTCACCAATGGACTCAACTCCGTGGCTGCGTATCGCTTTGTTAATTGCCACGAGTTTTGTGTTGTCTACGCCATTGCTGGTATTGCTCAAACCACCGCCTATGTGTTCTAAGGTAATTTGAGGCATCAATTTTTCTTCCAATAAAGGTATTGCTGCATTTGCGAACAAATAGTTACCGTATTCGGCGGTGTCAGAAATCACCACGTTCATTTCGTATAAACGTTTGCGTGAAATAGTGTTAGAAATAAGCGGTGTTTCGTGCAGTGACTCGTAATAAGCCGACTCAGGTAATATGCCTGCTTCAACCATTACGTCAAAGGCCACTTCAACACCGGTTTTGATCATGGCTACTAGCAATATGCCCTTATCAAAAAATTCTTGGTCAGAAATAGTCCCACTATAAACAGGCGCATTTTCAAATCCAGACTGTCCAGTTTCTTCACGCCACTTAAGTAAATTGGCATCACCATTGGCCCAATCTTGCATCATGTTGCGTGAAAAATCGCCTGACAATATGTCATCTTGATGTTTTTCAAACAGCGGACGCATTATTTCGGTAAGCTGTTCCGACAGATCATAGGCAGCTACTTTAGCTGGGTTTGATAAGCGGTCCATCATGTTGGTAACGCCGCCAATTTTAAGGGCTTCGGTAATGGCTTCAAGACCATATTGAATAAGCGCACCTGCATAGGCCGCATCTACGCCGTCGGCTATCATTTTCTCGTAGGCTAAAATTGCAGCTGCTTGCTGCATTCCACACAAGATCGTTTGCTCACCCATAAGGTCAGATTTCACTTCAGCTACAAAACTGCTTTGTAACACACCAGCTCTATCACCACCTGTGGCGCTGGCAAGTGCTTTGGCAATTTCAAGACCTTGGCCTTGTGGATCGTTTTCAGGATGCACCGCAATTAAGGTAGGTACTCCAAAACCGCGCTTATACTCTTCTCTTACTTCTGTTCCTGGGCACTTTGGTGCGCACATTACTACGGTAATGTCGCTGCGGATCTGCTGACCTTCTTCAACAATATTGAAGCCATGGGAATAAGATAAAACAGCGCCTTTTTTCATTAAGGGCATAACGGCCTCAACAACGCTGGCGTGTTGTTTATCAGGCGTTAAGTTATAAACTAAATCAGCCTCTGGAATAAGTGTTTGGTACGTACCAACAGTAAAGCCGTTGTCGGTAGCCCTTTTGAATGAATCTCTTTTTTCGTCAATGGCAGATTGTCTTAGGGCATAGCTTATGTTTAAACCTGAATCGCGCATGTTCAAACCTTGGTTTAAACCTTGCGCGCCACAGCCTACTACTACGATTGACTTGCCTTTAAGCGCGTCGCAGCCGTTTGCGAATTCATCGCGCTGCATGAAGCGGCATTGACCAAGTTGGTCTCGCTGTTGTCTGAACGCTAAGTTGTTAAAATAATTTGCCATGTGTATTCCGAGCATCTAAAAATGCATAAAAGTGAAAGGTAGTCTGAAACGACATTAATTACACTATACGCTTGTCATTTGTTTTATAAATTGAATTATTTGAAAGTTAATGTTTCAATATGTGAAACAAAGACCTTGGCAGAATGCCTCTGTCGCTACTATGTGTCGGGTATTGATGAATATAAAAACGCTTAAACATTTTCAACACTTGGCTTCTAGCTTGAGCTTTTCAAAAACAGCGGCGGCTATGTTTGTATCGCCACCTACGCTCACGCGCAGTATTATGCGCTTAGAAGACGAGTGTGATGCGTCGTTATTTTTACGTGACAATCGAAATGTGCAGTTAACACAAGCAGGACGTAAGTTGCTGGCTTTTGCCGACGATACGCTAAGCAAGTATCATCAGTTAAAAAGTGAGATAGCGCAGCAAAAAGATGAGCTTAGCGGTGAGCTGTCACTGTATTGCTCAGTGACAGCGGCGCAAACCTATTTACCAAAGATACTCGATAGTATGCGCGAGCTTTATCCTTCGGTAGATATTAAGCTAGACACCGGCGATCATGAATTAGCTTTGAGGCGGATAAGTGATGTGCAGTATGAAAATGTGGCCGATTTAGCCATTGCCATTCATACACCCGATTTTCCCGCGAATATACATTTTCAGCCAATAGACACTGTGCCATTAGCATTAATAGTGCCCGCTTCAATGGATGTTAATAATATAGGTGATATTAGCTGGCAAACTTCAAATGTTATTATGCCGGCTAGGGGTCCGTCGCGTCGCATTGTTCACCATTGGTTTGCGGAGCACAATATACGCCCGCGTATTTATGCCAAGGTGTCGGGCAACGAAGCTATTGTGAGTATGGTTTCGCTTGGTTTAGGGATTGGCTTTGTGCCGCGAATAGTGCTTGAAAACTCAACCGCCAAAAGCAAGGTGCACACTATTCCGGTAGACAATATCGAGCCCTACCAACTTGGGCTTTGTTATTTGAAAGAGCGGGCCAATGAGCCTTTGCTTAAAACCATCAGCCAATTGTTCTCGCGATAGGTTTTATTACGCTGATTCAATGCGAACGAGCTTAGTTAATGGCCAATTGCTTTAACAACTTGTCAAAATTGCGATAAGACAACGCTTCTGCAATATGCTGTTTTTGAATGTCAGTGCTAGCTTCCAAATCTGCAATAGTTCTTGATACTTTTAGTGTACGATGAAATGCGCGCATAGAAAGCCCAAGCGCATCTATCGCATGGGTGATGAATTGCTGGTTAGCATTAGACAGCACCGCAAACTCAGACAGTGTCTTATTCGTTAAACCCGCATTTAATGTACCTTGGCGGGCAAACTGTAAATGTTGAGCTTTGGATACTTGGGTTTTAACTTGTGCGCTGGTGGGTGTTTTATTGACAGAAGCACTGGCGAGGCCATTATCACTTTGCACAGGCTTAGTGCCTAAGGCCTTACTAATATCTACCCGCGGAACATGTACCTGCAAGTCTATACGGTCTAATAAGGGCCCTGAGATTTTGTTTAAATAGCGTAATATTTGGTCGTCGTTTGAACGCTTATCATCCACATCGCCGGTGGGGCTTGGGTTCATTGCCGCGATTAGTTGAAAATCAGCTGGGTAGGTTGTCTTGTGTTTAGCTCTAGACAAATTAATTTCACCGGTCTCAAGTGGCTCACGCAGCACATCGAGCACGTGGCGGCCAAACTCTGGTAACTCGTCTAAGAATAATACGCCTTTGTGAGCTAGCGTTATTTCTCCTGGCATAGGGTAACTGCCTCCCCCAACTAGGGCTGCAGCAGAGCTAGAATGATGAGGTTGTCGAAAAGGCCGTCGTCGCCAGTTGTCTGCCGAGACCTGTTCACCGACTATCGAACGTATTGATGCCACCGTAAGTGCATCTTGTTCAGGCAACTCGGGCAATATCGATAGTAAGCGATTCGCTAACATACTTTTGCCTGTGCCAGCAGGTCCAAAAAGCAAAAGGTTATGGCCGCCGGCCGCACAAATCTGTAAGGCACGTTTAGCATGTTCTTGTTCAATAATGTCGGCAAGGTCACCATACTTTTCAAGGTTATGGTTAATTGAAATGTCATCATCGTGAACTTGTGCACGGACGAGCATTTGTTTATCGGTTAAATGTAAATACACATTCCACAAATGGCTTGCCGATAACACATGTGCCTTGCTCACTAGTGCCGCTTCTTGCGCATTACTTTCGGGAAGTATCAATTTTCGACCCGATTTTGCAGCGGCAAATGCCATGGGCAGAGCGCCTTGTACGCTGCGAAGTTCACCCGACAAGGCCAATTCGCCTACAAACTCATAGGTCTCTAAGCAACCTGCACCAAGGCCTTCACTGGCACAAATAATACCTATAGCAATAGCAAGGTCGAATCTCCCACCGCCTTTGGGCAAATCAGCAGGTGCCATGTTCACGGTTATACGTTTACTTGGAAATTCAAAACCTGCGTTGATCATTGCACTACGTACTCTATCTCTTGATTCTTTAACAGTGGTTTCTGGTAAGCCGACTAAATGAAACCCAGGCAAACCATTGCTCAAATGTACTTCTATAGTGACAAGGGGCGAGTCTATCCCCAAATTGGCGCGAGTATATACAACAGCAAGATCCATATGCTTTTCTGGTGGGTTTCGAATACTCACATTATCTGAATTGCAGGGCTTTATTGCTACTGTACCTTAGACTAGATAGCTTACTGTGCCTTTGTGCTTGCGTTCACATGGGATTAAAGGCAGACTATTTTAGCGACGATAATAAAAGTATATTCCGAGCGTCATTGGCGCTGTTCGCGACCTTAACAAAATTAAATTTAAGCGATAAGAGAATTACATTGCCAACACATACACCCGTTGCTCCTCCACCATCAGATTTTGATTATTTAATTAAGATCCTAAAAGCGCCTATTTACAACGCAGCTGTAGTCACTGACTTGGACAAGTTACCCACATTGTCGGGCATTGTAGGAAACGACGTCTATCTTAAACGCGAAGACCAGCAGCCCGTAAAATCATTTAAATTACGCGGTGCATTCAACTGTATGTCGCAGTTAAATGATACGCAAAAAGCAGCAGGTGTAATTGCTGCATCTGCAGGCAACCATGCACAAGGTGTGGCTTATGCAGCAAAAGCAATGAACATCAAAGCCACTATTGTTATGCCAGAAACTACGCCTGAAATCAAAGTGAATGCAGTGCGTACGTTCGGTGGCCAACACGTAACAGTAGTGCAACATGGAACAAGCTACGATCAAGCAAGTACTCATGCTTTTGCTCTTGCAAAACAGTATGGCTTTACAATGATACCGCCTTTTGATCATCCCGATGTTATCGCTGGGCAAGGTACAATTGCCAAAGAAATGCTAGAGCAACTAAGTGATTTTGATTATTTATTTGTTGCAGTTGGCGGCGGTGGTTTAGCGGCGGGTATGGCCGTGTACTTAAAGCAGATAAAACCTAGCATTAAAATTATTGGCGTTGAATCTGATCAGTCAGCATGCTTAAAAGCCGCATTAGAAGCAGGTGAGCCGGTTACATTGCCGCACGTTGGTATTTTCGCTGATGGTGTCGCGGTTAAAACAATTGGAAGTGAACCTTTTAGGCTTTGTCAGCAATATTTAGATGATGTAATGACCGTCACTAACGATGAAATTTGCACCGCAATTAAAGATATTTTTGATGATACTCGGGTTATTGCTGAGCCTGCGGGAGCTTTGTCAGTCGCCGCAATTAGAAAATATTGCCGCGAGAACGATATTCAAAACAAGCGTTTAACGGGCATACTTTGTGGTGCTAATATTAACTTCCATACCCTTAGATATGTGTCTGAACGATGCGAATTAGGGGAGCAAAAAGAGGCTGTTTTTGCGGTAAATATTCCTGAGACCAAAGGTGCGTTTAAGTCCTTTTGTAGCCTGCTTGGGGGGATTGTGATTACTGAGTTTAATTATAGATTCAATGCGATTACCCAAAACGCTGGTGAAGCGTCTACAGGCAGTGCTCAAATATTTGTAGGAGTGAAGCTAAGAAACGGTGCTGCAGAATACAATGAACTGCTTAAAAGCTTAAGCGACAAAGGTTACACCTATTGCGACCTGTCTCAAAATGAGTTGGCCAAGCTACACGTAAGGCATATGGTGGGTGGACGTCCTCAGCAAAAGATACACGAGAGTATTTTCAGCTTTTCATTCCCAGAGTATCCAGGTGCATTGATGCATTTTTTAAACACCCTGGGCGAGTCTTGGAATATTACCTTGTTTCATTATCGTAACCATGGCGCAGCGCAGGGGCTAGTATTGGCAGGATTCGAAATATCGCCTGAACAACGAAGCAACTTCCAAGAATATCTTGATAAGCTCGATTTTGAAGTACAAGAGCATGAGGATGATCCCGCTTATACCTTCTTTTTGTCTAGTCAGAGTTAGCGACATATTGCCGCTGCTACCTGAACAAGTGTGCTAAACAGAAACACTTTTAGATATGCCTATAGAGCGTTTATATATTGCTTATAAACGCTCTAAATGCTGGACGATTTCGGGCCACACAAGAGGCATAATGGCCTGTTTTAATACTAGACTCGATTCTGAAAATTCTAGACTACCGTCTTCACGACTATGCACATGTTTATTCTCGCGCAAGGCGTTTACAAAGGTCGCTAATACGTTTTTGTCATAAAATTCAGGTGAATGCATACCAAATAAAGAGGACAAGCGCTCGGCTACACCGGTGGATTGACGTTCAAGCTGCGCGCGGCCGATAGTTTTTTCAGACTCCAATACGCTAAGCACGACTGCATAACGCTGCCATGTTTCTTGCATACTTCTGCTAAGTAGCCATGCGCTATGAAATTCAGGTGAACTGGGCTCAGCCGCCGCTAAGTAATCGCCGTTTTGGACCAGCATGCCGGTTGATTTTAAATAGCTTACAAGTTCTTCAATATAATGGACAACTTCTTCATCACTAAAATACATAAAAAATTCACGTTTTAGCATAGGATATAATTGTTCCACTAAGCTTAATAGCGCGGTTCTAGTAAGATTCTTATGGGCAAATGCTGCCGCCATTATCAAGCTAGGTAATGCAAACATGTGTAAAATATTGTTGCGATAAAATGTCAGTAATACAGCGTTATCTTTTTTCGGCGACACCATTTGACCGTATTGATCTTCACTTTGCTGAAATCTATTTAATGCAAGTGTGCGTTCTACCAAGTCTTTTGCTTCTTGTTCAGGATAAGTCGCATCTGCGCTGTATGGATTAGCCTTAAATAAGCTAAGAAAATCATCGATTGCTTTGATTAAATCGTCTTTACTCATTACATGAGTTTTGGAGGATAGCAAACAAAAAGCCAACAATGCTGTGCCGTTTAAAGCAGCATTTTTATTGATACTGGCCATAACTGAATTGGCCAATAGATTTACTGTAGGGGTTAGCCACTTTGGCTTTTTCTCATCATCAGTTATGTCGTCACGCCAGTCGGGCACCTGCTTGTCTAAAAAATTATGTAAGGAAATAGGCTCGCCAAAATTAACGTATCCATGACCATAATTCTTAAGCTTGCGAATAGCGGAAAAGACTTGCGTGTTAGACTCTTTCTTTTTACCTTTCCCAGTTAGTTCTTTCTGATAGCTTTTTACTTCCATGACATGCTCGTAGCCTAAGTAGACAGGGACAATCGAGACGGGTCGTTTCACACCTTTGGTTACCGCTTGTATGGTCATTGCTAGCATGCCCGTTTTAGGCGGTAGTAATCTACCTGTGCGGCTACGGCCACCTTCTGGGAAATACTTAACCGAATAGCCTTTGTTGAAGAGTAGCTCCAAATATTCTTTGAAAATGCTGCTGTAAAGTTTATTCCCGGCAAAACTTCGACGTAAAAAGAAAGCACCACAGCGTCTAAAGATTGGCCCTGCAGGCCAGAAGTTCAGGTTAATCCCCGCGGCTATATGCGGCGTAACCAATCCTTCTTGATAAATAACGTAGGTGAGTAACAAGTAATCCATATGGCTTTTATGGCAAGGTACATAGATAATTTCGTGTCCATTTGCCGCAAGTTCACGAACTCGCTCTGCGTGCCTTACTTCAATACCATCATAGATTCTGTTCCAAATTCTGGCGAGAACTCTTTCCCCAAGGCGCACAAGACCTTCGCGGTAATCGGCGGCTATTTCATCAACATACTTACTTGCTTTTTTACGCGCCTGTTGAGGGCTAAGCTTTTTGCTGATGGCTTCTTCTTCGATTGCTTTTTTTACACTCGTAGCGCCTAGTACAGAGTTATACAGTTCTTGCCGTTCAAGTAGCGTAGGGCCAGACAGTACTTGGCGTTTACGCTGGAAGTGAGTGCGCGCAACCCGAATCAATTTATGCGCAATTTGTTGGTCGCTTCCCTTTAGCGAAGCCATTTCTCTTGTGGAAACCGGCTTCGAATAATTAACAAAATTATCGCGGCCGAAAAAAAGCACAATAAAGAACTTACGTAACCAGTTAGGAGATGCCTTTAACGCTATTAGCTGTGCCCATCCTGATTTACGCTTACCTGCTGAGCGACCCCAAGAAATAAACACGGGAATTACCTGCACATCTAAATCGTCATGTTCACGGTGGTAATGAAACATTTCGGTGAAATTATCTTCAATGGTGGTAGGTTTAATTTTTCGCGAAAATATGCTTTCGGGTCTATTTAAATAATAACTTCGCTTATGTTCATGATTTACTAATGATAATTTTTGCTGTGGACTAGGTAGCCCTAGAAACTCGGTTGATTTTTCAAGCGCAATAGAATCGGTTAGTGATTTTGTTTGAAGCAAATAAACAATCGGCCTGGTTTTGTCTATACCGAGTTCTTTTTCTAAATCTGCGGGAATACTTTTTACTGACACCAGCCACCCTATAGGTTTGGCCAGAATCGAGCGTAAAAAAAACGCTATCCACTTCATAATTGCTCCATCATTGTGCAAGTACATAGCTACCTTCAAGGTAAGCCCGCACCTAACCACAACTGCATAATATAATTTTGGGGTATCTTCGATTTTTCGATATTACCACGAAGGCCACCAATGTAATCATCAATTATCACAATCAAAGTGTATGAGGGTGTTACTTTCATCTTTAAATTGAATTGACAAATAGTTGTTGCTTATAGATTTTTTAAGGATATACTTTAAGCTACTGTATAGAAAAACAGGCTGTTTATGCGTCCACTAACTCCAAGGCAACAACAAGTTCTTGAACTTGTAAAACGCACTATGATCGACACCGGAATGCCACCCACTCGAGCTGAAATAGCGCGAGAGCTGGGCTTTAAATCTGCTAATGCAGCAGAAGAGCATCTCAAAGCTCTCGCGAAGAAAGGTGTAATTGAAATTCTGCCAGGCACTTCTCGTGGTATTAAATTGAATGTCGATCTTCAAGATCAAGTTGAAGATGGTTTGCCATTGATCGGTCAAGTGGCAGCTGGCGAGCCTATTTTGGCTCAAGAGCATATTGAAACTAGATTTAAATGCGATCCCGCAATGTTTCACCCTCGTGCCGATTTTTTATTACGTGTGAAAGGCGAGAGTATGAAAGACATCGGTATTATGGATGGTGATCTACTTGCCGTTCATAAAACAGACCAAGTGAATAATGGTCAAGTGGTCGTTGCTCGGGTTGACGAGGATGTCACAGTAAAAAGATTCGAAAGAAAAGGAAGCGAAATTTTATTGCATGCTGAAAACGATAGTTTTTCACCTATTAGAGTTGATCTTGCATCGCAATTTTTCACAATTGAAGGCTTAGCTGTCGGTGTGATACGCGATAGGGCTGATTTATAGTTACATCGAATCGGCACAAAAGTTAATTCAAAATTTCTACTTAAGAGACCGTTAATTGATAACCGTCTCTTTTTTTGTGGGTTTTTTTCAAGATGATTCGGAAAATACGATGATATATAGCAAAAAAAAACGATAAAACACTAGACTACTGAAGCGAATTGAAAGATTATTGCGCTGTTATTTACATGATAAAAACAAATGCGTTACTTAAAATTAAACTTGTGTCTACAAAATGAATTCTCTGGTTCTTCTAAACCACGTTCATTGGCAGTAAACATATTGGGAGTGTTAGTGTGAAGTTCAGAAATCTCATTTCTTCTCTGTCTCTTTTCTTAGTTGCTTGCTCAAGCTTTGCAGCGGATGTGGCCGATACCGGCCGGTCAGATTTGAATATGCGCCCAGGCGTATCTGATATCAGTAATCAAGTGTATGACTTACATATGCTTATGTTTTTGATATGTGTTGTCATAGCCGTTGTTGTATTTGGTGTTATGTTTTATTCAATGGTTGTTCACCGCAAATCAAAAGGGGCTAAAGCAGCCAATTTTCATGAGAATTTGACGGTTGAAGTTGTGTGGACCATCGTTCCATTCGTGATCCTGATATTTATGGCTGTTCCAGCCGCTTATACTCTTATTGATATGGAAGATGCCAGCAAGGCAGACGTAACTGTATTAGTCACGGGTTCACAGTGGAAGTGGAACTATAGATATATGGATAATGACATTGAATACTTCTCAGTATTAGCTACTGAGCAAGGACAAATACGTAATCAATTAACAAAAAGCGAAAACTATCTTTTGGAAGTTGACCGTCCACTGGTTATACCAACGGGCCAAAAAGTTCGATTTTTGATTACCTCAGATGACGTCATCCATTCTTGGTGGGTGCCCGATTTCGCTGTTAAAAAAGACGCAAACCCTGGCTTTATAAACGAAGCCTGGACGAACGTTAATGTCCCGGGTGTTTATAGAGGGCAGTGCGCTGAACTTTGCGGGAAAGATCACGGTTTTATGCCAATTGTTGTTATTGCTAAAGAACCTGCAGAGTATGATGCGTGGATAGCAGAACAAGAAGCAATGACCCAGCGGGCTCGAGCAGAAGAACAGCGCTTGTTATCGATGAACATGAGCATGGATGAATTAATGACCCAAGGTGAAAATGTATATACTTCGGTATGTGCGGCTTGTCATATGCCTAATGGTGAAGGTTTACCGGGTGTATTTCCTGCACTTAAAGGTTCAAAAATGGCCCTTGAAGATATTCCAGGTCACATCAGAATAATTGTAGAAGGTAGCCCTGGCACATCAATGGCTTCATTCGCTAAGCAGCTTACAATGTCTGAAATCGCAGCAGTAGTCACCTATGAGCGTAATGCTTGGGGTAATGACACTGGCGATATTGTTCAAGCAAAAGACGTTAACGCAATCATGAATGGTAAGGAATAAAAGATGGCTACCACTACTGACACAACGAATCCCGCTGATCACGGCGTTGATGCACATGATGATCATCACCATCACGGGGCGCCCGCAGGTATAACGCGTTGGTTATTTACAACAAACCACAAAGACATTGGTACTTTATACTTATGGTTCGCATTCATCATGTTTTTGGTGGGTGGCGCAATGGCAATGGTTATTCGTGCTGAATTATTCCAGCCGGGCTTGCAAATTGTGGAGCCACACTTTTTTAATCAGATGACAACCGTGCATGGTCTTATTATGGTCTTTGGCGCTGTAATGCCAGCGTTCACAGGACTAGCAAACTGGTTGGTGCCAATGATGATTGGTGCACCAGATATGGCTTTACCACGTATGAATAACTGGAGCTTTTGGATCCTACCATTTGCTTTCTTAATCTTACTTTCTTCATTGTTTATGGATGGTGGCGGTCCCGCTTTTGGTTGGACATTTTATGCACCATTATCAACTACTTACAGTGGTGACAGTACTGCCTTATTTGTATTTTCAGTTCATATAATGGGGATAAGCTCGATTATGGGGGCAATCAACGTGATTGTAACTATATTCAACATGCGTGCTCCGGGCATGACCTACATGAAAATGCCTTTGTTTGTGTGGACATGGCTAATTACGGCATTCTTATTGATAGCGGTTATGCCAGTACTTGCAGCAGCGGTAACAATGGTACTAACAGACAAATTCTTTGGCACCAGCTTCTTTGATGCTGCCGGTGGCGGTGACCCGGTGTTGTTCCAGCATATATTTTGGTTCTTTGGACATCCTGAAGTGTATATAATGATATTGCCTGCCTTTGGGATAATCTCTCAAATAGTGCCTACCTTTTCGCGTAAAAAATTATTTGGTTATGCGTCTATGGTCTATGCAACTGCTTCTATTGCTTTACTGAGCTTTATAGTTTGGGCTCACCATATGTTCACAACAGGCATGCCTGTGGCTTACGAGTTATTCTTTATGTTTGCCACAATGCTGATATCAGTGCCAACGGGCGTAAAAGTGTTTAACTGGGTTGCTACAATGTGGCGCGGTTCACTGAGCTTCGAAATTCCGATGATGTTTGCAATTGCCTTTATCGTGTTATTTACGATTGGCGGGTTGTCAGGCTTGATGCTGGCAATTGTTCCAGCTGACTTCCAGTATCACGATACCTACTTTGTGGTTGCGCATTTTCATTACGTATTAGTTACGGGCGCGGTGTTCTCGATTATGGCAGCTGTATACTACTGGTTGCCGAAATGGACGGGTAGAATGTTTGATATCAACCTTGCGAAATGGCATTTTTGGTGTTCGCTCGTTTCGGTAAATGTTTTGTTCTTCCCTATGCACTTCGTTGGCTTAGCTGGTATGCCTCGCCGTATTCCTGATTATGCCTTACAGTTTGCTGACTTCAATAAGTGGATTTCAGTAGGTGGTTTCGCGTTTGGTTTGTCACAACTTATCTTCTTGGCGCTGCTAATTAAAGCGTGTCGCCATCAAGGTGAGAAAGTGTCTAGCCAGGTATGGGACGGAGCGGAAGGTCTGGAGTGGGAAATCCCATCACCTGCGCCTTACCATACCTTCGAAACACCACCAATAGTGAAGTAGTAGGCTATTCTATGAACGAACTAAACAACAATGACGACAAGACTGAGCCAAGCGCTCAGCCTGTCGTCAGAGTGCAACAAGACCACAGTAAAACTGTGAACAAAATCTTGTTGTTGGTAGCAGGAATGTTTTGTTTTGCTTTTGCCTTAGTACCTCTTTACGACGTTTTTTGCAAAGTGACGGGCCTAAACGGCAAGCCAAGTAACGAAGCCGCGGTATATTCTGCGACAGAGATTGATGAAACTCGCACTATAACCGTCGATTTTATTACGCGTACAAATTCTGATATGCCATGGGAGTTCACTTCACAAGTCCGCAAGATTGATGTGCATCCGGGTCAAATGAATGAAGTCGCATTTTATGTACGTAATCCAACTAGCCGCGATATTATTGCGCAAGCAGTGCCGTCTGTTTCGCCGGGCACGGCAGCTTTATACCTCAATAAAACAGAATGTTTTTGTTTTAAGCATCAGCCTTTGAAGGCTGGAGATGAGGCTGTTTTTCCAATGGTCTTTTATGTTGACCCACAGTTACCTAAAGACATTACATTTTTCACTTTACAATACACACTATATGACATCACTGAAACTGTTGATAAAGACGCAGTTGAAGTGGCGATGAATTAGGGGACGGAGATAAAAATGGCTCAAGAAGAAGAATATCAAAAGTACTATGTGCCAGATCAAAGCATTTGGCCAATAGTTGGCGCAGTTGCTTTGTTTTTAATAGCGGTAGGTGCTGGAAATTTTGTCATTGAATCAACCAGAGACAAAGACGGGTATGGAGCTTACACGCTCATTGCCGGTTTATGTATGTTGTTGGTGATGCTGGTGGGTTGGTTCAAAAACCAAATTGATGAGTCTATGTCAGGTATGTATAGTGCTCAGCTAGGTCGTTCGTATCGACAAGGTATGGCTTGGTTCATTTTTTCTGAAGTAATGTTCTTTGTCGCTTTTTTTGGTGTACTTTTTTATGCTCGTACTATTTCGGTGCCATGGCTAGGCGGGGCGTCTAACAATGCTATGACCAACGAAGTACTATGGCCAACATTTGAAGCTGTATGGCCATTAATAACCACGCCGGGCGGCACCACTTCTACAGAGATGGGAATTGGATTACCGACAGCAAACACCATTATTCTTGTTATTTCATCAGTGACCCTGCATTTCGCACATGTTGGTTTAGAGCAAAACAAGCGGCCCTTACTTAAAGTGTGGTTAGGATTGACCATCATTTTAGGGATTATATTTTTGGGGTTACAAGGCTATGAGTACATACATGCATACGATATTGGTCTAACTCTCGATTCGGGTGTGTATGGAAATACTTTCTTCCTGCTGACCGGCTTTCACGGACTGCATGTTACTTTGGGCACAATTATACTAGCGGTGATGTTCTTTAGAATTGTATGGGGGCATTTCACCCCTAAAGAACATTTTGCTTTTCAGGCAGGTGCTTGGTATTGGCACTTTGTAGACGCTGTTTGGTTAATGCTATATGTTGTTGTGTATATTATATAGTTTTGCAAAGGGTCTAGTAAATAGCTTAGTAAGGTCGCGGGTTTGGTGTTATCAAACCCGTGGCAACCGCAATTAGCAACACAATCACAATTAATGCAGACGTGATTACCCGCCGGCCAATAAATTTGCTCATTGGCTCTGTTGATTCACTTTTAAGCATTACCATCATAGCTTTGAACAAGTTATACACCATGAATATCAGTAAACCTGAAACAATAATTTTAATGGCCATAGTAATTCCAATTTTAATAAGTAAAGTGCGCAAAATCTTTTTATATTGCGTATGTATACGAAATGCTGTTTACGAGTCAAGTTAATGCTAATCACTAATCCTAGGAAACGCTTTCCATATATCGCTACATTAGTCGCTTTTGTGGCAATTGTCATTATGTTGGGCTTAGGTTTTTGGCAATTGGAGCGTAAAGCTGAGAAAGACATCCGTTTGGCCAACATAGACGTAGCTAACCAAAGCACTTATATTGGACTAGCCGAAGCTTTTAGCGATATTCAAAGTTATCAAGATTATACCGTGTTAGCAGAAGGAAAACCGCTTGATACTCACTTTTATATTGATAATAAACTCCTAGAAGGTAGACCAGGCTTTCATGTACTAGTGCCATACGAAACATCTGAAGGCATACTTATTTTGAATCTTGGCTGGATACCCTCAACAGGTGTCCGCACTCAACCCCCTGAATTAACGATACCTGCTCTGACCGAAATTGAAGGTATTGTCCACTTACCACTAAAAAATAGCTTTATTCGCGAAACAAATATGGCCTACGGCAAATTTCCCGTATTACTACAGCAAGTTGATTTAGATGAAATAGGACTACACTTGGGCTCTAAAGTATTGCCCGCTACGGTTAGATTATTACCTGATGGATCAGATTTTGTGAGACAATGGGAGTCGGTAACGATGAGTCCAGATAAACATTTAGGTTATGCAGTGCAATGGTTTGGCTTAGCTATAGCTGGATTAACTGTATACTTGTTGTCTATGCTCAAACGAATGCAGGGTCCATCTCCAATAAATAAAAACGAGTAAAGTATTTTTCCGGTAAATAAATAAAACAAAGCAAAAAAGAATAAGAATTAGGTGCAACAAAAATGAGTTCAGATAATACAAAAAATAAACGTAGTCTATTAATGTTAATAGCAGTCTTTGTGCTACCCGTTATATTTGCATATATGGCGCTAAAATTAGATTGGTTCAATCAGGCTGTTACTAATCGTGGTGAGTTACTCCAACCAGTCATAGAGGCGTCTTCTTTAATAAATGAAAGCGATATTAAATGGCATCTTCTTTACATAATTCCGGAAAACTGTGACATTACCTGCGATAACGCTTTGTATGCAGTTCAACAAATTTTTATGGCGACTGGGAAACATTCTGATCGTGTAAATGCACTCTTTATTTATAGTGAAAATTCAAGTGCCGAAGCCGTGATAAAAATAAAAGCCTTTAGTGGCGCAAACGTCCTTGAAAAAAGCCAAGAAAATGTAAATGAGGTGTTTAAAACTACCGATATTAATGCTATTTTCATTTCAGATACTTTGCACAATGTTGTGCTCAGATACCCAGTTACAGCAGACAAACAGCAAGCAATTATGGATAGTAGAGATATTCTTCTCGATCTTAAGAAATTACTTAAACTGTCTCGTATTGGGTAATTCAATGCATTTTTTGAAACTGTTTTGTATGCCAACACAATATTCTCTAGGAGCTGAGCATGAGTAAGTCTGTCTCTGCAACAACCACAAAAAAAGTAGTGTCTAGTGGCAGTGTTGCTTCTTGGCGCGATTATTATGAACTGACTAAACCCAGAGTGGTAATGTTGTTACTCCTGACCGCCTTGGTGGGTATGTGTTTAGCGACAACAACTTGGGTTGACCCACAAATATTAGTGGCGGGTATGCTTGGGATAGGCATGCTGTCTTCAGCTGCGGCTGTTATCAATCATGTGGTCGACCATAAAATTGACTCTGTCATGGCGCGCACATTTAATCGTCCTGTAGCCACAGGAAAAGTATCTGTGCAAAGCGCCTTAACGTTTGCATTTGTGCTAGCGGTTACTGGGTTTACAGCCCTTGCCGTATTTGTAAATATGCTGACTGCTTGGCTAACCCTTTTGGGCTTAGTTGGGTATGCTGTCGTTTATACAATGTACTTGAAACGTGCCACGCCGCAAAATATAGTAATTGGTGGCCTAGCGGGCGCGGTGCCTCCTTTGTTGGGATGGACAGCCGTTACGGGAGAAATTCATGCGTACGGCTTGCTATTGGTACTAATTGTATTTACCTGGACACCTCCTCATTTCTGGGCGTTAGCTATTCATCGAGAAAAAGATTATGCCAAAGCTAAAATTCCAATGTTACCCAATACTCATGGTGTTGAATTTACTAAAACGTGTATTGTTTTATACACGGTGTTGCTATGTATAATTTGTGTTTTGCCGTATTTGACAGGCATGAGTGGCACTTTATATTTAGCGGGTTCTACACTTCTTAATGGCTACTTCTTGTATATGGCTTTGAAACTCAAGTATAAGCCCGAGCCTGAAACGGCAATGGCAACATTTAGGTTTTCTATAGTCCACTTGATGGTGTTGTTTGTAGTTTTATTGATAGATCATTATATTCCTTATTGAGTTCTAAAATTTAGAGGTGCAGTAATATATATGCAAAATAAGTGGATAGGCCTGTTATTGTTTGTAGTGTTTTGCAGTGGTATTTATGCTGCTTTAGTAATTACGCCACCTGGGCATAATGCAAATGAAACTGAAAGTGATGTACTAAGTAAAAAAACCAAGCATCTGAGTTGGTTTCCATTACCTAGAAAATTATCCGATTTTACTATTTCAAAACATACAGGTGAAGCATTTACTAATGCAGATTTACAGGGGAAGTGGACCTTGGCGTTTGTCGGATACACTTTTTGCCCTGACATTTGTCCTGTCACATTAGCTGAAATAAATAAAGTATACCCAGCCCTAAAAGCTACTGAGGTGCATAGTCCTCTTCAGGTATGGTTTTTATCGGTAGATCCAAAGCGAGACACCGTTGAACGATTGAATGAATATATTAATTTTTTCAATAGTGACTTCGTTGCTGCGACTGGGCCTCATGAGCAATTGTTTCCCCTGGTAAGAAGCATGGGTATGATGTATTCAATGAGCGAAAGCACAGATAACCCTAACTATTTGGTCGACCATAGCGCGTCTATTGTCGTGATTAATCCGGATGGAAATGTGGTGGGGCGATTTAAGCCGAAACATGTTTTGGGTGAACTATCTATAAGTGATACTGAGCAGATTATGACCGACATGCCCATTTTACTAAGCACTAGATGATAACTGGTTTAATAGATTCATGATAGGTCTTCGCTGGGCTTCGATTGCTGACGGCCAGCCACTTTCCTCACTTATATTTTCTTCTGCGCCTGTATTGCTACCGTATTTATTTAAAGGTAGGGCACAAGCTCTTGATTATATTTTTAAAGCATCACAGCGCAGTGATGGCCAATATAGTGCGGCGCGTCACCAAATTGCGTGTGAAGGTAGTAATGTATTAGGCAGCATAACTCTTTGGGATAATAACTTACCTCAGTCCTTTCATTCCCACACATTACAAAGCCTAAGTGATTTTTTAGGACCCAATCAAATTGCCCATTTAGTGATTACTAATGAAAGAATTAAGAAGGTCTTTTTAGCGCCCTTGGATCATCAATTATGTGTTGGGCATCTTGCTGTAATTGAAAAATATCGTGGAATGGGGGTTGGTAAAAAACTCATCGCACATGCTATTGTGCAGGCTAAGCTAAGAGACAAAACTCAACTAATACTGGATGTTGATAGTAACAATGACGATGCCGTTAGCTTTTATTTAGGTTTAGGTTTCATGTTAATTAAAAGCAATGAGTTTATCTATACTAAACAAACCTTTTACAGGATGCAGTACAATTTATAAAAGGTCTTAACTGGTCTAGCCTAGTCTAAAAATTCCCCCTTTTGATTTGCTGTAAACATAGGGTACGAATACCAATAAAAACGTCCTGAGAATTGATTACTAGGCGCAGTACAATTAATTCTTGCCCTACCCGGCATAAATACATGGTTTACTTCTATAATAAGCTTATCAGCGTCCTTTTTGATCGGCAGGGTTGTTCCTTTAAAATAACAAGCAATCGCAGTCAAACGAACATCTTGATCTTCAACACGCAATTCAATAAAGTCTAGGCTGTCTCCTACCTGAAATTGATTATCGAGAGGAAACACTGTTTTAACAGGCATCGCAAAACTGTTTATTTTAGTTTTTAGACTGTCCAAATTTGCATAAACCCCTGCCGCGGGAAATCTAGGTAAGGCACCAAAGTCACTGAACACAGAGACTGCACCTGATTGTTGGCCAAATCCAATATAGCCTTGTGACTGTAACTCTTCTTTTAATACTAGATTAAATTCGCCAAAAGGGTAGGCAAGCCATTTTTTGCTATAGCCGAGTTTTGTTTCGATTATCTCTTCTGCTTGATTTATATCTTTCATAACTCTAAGTAGCCAACTTGACGATTTTTCGCTTTCGCTTTTTGTAAGCAAATGGGCATGATCAAGTGTGTGGTTTGCAAATGTTGCTAAAGGCTGCATTTGCTTTACCTGTTCCCAAGTCAATTGATGCGAAGATTCACCTATGAGTGCCGGGTTAATAAATATGGTATATGGGAATCCATACTTCTCCAATATTGGATGACCATTTTCTAGAATATTCCTAAATCCATCGTCGAAGGTAATAGCAACGCTCCGATTAGGTAAGGCTTGGCGAGATTGAATTTTGTCAATTGCTTCTGCTAAGTCGACAACGTGAAAGTTTTCTGATAAAAGCGCCATGTGACTTTCAAAAACGGAAGGCGATACGCTGGTGCTGTTAGGTGTTTTTGTTGAAACATGATGATATTGGAGAATGACTAAGTTTTGAGTATTTATCGCTTGGGTAAGTTTTACCTCACTTGCTGTCGAGATAAACGACAATGCGCATAAAAATAAGCACCCTATACTAATAAGAGTTTTGTTGAACGATATTTTTCTATTCATTTTAGCGCTTGCCTTTTGGGTTATATTTTTACAATTCGTTAGCGTCTTAATAATCTATGTATACTGTAATTTCTATGTTGATATGTCTGTTAAGGATACATCAAGTAATCTTTTGTATTGGGGATAAGTTTATCATTTTATCAGTAAAGCCTCACACGCGACTATTATGGTTAGCCTTTCCACTTATTTTAGCGAATGTTACCACCCCAATTTTGGGCTTGGTAGATACTGCTATCCTAGGGCGTATGGATGATGTGTCAATAATGGCAGGTGCTGCAATTGGTAGCCTCATTATCACGCAGCTCTATTGGGTGTGTGGATTTATGAAAATGTCTATCACCGGATTGAGCGCACAATCAATCAATAAGAGTCCATTGGATAGCAGCAAAGTAATACTGCAAGGGATTTTATTGGCCTCGGTATTGGCTGTCTTTATATTGGCATTGCAAACTTTTGTGGTTAACGCAGGACTATATTTTGCTCAAGCAAACGAAGAATTAAAGGTTAATGTAGAGGCCTACTTTTTTACCCGTGTTTGGGGAGCGCCTGCAACGCTTATCAACATGGTGCTAATTGGTTGGCTTATAGGTCAACAAAAAACTAAATATGTTCTGCTACTGCAAGTTATTATAAATTTAGCAAACATAATATTAAGTCTGGCATTTGTATATGGGCTTGGATTTGGAGTGAAGGGTGTCGCTGCAGCAACGGTATTTGCTGAATACTTGATGATGTTTCTTGGTCTTTTTATGGTTCAAAAATACCTATTAAAGGACAAAAACTTCCACCTATTTTCAATTTCTGGACAGTCTAGATTGAAACTTTCGATTGTTAGGGGGTGGTTTACTTTTATTGAACTCAAGCAAATACTTTCCTTAAACAGCCATATGTTTGTGCGCAATCTTATTCTTCAGTTTACACTCGCATTTATAACGCTTAAGGGTGCTCAATTTGGAGCGCAAGCAGCCGCCGTAAATGCCATTATCATGCAATTCTTTGCGTTAATTGCTCTGGGCTTAGACGGTATTGCAAATGCCGTTGAAGCTCTTATTGGCGAGGCGAAAAGTAGGAAAGACAAAGCACAGCTAAATTTATATGTGAATGTAGGGCTTTTGTGGTCGTCTTTTTTTGCAGTAGTTTATTCTCTGCTTTTCTATTTTCTAGACAGTCTAATTATTAACTTATTAACCCATCATGAAGAGGTTGTTCGGCTTATGGCCGATTACGCATTTATTGTCGTGCTGATACCCCTTCTTTCTCATTGGTGCTATTTGTTTGATGGCGTATTTGTAGGCTTAAGTTTAGGCAGGCCGATGCGTAACAGTATGTTTATTAGCACGTTGATGGGGTTTTTACCTACATGGTGGTTCTGGCAAGACAGTGGAAATATATCTCTTTGGTACGCGATGTTAGTTTTTCTGAGCTTTCGAGGCTTATTGCTAGGTGGTTATTACGTTTATTTGTATAAACAAAAATCTGAATATTTGGTATAAAAAAAGCGAGTATACACTCGCTTTATTCGACTCCATGTTTACGCTTTAGTAGTAAGAGTGCTCACCTGCTTCATGGGCAGTAGCATCCTTAACACTCGTAATTTCATCTTTAAACTGCTCTAACATCTGCTTTTCTATGCCGTCTTTCAACGTTACGTCAACCATAGAACAACCATTACAACCTCCACCAAACTGAAGAATGGCTGCACCATCTTCAGTGACCTCTACCAATGACACCTGGCCACCATGACTTGCCAGCTGGGGATTTACTTCAGATTCAATCATATAATTGATGCGTTCTATTAACGATGCATCATCTGAAATCTTGCGTGCTTTTGCATTGGGGGCTTTAAGAGTGAGCTGTGAGCCCATCTGATCAGTAACAAAATCAATCTCCGCTTCTTCCAAAAAAGGCACACTCTCTTCGTCAACAACAGCATCGAAGCCATTGAAGTTTAAGCGTAAATCTTGTGGTTCAACTGCGTCAGGTGGGCAATAAGATACTCCACACTCGGCCTTAGAAGTCCCTGGGTTAATTACAAAAACACGTATGTGGGTTCCCGCTTCTTGCTGCGATAAAAGTTTGCCAAAATGCGTTTGGGCAGATTCAGAAATATTAATCATGTTCACCTCAGTCGATGTTGTCTTTTCATTATAGCAAATATTACCCGAGTAAAACACTCAAGTATTAGACATTTTCCGCAATATTATATTCTATTGTTAAAGTCAGATGAAATTATACTTTTGTGTGCTTTTAAGCGACAATTAACAAAAAAGAAGGTTATAAGAAAAATGACCACAAAAAAAGAGAACCCGCATGTTAAAAAGTCTTGTCAGGTTATTGTCTACCTCAGTAATATTTGTTGTTGTTTCGTTCCCCATTTTTGCTTCTACGCAATTAAATGATTTGCAGTATTTGCCTGAAGGGCAGAATTATAACGCTGATATTCCGCTGCCTGCAGAAGTGTTAGGTTACCCCGTTGGCACGTGGCATGTTAGGCACGACCAAATAGTACGTTATATGGAGTTGCTAGCGGCGAAGTCTGATAGGATTAGTCTGACATATACAGGTCAAACCCATGAACAACGTCCACTTGTTTTATTAACCATAACATCCCCAGAAAATCATAAGAATATTGATAGTTTAAAAACAACGCATATTAACAGTATTGCCCAAGGAGAAGCGCCGCCATCGAGTGCACCGCTTATTGTTTACATGGGATATAGTGTACATGGAAACGAACCTTCGGGCAGCAACGCATCGTTACTCATCGCCTATCATTTAGCGGCTTCTAACAGCCCTGAAGTTGATAAATTATTGGGTGAAAACATTATACTTTTAGACCCATCTTTAAATCCAGATGGTTTGTCTAGGTTTGCTCAGTGGGCTAATACGCACAAAGGTAAAAATCTGGTTTCAGACCCAATGCATAGAGAACATGTAGAGCATTGGCCATCGGGACGGACAAACCACTATTGGTTCGATTTAAATAGAGATTGGTTGCTACTCACCCATCCAGAATCTAAAGCGCGTATTAAGCAATTTCATGAGTGGCGGCCGCATGTATTAACCGACTTTCATGAGATGGGCACCAACAGTACTTATTTTTTTCAACCAGGCGTACCTTCGCGTAAAAATCCCTTAACACCCTCTCAAAATGTAACTCTTACTGGCGCGCTCGCTGAGTTTCATGCCAAAGCATTAGATGCTGACAAGCAGTTATATTTTACCGAAGAAAGTTTTGATGATTTCTATTACGGGAAAGGCTCTACATACCCTGATGCCCATGGCAGCATTGGTATTTTGTTTGAACAAGCAAGTAGCAGAGGGCATTTGCAAGAGTCCGTTAACGGATTACTTAGTTTCCCTCGCAGTATACAAAATCAAATCACCACATCTCTTTCAACTTTTGAAGGCGCTATGGCGAATAAAGCGGCAATTCTGGCTTACCAGAAACAGTTTTATAGAGATACTCAAAAACGTGTAAAAGACGATGACCTAAGTGGCTATTTGATTGCCCAAGGTAAGGACGAGTCTCGCTTCGAGCGCATGGTAGACATATTGAAGTCACATAAAATAAAGTTGCAACTAGTGACGAAAGATATCGATGTGAGTGATGTTACTTATCAAGCAAATAAAGCTATTTTTATTCCATTGGCACAAAATCAGTATCGCCTCATCCAATCTTTGTTTAGTGAGCGTCAACGCTTTGCAGATAATACTTTTTACGATGTTTCAAATTGGAATATTGGACTAGCTTTTAATTTACCATATACAGGGACTAAATCATCGGTGAGTCGAAAATTAGAACTTAGCGATTGGCAGTCGCCTAAACCCGTAACAGTCAATTTGGCCGATAATCAATACGCATATGTATTTGAGTGGTTTGATCACCAAGCACCAACAATGCTGCAAAGTTTATTAGAGCATGATGTTAAGGTTAGAGCCGCGGGTGCAGATTTTAAAGCGAAAACACCCAATGGTGAAATGAATTTTGGTAAAGGTTCAATAGTTATTCCATCTGCTTTGAAACAGCCTGATGGTTTAATATCTATACTTGCTCGCTATTCGCAGCAGTACAATATTACTGTGCACACGATTACATCAGGTCTAACAAGTAGAGGAATTGATTTAGGATCTAGTCAATTTGTAAAAGTTGATAAACCAGAGGTTCTTATGGTTGGTGGGGTAGGCACCTCTAGTAATGAAGTCGGCGAAATATGGCATTACCTGGATACAAGATTAGGCGTACCGGCTACTCTTTGGGATTTACGCGACCTAGATAGTAGAAGTCTAGATAGATATTCGCATATTATTTTTGCATCAGGTAGTTACGATAATATAAGTGATTTGCTGACTAAGAAAATCGAGACTTGGGTTAAAGAGGGTGGAGTATTAATTGGGCAAAAATCGGCCGTGTCTTGGTTTGCAAAGAATAATTGGGTTGAAAACAAACTTGTTTCTAAAGAGGCCTTAGACTCTGCCTTTCCAATTAAGAAGTTAGTGTTTGGCGATCAAAACGCATTGGCAGCTAAAAAGTTGGTGGCTGGTGCAGTTTATGAAAGCAAAATTGATTTAACGCACCCATTGTTCTTTGGATTTGAAAGAGACATGCTCCCATTGTTTAAAACGAGCAATATGGTATTGAACATTACTGACAATCCTTTTGAGGATGTTGCAAAATATTCAGCTGAGCCCCTAATGGCAGGTTATTCAGCTGACGAGATGCAAGAGCTTATCCGTAATACGGCGGCTATAGTAGCGGTTAAAAAAGGACGTGGATCTGTAATTGGATTTGTAGATAACGTGCATTTTAGAGGTTATTGGGATGGTACCAATAAGCTGACAGCGAATGCTTTATATCTGTCCGATTTGATGTAAATATGCCTTTTAGTGAAGTGTAGCGGCAATGCACCAAACACTTATGCTAATGTTCGGATAAGCCTGTTGAATTGTCGTGCAGGCTTCATTTACAGTCGCTCCCGTGGTGATGACGTCATCGACTATTGCAATTGATTCAAGGTTGAATGGTTCATTGATTGCAAATGCGTGTTGAATGTTGCGTTGTCTATCTTCACGGTCTAGCGTAGATTGTTGCTGCGTGTATTTGGTTCTTTTTAATCCATCGATGCTTTCAATACCAAAGTGAGATGCCAGCGCACATGATAAAAGCCTTGCTTGATTGTATTGTCTACTTACATGTCTCCTATTACTTAGCGGGATAGGCACTAAGGCATCGGGTATTGATTGTTGCACTCTCATACGAGGCCCCAAATAAAAAGCGAAGAATTCTGCCAGTACTTCCGCCGCTAAGGGTTTACTGGAAAATTTTAGTTGATTTATTAGTCCTTTCAGCACTCCATCGTATTCGCCAAGTGTGATTAGTGATTCATATGCAGGAGGCACTAAATTGTCATATATTTTTGGATGGTCGAGTAAGTTATGCCCTGGTACTGGAAATAACGGAAGCTGAGTTTCCCAAAGACAACATTCACAGACTAATAACAAGCTGCTTTGATGACACACAAAACAACTTCTATGGCCTATCAAGTTTGATATTTTTCTAATTAATTGCTTTATCACCTCGTATTTATTCATATTAGCCGATTTACTTTGTTAACTACGCTGCATAGGTAATGCAATTTGGGATACGCTATTTCAATGGATTGCAATAGCGTATCATTGGAGTCGGGAAGTGACACCTGAACTGGAGTACTGTTTTGAGGAGCATAAATACGCTAAATGTCGTTTTTCTGCATGGGTGGGGAATGAATCAAGGTATTTGGACTACTTTTCTTAGGTATTGTGAAGCGAGGTTACCGAGCAATATAACCCTTAGAGCGATCGATTTACCTGGCTACGGTCAAAATTCATCTACTGATATTGAGGGCTATACTATAGATACAATTGCGCAAGTGATTTCCGATCAATTACGGCCAAATACGATTCTTGCTGGTTGGTCTATGGGTGGATTGATTGCGCAACAAATAGCTAATTCAGCTGACAAAAATGTATTAGGGCACATTCAAATAGCGAGTAGCCCTAAATTTGTCCAAACAGATAGTTGGCACGGGCTCAAACCAGAAATTTTAAGCATGTTTAGTAAGCAACTACAAACTGATCATGTTGCGCTATTAAAGCGGTTTTTGGGAATTCAATGTTTAGGTTTAGATAAGCCTAAAGAACAAATGAAGGCCATGTTTGACGGTATTTGTGAATATCCATTAAGTTCGGCATTAAACTTAAGTAAGAGCCTGAGTTTATTGAGAGATACAGATCTTAGACCAACGTCGAGTCCCCAATTGAGTTCTAGGTTGTCAAGTGAACTGCCGTGTCTTCGAATCTATGGGGGATTTGATAGCTTGGTATCCAAACGTGCTATCGAGGATATTCAAAGTTTGTATCCCTACGCCAATACTTTTCTTATCCCTAAGGCCTCTCACGCACCGTTTCTCAGTCATCCAAAGGAAACCTTCGAAGCCATCGATACCTTCATAAGATCAATTTCTGAACAGTCTAGAATTTAACTTTCTGGACAGTCTAGAATTTAACTTTTATATATATTTGGACAGTCTAAAAAATAAAGTTAAAGTTTCTCATTAGTCGGCCGATAAACTCGGTGAGAAGTAATATTTAGTAGTAACGTAGTAGCGTGGAGTCCCTAAATGAACAATGTTGATTCAACGTCAAATAGTGCGATGCAAGCAGGAATGCAAGGTTATCAAGCCGCTTCAGAAAGTATGAATAGGGCGGCGCAACAGCTTACCAATGGTGGTAATCGTGGTGAGCCTAATGTGTTGAATAAAGCCGCTGTAGACATGATGTCTGGCTCACTGCAGGCCGCAGCGTCGGCAGAGGTAATTGATCGAGCAGCAAAGCGTGATGGAATTATTGGTTCTATAATAGACACATATGCGTAAAAAAGGGTGTTGGCTTAAATGAACATAGTGTTGCCAGTAGATTATCAGAGCTTTAGTCCATCTATAGATGGACTAGGTACTGCTGACGCACATTCGGAAAATAGTAATCGAGCGGCAATAGAACCTGCACAGAATGCCTCTAATTCAAAACAAACTAGTCAAGATGGTGCCTCGAACAACAATCAAAATAGTCAAAACAGCGAAAAGAACCAAAGCAACAAAGATACCGTTAATATTTCATCAGAGGGAAGAAAAGCGGCTCAAGCAGAATCAAGTAATACCCTTAGCGAAGACGAGAAAGGCAAAGTACAAGAATTGAAGGACCGCGACCGCGAAGTCCGTGTCCATGAGCAAGCGCATGCTGCCGTGGGAGGTCAATACGCCGGCTCACCAACATACGAATATGCAACAGGCCCCGACGGTAAGCGTTATGCAGTAGGTGGTGAAGTATCTATTGATGTATCAGAAGAGCAGAAGCCTGAAGATACCATTCAAAAAATGCAAATAGTCAGAGCCGCTGCACTCGCGCCTGCTGAGCCAAGTACGCAAGACTTGAAAGTGGCTGCTGAGGCTTCGCAAAAAGAAAATGAAGCTCGCTCGCAAGTTAGCCAGCAACAGCTGAGCGGTGATCCACAAGATAATGAACCCAAAAACGTAAATACTAGCGTACAGGCCTATGAGAAGAATAGCGCCCATCAAGTAATATCAAACTTTTCTGCAAGCGCTTAAAAAATACTCATCAATACTACTTTTTAGCTTTGGCAAACGCATCGGCAAATGCATTGCCCATCATCGCATTATTTACTTGGTTTCCTTTCGACGCAGAATTGTTTCTAGGTGAAGCCTGCGTTCCACTCTTCTTAAGCGCTGGTTTAGTATTTTTTGCCTGGGGATTCTCACTTCTTGACTGAGAGCTTGTGTGAGCAGGTTCATCCAATCTCATTGTTAGCGAAATACGTTTACGGCTAACATCCACCTCAGTCACTTTTACCTTGACGATATCGCCTGTTTTTACTACCTCGCGTGGGTCTTTTATAAACTTATTAGTAATTGCAGAAATATGTACTAAGCCATCTTGATGTACGCCAATATCTACAAAAGCACCAAAGTTGGCTACATTACTTACCACACCTTCAAGCACCATACCAACTTCTAAGTCTTTCATGGTAGAAACAGCTTCGTTAAATTTGGCTGTCTTAAATTCGGGACGTGGATCGCGGCCAGGTTTTTCTAATTCTGTAATAATGTCATTTATAGTAGGCAAACCAAACATGTCGGTTACAAAATCTTTTGGATCGAGCTGTCTTAGTATGTCTTTATTGCCCAAAATTTCGTTAACCGCATTGCCTGTTTTGGAGATTATAGTGGTGACTACGTCGTATGCCTCTGGGTGCACCGCCGATTTATCTAAAGGATTTAGCCCGTTCATAACACGCAAGAAACCCGCTGCTTGCTCATAGGCCTTTGGCCCTAGGCGTTCTACCTTTTTAAGCGCTTTACGCTCTGTAAATGCACCGTTGGTATCTCTAAAGTGCACTATATTATTAGCAAGTGTCTTATTTAAACCAGAAACATGTGCCAATAATGCAGGAGATGCGGTGTTTAAGTCTACGCCAACCGCGTTTACACAGTCTTCAATGACAGTATCAAGAGATAAGGCAAGATTACTTTGATTGACATCATGTTGATATTGTCCTACACCAATTGCTTTGGGTTCAATCTTAACAAGCTCTGCCAATGGATCTTGTAAACGTCTCGCTATTGATACCGCGCCGCGTAAAGACACGTCTAAATCTGGCAATTCATTTGAGGCCAATTCTGACGCTGAATATACTGATGCACCTGCTTCACTAACCACCAATTTTTGCAGTGGTAATTCTGCATTTGCTTTCATCATTTCGCTCACCAGTTTGTCGGTTTCGCGTGAGCCTGTTCCGTTGCCGATACTGATCAATTCAACTTTATGTTGCTTACAAATATTTGCTAAGGTTCGCGTTGACTTATCCCATTGATTTTGGGGTTGATGCGGGAATATAGTAGAAGTTGCTAATACTTTGCCAGTAGCGTCTAGAACTGCAATTTTAACGCCGGTTCTCAAGCCTGGGTCAAGACCCATGGTGACCTTAGGCCCGGCAGGTGCCGCCATCAATAAATCTTGTAGATTTTTTGCAAATACATCAATAGCTTCTGTTTCGGATTTTTCGCGCAGTTGAGCGAATAATTCGGTTTCCATATATTGGCTAATTTTGACTCGCCATGTCCACTGTACTGCTAGATTTAGCCATACATCTCGTGCACTTTTAGAATGGCAATCTAAGTTGAGTGTTTGTACAATAATACGTTCACAAGCCTCGCCTTTGTTTTCAGTATTTGCCGGCTCGCTGTCTAACGCAACTTGCAACATTCCTTCGTTGCGGCCCCTAAATAGAGCGAGTGCTCTATGGGACGGCACTACGCTAATTTTTTCTGAAAAACTAAAATAATCTCTAAATTTTTCACCTTGTTTTTCTTTGCCTGATACAACTAAGCTCGTAATATGCGCATGTTGCTGTAAATACTGGCGAACCTTCAACAATACCGATGCATTTTCAGCAAACTGTTCCATTAGGATAAATTTGGCGCCATCTAGCACGGCCTTAACATCGGCAATGCCTTTAGTTTCATCTATATAGTTTGTGGCTTCGGTTTGCGGATCACAATTTTTGTTGGTTAAGAGTAAATCAGCTAAGGGCGCTAAACCCGCTTCTATCGCAATTTGGCCTTTGGTGCGCCTGCGTGGTTTGTATGGCAAATATAAATCTTCTAACTCTGTTTTGTTTTCTACCGAGCTTATATCTGCTTTGAGCTGATCGCTTAGCTTACCTTGTTCAAAAATTGACTTCAAAATTACCGCTCGTCTAGCTTCCAAATCTCGTAAATAACCTAAGCGTTGCTCAAGTTTTCTAAGTTGAATATCGTCTAAGCCTTGGGTTATTTCTTTTCGATAGCGAGCTATAAATGGCACCGTCGCGCCTTCATCTAATAATTTTACTGCCGCTTTAATTTGACCAGATGTAGCACCAATTTCGGCCGCAATTTTTTCAATAATCATTCAATAAAATCCAATAAGAGCATGTAGGGTTAGTGTTTAGTCGCAAGATGTAAAGTTAGGATAGGGTTATTCGATGCTTGCTGAAAGTATCCGCCTCAATTATAGCGGTAGATGGCCCAGTTAGCATGTAAATTTATGTTTTTGTGTACCATATTTTCAGAATTTCCCATTCTGTGGTGCCAACCGGCGTTTTTACGTGCGCCAAATGACCTTCTTCTTTTTTTAATAATGCTCGCGCCATGGGTGAGTCTATAGAAATAGCATCTTTTTTACCGAAAATCTCATCATATCCCACAATTTGAAATATTTTGATCAGGCCCTCTTGATTGTCAACCTGTACCCACGCTCCGAAAAACACGCGACCTTCTTGTTGAACCGAATATTCAACTACCTTTGAATTTTGTAAGGTTTTACGTAAATAGCGCACACGCCAGTCAATCTCACGCAAACGCTTCTTATTATATTGGTAATCAGCATTTTCGCTACGATCGCCTAAACTAGCAGCCCACGTTACTTTTTTAGTAACAGCCGGACGATCGCTTCGCCATAAATAGTCTAGTTCTGCGCTTAATTGTATATAACCATTTTTGGTTAAAAGTGGTGTTCTCATAATATTTGGTCAATTATTGAACTAAAGTTCAGTAGTAAACATCTAAATATGTGTCAAGCTGAATACATGGTCAAGTTGATAACAATGAATAGAGGGGAAATACCATTACACATTGCCATTTACATAATATTAAATCGACTAATTTCACAACCTTAGAGTCGATATGGTTGTTACTTTCAATTGTACTACTTATATCATCAATCATGTGCTTAGCTGTCGCTGTTATTGCTTTTGTCTTGTCTGACGTAAATATAGTTATGCTGTGGTTACTCTGTGCTAGCGCCATTTCTGGATTAATTGCTTATACTTCTATCAAAAGACTGCAACGCAAGAATACTATTGCTATGCATTAACGATAGTTCAAAATGTAATGCACTAAGAAAGAAAAAAGCGCAGTACTTGAAATACTGCGCTTAATAAAAACTACAACTTTATTGACTCATGTTGTCCTATATTTCACTAATCAGTGAAAGGGGCTATAGCTAGTAACTCCACATCAAACACCAACGTTGAATTTGGCGTAATATTACCGGTCGCGCGTTGACCATAAGCCAATTCACTTGGAATATAAAGACGGTATTTACTACCCACTTTCATTAACTGCAAGCCTTCAGTCCAACCAGTAATTACACGGTTAAGCGGGAATTCTGCAGGTTGACCTCTGTCAACAGATGAATCAAATACCGTACCATCGATCAATGTCCCGTGATAATGAACGCGAACCGTGTCTTCTGCGGTAGGATTAGCGCCGTCACCAACGGTAAGTACTTCGTATTGCAAGCCAGATTCAGTGGTAATTACTTCTTCGCGCTTACCATTTTCGACTAAATAGCTTATACCCGCTTCGATGTTTACAGCAGCAGATGCCAGTTGGTCGGCTTGTTCAGCAGTTTGGAATTTAGTTGAAAAAGCTTGTACATATGCTTCTACTTCTTCATCACTGAACTGTGATTGTCCATTAAACGCATCGTTAAAGCCGGCTACTAAAGCCCCTTGGTCGCTCTCAATTCCAAGTTCATCTTGTCTAACTACTTGGTCTTTAGCAAATTTGCCCATGCGTGCGCCAAGTGCATATGAGTGCTGCTCAGTTTCGGTAGTGTAGGTGACTTTTGTGTCATTCGCTGCGGCTTCTTCTGCTGTTTTTTCGCTACCACAAGCAGACAATACCAATGTAGCACCCATTATAAGGGCTAGTGATGCTTTTTTCATTTACTCTCTCCTGAAACACAAAGCCTATGCTTTATAGTGTTTTTATTCATTGATGGTTTATACTAACCTCCATGTTAATGCTCTTAACAACAAAGTGAAACCCTTGTTAGTAAATAGACCGCAATTATTTTTGTATTTGGTAGTGCTTGCTTTGACCTTAAGCGCCTGCAGCATCCCCGACACAACTCCTATCGATAAGGCTAACCTGTCACCAAGTGGCGTGTATGCAGCCGATATACATCCTGAAAAGCAACTCGCCGTTATATCGGAAGTCAGCGGTGAGATTAAAGTCCATGACTTAAGTTCAAATACTGCCTTGTACTCATGGCGGCATCAAGGTGAAGGACTCAATTTAGTCGACAATGTTAAGTTTTCAAAAGATGGTGATTTTGTTGTTACATCAGACAGTGAAGCATTCGCCGTATGGTCATTAGCAACAGGTGAACCTATCGGTTTTTGGCGTATTGACCAGTCTACTATTAGGGATATTGCTATCGCCAATGGTGCTCGCGCAGTCTTGGTGGGCAGAGCTGATGGGACGGTGATGTTTTTTGAACTGCAAACTGAGCGTCGTTTGGAGTTTATTGCGCACGAACAAAAAATAAACTCGGTAGATCTATCTGCCAATGGGCGCTATGCCCTTACTGGTGGTAACGATTATAAGGCTTACCTATGGGATACTAATACGGCCCAAATTATTCATGTGTTCGACCATCCTCAGCGGGTAATTAAGGTCTTACTCGATCAAAGCGCCAAATTCTTGTTCACCGCTGATGGCCAAAACAAAGCACAAATTTGGGATGCGCAAACAGGGCATGAAGTGTCGCGTTTACACTTTATAGAGAGACAATTAATTTTTACCGCCGCGAAATTTTCTAAAGATAGTAAGTATTTACTAACAGGATCCCCTTCTAAAAGGCTAGCACTTTGGGATGTACATACGGGAAAAGTAAGGCAAGAGTGGCGAGTTGCGCCCAGTGACGGGCCTGCACCCCAATCGGCGGTTGTGTATGCAGTAGACTTTGTGGATTCCATACCAGTATCAATTGCAAGTAGTGGCAATTACGAAAAATGGGCAATTGATAAATGATGAAAGTGGTAGTATTTAACAATAAAGGTAATAGCGTAAAATGAGTAAGCAAGCTATGACGAATGAGTCAATTGAACAAGCTCTGGAGTCTTTACAGGTGAAGTTAGCATATCAAGAAGATACAATTGAAATGTTAAATCAAACGGTTATTCAGCAACAAGATAAAATAAACTCACTAGTGCAATTACTCGGCAAGTTGGATGAGAAAATCAAGTCGATGCCAACTTCTGACTCACCTATTAATGACCAAGTAGAGTTACCACCACATTATTAGTAGTTGATTAGCGCTGAGGAATATATGACTGCTTTCAAACAACTGCGTTGTTGTAATATTGGTAATGTTTAATCAGGCTTAAATACGCCGATAACACCGCTGCTTGTTTTACTTGCTGCAGTGACTTCTTTTGTCGTTTGTGTTTCTTTGTAATCACAGCTTACGCAGGCAAGTTTTTCCACATTGTTTTCAAAATACAGCATGAGTGTGTCAAGGCTTTTGCAGCTTGGACATTTAGCACCGGCAATAAAACGCTTTTTAGTTTTGTTTGTCATTGAATTACTATTAATTTTATATATACCTAATAGTATACCTGCATAAGGTAACTAATGATCAATAAGCGGAATTTTGCTATTCTGCGCGCCACCTTTGTTTAAGTCGATGTTATGATTAAATTACAGAAGTTAGGCCTACAGCGCGGAATCAAAACGCTAATTGAGTCAACTGACTTAGAGCTATTCGCCGGCCAGAAAGTTGCTATTATTGGACCCAATGGATGCGGAAAATCGAGTCTTTTTTCTTTGTTACTCGGGCAAATTACGCCTGATGCTGGGGAGTATTCGGTAGCGAAGCACTGGCAAGTAGTTGCTATTGCCCAGTATATCGATGACACATCTCGCACCACTCGCGATTATGTAATAGATGGCGACACTAAATTACGTGAAATCGAGAAGCAGCTTCTTCAAGCTGAGGCAAAAAATCAAGGCGAACTGATTGCCCAGCTACATGAAAAGTTAGAACATGCTGGTGCATATGACGTGCAGGCAAGAGCAGCCACAATACTCGCGGGGTTGGGCTTTAGTGAGGCAGACTTGTCTTCGGCGGTAGCTAATTTTTCGGGCGGGTGGCAAATGCGCTTGAATTTGGCGCGAGCACTGCTGTGCCCATCAGACCTATTACTTTTAGATGAGCCTACCAACCACCTCGATCTCGATGCGGTAATTTGGTTACAAGACTATCTGCAACAATACCCAGGTACGCTATTGCTCATCTCCCACGATCAGGCCTTTATTGATTCCTGTGCTAACGTTATTGTGAGCTTTGAAGATAAGAATCTTATTAGTTATACGGGTAATTATTCAAGCTATCAAAAGCAACGTGCTGAAAGATTAGCATTAGCGCAAAAGCAATACGAAAAACAAGAGCAAAAAAAGCAACATTTAACCTCGTTTATATTGCGATTTAAAGCTAAAGCAAGCAAGGCCAAACAAGCTCAAAGCCGTGTGAAACAGCTTGAAAAAATGGAAGCTCTGCTGCCTATTCAAGCTGCAAATGAGTTTTCGTTTGCGTTTAAAGAGCCCGATAAACTGCCCAACCCACTCATTAATATGGAAAGTGTTCAACTTGGGTATGACGCCACTATTATTTTGTCTAATATCCACTTAAATTTGGTACCGGGCAGTCGAATTGGATTGTTAGGTCGAAATGGTGCGGGTAAATCTACTTTCATTAAATTATTAGCCGGTGAGCTTTCTCCTTTACAGGGACGCTATAACACGTCAGCAGGACTTAAAATTGGCTATTTTGCACAGCATCAAGTTCAAGCGCTAAATCTAGAAAACTCTGCTTTTGATCACTTGCTTGCCCTTGACCGCCAATTAACCGACCAACAAATTAGAGACTATTTGGGTGGCTTCGGCTTTCATGGAGATGAAGCCTTAAAAAAGGTTGCGCCTATGTCGGGTGGCGAAAAAGCGCGCTTGGTCTTGTCACTAATAGTCTATTCGAAACCCAATTTACTATTACTCGATGAACCCACTAACCACCTTGACATGAATATGCGTGAAGCACTAGCTTATGCACTTCAGTCATTTGAGGGTGCAATGGTAATTGTTTCGCACGACCGTTATTTACTTGAAAGTGTGTGCGACGACTTTTATTTAGTAGACAGCGGTGCGGTTAGTAGTTTTTCTGGAGACTTGACTGACTATCAAAAATGGTTGTTTGCGAATAAGGCAGATAGAAAAACCACAGCCGATGCTGAATCAAAGAATGAAGGGCCGAGTATTGATCGTAAAGTACTAAAACGTATGGAAGCGGAGTTTCGCCAATCCACTAAAGCGTTTCGTGAAAGTATTTTAAAGAGTGAAAAACATATTTCAAAATACCAAAGTGTTTTGGATGAAACAGAAAATAAAATGCTAGATACAAGCTTGTATGAAGCTGAAAATAAGCATCTATTAAACG
The DNA here is from genome assembly GCA_964195425.1 of Acidiferrobacterales bacterium. Classification (GTDB taxonomy): domain Bacteria; phylum Pseudomonadota; class Gammaproteobacteria; order Enterobacterales; family Alteromonadaceae; genus Glaciecola. The sequence continues at coordinate 54,343 of CAXMOM010000001.1, forward strand.
GATTAATCGCGAAGCAGGTTGATGCGAAAAGTAAGATTGAGGAACTAGAAATGGAATGGCTCGAATCCCAGGAACAATTGGAACACGCCCAAGCTGAATTTGAACGTAGCAAGGCTGGTAGTTAATGTTAGCGAATGAAATTCCCGTAATTTCAGCTGATGAATTTTTCGATTATTCATTGCAATTTTATTTCCAAAGTCATAATCAAGAAAACTTGATATGGCTACAAGATAACGTTGACGTAAATGTAAATATAGCCCTGTTGCTTATGTATTTTTCGACTAAATGCGTTTGCTTATCGGTTCAAGATTTAAAGGCCATAAACAACAATAATGAAAATCTGGACAGTCTAACATCAAATATTAGGCAAAAAAGAAGGGCCCTTAAAGATGAACATATCGCGCGAGGTTTATGCGATTATAAGACTTCGCAATACAAAGAATTGTTAGCTAAAGAGCTTGAGTTGGAAAAAAAACAGCAAGTTGCAATGATCGAGTTTGCGCAATCTTGTTTAATTCATGCTATGCCTCGAATTAATGACAATAAAGGTGACTCGGCTATTTTTTCCAGTCTCAATGACCTGAAGGAGCTTTCTGAAAATTCAATACATGAAGAAGCCCATGCAATATTGACAGCGCTAATGGATGAGCAAAAGAAACTAGCCGGCACCTTTGGTAAACGAAGTGACGAATAAGATGGCCAAAACCAAGTTTGGTAGTATCACTGTTGCAGGTTTTGAGCCTAAACCGTGGCTGAAAAATACGCATTTGCAAACGATACTGCCGAAATTTCTGTTATCTGCACCAGAGGTTCAGTTCGTCAATGAACGCATTATAACTCCCGACCACGACTTTGTAGATTTAGCTTGGGCTATGCCTGATAAGAATACTGATTTGAAGGGTATAGTTATACTATTTCATGGATTGGAGGGTTCGAGTCAATCTCATTATATTAAGCACCTCGTGAGTGCATTAACTGACGTTGGGCTTGGCAGTGTTGTTATGCATTTCAGAGGGTGCAGCGGAGAACCTAATTTAACCTCCATCGCATATCACTCTGGCGCGACTTACGATGCAGAATTTATAGTGCCCATTGTAAAAGCACGTTATAAAGATGTGCCGCTATTCGCCGTCGGCTATTCTTTGGGCGGCAACATGCTTATGAAGCTCATGGCACACCATACAAATTTACCTATAGAGGCAAGCGTTTGCGTCTCAGCACCTTTGAATTTAGCTGCCTCCTCCTCCGCAATTCAAATAGGTTTTTCTCGAACTTATCAATGGCACTTAATGAAAAGTATGAAAGGTAATCTTCTTCATAAAATGCAGATGGTGGATATGTCCACAAGCTTGAAAGTATCAGCTACAGACATTGCAAATATGACGACGTTTGTTCAGTTTGACGAACATGTCACTTCTGTATTGCATGGGTTTGATGACGCTAGCGATTATTACCAGAAATGCAGTGCTTTACATGACTTAGCGCTTATTGAAAAACCTACATTAATTTTGCATGCAAAAGATGACCCTTTTATGGATGAACAGGTGGTACCTGACTTATCGCTTATTAATGAGAATATTGCTTATGAATTAAGTGCTTACGGCGGTCACGTAGGTTTCTTAAAAAGCTTAAGTGGAAAGAATAAGCTGTGGCTCCCGCAACGCATCACTAACTTTTTGAGTGAATTTTTATGATAGTACCCCATCAAGATTTGGATCCCGAAACCCTAACCAGCTTAATTGAAAGTATCGTTTTACGAGATGGAACCGATTATGGTGAAGTTGAAATGTCACTAGAAGAAAAGGTTGCGATGGTAAAGCGACAACTAAAAAAGGGTGTTGCTGCAATTGAATATTCCGAAGAGCATGAGTCAGTGAATATTATAGTGATTGACTGATGTTTTTATAACTATATGAAATTAATCAGTAAAACTAAATTCTAGACTGTCCAGAACTAAATTCTAGACTGTCCAGAATTGCTTAACAACATCTGGAGGCGAAATCTTAAGTTACCCATAAACTTTGTTTTGGACAGTCTAGAAAGTTAATCGCTGTGTTTGAAGCAAAGATTGTTTTCGCTGTTGGGAGTAAAACCAAACAAAAAATTAGTATCTAAAACGAGGCCAGTGGCGACAGTTTTACCTTGATCATTATCTAATAAAAACTACTTATATTGTATAACGCTCTTCCATGCAACCCGTTGGTCACCTAGAACAACAAAATCAGGATTAGTGACGCTTTCTCTTCGGTTATAGGTGATGGGGTCAAAAGTAGCCGCCACAATCGCACCGCCAGCTTCGTTAATTATGCACTCAGATGCGCCGGTGTCCCACTCTCCGGTAACACCTAAGCGCATGAATACATCTGCGGCACCTTCAGCAATAAAACAAGCCTTAAGTGAACAGCTTCCGGTGGGTAGTGTTTGGTAAATGCGTTTATCAGTTAAACGCTCAAATATTTTCTCTCTGGACTGCCTGCGACTAATTGCAATCATAATGCAGTCTTCACTAGGCACATCAAAACGCCTAACACTTATCGATTTGGTTTCACGTGAACAGCGTTTGTATGCCCCATGGTCCTTACTGGCAAAGTAAAGAGATTCTCCGCACGGCCAATAAATAACGCCAATCACGGGCTGATGATTTTCAACTAGTGCAATATTTACCGCAAAATCTCCTGATCTTGCAATAAACTCCTGAGTTCCATCAATAGGGTCAATTAGCCAATAGCGGGTCCAATTAGAACGTTCTTTAAGCGGTGGAATAGGTGTTTCTTCTGACATAATAGGAATGTTTGGCGTAAGCTCTGCCAATATATCCATTATGATTTCATTGGCACGATAATCAGCACTCGTTACCGGGCTTTCATCTTCTTTTTCGTATTCTTCAAAATCGCCTTTGTCGTATATCGCTAATACTTCAATGCCTGCTTTTATCGCCGCTCCCTTCGCAATTTCTAATAACTCACTAATGGGTATTGTCATCACTTGGCTTTTCTCCAACGGTCTAGTAACAACAATGCGGCTACGCTTCTCGCTTCACAAAAGTCTTCTTGTTGCAGTAATTCGTCAATATTATCGATGGACCACTTTATGACCTCTAGAGGTTCTGGCTCGTCCCCTTCTAAACGAGATTCAGTCAAATGCTCTGCAATAAGAACATGCATATGGGCATCAAAAAATGTGGGCGCCATAGCAAGTTCCTTCAAAGGTGAAAACTGCTCTGCTTTAAAGCCAACTTCTTCTTGTAGTTCTCTATTGCCAGCTTCAACGGGCGTTTCCCCTGGATCGATTAAGCCTTTGGGAAAGCCTAATTGATATGAGTGAGTGCCTGCGGAATATTCTCTTATCAAGAGCATGTGATTGTCGTTAGTTAATGGCACAACCATAACAGCACCCCGGCCACTGCCGGACATACGCTCAAACTCTCTGGTTTCTCCATTGCTGAAGGTTAAATCGACTTGTTCGACCTTAAAAAATCGACTTTTAGCCACGATTGTTCGCGCATTTATTTCGGGTAATTTATTTTCTAAGTTTGTTTTACTCATGCCAACTTCACAGGATACAATGTGTTATATACCTAGACCTTAGCACAAGGATAAACACTTGGCACTTTTACCGTGGCATAAGATTGAAACTGTTTTACTCGACATGGACGGCACCCTGTTGGATCTGCATTTTGACACTCAGTTTTGGGTGCATCATTTACCTAAAAAGCTAGCTGAAAAGACCGGGCGGTCATTGGAATCCTGTCATCAGGAAATGAAAGATGCCTATTCGCAAGTTCATGGTCAACTGCAGTGGTATTGCTTAGATTATTGGGCCGATCGATTGCAATTAGACATTATGGAGGCCAAACAAGAGCTAGCGCACTTAATTACAATGCGTGAAGACTGCATTCCTTTTCTAGACGCCCTTCGTGAAAGTAAGCGTAGAGTAATTTTGGTGACTAATGCTCATCCCGACAGCTTATCGCTGAAAGTGGAAAAGACCCAGTTGGATGACCATATCGATACATTGGTTTCTACACATCAATTTGGTGTGTCAAAGGAGTTTCAGTCTTTGTGGCAACAATTGCATACACACCTTAATTTTGACCCGAAAACAACCTTGTTTGTTGATGATGGCGAGCGAATACTAGATGCAGCTAGAGAATTTGGCATTGCATACACCTTAGGTATTACGAACCCTGATAGCCAACAACCTGAGATAGAAATTGCCAATCATCCACATACTAATAACTACAGAGATTTATTAAGATCTATAGTAGACGCGCCTTTTGTGCCTTAGTAAGGGTTAATATTACTATGCAAAACATGAGAATATCAAATAAGGCAGAATATGAAAGAAGAAAATAGTACACCTATATTAAGAGTCGCAGTTGCATCGCTCAATCCGGTAAAAATAAATGCCGCCAAAGAAGCCTTTTCAATAGTGTTTGGAGGAGCCGTTGAAGCTATACCTATGGCTGTTGACTCTGGCGTTTCAGATCAGCCTATGGATTTTGATGAAACGCATTTAGGTGCGCAAAACCGTGTAAACAAAGCTATTAAATTAGAACAGGCTGACTACTATATTGCGTTTGAGGGCGGCGTAGATGTATTTGAAGACGGTCCAAAAACATTTGCTGTTATTTGTATCTCAAATGGAGAAGATATTATTTTTGGACAGTCTGGAACCTTACCTTTACCAATGTCGGTATATGAGAAATTACTAAATGGTATTGAATTGGGGACCGCAATGGATGAGCTTTTTAACACCGTTAATATAAAGCAGAAAGGCGGCGCAATTGGCCAACTAACGAACGGACTTGAGACTAGAATGAGTATCTACAAATCCGCTACTATCTTAGCTTTGAGTCGTTTTATTAATGCTGAGTTATATGAATAAGAGCCGCATTTAGCGCGACCTTACGTCTAGCTCATAGCGACCTTGGCCAAGCGATTCTCCAAAGAAACTGGCACCTTGCTTAACTTCGTTCGGGAAATTTGAGGGTATCGTGAACGTACCTTTTGCAGCGTAATCTCCGCTTTTTTCAAATGTTATCTTAGCATCTAGTTCAATACCGTTGTCGGGCGAAATTTGCATTGCAAAGGCGGGTGGATCACATGATAGCACGGCATTAAAACCACCTAGGTCTAGGGGATTACCCTCTATATTCACTGCTGCTTTTAGCCAACTTCCATTGCCTGATAGCTGCTGACAGCCCTGATTTAATTCAAAACTATCAATATCAACTCTAAATCTACCAGAAGCAGTAACTGCAACAGGTAAGTCTACCTGAGAAAGTAGTGGTTTGGCTGGGGCGAATATACGCGCGTTAGTTACCTTTAGTTTCTCAGGGTTTAGCATCGATATATTTATATTTCCATCGATGTAGATTTGCTCTGTACTTCTTATAGCACCACCTTTTATATCAAGGTTTGCTTTTAGTAGCAGTAAAGATAGGGGAGATAAGTTCCAAGTAACATTGTTGACTCGCAGTCCGTCATACGAGAGGGCATCAGAATTACCTGAAAAAAGTGTTCCCACTACACCCGTAAACCTTATTTTGTTCTGAGTGCTTTCCTGCAGATAGCTAGTCATATAAGAAGCCGGCATATATACGATTAAGAGGAGTAAATAGGTAAAAACTGCAAGTAATATCCATTGCCACTTTTTCACGTTAAGATTTTCCTAATTGTAAACGTCTAACTTGCACAAAGCCTTGTTCATCGACTTGAGATACATCAGATTGCAAAATAATGACGCCTCTATTTTCAAGCACGTCTAACCACAGCAAAAAGTCATTGAAAACCACTTGGTCTAATGAAACGACCAATTCTTCACCTTGAGGCTGCATTCTCGCCACCGGAATATTAGCGCTTCGGGTGGTTTGGTTAACCACTTGTGTTAGTGAACCAGAAAACGAGGTCTTATTTGACGACTGTCGTAAAATTATTGCTCTGCTTGATTGCTCATTCACCCATGAAAGAAGCTGTTTTTCGCCCTCTACTGCGAGTTTTTGCTCTTCTACCGCGGTTGACATAGGTGACCAGATAGCAAAATAAAATATGCCGACAAAAGCCACTGCACTAGCAATAAGCACCAGTTTTTGCTCACGTTCAGAAAGGCCAGTAAACCATGTTTTTAACTTTTCCATTATTAGCCTCTCACCGTAATAACACCAATTACTTCATCACCACGATTGTTAATAGCGCCTTGCTCAACTTCAAAGCCTAAGTTTTGAGCGTCGCGTCTAAAATTTTCGAGAGCTTCAAAACTTTGTGCAACAGACTGCATGCGAATTTCAGAGCGTCGTATATCATATTTAAGGGTCTGCGGCTTAACGCCAGAGTTTTCAAAGGCACTACTTAGTCTAGAAAGCATTGCCAACATGCTAAGGTTTCCACCACCTTGTTCGAGCGCTTTTACTTCACGCGCAAGTACTATTTTGGTATTTGAAACTTTACCTAAATTTGGAAACCCTTGTTCAATACTCGCTGCAATTCCCTGTCTTATTTCGGCTCGTTCACGTTTTAAATTATTCAGTTCTGTAGTCTTAAAGACTAAATTTGTTCCAATCGCAATAACGGCTAATGCTGCTGCTAATTTCCACTTATCCCAAGATTTGTTGGTTTTTTGTTTGACGGCATACTCACCTTGGAAGAGATTCAAATCTGATACTAAAGCTCCTTTGAGCAGCAATTGCATAGGCAGATGGTCGAAATTGAATGTGGTGTATTCGGCTTCTGGAAGCTCTCTAACTTCGCTATAACAACTAAGATGTGTTTCATCCTTAGTTGACTGCTCCAAAACTATAGGTAAAAGCCATTGGCTTTCACCTTGCATACATTGTCCGTCAGCGAACCTAACTAGTAAATTATCTTCAATTTCTAGCAGACTTATTCCATCGTTTTGTGGCAAGCAATAGGCATCGGGGATTAGGTGAGTGCAAAACAACTCGGCATCTTCAAATGCCTGCTGCCATTGTTTAATTTTCTCTTTATTAATAATAGCGACTTGCTGAGTATTTTCTCGCCTAGGACCTAGCGCAAAGAATAGTTTTTCAACGTCGCCGCATAATTCATCTTCAATCATAAAAGGAATTGCAGAGATGGCCTTACGAGATGCGTTTTTAGGGAGTTTAACTTGTTTAAAAAGGACATCACTAGAAGGTGCTAAAGCGATAACTTGTGCACTAGTAGCACGCTCAGCTAAGGAGCCAAGAGCGCTAGCATCATTAAGTTTCCCTGAAGCTATTATTTCTTGTTCTTGCTCGCTGTAAACTAACCAGTGAATGGGATCACCGCTTTGTGAACCTAAACGAATTATTAAACGCTGCATCTAAAATGCGCCTCCGAACTCTCTACTGATAATGGAAATTCCGCCACTATCTAATTTAAAAATAGTTGATAATTTAAACTGTGAGCCCTGGAATTTGGCCGTGGTGTTGAGTTTAAAGTACTTAGTGGTTACATCGAACCACGCCTGTCGGTCTGGGTCTAAATTTAACGCTAAAACTTCGGTCAAATTTAAAAAATCGGCTATATCTTTAAAGCCTTCAGGCGGACGACTGTCTATTATACTAGGGCCATCGTCTGAAGTCTCGCTTAAAAGTGCAGATAACACAACCGCGTTTTCCGCTGTAATGGTATTTACATTAATTTTAAGCTTGGTCTCGTTGGGGAGTACACAAACGACTTTTCTCAAAGCTTGTAAGCCACCCATTTTAATTACCTGGTCAATACCATTTATTAGCCGCATCTCTGAGGGATGTCCAAGAGGGCTATTCGCTGCTAAATAGGGGTTAGCGAGTGATTCATAGTCTGCATCTTCAGCACCATAATTGTTGGGTTTGCTGTCTGCGTCAATCCAATCTATTAATGAGTCGCGAATTGTTTCTACTGCCAAGCTGTCTGAGATGAAATTTTCAATTAATGTTTGAAATGCTCTTTGGGACTGTGTTGGACCATTTGGATTGGGTACGGGCGTCGAATTAATCGCATTTAAATTAAAACACGCCTGCATATCAATTAGTTGCGCTTTGATGTAACCACCCTCTACTGGGAATTCGAAAGTTTCTGCCCATGGTTGGCTTAAATTGATGTTCTTAGCCGATAGGGTATTTAAAGTCACTAACGAGCTTTTAGCAAATTGTTCAGCACCTAAGGCGTACCAATACGCTTGGTTATTGGCTTTCAAATTGAGTGTTCTAGCTACATTGAGTTGTAATCGGCCGCTCATTTCTACGGCGATGACAGTAATAATAGCAACAATAAGCAATACAACAATAAGTGCGACACCGGTTTGTTTACGCTGATGATTCATACTTTTCAAACTTTCACCTGAAATTCTCGCCGAATAACACCAAAAGTGTCGGTGGTAATAATAATAGCAATGGCAAAGGGTAGATCAACATCAGGAATAGTGTCAGACCATTTTAAGTCGGTTTGGACTTCTCTGAGCACTTCTATTTTGAAGTCAGTTACGTCATCAAGTAACACTCTAATATTGGGTTCGGTACCTAATACAGCATCTACGTAATCGGTATGTAGTCTTTCTAGGCGATTTTCTTGCAGCCGATAAGCGACGTTTTGCAAACTACTGCGGTTTAATCTTAGCTGGGGATTTCTCCACCCACCACGCACAAAACCTACCCCGTCTGCATCACTTTCAAACTCAAACTCACCGCCCGATATGACTAAGTTATTTGCAACACCTTGAGTGCGAGGTATGCGTACTTGGATTTGCAAAAAATCACGTTCAATAATCAGCATGGCTCGCTGCAGTTGCTCTAATTGAGATTCTCTTTGTGCCGAAATTTCGCTTGAACGGGTTACCGTAGACAGCAAAGAATTTGCGCCTAAGGCTAGTAAGGAAAATATAGCAATGGCTATGACAATTTCAAGTAGCGTGAAACCAAGTTGATTTTTATAAGAAAAATAAAAACCTGGACAGTCTAGATTTTTATTTATGTCGTTTAAGCGTGTTTTTATCATGGCGCTGGCTTGGTCATAAATGTAGTCACAGACGTAATTGGGTTTTTCAGTTCTTCATCTAGGGCAACGGTAATAGTGACTTGAAATAGGGTAACGTCAGCTGTTTTAACAACTTCTCTTTCCCAATGCCACACTTGGCCCACCATTTCCTCTTCACCTTTCTTTTCTTTATCTAAAGGCCATTTAATGGTCGACTGTAAGGTAGTTCTTGTTAATTCATTGTTGGCCACCCAAGTAGCGAACGTCACTTGTTCTAAAACCGTAATTGATCGCAAGTGTTCATAAACAGCTTTCATAACGGCACCGCCAGCCATTGCAAAAATAGCAACAGCGACCATTACTTCAATTAAAGTGAATCCTCGTGTTTTTTTTGAGGTGCCCATTTTTTTAGAATAACCGTTCATTCGGGATTAACCAGTTTCAATGGGACCGTTTCTAGTCCTTGCAAAATGAACTCGAAAGGTTCGTCACCTATTTCTTGTGGTTCATACTTAATTGATAATTCAAAAGGTGTTATTTCGCCACTGGATAAAATGATTATTTGCGGCGGGGGCGGAACTTTATCTTCTTCATTGCCTATATCAACGCCGTCGTCACTTACACTGAGTTCTTCATCAAAAATACGGTTATCAAATAATGAGTCATCATCTTGCCAAGCTAATCCCTCTAGCGAGATTTCTAAGGAAACACCTTCTGTAAAAAGAACTTTTGTAAAATGCTTTTGATTATCAAGTGGAACCCACCTCTCATCATCATCTAATTTCACGAATTCATAAGATTGATCTTCATCGTCAATTATTAAGCCCAATTCCAGTTGGTTAATAACTGCAAAATCACTTGCCATGTTGAAAACAACTTGCAAACGCCTAACTTCTTTTTCTATATCTTTCTCTACATTCCCCGTAAAAACAGCATATCTAACGCTGGACAGAATTAAGCCGATCAACGCGAGCACGATAATGACTTCAAGTAATGTAAAACCTGTCTGTTTTGAATGGCTTAGTTTGAGACTATTCAGGTCTAACAATGTAAGGCCTTGATTTAATTCGTTTAGAAAAAAATTGAAACAAAAAAATAAGATCTGGACAGTCTAGATCTTAACTTTGCAAAATTATCGTAGGTATTCGTTCAAGTTCCATGTCGCAATATCGTCTTCCGATCCTTCAATTCCGTCAGGACCGAAGCTATAAATGTCATACTGACCAACTTCTCCTGGGAACAACAGCACATATGCGTTACCCCATGGGTCCTCAGGCAGTCTTTTAATAATGCCGCCATCTGGATAAGTGCGTGGAATTGGGTCAATAGTTGGCGCATTTACTAGCGCTTCAAGACCCTGCTCAGTAGTTGGTATGCTATTGGTTTGTAATCGATATATCTCAAGAGAGCCTTCTAAGGCTTTAATATCGATTGCCGCTTTCTTTATTTTTGCTGAGTCTTGCTGACTAAATATTTGAGGAGCCACAACTGCAGCCATCGTAGCAATAATAAATATCACCACCATAACTTCTATTAAAGTAAAACCTTTCATGTTGCTGTTTATATTCGTTTTCATAAATAAATCCCACTAAACTCCGGCTAAATTGTTTAACTCTAAAATTGGCAAAATAATGGCCATCACAATAAATAGTACAATTCCTGCCATGGTAATAATTAATACAGGTTCGAACACTTTCAATGACATATTTATTGTGCTTTCAAATTCTCTTTCTTGGTTTTCGGCAGCGCGCGCTAACATTTGAGTCAATTCCCCAGAACGTTCGCCAGACGCTATCATATGCATCATCATTGGCGGGAACACCTTAGTTTGAGCAAGCGCAGCTCTTAAGCTACTGCCTTCTTTAACACGCTCGGCGGCTATACGAACAAGATTCTGTAAATGTTTATTCGCAAGTACATTTCCACCAATTGTCATCGATTCAAGTAAAGGCACGCTACTCGATGTAAGTATACTTAATGTTCGAGCAAATCTAGCCGTATTAGTTCCCCTCGTCAGTTTCCCAATGAAAGGCAGTGTCAACAATCGTTTATGCCACCTAACTTGCAGAAGCGGGTTGCTAAGCATTTTTGCAATCGCAATAATCAATATCCCAAGAACAATGGCTGCAAAAATACCATAATTTTGCACACCTTCACTAATAGCAATTAATACCTTAGTCACAGTTGGCAACTCTTGTTCCATATTATCGAATTGCCCAATTATTTGAGGGACAACGGTGGTGAGCAGCATTATTACTACGCCAAGGGCAACCACTGTCATCAATATTGGGTAAACGAGGGCTTGAGTTATCTGACTCTGCGTCTGATGTTTTCTTTCTGCATAATCAGCTAAGCGCGTTAGGACCGCATCTAAATGCCCTGATTTCTCTCCGGCGGCAACCATCGCTCTGAATAAATTATCAAAAGCTTTTGGAAATTCGCCTAAGGCCTTCGCCAAGCTGTGGCCTTCAACAACTTTACTGCGCACAGCCATCATCATGTTTTTTGTACGCGGCTTTTCAGATTGTTCAGCAACCGCCAGCAATGCTTCTTCGATAGGCAACGATGCCTCAATAAGCGTTGAAAGCTGTCTTGTTAGTAACGCCAAATCTGTTGTCGATATACCAGGGCTAAAAAAAGATTTAACACTTTTATCATTGTGCTTTTGTTCTTCTACCTGGGTCACTTCGAGCGGAATGAACGATTGTTCGCGCAACTGTTGACGCACTTGGCGCGGATTGTCGGCTTCTAATACGCCACTTTTATTTTTGCCTGCAGCATCTAAGGCTTTGTATGCGTATGCTGGCATTACTCTTCTCTGGTTACTCGTAGCACTTCTTCGAGTGAAGTAACGCCTTCGAGTACTTTGTCACATCCATCTTGCCTAATTGAGGGAGTAGTTGTACGGATGTATTTCTCAATTGCCTGCTCACCACGGCCCTCATGCATCATTTCTCGTATTTTATCATCTACAATAAGTTGTTCATGAATACCGGTTCGACCTCTATATCCGGTGTGATTGCAACTAATACAGCCAACAGGATTAAAGATTGTAACCTCGTTTGAAACACCTAAAATTTCAAGCTCTCCTTTGCTGGGTATGTGCGAAGCTTTGCATTCATCACACAAAGTGCGTACCAAACGTTGAGATAGTACAGAAACTAAACTGGAGGAGAGTAAAAAGGGTTCTATACCCATGTCTTCAAGTCGAGTGATTGCGCCAGCAGCAGTGTTAGTATGCAGCGTTGACAATACTAAGTGGCCGGTTAAGCTGGCTTGTACTGCAATTTGTGCGGTTTCTAAATCGCGTATTTCACCTACCATTACAACATCTGGGTCTTGACGCAATATTGCTCGCAATCCACGTGCAAAGGTCATATCTACTTTGGGGTTAACCTGTGTTTGGCCGATACCCTCTAGATCAAATTCTATTGGATCCTCTACGGTAAGGATGTTTCTATCTTTAGAGTTAATCTCACTTAGACCAGCGTAAAGCGTTGTACTTTTTCCCGAACCGGTCGGTCCTGTTATTAGCATGATGCCATGAGGTTTACGAATAAGCTCAGAAAAGAAGGTTCTGTTTGTCTGTGTCATACCTAAGTCTTGAAGGTTTAACCTAGCGTTGTTCTTATCTAGTAAACGTAAAACGACTCGTTCACCGTGACTCGATGGCATCGTTGACACACGAACATCCACACCGCGGCCACCAATTCTAAGGCTAATTCGGCCATCTTGGGGCACTCGCTTTTCGGCAATATCCATTTTTGACATTACCTTGATGCGGGATACTAGCATTGACGACATTTTTCGATTTGGTCTCAGAATCTCACGAAGCACACCATCGACTCTAAACCGGACCACTAATTGGTTTTCGAATGTCTCGATATGAATATCAGAAGCGCCTTCTTTAATTGCTTCACCTAACATTGCGTTTATTAGCTTGATGATAGGTGCATCATCTTCATTATCTAAGAGATCTTCGGTATCAGGCAAGTCTTCTGCAAGTGCAAATAAATCGCTCTCGTTGCCTAAGTCTTCCATTAACTGTTTCGCTTCAGATGAATCGCGTTGAAACGAATCTGTCAGCAAAGTCTCAAAATCAACTTTACTCGTTTTTTTCAACTGAAAAGATTTGCCGCTATAGCGCCTAACCTCAGCAAAAGCTGACATTGGTGTTTCTTCAGTGTAATAAAGCTCATGTGGTTCAATATCCACATCCAGTAGCAAATGAAAACGCTTGGCAAAACTAAAGGGAAGTTTTGCTGAGTCCTCGGGGATCATCTCATCGATTGCGTTCTCGTTGATGACTTCATCCGCAACGGATTCCGCCAACCCGTCTAGGCTTGCAGAGTCTTCAGGTTGGGTATGTGTAAGCTCGCTTGCCATTAATTGTCTTCCTGTTTCTCTTTGTCAGACAAATACTCTTCAAACGTTGGTGGTAAGGTCAACTTATCGTCCCATGCCGGCAAACTAGGTCCTTCTTTAAATGGCATTAACGGAATGCCCTGAGATTGCCTATCTAATTGCTTAGCGCGAATATAGTTGTACTTTCTATGACTAATTTCGTTCATTGTTGCGCCGTCGCGCACAATTGTCGGCTTAATAAACACCATTAGGTTTCGCTTGCGTATGCTTGTGCTGGTGGTTTTGAACAGGTGTCCAATAAACGGTATATCGCCCAATAGGGGTATTTTAGACACACTCTCTTGCACGTCTTCATCAATTAAGCCACCTAATACAATTGTGCCGCCATCATCCACAATAACGGTTGTTTTAATTTCCCGTTTGTTGATAGAAATATCTACCGAAGTTGCGCCGCTAACACTCGATACTTCTTGTTCAATAGTCAACTGTACTGCATCCCCTTCGTTTATTTGCGGGGTAACTTTAAGTTTAATACCAATTTCCTGGCGTTCTACCGTTTGGAAAGGGTTAGAGTTATTTGAACCGGTAGAGGTGCCTGTGATAATAGGTACTTCTTGACCAACAATAAAATAGGCTTCTTCGTTGTCCATGGTGGTTAAGTGCGGTGTTGCCAATATATTTGAATTTGTATCGTTGCTAACTGCTTGTACAACCGCTCCCCAACCGTTTTGAATTACTCCTGCAATTAAACCATTAGCCCCGCCAAGTAGTTGTGCTAGCGGTGTTAAATTACCTTCGCTAGTGGTGGAGGTAGGGACTACATCGCCATTTGGACCTATTGCTGTTCCTGTAATAACGGTATCTTCCGCTTCACGCAAAGCGACACCTAAAGAGCCCACACCAATGACACCATTTGTGAACTGAGAACCGCCGCCTTTTTCTGAAATAAGCTGGACGCCCAAGGTTACGCCATCACCCTCAAACACTTCCACGATGATCGCTTCAACTTGCACCTGTAATCGACGCACGTCTAATTGACGAATGACTTTTTCAAGAGAACGCATCATGTCGGGTTCAGCTGTTATAACTAAAGAGTTACTGTCTTCGTGAGAATCGATACTGACATCTCTGCTGGTGTTACTGCTTCTGCGCTGTTGTTGCTGACCGCCTTGGGTGTCAGCTTGAATAGTATCGCTAACACCTTGCAAAACTTTTACCAAATCCTCGGCTTTTGCATAATTGAGGAATATTACGCGTGTGTTACCACTTGACTCAAGCTCTTGATCCATTCTTTGAATAAGATTGATTAGCCGTTGACGCGCTTTAACATCACCGCTCACTATGACACTGTTGGTTCGGTCATCGGCTACCACTCTGGGTGTTGACTTACCGCCTGCGGCTTGCTTACCTTGTGAGTTATTTATACTGTCGATAATGCGAACCATTTCTGAGGCAGAGGCATACTTTAATTTTATAACTTCTACTTCTTCATCACCCGCTCTATCGACTCTTTCAATTATTTCGACAAGCCTATTTACGACTGCTGCGCGACCCGTAATCATCATTACATTAGAAGGGTCGTGAGCGACAACGTTACCGCCGCCCGTTTGGTCATTCAGTTGTCTTAATATGGGTGCTAGTTCCCTTACTGGAACATTATAGACAGGGATAACGCGGGTAATCATTTCATCGCCATTGAAATCATCAGCTTCAACAACGGGTATATTCGACGATTTAGCATCTTTTGATCGCACTACTTTTAAAATACCATTTGGCATTTCAACTACGGCAAAATCATATACTTGTAACACGTTCAAGAAAAATTGATAGTATTGGTCTTCGCTCAACAAATCATAACTGCGAACGCTAATCTTACCTCTTACGTTAGGGTCAACGATGATTGTGCGCTTTAAGTTTTTGCCCACAATATTGATGAATTCGGTTATTTCGGTATTCTTAAAATTAGGCTGGTATTCAGCACTATTGACCAAAAAGCTATTGCTCAACAACGCGCTTGCCATAAACAGGCTAAGCGCTAAGTTTTTCACTTTTTTTCCTTGCTTCACAAACATCATAAAACTACTACCTTATTCGTTACCCGAAGCTTCGGGAATATCTAGTTCGAGAGAAACATATTGACCACTACGCAATACTTCCAACTGCAATGAGTCGGCCTCTTGTAATTGCGTCATTGCTTCTTTCGACTGCTGTAAATCCGTCAAATCTAAGCCGTTCAATTGAACAACTACGTCACCATTTTTTAAGCCAACAGAATTAAATAAAGTTGGTTTTGCACCAGGAGTCACCCTAAATCCAATAAATACACCATCCACTCTGTGTGGAGCCAATGAGATCATATCGGTAAAACTCGCAGGTTCTTGTGCTAATTTTTGTCTTGCTTGACGTAATGCTATAGCTTGATTTCGTTTATTTTGATTTTGCGCTAGGTTATTTTTCGGAGAATTCACTTCTGCTTGACCGCGATTGGAGGCCGAGTTCGAATTATCATTTGCTCTTTTCTTATTTGCTTCGTCAAAATCAATACCATCTAACATGAGTGTTTCTCGGGTCACTCTATTTTTAATGATAACTCTGTCTACATAAATTTCATCAAGCGTTACATTTGTACCTTCAATTTTGTCGCCGACACCATAAGTGCTTTGATTATCTCTATATTCGATGATAGCCGCGCCTCGATTCGGGTCGTTACTTGAAACCACTCCCGATAGTATCAAATTTAACTTTGTTTCTGGTACGTCATTTACTTCTTCTACTTTTGCTACCGTTCTTTTTTCAGAAGCATTACCAAACAAATTTTGGCTGATTATTTTGTTAATATTGTTAGAAGCGGACACGCTATTTGCATTTGATGATTGTTGACTTAGGCGAGCTTGCTGACCTGATTGGCTAACCGGCTCTGGAATAAGTGACCATGTTATTTTGGCAGCAAAAGCGAGTAAATAGATACTGAGTATAATAACCACGATTAGTATCAGCTTGCTTTCATTGCGCTGATAAAACTCCGTTATTTTTGGTACTGTGAAAAAACTCATAATTAATTTACTGAAGCCATATTGATATTGCTAGCGGACAATCATAGCTAGTACAGGTAAAAGCTACAATAGCAAAGCTTAAAACTATCTAAAAAATCCATTACTATTACCATATATCTGCCAAATGGTGCAGTTTGTCTGTTCGTATCTCTCAAATTTTCCTTAAAAGTTATTTTCTAGACTGTCCAAAAATCGAGTTTTACTATTCATTCGTAGTTAGTTTTATCCATTTTCTATTTTTAAACGAAACCTTCAGTTATAATTTAGACTGTCCAGAAGATTACGTTTACCCAATTTGAGGATGATATTCAATGGCTGGTAAGTCACAAAAAAAGAAGCAGGCGGATGAATCTGATGAAATATCAGGTGTTCGATTAGATAAATGGCTATGGGCCGCTAGGTTCTGTAAAACTAGAGCCATTGCCCGCGACTTGGTGCAAGCAGGGAAGGTTCAATATAATCAACAACGTACTAAACCTAGTCGCTTGGTTGAGTTGGGCGCAAAAATTAAAATACCCTCAGGCTATGACGAAAAGATAGTGACGGTCGAGGGCATTAAAGACAAAAGACAAGGTGCTGTAAATGCGCAGGCACTGTATAATGAGACTGAAGAAAGTATCAAGCAGCGTGATAAAAATGCACAGGCGAGAAAGCTAAGCGCTTTTCATAGTCCCAAACCTGATTCTCGACCAGATAAAAAACAGCGTCGCGAGATCATTAAATTTAAACATCAGTAAATAGGCAGAATATGGCAGACGTTTTAGACCGGTTTTTATTTGAAAATAGATCGATAAGAGGCGAGATAGTCTCGCTAGAGAAAAGCTTTCAATCTATCTTGGCGTCATCGGACTACCCCGAGTTTGTTCAGTCTTTGATAGGTGAATTAATGGCAACGGCAAGCTTGCTTACGGCAACGTTGAAATTTGAAGGTGAAATTGCTTTACAAATTCAAAGTGAAGGCCCAATCAAATACATCATTGTTAATGGTACGCATGACCAGAAATTAAGAGGCGTTGCGAGATGGAACGAAGCAATTACCAGTCATCCGAAATCATTTTCTGAGTGTTTCAAAAAAGGTATTCTGGCCATAACGTTAACGCCAAAAGATGGTCAACGCTATCAGGGTATGGTTGCCTTAGATAAACCGAGTTTAGCCAGCTGTGTAGAAGATTATTTCCTGCAATCTGAACAACTTCTTACAAAAGTGTTTTTAACCAGTCAAGTCGGTGAAAACCAAAAAGCTGCGGGCTTCTTAATACAAATAGTACCCACCTCGAGCGAGTCTAGTAATGTTGAGGAAAATCCTGATTTTGAGCATGTGGCACATATTGCAAATACGATTTCTAGTGAAGAAATATTGACACTTGAGCATACAGAGATGATTCATCGATTGTACCATGAAGAGGAAATTCGAATTTTTGAACCTCAAAAAGTTGAATTTTCATGTGACTGCTCAAGACACAGGAGCGCTGGTGCTCTTAAAAGTGTCGATAAGAAAGAATTGCTAGCCATTATTGCTGAAGACGGCCATATCAAAATGGACTGTCAGTTTTGCCACAATGTATATTTATTTGATGAAATTGATGTTCAGAACATACATGGCCAAAATATGGAATCGGGCAGGGCGTAACCTTAGTTGCGTTTCTGATAGACGGGGAGTACAAAACTTGCGTTTAGTCCTTCATCAGGATGATTTGCAAATTGAATTTTACCGCCGTGGCTTTCAACAATTCTTTTCACGATGGCTAAACCCAAACCAGAACCGCTGCTGCCCCTAGCTTGGTCACCTTGCGCAAAAGGTGTAAACATTTTTTCTAGTTGCGATTCGTCGATTCCTTTTCCATAATCCCTCACGGAACATAGAATATTCCGATTCTTATCTATCATTGCCGTTGTAATCGTTATTCTATCGCTACCATATCTAAATGCATTTTCGATAAGATTTTCAATGACTCTTTTAATGCCTACTTTGCGTAGTTTTGTAGTCGTAACTTTTGATAGATTGAGCTCAATCGTATGATTTTCTATCATGGTTCTGGCATCTACTAGTTCATGAATCAACTCGTTAACGTTCGCAAAGGCCATAGTCTCTTGTTGATCTTGCCTTGCATAGTCAATGAATTGGTTAATAATCGCATTCAAATCATCAATGTCATGTTCTATGCCATCCTTAATCCAGCCCTGGTCTTGAGGCAACATTTCGCTGGCAAGTCTGATGCGAGTTAGCGGTGTTCTTAGGTCATGTGAGATGCCGGCCGTCATAATAATGCGGTCACTCTCAAGCTGCTTAATTCCTTGAGACATTTTGTTGAACGCTTCTGTTACTGCAACTATCTCGCTGCTGCCTACTAATGGCAAAGGGTCTGGAAAACTTCCTTTTTCAACTTGTCGGGCGCCTTTTTGAAGTGCTTGCAAGGGGCGATTTAAGCGCCTGACAAATAACCAGCCGCCTGTAACGCTCAGTGCGCCGATAACAAAGAAATACATAGTGAGTGGTGAAAGCGATTTTTCATCAGCACCGCGAAGCGGAATAGAGACCCATATATCACTTCGTTGAGGGGGCTTCACCCAGACCATATAGTCTTCACCGGTTTTAACTCTAATTTCAGTATTTTTACCGAGTTGGTCGGTTATTTGCTTAGACATGAAGCCATAATAGGCGGCATTACCCAACCCAGCATGCATGGCTGAAACCTCATTGTGAAAACGTATCCCTGTGGTTTGTTTTAGTTGCTCAATTTGATACTCGCTAAGTGAGTCGATATCGTGTAGAAAAAAAGTGTTAATTTGATTAGAAATTAACTTGTTGATTTGTTGATAACTAGGGCTAATGAAGTAATGTGTTACTGATAAGTAAGACACGAGTTGATTAATAAATAACAAACCGCCAATAAGCAAAGCCGTTTGTCCAAACGTACTTTTTGGTAGGATGCGATTTAGTTTTTGTTTAAGGTCTAGATTGGCCATCGGGCACAAATACGTAACCTAATCCCCAAACTGTTTGGATATAACGCGGATTTGCAGGGTCTTGCTCTAACATTCGTCGTAGTCGTGACACTTGTACATCTATACTGCGTTCAAGAGCACTATAATCTCTGCCTCTGGCGAGGTTCATTAGTTTATCGCGTGATAAGGGCTCTCGTGGATGGCTTACCAAGGACTTGAGTACAGCAAACTCGCCACTAGTTAACATCATAGGCTTACCTTCTTCACTCATTTCTCGTGTCGCTAAGTTGAGTTTAAAAGGCCCAAATTCAACTGTTTGTTCAGATTGAGAAGGTGCACCAGGCGCCTCAGTGGTTTTTCTTCGAAGTACGGCTTTCGCCCTTGCTAACAATTCTCTAGGATTGAAGGGTTTTGGGAGGTAATCGTCTGCACCCATTTCTAGGCCGATAATTCTATCAACTTCATCGCCCTTTGCGGTAAGCATGATAATAGGTATTTGATTCTCTTGTTGACGAAGCCTGCGACAAATTGACAATCCATCTTCATCTGGCAACATTAAATCTAACACCATTAAGTGAAAATTTTCTCGTTCCAGCAATCTATCCATTTGCTCGCCATTAGCGGCGCCCCGCACCTGATAACCCTGCTCAGCTAAGTATCTTTCGAGTAATGAACGTAAACGCATATCGTCATCAACGACTAAAATTTTTGTTGTTTCCTGTCTCATCTAAGACATATCCTTAAAGCTAGCACTTTGTTTAATATAGCGAATAGACGCTATTAAGCCAATAGTCCTTATGTTTCAGAGTGTGTCAATACAGATTTATTTGTTGTCTGCAACCCAGTCTACTTGATAATCAGCTCTTCGTTTTTTATCCATAAGCTCCGCAATTAGCGGCGTTAATATGAGTTCCATAGCTAATCCCATCTTACCGCCTGGGACAACTAGAGTATTTACACGAGACATAAAAGAACCATCGATCATCTTAAGTAGAAAGGGAAAGTCAACTTTTTTCATATCACGTCTAAATCTTACAACAACAAAACTTTCGTCCTGTGATGGTATTTCCCGCGCACTAAAAGGATTAGAAGTATCAACGGTTGGTACTCTTTGAAAATTGATATGGGTGCGAGAGAACTGTGGGGTAATAAAATGAAAATAGTCATCTAGACTTCTCACGATACTGCTCATTACCGCGTCTCTTGAATGTCCGCGGTCTGAAGTATCGCGAACAATTTTTTGAATCCACTCTAAGTTTACAATGGGTACCATGCCAACTAGCAAGTCGACAAATGACGCAACATCACAGTTCTCAGTTTTTACTCCGCCATGTAATCCTTCGTAAAACAGTAAATCAGTTTTATCTGGAAGATCTTGCCAAGGAGTGAACGTTCCGGGCATTTGATTAAACGGTACAGCTTCATCAAATGTGTGTAGATACTGCCGATACTGACCTTGACCTTGCGATTCGTAAGATTTGAACAATTGCTCAAGTAACTCAAAATCATTAGCTTTTGGTCCAAAGTAGCTAATATGCCTTCCTTGTTCCTGTGCTTTTCTAATTTCAACTTCCATCTCTGGACGAGTAAATCGATGAAAACTATCACCCCCTACCGAGGCCGCATTGATGTTCAAATTCCGAAAAATATGTCTAATCGCATTTGTTGTCGTTGTTGTTCCGGCGCCGGAAGAACCTGTAATTGCTATTATTGGATGTTTAACTGACATAGTAGAATTCTTAATTTGTGTACGCTATTTATAGGGAAGCATGAGGTGTGCGTCAAGCCATTTAAACTTTATTATAAATTCTAGACTGTCCAAACTTGTTGTTTTTTGTTTATTTAGCGTTCTACAAATAATAATTTTTTGATTAAAACTAGCCTATTGGCCAGTAATAATTAATGTTGTTAACGGTTAGTCTTTTTGTATGACAATTGCCCGAAAATATTTAATCGACTATTCACAAACGTGCTTTTACCATTGTATGTCAAGATGCGTGCGGCAGGGTTTTTTGCTAGATTCAGTAAAAGTTAATGACACGCAATTCAATTATAGAAATGAATGGATTCAATGCAGACTACTATTTTTGTCTGATGTGTTTGCAATTGACCTTTTATCATTTGCAATAATGGATAACCATACTCACCTTGTGCTATTTGCCAATTTACAACTAGCTGGTCAGTGGAATAACGCGGAGGTGTTAAGAAGATGGTCGAAACTTGGAAAGTTACCTTTATTGTGTCAGTTATATTTAAGTGAAAATTGGCGAAATAAACTGAATGATGTTGAACTGGCCATTGTGCTAGATCAAATCGATGAATATCGTTTAAAACTAAGCGATATAAGTATTTTTATGAGTCGTTTCAATTACTACATAGCAAAAAGAGCTAATAAAGAAGATAAAATAACAGGCCATTTTTGGGAGGCTCGGTTCAAAAGTCAAGCATTGCTGGACGCCAAATCAGTCTTATCATGTATGCTGTACGTTGACCTAAATCCTATTAGGGCCAAAAAGTCAAAATCGCTTTTCGATTCGTATTTTACGAGTATTAAATATCGTTTAGATAAAGCGGTGGAATATTCACGCGCTTTAATATTACCTTTAAGAAATTACAGCACGCTTAACTTTGAATCAGACATTGTGCGTATGTCTTTGCAGAGTTACGTACAACGTTTGGAAATGTTGGTATGTAACGAAAGTAGTTCTAGAAAGTTCGCTGTATTAGATAATTATAGTGATGATGAAACAAATTGGAAAAAAAATACGCTAGCATTCGAAAATACTTTCTCCATCTGTGCTGGGGAAAGTCAGCTTGTCGCTTTATTCAACAAACAAGCTCGACTATTTTCCGGATTACAAAAAAGAGAGACACAAGCTTTTTTTGATACTATTCTTTTTCGATTGCTCGATTCCCGATATCTGTTCGAAAAAACGCACCCTTACAACTAATTTTTCTTATTTGCTTGTACGCTTGCGTCTGCGCCTCTTTTACAGTGTCACCTAAACTAGTAACGCAGAGTATTCGGCCCCCATTTGTTGAAACTGTTCCTCTCATAAAAGTGGTACCAGCATGAAATACTTTTGTATCTGTAGCCTTAGCAACATAGTCTAACCCAACTACTGGAATTGCTTTTTCGTATTCACCAGGATAGCCGCCCGATGCTAAAACAACACCAAGTGCTGCTTGAGGTTTAAATTTTATTTGCGCTTTGTCTAAATCGCCGTTGCAAGCCTGCAAGCATAACTCTACTAAATCAGATTCTAAGCGCATCATGATTGGCTGGGTTTCAGGATCACCAAATCTACAGTTAAATTCAATGACTTTTGGGTGGCCTTTTTCAGTAATCATCAAGCCAGCATAGAGAAAGCCTTTATAAGGCGTTCCTTCAGCTATCATTCCCTTTACTGTTGGGTAAATCACTTTTTCCATAATTTTTTTATGAATTTCTGGCGTGACTACGGGCGCTGGAGAATAAGCTCCCATGCCGCCTGTATTAGGTCCTTCATCATTGTTAAAGGCTCTTTTATGGTCTTGACTAGTGGCGAAAGGAAGTACATTTTCACCATCAACCATTACGATAAAACTGGCTTCTTCACCTTTAAGAAAGTCTTCGATCACTACACGTTTTCCAGCGCCACCGAACGTCGTGCCGCGAAGCATGTGAAATACGGTTTCACGAGCCTCTTTCTTGGATGTGGCTATTATTACGCCTTTACCCGCAGCTAACCCGTCTGCTTTTATAACAATTGGCATTCGTTTGCTATTTATGTAGTCCATAGCTGGGTCGATTTCATCAAAGGTTCTATATTTTGCTGTTGGAATTTGGTATTTAGCCAAAAAGTCTTTACTGAAAGCTTTCGAACCTTCTAACTGAGAAGCGCTCTTGCTAGGACCAAAAATCTTCAGCCCGTTTTCCTCAAACAAGTCAGTGATTCCAATTACGAGGGGTTTTTCTGGTCCAACTATAGTGAGAGAAACTTCCTCTTTCAATGCAAATGCTAGTAAGCCATCTAAATCGTCAACTTCTAAATCTACCAACTCAACCTTTTCTTCTTCCGCGACACCAGGATTACCAGGGGCAACGAAGATTTTTTCGACGAGATGAGATTGGGCGACTTTATAGGCCATGGCGTGTTCTCTGCCGCCGCTGCCGATGATTAAGATTTTCATATTTAGCTTTCTACCTATAATAGTGGGGTGCATAACGTATAGAATATCAAAAATGTAATGTCTAGACAGAAAATGTAATGTCTAGACAGTCCAAAATTTAATTAATGTTTAAAATGGCGCATGCCGGTAAATACCATCGCAATACCATGCTCATTGGCTGCAGCTATGACTTCATTGTCGCGCATTGAGCCGCCAGGTTGTATAACCGCTTTGATTCCAGCCGCTGCGGCTGCATCTATTCCGTCTCTGAATGGAAAGAAAGCGTCCGATGCCATTACGCATCCTTCAACTTCTAAGCCTTCATCGTGTGCCTTTATACCCGCTATTCTAGCAGAATAAACTCGACTCATTTGACCAGCACCTACGCCAACCGTCATATTATTTTTGCTATAAACAATGGCATTGGATTTTACATACTTCGCCACTTTCCAAGCAAATAACAAGTCCACAAGTTGCGAATCTGTTGGCGCGAGCTCTGTTACTAGCTTTAAGTCGTCTATGTCGACCATACCAAAGTCACGGTCTTGTACAAGTAGACCTCCATTCACCCTTTTGAAATCAAATTCTTCAGTTAGCTGACCATGCCACTCGCCGCATTCGAGCAGCCGTATATTTGCTTTTTTCGAAATCACTTTGCTTGCGGCTTGACTAATTGAAGGCGCTATAATGACCTCAACAAATTGTTGGTCAACAATTAGGCGGGCCGTGCCTTCATCTAGCTCTCGGTTAAACGCTATTATTCCACCAAATGCAGATGTTGGGTCAGTTTTAAATGCCTTAGAATATGCATCCAAGATATTATCTCCAATTGCTACACCACAAGGGTTTGCGTGCTTTACAATTACACATGCGGGTCTTTCGAATTCTTTAACACATTCTAAAGCGGCATCTGTATCGCCTATATTGTTAAAGGAAAGCTCTTTTCCTTGGAGCTGTATTGCTGTAGCAACTGAGGCTTCCTGAATTTCATGTTCTACATAAAATGCAGCATTTTGATGGCTGTTTTCACCATATCTTAAATCTTGCTTTTTGAGCATTTGTAAATTTAGTGTTCTTGGGAAAGTGCTATGTTTCTCTGTACAGTTCGCGTCGCAAGCATGAGAGGTATCGTCGACAAGTGCGCCAAAGTAATTCGCTACCATGCCATCATATCTTGCAGTGTGCTCGAAAGCTTTTACTGCTAAAGAATATCTAGTCGCATAGCTTACTGCTGAAGGGTCAGAGCTTAGCTCGTTCAAAATAGTTGCATAATCGCCTGGATCAACAACAATCGTCACATCTTTAAAATTCTTAGCTGATGCTCGAACCATTGCAGGACCGCCAATATCAATATTTTCAATAGCATCGTCAAAACTGCAATCTGGATTGGCCACTGTTTCAGCAAATGGATACAAATTAACTACAACTAAGTCAATCGGCTGAATCTCATGCTTTTGCATCACATTTGCATCTATTTCTCTTCTGCCAAGGATTCCGCCATGAATTTTAGGGTGTAATGTTTTAACGCGCCCATCCATTATTTCAGGATGTCCGGTATGTTCACTAACATCTTTAACTACTAAGCCTGCTTGGCGCAGCAATGATGCCGTCCCCCCAGTTGATAAAATTTCAATGTCCATGCTCGCAAGTGATTTAGCGAACTCGACAATCCCCGTCTTATCAGAAACGCTAATGAGAGCTCTAGCTATGGTAGTGTTTTGCATGTTATACCCGATAGTATATATAATTTATATTGGAATTTGGACAGTCCAAATTTAGTTTGATAAAGCTAACTAAACATGAAAAACCATAAGTTGGACAGTCTAGGTTTTAGTTTTACAAAAAAAAGAGCGTTAATTACGCTCTTTTTTCTAGTCTTAGTGATTAGCCAAGTCCGTATTGTTTTAGCTTTTTACGAAGGGTCCCTCTGTTTATACCCATAAGGTTTGCAGCACGAGTCTGATTGCCTCTTGTATACGTCATCACTTCTTCAAGAAGTGGTGCTTCTATCTCTGCCAAGACCAACTCATATAAGTTGTCGATGTCTTGATTGTTTAATTCTTTTAAATACTTATTTACAGCTTGTTTCACAGATGAACGCAATGGCTTTTGAGCATTGGTCTGCGATGGGGTTGTAACGGTAGTTGTAAACGGTGAAGTTAGATTTTGATCGAACATAATTTATGACTGCTCTCTTTTGTTATTTCATGAAACTAAGCTGCGTTGCAAGGGTTATAGTTTACTTGCTTTGACAACAATGAAAAAAATTCTTCTAGTGCCTCTATTTGGAGAACACCTTCATCTATTTTATTAAATTTACGACGAAATTCCTTTTCAGGGTCGTACGATTCTAAATACCATCCAACATGTTTACGTGCTATTCGAACACCCATATGAAGTCCATATAAGTCATAAATATCTCTAACATGTCTTATCGATATCAACGCCATTTCCTGTGGTGAAGGTTTTGCTATGTGAGTTCCTTTCGATAAAAAGTGCTCAATTTGTCTGAAAATCCAAGGATTTCCTTGTGCGGCCCTGCCAATCATTATTCCGTCAGCACCGGTATAATGTAAAACTTCCTTTGCTTCAAAAGCGCTTCTTATGTCCCCATTTGCAATGACCGGAATATTCACGTTAGCTTTAATAGCCTTTATCGTGTTGTATTCTGCTTGGCCTTTGAACATACATGTCCGCGTTCTACCGTGCACAGCTATTGATTGAATACCTTTATCTTCAGCTATTCTGGCAATCTCTATACCATTGCGGTTTTCTGCGTCCCAACCAGTTCTAATTTTCAAGGTTACCGGCACGTTAACAGCCTTAACCACAGAATCTAAAATATCAGCAACTAACTGGGGCTGTTTCAATAATGCCGATCCAGCTAATTTCTTATTTACTTTCTTTGCAGGGCAGCCCATATTGATATCAATAATTTGAGCACCTTGTTCAACATTGAACTGTGCAGCTTCAGCCATTAAAGCTGGCTCGCTGCCTGCAATTTGAACAGAGCGAATACCCGATTCACCTTCATGATTCATGCGATTAAGTGACTTAGCCGTTTTCCAAACTTTAGGATTTGAAGAAAGCATTTCTGACACCACTAAACCCGCACCCATTTCTGCGCACAAACGCCTAAATGGCCTATCAGTTACGCCAGCCATAGGAGCCAATATCAAATTATTTGTTAACTTGTAGGGTCCTATTTGCATTCAACAACCTTTATTTGGATTCACTTATTAACGGAACGTAAAAATACATGCCATCCCAAACGGGGCAGTATATTACTTATTTTTACTTTATTTGGAAAGGTTAATTTTTAAACGAAAGGTTATTTTTTGGCTTGACTTACTGTATTTTTTTCACTGCGCTTAGCCTAACCCACTCACCTTCAATCGCGACGGGATCAAAATCAAATTGATTTTCATAGACTTGTACAACCGATTCGTATTGTTCTTGTAATATTCCGGACATAACAAGCATGCCACTTTCTTTACAATAATCGGTAATAGTTTCCGATAATTCTTTTAGTGGAGCAGATAAAATATTGGCAATAACGACATCGGCTTCTAATTTTGGTTGGTTTTGAGGGAGGTATAGATTCAGCTTGCCTTCAACACCATTACGCTTAGCATTATCTGCACTTGCTAATAACGCTTGCGGGTCAAGATCTATACCTATTACTTCTTTAGCACCAAGCTTTAAGGCCGCAATAGCCAGTATTCCTGAGCCGCACCCAAAATCAACAACCACTTTTCCTACTAGGTCTATGCCGTCAAGCCACTGTAAACAGAGTCTAGTTGTTGGGTGAGTGCCGGTTCCAAATGCTAGACCAGGGTCAAGCATGATATTTACCGCGCTGATGTCTGGTATTTCGTGCCAGCTAGGGCAAATCCACAGACGCTTACCAAACTTCATAGGATGAAAATTCTCCATCCATTCTCTTTCCCAATTTTTATCCTCTAGCTGGTCTATAATTATTTCGGTTGCATCTATAAATTGGAATGCTTCTAGAATAGCCTTAATTATCCATGTTAAATCATCTTGCGCACCATACAGACCGATTACTTGAGTGTCGGGCCATAATAGTATCTCACCGGGTTTAGGCTCATACATTGGAGTATCTTTTGCGTCTACAAAAGTGACCGCGTGAGCTTCCAACTCTGTTAATAGCTCACCTAAGGCTTCCGCCTGATGTGACTCAACGTTAATTTTTATCTGCTGCCAAGCCATATTATAAGAACCGTCTACTATTTCGTGTGGATGGAAAGAAAAGCGCGCATATCCTCAGCTAGCTTTTCTAACGAAGGATGGTGAATATACATCATATGGCCTGATTCGTAATACTTCATTGTAATACGTTGAGGATCAAACCCCTTTCTACTTAAAGAATATTCCGTAGCAAAGAACGGTGTTGCTAAATCGTAATAGCCATTTGCGACGAATATTCTAAATGATGGATTTTGCCTTTGTGCTTTTGATAAAAAATGACCTGTATTTAGGAATCCTTGTGATCGAGCACTGCCATCATAAAGCCAGTCCCAGTTTGAAAAAACTTTACCAGACAGAATGTTATATCTTTCAGGCCTTATAATGTTCAAATCACTAGCGAGGTATGTTTGCATTGCCGCTGTATATGCACCGTCAATGGCATAGCCAGATGGGTCAGTATCAAAGCGAGCTTCAACGTTGTTGGCATCAACCCCTAAATAGCGACTGTCTAATCGACCCACACTAACACCTCTATCGCGAAGCAATTCCTTCATGAAAAGCATCTCATCTATTCTTAGGTTTGTTTGTTCTAAATATTGCTTACTTAAACCCGTATATTCGTGCAAGTTATCGACAACATTAGCAAAGGCATCTTTTGAAACATTCTGGCCACGAATAAGCGCCGATGCATAATCAGTCATCGCAAATTTTCTAACTTTTTCTATGAATGTTGGGAGATCATTATAGTTTCCTTTATTTGGCAGTGCATCGTGATACCAAGCCGTAGCCGCGTACGTAGGTAAAAAAGTAATGAATGGTAAGTCATTACCTGGATTGAAATCGCCTGCTTGGAAATCTAGAATGCTTGAAATTAAGAACACGCCGTTTAAGTCGACACTTCCCCATCCTTCTTGGAGTTCCTTGACCATTAAGGCTGCGCGCGTTGTCCCATAACTTTCCCCTGCCAAATACTTTGGAGAGTTCCAGCGTTGATATTGTGTGATAAATTGACGAACAAACTGCGACATAATTACGGCATCTTGGCTTACGCCCCAAAAGTCTTTTCCTTCATATTCGCCAATTGCCTTAGAATAGCCTGTTCCTAC
Source organism: Acidiferrobacterales bacterium (assembly GCA_964195425.1). Lineage (GTDB taxonomy): Bacteria > Pseudomonadota > Gammaproteobacteria > Enterobacterales > Alteromonadaceae > Glaciecola. The sequence continues at coordinate 83,134 of CAXMOM010000001.1, forward strand.
GGGATCGATAAAGACCATGTCAGCAATGTCTAGCATGGTCAATGCGTTATCTTTTAAGGTGTAAGGCGCCGAAGGCACTGCTTGAGCATCACTGGGTATTTGCACTATTTTAGGTCCAAAAACGCCCAAATGTAACCAAACACTTGATGATCCCGGACCGCCATTAAATATAAATATAATGGGGCGAGTTGTTGAGTCCTTTACCCCATCTCGAAAGTAGGCGGTGCTGAATATAGAAGCTTGTGGCTCGCCTTTTTCATCTTTTAGTTCGGTGTCACCTGCTATCGCTCGGTAGGTAATTTTCCCAGTACTTAAACGAAGACTATGTTTTGTTTCTACTAAACCGAATGTGCTTTCACTTACTTCTTCTGATTCACTAATAAACGAAGTAACAGCCAAGGTTGTTAGTACTAGAAATATCGATATTTGTTTTACCATGATGACGACCAATGTCCTTTTATTTACTTTCTTGTTCTTTCGCTTTGTTTATAGTTTCGATCTGTTTCCATAACTGTTCAGCTTGTGATGTTAACTCTGCGAAAAGCCTCATATCGCCCTTACGCTGAGCGTTAATCGATTTTTCGACAATTGTGTCATACTGACGCTTTAGCTTTTTTGTCGGGTTAGACTTAAATAATCCAAACATGATGGTTCCTTATAATTCAAGTAGAGACTCTGTATACGACTTTAAATCGGTTTTGATTACTTTTATATTGGGAGATTTGTCAATAACGATCGCTTTTTCGATAAAGACTAAAAACTCACTCAACTCTATTTGCTTGAAGCGTGTCAAACCATCCACAAGAACTTTCACCCTCTCTTCACTCAAATCAATGTTTAGTTTGCTAGCTGCTCTCTTATTGTATTTTTGCCACTCAGCACTGTAGCTACCTAATAAACGTTCTGGGAATTGATGCAAGTCACGGATGTCTGAAGCTAAATCGACAATATCATTGTTTTCGTCAAATATGTATCTGTAAGTAAATATTGTATAGATATCAGTAGTTTTAGTTTGTTTTTTCACAAGTTTCATAAATGCTATTTATTTGATGTTGATAAATGTGGACAGTCTAAACTTAAACTTCTTTTTAATGAAAAAGGTTCTAAATTAATATTCTAGACTGTCCAGAATTGGAAATTGTTTGTTCGGAAGGCATAAAAAAGCCAGCTTAAGCTGGCTTTGAATTAGTCTTCTTGTTCGAGTTTTCGCTCTAGGTAGTGGATGTTGGTGCCACCGTTGAAGAAATTTTCGTCGTGCAGGATCCGTTTTTGGAGTGCTACATTGGTTTTAATACCGTCTATTACTAGCTCATTTAATGCATGGCGCATTCTTGCGATTGCCTCATCGCGACTTTCGCCGAAGGTGATGAGTTTGCCAATCATTGAGTCATAAAACGGGGGTACCGAATATCCTGAATAAATATGCGATTCCCAACGTACACCAAGACCGCCCGGCGCATGAAACATTGTTATTTTACCCGGGCTAGGGATGAAGGTGTTCGGATCTTCTGCATTAATACGACACTCAATGGCATGGCCATGCACTTTAATTTGCGATTGTTCAATCGACAATGGCTGGCCAGCTGCAATGCGCAGTTGTTCTTTAATGAGGTCAACACCGGTGATCATTTCTGTTACCGGATGCTCTACTTGAATACGCGTGTTCATTTCTATAAAAAAGAACTCACCGTTTTCGTACAAGAACTCAAAAGTACCCGCACCGCGATAGTTAATATCGATACATGCACGACGGCAGCGTTCGCCAATCTTCTCACGCATTGAATCTGAAATACCTGGAGCAGGAGCTTCTTCTACAACTTTTTGATGACGACGCTGCATAGAACAATCGCGCTCACCTAAGTGAATCGCATTGCCTTGACCATCGGCTAATACCTGTATCTCAATATGGCGAGGGTTCTCTAAGAACTTCTCCATATACACAACATCATTATTAAACGCCGCACCCGCTTCTGCTTTAGTCAGGCGGATCGATTCGTCTAATTCAGCTTCGCTGCGCACAACACGCATACCACGACCACCGCCGCCACCGGCCGATTTGACTATCATTGGATAGCCAATTCGCTTTGCGATAGCTTTATTTTTCTCAATATCCTCGCCCAGCGGCCCGTCAGAGCCTGGCACACATGGAACACCGGCTTTTCGCATCGAAGCAATAGCAGATACTTTGTCGCCCATTAGGCTAATAGTTTCTGCTCGTGGCCCGATAAAGACGAAGCCACTTTTTTCGACGGCCTCGGCAAAGTCTGCACTTTCTGATAAAAACCCATAGCCAGGGTGAATGGCGATTGAGTTTGTGACTTCAGCCGCGGCGATAATACGAGGAATATTTAAGTAACTTTCCTTCGCAGGCGCGTTACCAATACAAATAGATTCATCCGCTAACAATACATGTTTAAGGTTTCTATCTGCCGTGGAATGCGCCGCAACGGTTTTAATACCCAATTCTTTGCAGGCGCGCAATATGCGCAGAGCTATTTCTCCACGGTTCGCTATTAACACTTTATCCAACATAGTGGTGCCCTTTATTCAATAACGAAAAGTGGTTGGTCAAATTCGACCGCTTCTTGATTTCCTGCCAAAATCTCTTTCACCACACCGTCTTTATCACACTCGATTTGGTTCATCATTTTCATCGCTTCAATTATACAGATAGTATCGCCGACACTTACTTTTTGGCCAATCTCTACAAATGCTTTTGCCTCGGGTGAAGAAGAACGATAGAAAGTTCCTACCATTGGCGACTTCAAAACATGACCTGTAACAACAGGCGCTACTTCCACAGCAACAGCTGCTGCAGGCTGCGGAGCAACCATTTGAGGTGCATATGCAATCTGTCCTTGCGCCGCACTACTGCCTCTGTGAATACGCACTGATTCTTCACCCTCAGTAATTTCTAACTCAGCAATACCCGATTCTTCTACTAGCTCAATGAGCTTTTTAATTTTTCTTATGTCCATCACTATGCCTTTTTAATAGTCGTTTACTATTTTTGTTGTAAATGTTTAATAATTGCGTCAAGCGCATATTCGTAACCATCTGCTCCTAAGCCCACTATGGTGCCTATGGCGATATCTGAAAAATATGAATGCTGTCTAAACGCTTCACGCTTGTGAACGTTTGATAAGTGCACTTCAATAAAGGGAAGTTCCACGCTTAACAATGCATCACGCAGGGCGATACTTGTGTGGGTAAATGCGGCAGGATTAATAATAATGCCATCGATGCCGGTCACGCTAGCGTGGATTTTTTCAATAAGTTCATGTTCTGAATTTGATTGCAATGCGCAAAGCTCTGCGCCTTTAGATACGGCACTAATACGTAGTGTGTTTTCGATGTCGGCTAAGGTTGAGGAACCATAAACTTCGGGTTCACGCTTGCCAAGCATGTTTAGGTTTGGCCCATTCAGTAACAAAATTTGCATGCAAGATTACACTTATAATGGTTATTGTGACTAAACGTGCAGATAAAACACTTTTTTACTTTTCAAAGTGTGATTATCCTTGTCGTTTTCACTAAAATTATCTTCTACCATACAAAATAACACACTTATAAGCATGTTATCAGCAAAATACTGGTCTAATCAGCGAAGTTTGGTGATCTTAGGTGCTTAGACGTTTGACGATTTATGCTGCAAATCAATGATTATTGTTATCAAGCGATAAAAACTAGCCGTCCATTTTTTGCCGCTCTAACCAAAAATATCATCAGCACAGCTCTACATATTATTTTGACCAATCTACAACAAACCTTACGGTGTCAGAATTCCCATACCACAGGAATGTAGCCGAAAAACTGAATGTTTTTTAGAATTTAACCGATATAGCCAAAAGGCAATAGTGTGCATGTGCAATAGTCACCAATATGTCCCGACAGATACAGCCAAAAAAATATCTGTAATGGAGTTGCAACTCCAAATTTTTGCAGCAAAAATTGTCCAAAAGAGAGTGTAAATGAGCATACCCGAAGGATATGAAGTAAAGTATAAACGAGACCTAGCGGGCTTGATTAAAAACTGGGCTGAGTTTCGCAAACAAAGAGAAAGAGGCGCGCTCGCTCAATTTTATCATTCTTGTAATGATCTTTCCCAAGAAATTGCTTCGTTTGGCCTAGACGTTTTGCATCAGGTCGTGACCAATATGTCTGAATTAGCCGAAGCTGGACTAGACGATAAGAAAGAATATAAGGCGCTCATTAAGGAAATAGACTGGTTAATGAACCAGTTAATTCGCGCCAGCCATGAATCTTCAGACCCACTTTTAAACGCGGCCAAAACAACTACAGACGAAGAGCTTTTAGAGCAACAATCTAATGCACATCCCTCCCGTATTTTGCGAGTTGCAAAACCAAATATCGTTATCATTGATGATCAATTGTCGGTTGCTCAAAGTTTAGCCAAAACCCTTGAAGATTTTGCTTTAAACGTGCGTTATTTTACCAGCATAGATGACTTTAAGAAAATACAAAAAGATAATGAAGTAGACTTAGTACTGCTAGACATAGTTATGCCAAGTGTAACTGAAAAACAGGTGTTCGACTTTGCCAAAGAGCTGGTAATAAGCGGCATAAAGGTAATTAGCTGTTCGTCGACATTTCGCTTTGAATCGAGGCTTTTAGCGGTTCGAGCAAAAGTGTCGGACTATGTTGTTAAGCCAATAAACACTTACGTGTTGGTCGAAAAAATTGGGCGCGCGCTTAGTTTACAACAAAACCGTAGATACCAAATGGTGATTGTGGATGATCAAAAAAATATGGGTACATTTTACAAAGCTATGCTAGAGCAAGTTGGCTGCGATGTTTTATTTTTTGCTAGTGCCAAAGAGCTTTTCGATTCATTAGATGATTTAATGCCCGACATGTTTTTGTTAGATATGATGATGCCTGAAGTAGACGGCCTTGAAGTGGCCCAAATGATTCGCCAAGAGCACAAGTTTGACTTTGCGCCTATTCTTTTTATTACGGCTGATGAACAAATAGAAAACAGATTGGCGGCTATTGATGCCGGGGCTGACGATGTAATTATTAAGTCGATCGCCGTTAAAACCATTACCCATCAAATTTTAACACGCTTATCAAGAGCATCTAAGGTCCGTGCCTTCGTCGCAAAAGATGCACTTACCGGTGTACTTAACCATAGCCAAATAGTTGAACGTGCCAATCAAACCATTCGTGCAACACAGCGCACAAAATCTAAAGCAACTATAGTGGTAATCGATGTCGATCATTTTAAACGAGTAAATGATACCCATGGACATGTCGTAGGCGACAAAGTGCTTTGTGCCCTAGGTCAATTATTGGCAAATTCTGTACGTGAAACCGATATAGTAGGACGCTACGGTGGAGAAGAGTTTGTTATTGTGTTCGACGATTGTAATATCGACGATGCGGCCAACAAAGCACAGCTTATTAAAGATGTCTTCGGGAATATGAAATTTTCGAGCAATATAGGAGATTTCAAAGTGACCTTTAGCGCGGGCGTAGTCGATTTGACTGCATTTGAAAAGGTCATGCCTGCTATTGCCGCTGCCGATAAGGCGTTATATAAAGCAAAGAGTGATGGTCGAAACAAGGTCATTAAGTACAAGCTAAGCGAAAAAAAATAGTTGGTTTCTAAACATAGCATCCATAAAAGGTGTGTTATTAGTATCGACTACTTCTTTAATGCAGAGGCGCTTAGAGCAGTCTAAAGACGGGTGCTAGTGCCTTTTTGTTCAACTGCTTGGGTTAGTGCTTTAGCCATCTTATCTAATGGTATAAGGTGTTTGGTCGCGCCTATCTCAAAGGCTGCTTTAGGCATTCCCCACACCACACAACTAGCTTCATCTTGCACCATCGTAATAGCACCAGCTTGATGCAAGGCCAATAAGCCATTTGCACCATCTTTTCCCATACCGGTCAACACCGTGGCAACTGCATTTTTACCCACTACTTTTGCTAAGGAAGCGAACATGACGTCAACTGAGGGTTTGTGACCACATACTAGCGGACCATCGTTGAGTCTTACTCTATAATCTGCACCGCTTCGCACTATTTCCATATGTTTGTCACCTGGCGCTATATAGGCATTTCCAGGGAGTATACGTTCGCCATCTTTTGCCTCATGTACGTTTATTTTGCATAAAGTATTGAGGCGTTCCGCAAACGACTTGGTAAAAACAGGTGGCATATGCTGAGTGATAACCGTCGCGGGGAAGGATGGCGATAAGCGTTCTAGTACTTGACGAATTGCCTCTGTGCCGCCTGTTGATGCGCCTATTCCTACAATCGTCTCTGTGCCAGTATAGTGAAGGGGAATCCGGTTTGCATTGGCCGGGCTTAGTGCCCGTTTTTTAGGTTTGGTTTTAGCGGCAATTCTAATTTTATCAACAATTTCTTGTTCATAATCAGCAATCCCAGAGGCGACATTTAGCTTGGGTTTTGCGATAAAATCAACTGCCCCTAATTCCATTGAGCGAAGAGTGGCATCAGCCCCTTTTTCGGTCAGTGTCGATATCATAATAACCGGCATTGGCCGAGCCTTCATAAGCTTATCAAGAAAGGTCAAGCCATCTACTTTGGGCATTTCAATGTCTAAGGTAATAACGTCGGGCTGCAGTTTCATTACCATGTCTTTAGCGACATAAGCATCAGGTGCTGCGCCAACTAACTGCAAGTCAGGTGCCTGGCGAATGATCTCAGACAATAAACTACGAATTAACGCAGAGTCATCTATAACGAGTACTTTTATTGGCATAATATTCCCTAATCAAACAAGTCAACATCGCCGGCTGTAGACGTTTGACCAACTTTAACCCTGTATTCGCTTTCGCGGTCGAGTATTGTGGTGTTATGGATAGATTTCAGTTTCCTTACTTTTACTTCACCGGTCATGGGGAAGAAATAGACTTTACGGGGAAACTCTCCAAGTAAGTCTTGTGCGACGACGGTGATTTTTTCTGCGGCCAAATACTCCTGAACAAAAGCAGAATTTTGCTCACCTACACCGTTCATTTTCAGTTGCTTTAAAACATTGCCGCCGCCAAAAATTTTGGCTTGTAAGCGATGGCGAGAAGCACCTAGTTTCATTAGGTGGTTTATAAGCACTTCCATAGCATATACGCCGTAACGGGCTGAGTCAGAATTGAAGTTTACTTCGTCTTTGTTTGCTGGCAGTAAAAAATGATTCATCCCTGCAACGCGCGTAATAGGGTCGCGTAAACACACAGAAACACATGAACCTAATACAGTCACAATCATTGTGCTGTCGTTGGTTGCGAAGTATTCTCCAGGCAATATTTTAACCGCTTCAGTTTTGAAGTTGCTATCAAGGTATCGATTTGACGCTAGGTGTTCTGTAAAGTATGCACTCATTCACCGGCCACCTGCGGGCGATAAATAGTTTTGCCTAAGGGTTTAAGGATTGACTTAACATGACCAAAATTTTCGGAATGACCGGCAAAATATAGACCTTGTGGTGCCATATGGGCGACAATTTTTGTCAATATTTGTAGTTGTGTTTCTTTATCAAAATAAATCATGACATTTCTACAAAAAACTATATCGATATTCTGGGGTAATTCCCAGCCTGTATCCATCAGATTAATACGTTTAAATTCGACTAGCTTACGCAGTTCAGGTACTACTTTCACCATACCTGAATTTGCCCCTTTGCCGCGATGAAAATAGCGTTTCTTCATGCTGTTTTCAAAGCCATCAAGCTGCTCAATTTTATACATCCCACGACTCGCAGTGGAAAGTACATCCGAATCGATGTCCGAGGCTATAATTTTCACTTTGCCATTAAAATGACCTAAGGCTTCTACTACCGTAATCGCTAGTGAATATGGCTCTTCCCCAGTAGAGGAGGCCGCACACCAAATGGCAAGAGGGCGGTTCTTTTGCCCTGCAATATAGCTTTTTAGCTCTTCAAAATGATGCTTCTCACGGAAAAATGAAGTGAGGTTGGTGGTTAATGCATTAACAAATTCTTGGTGCTCGCTTTTTGTTTGGTCAACATAGCGTAAATAATCAGCAAAGCTCGACAGTTTAAGGTGCCTGATGCGTCTCGACAAGCGGCTATAAACCATCGAATCTTTACTGTCGGCTAGGTTAATGCCGGCAATTTTTTTGAGGCGCTTTCGTACTGCCTCAAAATCGGTCGTCTCAAAAGCAAACTCCTTCTTGCTATCAACGACGTCGTTAGCCAAGCCCTTAACCGCATGGGCGCTCATTTAAAAGCTTTCCCATTCGTCTTCTTGTGATACCGCTGGCGTTGCTTTTTGAGACCGCCTAGGCGCACTCACTGATACCGACGGTAACTCATCAAATTGCTGTGAAAGTCTATCAGGTGTTCTATTTACTGCTTGATCTTGCACATCCGATTCGTTAAGTTTGAACGTCCCTACACGGGTATTTAGGTCAGAGGCTTGTGTGCGCATGCTTTCAGCAGCTGCCGCGGCTTCTTCTACAAGCGCTGCATTTTGCTGAGTCATTTCATCCATTTGTGTAACCGCTTTACTGACTTCATCAATACCGCTGGACTGCTCGGCAGAGGCCGCCGCAATTTCGCTCATAATGTCATTTACGCGCTGAATAGAGACCACAATTTCTTGCATCGTATCGCCCGACTGACTGACTAACTGGTTGCCACTTGCCACTTTTGATACTGAATCAGAAATTAAGTCTTTAATATCTTTTGCTGCATTAGCAGAGCGCTGTGCTAGCGTGCGTACTTCCGACGCTACTACCGCAAAACCTCGGCCTTGCTCGCCTGCTCGCGCTGCTTCGACCGCTGCGTTCAGAGCCAATATATTGGTTTGGAAGGCAATGCCATCGATAACGCCAATGATGTCGCTGATCTTTTGCGAAGACTCGTTAATGGAGGCCATAGTGGTGACTACTTGCCTAATTAAGCCACCGCCATTATCTGCAACTTGTGCAGCTTGCGAAGCTAGGCCGTTAGCCTGGTTCGCGTTTTCAGCATTAAGCCTTACGGTACTGGTTAATTCTTCCATACTAGAGGCCGTCTCTTCTAGACTAGAGGCCTGTTGCTCGGTACGTGTTGATAAATCCTGGTTACCGGCAGCAATTTCAGATGATGCATTGTTAATTGTGTCGCTGGCTTCACGAATCTTGCTAATCATATTCGCAAGGTTTTCTGAAGTTGTGTTGCTGTAGTTTTTAAGGTCGTTAAAAGTACCTCTATAATCACTTGTAACACGTTTAGTAAGGTCGCCTTCACTTAAAGCTAACAACACATTACTAACTTCATTTAGGCCACTTTCTGTGGTTTTAATTAATTGGTTCAGACCTTTCGCTAGGGTTAGCATAAAGTCGTTCTTATCTTCTTCATCGATGCGTTGGGTAAAATCACCTGCAAGACTAGATTCAACAATATTGGCGATTTCGCTTTCGGCTCTTAGTTCGTTGGTTCTATTTAACCACTCTACCACTGTGCCTATGCATTTATTGTTGCCGTCTAAAATAGGGTTCGCGGTAATCCTAAAGTCTTGTGTGCCGAGTTTTACTTCAGTAACAAATTTATCGTTTAGACGGTCAATTACCGCTTTTTGATGAATTGGTTCTTTAAAGAAGATGTCGATATTTTTACCAACAACATCATTTGCATCAAAATGTGACATTACTTGACGTAATTCAGACTCATCGTTTTTGAGCATCGTTTGGATAGCTTTATTTACGTAAATAATTTCACGTTTGTCATTTGCGATCATAACGTTGGTTGATGCTGAGTCTAAGGCTTCAAGGATCCTAGCAACACGACGTTCTTCTTCGAAGATTTCAGTCATATCAATCCATTCAACTGAGTTCCCAAGGTTATTGCCGTTTTCATCACGAATAGGATTGATATTCAAGGTAAACGAGAAATCACCAAGGTCTAATCTTGCAGTGTGTACCTTTGTTAATTGCTCTAGTAGTGTATGTTGATGCACAGGATTTTTATGGAAACTATCAATGCTTTTGCCTATGAGTGTTTCAGCATTAAACTGCGGCAAGTCTTTACGGATCTCTGACTCGCTTTTCTTCATAAGTTCAAACACGGCCGCGTTCATGTAAACAATTTCGCGATTTGCGTTTGACATCATAAAGCACGTTGAACTGTTATCTAGCGCTTGTTTTACTTTTGCGGCTTCAATTGCTATTACCGCTGATGCCTCAAGCTGTTCGTTTAATTTGGAAAGCTCATTTTCAATAACACCCATCTCGTCTTTACGGTCTTTGGTAAAGTTTACTGCAAAATTACCTTTCGAAATTTCGGAGAATATATAGACCAATTTATTGGATGATGTTTTTAACGAACTTACAATTACAAACCCGATTAGTCCCGAAATAATCAGCATGCCAGTAATTAGGGCTAGAGTAAAAGAACGACTAGACGCTGCACTGCCGCTGCGCTCTTCAATAATAGTGGTTAGCAATTGAATGCTGTTGTCATGTAAGTCGTATAAGCCATTAATTGCATTTGAATATTCATTGAAGAATGTGTTCGCGTTATAGTTGCTTATTTGTTTATTAATGGCTTCAGTTTGAGCCAGTACTACAAGTTGCTCTACCGCGCTGGTAATCTCATCAGCTTCTCTTGAAAGTTTGTTAAATCTGTCGTCGGCGGCTGCGGCTGACGACATGTTATATTGTAGGTCTTGTAATGGTATTTCGATATTATTTAAGAAACCAATTACTGAGGCTTTTTGCGCTGGAGTCGCGCCACCTGAAGTTAAAATACCTGCGCCCGAGCCGCGCACTTTGCCTAATGCATCGGCTAAGCGAGGCAAATTTTGATAATTTGCAATAATTGCATGATAACTCGCTGCTGCTGGGTCATAACTTAGCAAAAAGTGCTTAGAAAGCTCGGATATAAGCAAATCAGCTTGTTGTATCATATGTGAATGCTGGGTAAAGGAATCTGCAGCTTGAATTTGTCCAGACGCTACATGGCCTTTTAAGCCTTCCCAAACACCTTTAATGTCACGAACAGTATTTAACAAACCACTTTGTTTTGCCGAATCATTTATTGCTGATTCGACCCTTCTGAGTTGATCGTCAACTTCACGCGCCTTGTTGCCTACCGCCGCGCTTGAACTGCTGTCGCCGTTAAGCATTTTTGCCGACATACCTCGGTGCTCAGCCATTACTTTTTTCAGTTTAACGACCATAGAAGTGGGCTGTATACCTTGCAATTCTATTTCTGTAGAAGATTGGCTTTCAAATGAAAGCTGCGTGTAGTAGTAGGTTGGTAAGCTCAAGGCAATTAGCGAAAGTACACCAATAAGCCCCATTTTTACCGGAAGTTTGACGTTATCAAACACTTTAAAAACTTTCATATTACTCTTGCTCCACTTTCGTATTTTTATCTAATAAACCAAGCTCGTCGCTTGAAATTAGTTTTTGAATATTAACTAAAATAATCATTTCATCATTAATTGATGTCAATCCGTGTAAATATGCGCTATCAAAGGCAACACCAAATTCTGGTGGGGCATTAATATCAGACTCATTTACTTTAATAACATCACTCACTTCATCTACTACAATGCCCACAATGCGATCGCCTACCATTAACATAATGACAATGGTAAATTCATCATAAGTGACATCCCCTACATTAAACTTAATACGTAAGTCGACAATTGGGACTATATCTCCGCGCAAATTAAGCACACCTTTAATGTAAGGTGGTGCGTTGGCAATTTTAGTGACGTCTTCGTAACCACGTATTTCTTTGACTGTCATAATGTCCAGTGCATAATTCTCTTGTCCTAACACGAAGGTTAAAAACTCTTGCTGTGTTTCGTTGTTAATGTGTTGGTCGTGTTTAGGCGACTGTTTTTGATTCTGCATGCTAGCTTGCAATGGACACCTCCTGAGGTGCTATGTTATTTACTTGTGAGGCAATAGATTCAACGTCTAATATCATCGCTACGCCGCCATCACCCATTATGGTGGCACCAGCAACGCCGGGCACTCTTTTGTAATGTTGTTCTAAACTTTTAATAACTACTTGTTGTTGGCCTTCAAGGGCATCAACTAAAATGCCGAAACGTCTGCGACTGGTTTCAACCAACACTACTATGGCACTAGCCGGGTCGGTTAATGCGCCTTCAATGCCCATTATTTGGTGTAATGCAACCAGTGGCCAGTATTCGCCACGTACCCACAACAAGTGGTCATTTTGCATTGTTTTGAGTTGTTCTTGTGTAGGCTGCATGGACTCAATAATATTGGTGAGCGGTATCACAAAGGTTTGTTCGCTTACCGCTACACACATACCGTCAACTATCGCGAGGGTAAGAGGTAAACGAATTCTAAATACGCTGCCTTCGTTTTGTCTGCTCTCAATTTCTACAATACCGCCAATAGATTCAATGTTTCGTCTAACTACATCCATACCTACTCCGCGTCCAGATACATCGGTAACGGCGTCCGCGGTTGAAAAGCCCGCTTCAAATATAAGTGGCCATACTTGGTCGTCGGGCATGTCTTCACTTACATCTAAGCCGCTTGACATAGCCTTAGATAAAATACGCTCTCTGTTTAAGCCTGCGCCATCATCGGTAATGGTAATATTAATGCTGCCACCGCGCTGCTCTGCGCTTAACACAACATTACCTTGTGTTGGTTTTCCTGCGTTTGCTCTCACATCGGGCATCTCAACGCCGTGGTCAATACTATTTCGAATTAAATGAGTGAGCGGATCGACGAGTTTTTCAATTAGTCCTTTATCAATTTCAGTTGCGCCACCAACAATTGTCAGCTCGATGTCTTTACCCAGTTTGTCGGCTAAATCGCGAACCACCCGCGGGAAACGGTTGAAAGCAAATGACATAGGCAACATGCGCATTGACATAACAGCTTCTTGGATTTCACGAATATTTCGAGATAACTCATTAATTGCACCGTCAAGTTTTTCTTCGGTTTCACCGTGCACGTCTTTACCCACAATCTTGATCATGGATTGGGTGATAACAAGCTCACCAACCAAGTTTACTAACGAATCTATTTTTAGGGTGTCTACCCTTATTGAACCAGACTCTTTGCTCTCTGATTTCGCTTTGGCTGGGGCTTTTGTTTTCTTTGCAACAGGCTTTGTTGCAGATTTGGATACAGCAACTATTGCAGGTACAGGTGTTGGAATATTTGCTTCAGCAGCGATTGCGGAAAATTCAGTCGATACTGCTTCAGTCTTTGAACTAATGTCTGGGCTAATATTGCCAGTTGCAGTTGCAGCTTGTGGTTCAATCTCTTCAAAAAAGCCGAAGGGCTCATCGTCATCATCGACGGCTGTAGGCCGCACGTTTTGATCGGCTGCTGCTATGCTGGTGTCTTCTTCGGCGAAAAGGCCAAATCCTTCTTCAGTTTCTTCATACTCTACAGTCTCGAAAAAACCAAAAGCTTCATCATCACTTTCCACGACAGGATTGTCGTATAAACCGAAGCCCTCGTCGTTAGGCTCTTCGTTTGAAGGTTCCGTTTCATCCTTGAGTAAGTTTTCAAGTTCTTTAGTGCCTGTCTCAATGGCGGCCCAATCAATTTCTTCTTCATTTTGATAGCAATCTAAAATTTGATTAAGGGTATCTACTGTGGCTAATAGCTGATCAACAATGCGTTTGGTCATCGCTATTTCGTATTTTCGGGCAAGGTCTAGAATGTTTTCCATAACATGCGTTAAGCCAGTTAGCGCATCAAATCCAAAAACACCGCTGCCACCTTTTATTGAATGGGCGGCCCTAAAAATACTATTTAGTTCTTCTAGGTCTGGACTGTCTAGAGAAAGCTCCATCAACAGATGTTCCATTTGATCAAGGTGCTCGTGGCTTTCCTCAAAAAAAACGCCATAAAACTGGCTCATATCTACTGACATTTTATATTCCTTTTCCGTATAAACTAAACTTCGACATAGCTATTGTGTAGCTACTGTTTTTCATCAGGCCTTTTGGGCATGATGCAAAACGTTCAAATGCTTATGTGTTGTGGCGCTTAAGACAATACTTTAGAGGCAACCGTTAAAAGCTTTTGTGGGTCAAAGGGCTTAACCATCCAGCCCGTTGCGCCGGCTGCTCGCCCTCGCGCCTTCATGCTGTCGCTGGCTTCAGTGGTTAATACAACGATAGGCGTGCTGCGATAAGTGCTTAGGCCGCGTAGCGATTTAATTAATGTGAGCCCGTCCATGCGAGGCATGTTTTGGTCAGTAATAACAAAGTCGTATTGCATACGCTTGCACAGATCGAGTGCCGCTTGGCCATCTTCTGCCGTTGTAACTTGGTATTTAGCCGATTTAAGAGTGACCTGCACCATCTGACGAATGGACGGTGAGTCATCTACAACCAATATATGTTTATTCATTAATTAAAATTCCCGCTTTAAAGTGACTGATGTGTTGTTGCCTGGGGCTTGCACATCTACTTGGTTACATAATTTATTAATTAAGGACATCCCGCGGCCCGATAAGGCACCGTCTTGAATGTCTTTGGTCGTTTCAAACGTATATCCACTGCCTGAGTCTACAATTGAAAACGTCATTTCTTGGCTGCTAGGAATATAGGTAAAGGACATTGCTAGCGTGTCGTGTTCTTTTATATTTGCAAGACGCTCTTCTTTGAGTTCCAAATATTCGGCAAACCCAGCGAAATCATTTTTTAGCTCAGAATCCAAATCCAAAATACCGTGATCTAGTGCATTGCTGATGAGCTCTGCAAAAACCGTAAAGGCTTTTTGGCGTAAATCACCCACTACATCTACACTTCTCATCAAGCCATCGAAAATACCTATAATGTCTGAAGCGGCAATTAAATTACCTTCAAGGGTGATGTTAGCAATAATCTTGCCAGTTTTTTCATTGTTGTCTGATTTGTCTTCGTAGAGGTGTTTTTCCATCAAGTTCGCTATCTGTAAATCACAAATAGATAAGTCGTCTTGAAGCTCGTTCATTTCATTAAATAAGGTGAATTGATTGACCATACGACTCAGCAATCCCTCTTTAGAATCCCAATTAGCGAGGATATCCATGGTGCGCTCCATACCAAATTCTTCACCAAGGTTATTTTGTTGTTCAATTAAACCGTCACTAAAGAAAAATAAATTACGCAGAGGGTGGGTTTCAATCGTTAAAATTCCAGGGTCAAAATCTTCGGGCTCCATAATACCTAAAGCAAGAGAAGCGCTTGGAATACGCTGCAGTGTTTTGTCATGTCTTACACAAATAATATCGGGCATACCGCCATTAAATAGCAGCATATATTGGTTCTGGAAGTTAACTTCTACCCCGATTAAGGTTACAAATTTATCGTCAGGTAGTTCTGCACAAAGTTTTTTGTTTGCCTCGTGCACAATGTGCGGCAAACTAAGGCCTTTGCGGATCATCGCTTTTATAGTAGTGACTAGCGGTAAGATACTAATAGCCGCAGATAAACCATGACCAGTAGCATCGGCTAATATAACGAATCTATTTCCGTTTGGCGCTGTGTCACAAATAAATACATCGCCGTTGAATACGCTAGACGATTGTAAATAAGTATCTACACATTCAGTTTCTGCTTCTAAGGCGTGTGATATATGTTCGTAAACGTGACGCGCTAACTTTTCTTCACGTTCTTGTGCATCAAGTAGTTGTACAAGGCTTTTTGCTTGCTCTTCTAATTTGGCTTCTTTCACAAACAAGCTGTGAACTCTTTGCATTTTTTGCCAAAGTAAATCCAACGACAGGGGCTTGTTCAAAAAGTCATCAGCTCCATTGTCGAAGGCTTTAGACACGAGCATTTGATTGCTGTCGCCGGTAATCAACATCACTGGCAAAGGCGTAGACGATAATTCCTTTATTGTGCTAATAAAGTTTATGCCATCGCCATCGGGTAGATGATTGTCGAGCAATACAAATTGAAAAGTCGATGTCGACAAAAGTTCTTTCGCACTTGCTAACGTGCCAGCAACAATAGTAGTGCACTTCTGGTCTTCTACAAAAGTTTGCAGAAGCTCGGCAAATAGACAGTCGTCTTCAATAATAAGTATGCGCATGGGTTTGCCCCTTAGCTAATGTCAAATAAGCGATCGAAATTAGCAATTTGCAATATTTCTCTAGCGCTGTCTTTTGCGCCTCTAATTCTTACATTGATATTTTTGCCCTTTGCTTTCTTTTGAAATAACACCATCATGCCCAATGCCGAGCTGTCTAAATAGCTAACTCTACTGAAATCTAAAGCAATCTCGGTAACCGCACCAGAATCTAAAGCTGCTTGGTATTGGTCGGTAAATTGTTTGTGGTAACCAAAGTCAAAGCGTTCTGGTATCTGTAGTGATCTTTCGCTCATGGTGTTGCTCCTGAAAGTGCTGATCTAAAAGTACTAGCCTAAAAGAAAGGGTCTAAAAGTAATCGCTGTATTTGTATATTAAATTTTCGATTGTTCGTTAGAACATGTCTATCTCGCCGGCATCCATACTGGTGGCCGATACTGGGTTGTGTCTGTCATTCTTGCGCTGCTGTAGATGCGAAACATGTTCACCTAATTCTGACATCGTGTTATTCACATTATCGAGTGATAGCGAGGCTATATGGTCTTTAATAACGGTGATAGAACTTAATGTGAACTCCAAATTTTGGCCATTGATATCTCCGAACTGCAATCCTCTGATTGCCTCTGACAGTGCTGCTTCCAATTCTGCTGCTACTTGCTCTAGTCCTGACGTGACCACGGAATCAGATTCGGCTTTGCCGATAATGCTAACTAAAGCGTTGTTAATGTCTCTTTTTGCGTCTATTACATAACTTACATCTACGCTAGCTAAGCTACCGACTTCTTCCGTTAATCCTTCAATTTGTGATGACATCACTTTTAATTTTGATTGAATAGCATCACTGAATTGGGATGACCTATTCGATAAAGAACGTACTTCGTCGGCGACAACCGCGAATCCGCGCCCGTGTTCGCCTGCTCTAGCCGCCTCAATGGCTGCATTAAGGGCAAGTAGATTTGTTTGATCAGCTATGCTGTCTATATCTTTAACCGCTTTAAGTACTTCAGGAACTGATTCGTAGATTTGTGTTACTTGGTCAAGGAGCGCCATAGAAGATGCTGACATATCGACCGTCGATTTAATAAATTTGTCGAGCGTTTCGCCCGTGCTATCGGCAAAAATACGCATCTTTTCGCTGTATAAGGTTTCACTAGTATCGTCTGCTAGGATGAGTTTTTGAATAGTATCAGATTGCACATTTACAAGGGTTTGGAGGGTTTCAAAACTGCTGCTTAGGGTCGTTATAGCGTCATCTTGTACGTGTTTTATACCGGAAATATTAGCCTCACATTCATTAAATGCAGGTATAATTTCATTACGGAGATTTTCTAATTGAGATATGTCGACCTTGACTAGATGAGACTCTTGTTCTTTTTGAGCCTGCATATCTTTCATGCTTGCTGCATTAATATTAGCTGCGCTGTATACACACACGAGAAGACCTACAATTGCCACTGTTAAGCTCACAAGGGGCTGGCCAAGGTACATTAATACAGAAGCGGCAATGGTAGTACATACACTAGCTATCAATAGTTTTGGTGGCAATGAAGTCATACGTTGTTTCTCAAAGGTGGCTTAACATATACGCTAATGCATTGATGTTTATAAACAAAAACTTAGCGCTAGCGTCATCAAATGGACGTTTTGCGTGCTATGCAGATGAAAAACCAATGCAGTCGGTATATTATTTAATATGGTTACCTAATGAGGTTATCGTACGAAATGCCTAAAAGTTTAGCTTTTAGGCAATGTATTTCTGGAATGTGCGGCGAAGGCATCGGCTTTCATAAAACCAGTGACTCTTGCGCGTTCAAGCTCAATGCCTTTTTGGTTAAAAAACATGATGGTAGGAAGTCCAACTATACCGAATTCTTCTTGGAATTCGTAGTTGCTTGGTGTGTTATCGGTTAGGTCTAGCTGCATCCAAACGGCTTCAGATAAGGCGTCGACTACCTGAGCGTCAGGGAATATATATTTTTCAAACTCTTTGCAGGCAGCGCACCAGTCGGCGTATAAATCTAACATAACGGTCTTGCCTTGCAGATTCGCTTCAGCCAGTTTTTGATTAAAATCGGCTAGATCACGCACTACCATAAACTCGGGATGTTCATCTGTCGCAGTGTTCGTACCATGGCTAGCGGGCCCAGAGCTATTGCTAATAATAGTCGGGATCAAGTCAATTTTTTGTAACGATTGAATAGTGAAAATTATCGCAAATACCAAGCCGCCTAAACTTATTGTTGTGCGCACACCTTTGGCAAAGGTTGTTGGTGTATTTTGGTTAACAGTATACCAATATGCGAACAGGCTTAGTCCTAGTGCTGACCATAATAAATCGGTCCAATCTGCGACTATAAAACGCTCAACAAACAAAATAGCGACGGTGAGCATCATGAAGCCAAAAGTAACTTTTATGACATTCATCCATGCACCGGCTTTTGGCAGTAACTTACCGCCGGTAACACCAAATAATATCAGCGGAATGCCCATACCGATGCTAAGTGCGTACAACGAGAAAAAGCCAAAGACTAAACTGTCGCTTTGCGCCACGACTATTAAAACGGCAGTAAGAGGCGCAGTGGTGCAAGGAGAAGCAACTAAGCCCGATACTACGCCCATTACAAATACGCCAAAGAAATTACCTTGCTTTTGGCCGTCACTAAGACTGTTGAGCTTATTTTGCCATTTCGATGGCATTTGAATCTCGTATAGTCCAAACATAGCTAATGCAAGGGCAACAAACAGAACAATGAAAACACCTAATAGCACGGGATGCTGCAAGGCAGCTTGAAATTGAACGCCGGCCGAAGCCACAATCAGTCCAATAATAGAGTAAGTAATAGCCATACCCTGCACAAATACGAAGCTAAGTGCGAAAGCGTGAGACGTTTTAATTTCTTTTTTCCCTTTGCCTATAACGATGCTCGATAAAATAGGGTACATAGGATATACACACGGAGTAAATGCTAGGCCTAAACCGAGTAACATGAGCAGACCAAGGCTTATAAATATACTTTGGTCAGATAGCAATTTTTCGGCAAGCGTAAACTGGCCCGATACAGGCGCTGAATTATCAACAAGTGCCGATACTTTAGCAGTGCTAGCGCCAATGTTATTAAGATCCGTTTTTAGACTTGTAGACTGGTAGCAGACATCTTCATTCGCACAGCCCGCAAAAAACAGCTCTACAATGGGTGGGGCTTCCGATTCACTATCAGTTGAAATGATTGGGAAGGTAACGCTGGCCTTGTTATAAAATACTTCGCTTGTGCCAGTTGGCGTTGCTGCCTGAGTGGTTTCAGAAAACACAGGCTGGCCAAACACATGCACTAATGAGTCGATGCTAATACTGTCTTTACGCACAAAGTAAGTATCGGTAATACTAATGTCAAAGACTAGTTCGGTATTTGATGATTCAGCTAATGACGCACTAAACGCTTGTTCGGGTGACAAGAGTCCACTGTCAAAGGATTCCAAAAATATTACTTTAGTGGTTGGGGGATAGCATAAACCGGCTTTTGCACAACCTTGAAATCTAAGTTTCAAAGAGCCGTCTTGCTCGGCTTTAATGATTGGAAAGACCATCTCGATATCTTCAAAAAAGACATCAGACAAGCCAAAAAATTCATCTTCTATTTGCTCATGCGTAGGGTAGAGCGGTTCGCCTATAACAACATTTTTGGTTGCGGTTTTAAATTGTCTTTTGTATAAATAGTAACCATCTGCAATGGTCCACCTAACAATAAGTTTGTCGCCTTGTTGTTCAAAATCAAAGCCAAAGGCTTGGTCAACTTTCAGAAAAATTGGAGAATCACTGAATATAGATTCAGGCGTTGCTTGGGCTGTGGCGATGCTTGATCCACCCAACGTAGTCAGCAGCAAAGTAAGTATAAACGAAAGCGCTACACTGACTTTTTTGTAAAATGCCGTGGCATCTATGTTTGCCAAACTGTATTGACTTTGAGCGATTTTATGCACGCCTGTTCCCTCTTAAAACTAATGGTAGTGTTGTGGTGTCTATGCCAGTAGACCCAACGTGTGCGCAAAATATTTCATTTGCCTGTCCTAATTAAAACGCGCGACAAAAATACATCGTATGTTTTATTAATCAGCAGTAAGATAACATACTCAACCAAGGCCTAGATGGATTGAATTTTTTATTGGTGTCCCAATTAATACTTAATAAGACCATTTTCGGATAATTTTGAAACCAGTACTGGCCATTACTGATTGCTTATAAGGCTCGTTTTAGTTTACCAACACATAGGGT
Source organism: Acidiferrobacterales bacterium (assembly GCA_964195425.1). Lineage (GTDB taxonomy): Bacteria > Pseudomonadota > Gammaproteobacteria > Enterobacterales > Alteromonadaceae > Glaciecola. The sequence continues at coordinate 103,424 of CAXMOM010000001.1, forward strand.
TATACATGCTTCCATTGTTTTTATTATTCGTTGTTTTGCCCATTGCTGAGATAATGCTGCTGATAAACGTGTCCGATAATATTGGCAGTTTAAACACATTCTTCATCGTCATAGTGACTGCCGCTTTTGGTGCTTATTTTGTGCGCCAGCAAGGGTTTTCATTACTACAACAAATTCAAACTAAATTGAGCGCAGGTAGCGCGCCCAGTAATGAAATGGCAGAGGCTGCATTATTACTTGTTGCCGGAGTGCTGTTAATAACGCCTGGCTTTATTACCGATGTACTCGGATTTCTGTTTACGCTTCCGTTTAGCCGTGCGCCCATTGCTGGATTTTTGATGCGTAAAATACCGATAAAAAAAGCGGGTAGCGCACACTTTACCCAAAGCGGTTTTGGCCAACAGCCGCCCAATGTTCCATTTGACGACTTTAAAACGGAGGGTCGCAATTCAGATGATGGCGAGATAATTGATGGCGAATTTACCGACAAGTCAGAAAACGACGATAAAAACCGGATAAATTGATTTTTTTTTGGTTTTAACCCTTGAGATTGCCGCGCTTAACCCCACATTTCTCCCTACAATAGACAACGACACTATTTAAACCGTTTCTTCACTTGGCCAAGGCAATCCTTAGTGCTTAGTGAAATCCGATTGAATATAGCGCTAATGCAGTATTCAATCGTTTTGGTAAACAACTTTTTTTAGGTAAATTTTCAGGAGATTTGAGAATGGCAATTCGTCCCTTACATGACCGCGTAATCATCAAACGTGAAGAAGTAGAAAGCAAGTCAGCCGGTGGTATAGTATTAACGGGCTCTGCAGCAGAAAAATCAACTCGCGGTAAAGTTATTGCCGTAGGTAAAGGCCGCGTATTAGATAACGGCGACATTCAACCTTTAGATGTAAAGATTGGAGATAGCGTAATTTTCAGCGAAGGTTATGGCGTTAAAACGGAAAAATTAGACGGTGAAGAAGTGCTTATTTTAAGTGAAAACGACATTTTAGCGATTGTTGAATAAGCGTTAAATGCGAATAGACACTTTTAATTTTTAAGCCATTTTTGGTTTACAACACAAGTTTAGAGGAATAATTATCATGGCAGCTAAAGAAGTATATTTTGGCGACGACGCTCGCACTAAAATGCTAAAAGGCGTTAACGTTTTAGCAAATGCAGTAAAAGTAACCTTAGGTCCTAAAGGCCGTCACGTAGTTTTAGACAAATCATTCGGCGCACCTACTATCACTAAAGACGGGGTATCAGTAGCCAAAGAAATCGAATTAGCAGATAAATTCGAAAACATGGGCGCACAAATGGTTAAGGAAGTTGCTTCTAAAGCAAACGACGAAGCCGGTGACGGAACGACTACTGCGACTGTATTAGCACAATCAATTGTTACTGAAGGCTTAAAACTAGTTGCTGCGGGCATGAACCCAATGGACCTTAAGCGTGGCATCGACAAAGCGGTTATAGCGGCTGTTGAAGAGCTTAAAGCCTTATCTACCGAATGTGCCGATAGTAAGTCTATTGCGCAAGTAGGTACTATCTCTGCTAACTCTGACACAATCGTGGGCGAAATTATTGCCGAAGCAATGGAGAAAGTAGGCAAAGAGGGCGTGATTACTGTTGAAGAAGGCCAAGCCCTTCAAAACGAATTAGAAGTAGTTGAAGGTATGCAGTTTGATCGAGGTTACCTGTCTCCTTATTTCATTAACAGCCAAGAAAGTGGTTCAGTTGAGCTAGAAAGCCCATACATTCTTTTAGTTGATAAGAAAGTGTCTAACATTCGCGAATTGCTACCTACTTTAGAAGCGGTAGCGAAGTCATCTAAGCCGTTATTGATTATTGCTGAAGATGTTGAAGGCGAAGCCTTAGCGACTTTGGTAGTGAACAACATGCGCGGAATAGTAAAAGTAGCTGCTGTTAAAGCACCTGGTTTTGGTGACCGCCGTAAAGCAATGCTGCAAGACATTGCTACCTTAACTGGTGGTACTGTAATTTCTGAAGAAATTGGCTTAGAACTTGAAAAAGTGCAACTTGAAGATTTAGGTACTGCTAAACGTGTTGTTATCACTAAAGATAACACTACAGTGGTTGACGGCGCCGGCGAGCAAGACGGTATTCAAGGTCGTTGTAACCAAATACGCGCGCAAGTTGAAGAATCTTCTTCAGACTACGACAAAGAAAAGCTTCAAGAACGTTTAGCTAAATTGGCTGGCGGTGTTGCCGTAATTAAAGTTGGCGCAGCTACTGAAGTTGAAATGAAAGAGAAAAAAGCACGCGTTGAAGATGCACTTCATGCTACACGCGCTGCGGTAGAAGAAGGTGTTGTGCCTGGCGGTGGTGTTGCTTTAGTAAGAGCGGCTTCTAAACTTGTTGGCCTTACGGGTATAAACGAAGACCAAACTCAAGGCATAAAGTTATTGCTACGAGCAATGGAGTCTCCACTTCGTCAAATCGCTTCGAACGCAGGTGCTGAAGCATCGGTAGTGACTAACGAAGTTAAAAACGGCGAAGGTAATTACGGTTACAATGCAGCTAACGACACCTACGGCGACATGATAGAAATGGGTATTCTTGACCCAACTAAAGTGACGCGTTCTGCATTACAGTTTGCTGCTTCTATTGCGAGCTTAATGATTACCACTGAAGCGATGATTGCTGATGCACCTGCAGATGATGCAGCTGGTCCTGGTATGCCTGATATGGGCGGTATGGGTGGAATGGGCGGCATGATGTAAGTTTTGCCCCTTTTGTAGATTGTATATAAAACAACAACTTACAAAGCCTTAAAGACTAATCGTGGTACGTTTTGTATCACGGTTAGTTTCACTACTGTATCGCGTTACAAGTACCATACTTAAACAGCTTCATACCATCAAGAAATAACTCTCTGTATCAATCTTTCTGATCATCTATAACTTTGCGCTGTTACTTTGCATCCCCAATTGCTCCTTTTTGGGATAGGCTTTGCACTGAATATTGAGCCAATTTAGAAATGCCTGAGCGACTATGTGCCTTGCCTCTAAGCTAGATATGATGGATCACTTATTGAATACAAGGGTGGGTCAATTGCCGATGCAAATTAACACTAAGGCTACATACCGCAGTGATAATGCTTCTTTATAGCCGAAATGATACTTTGTAAATATACGAGTGAGATAGTGATGAAAGACTGTCGAAGTATTTTACACATTTATATCATTAGCTTAAGGATTGAATAAAAATATATTTAAATCAATGGGTTAAAGGTTGGCATCATAAATGCTTTACGGAGGGAAGCAACAAATTTAGTTCAAACTGAACTAGCTTATTTAGATGTAAAGGAAGTAAAATGAAAAAATTAATTGGTGTATTTATCTTTTTGTTTGTTGGCGTTGCTAATGCCGCAATTATCAGTGGTGACTTTAGAACTGAGGCCGATTTACCTTATTGCTGTAATGATGCCGGTCCGGTTGTATTTCAAAATTTAGGCGTAACTGTTGGCGCAGGTGCTGAACTGACAGCTGATAACCTCTTAGAAAACCCCTCATCTTGGAGCGGCAGTGAAGTGTCTATGGATTTAGATCCATTAACGAACATTCTTAGTTTAACTTCACAAGATGATTCTGATTTTGAGGTGTTTAACGCTTCAATCAGCAATATTTTGTTTGACTCAGGTGAAGTGATTACTGGTTTGTCGCTAATCTCGGGCAACTTAACAGACCTATTGCTAGCTGAAATTTTAAGCTTTACTGACAACAGCGTTTCTATAAGTTATGACGTAATGGACTCAGGCATGCAGTTCTATTTCAATGAAACTGTCGCGCAGTTTCAAATATTAACGAGCGCTCAACCAGTTTCAGCACCTGCTTCTTTGCTATTGCTAGGCCTTGCTGTTGTTGGTCTTAGGTTAGCTCGTAAATAGTAATTTACAACGCTACAACAAATGTAAAAAAAGTCCCTTTTTAAAGGGACTTTTTTTTTGCTTATATCCCATCAAATAAACCGCAGCACTGCACCTGTAAATGTCTGAATAACCACTAACATTACGTAAAATGTGTAAGTTGGTTAAACGTAATGATGAAGTGATAAATCTATCACTCATAATTGATCCAAAATATTCGATAATATCAAAACAAGTCAAAGCTAATTCTTTATATTCAAGCCTAAGAGAAACTCTCAGTTTAGTGTCAAGGTGGGAACTATGAGTGGTTAGCTAAAGGCTGAGTTAATCGTTAAAACTAAAGAAACGGTAAGCTAACTATGATTAAAGGTATACCAACCAATGAAGAGTTCGATTCTGCTGCAATGGCTCAATTGGACTTGACCACTTCAGATCGGGGAGGACACTATCGGTGGCCAGGTTGGTTAGAGCGTACAGATAACGCCCGTTTGCCTCGCTCTATGTCTCGCAAAGGCTATTCACCTGACAATGCTGCTTGTGAAGCTTTTTTTGGTTGCCTTAAGACTGAATTTTTTTATCCGAGGGATTGGGGCAATTCAACACTCGAGCATTTAATGGCGGAAATCGACAATTATATAAAATGGTATAATCTGAAACGCATTAAGAAATCACTTGGAGCGAAAAGCCCAATAGAGTATCGTTTGAGTTTAGGTTATTCGGTATAAATCAGTCCAAGAAATTGGCCGCACCCTCACTATTAGTCAAGATTTGCACCGAATATTGACCCTAGTATGACGTGGCTAAACACGTTACCTTACTGCCATCAAGCTTAATTAAATGGGTCACATTTTGCATGCAAATGTGGGGCAATAATTCTTGTAAATTAACAATTACCGATATAGTGGAATTGAATTGAATCCAATCTGCTTAATAGTATCAAATAAATATTAAAAAATTATATTTATAGCTTCATAATGCATTGAAGTCATGTGACATTAGTCCTGATTAATAAGGTTTTAGTAAGCAGACGTTATAAGTATTAGGCTCTTCATTTAGAGGGAATCATGGAAAACCTGCTAAGTACAATAAAAAATACAATCAACGAAAAACGTGAACGGCCTTTTGCTGTGTATTCGTCAATCAAAGAACAAAATTTGTTAAATGTTCCGATTGTAAAACCATTGTTAATTGTTGTTCTTAGCGGCAGTAAAGAGCTGGGAAACGATAATGAATTAACCTGTCATTCGGGTAATTTTATATTTTTATCTGACAGTCCAGCAATAAACATGCGCAACATACCTGAAGATAAAGAGTATTTTGCTCTATTGATAGAGTTCGACTATGAAGACTTTAATGGCCTTCAAATCAACGCATTTAATAAACAACACTATTGCATTGGGAAAACAACGCCAACATTAGAGAAATGTATACAGCAATTTGTTGAAAGCTCGGTTTGGACTCCTAAACAACTTTGGCCTTTACGAAAAAGAGAGATTCTAGGCTTACTTTGCCACATGGGACATAAAGAAATTCTTTCCATGGTAGGTAATTCTAAAATAGGATATCAATTGCATGCGATGTTCTGTGAACAGGGCTTTCATGACTTAACCAATGAGCATATTTGTAAAAGTATGGCAATGAGTGAATCTACGCTGCGCCGAAAACTAAAATCAGAGGGCACAAGTGTGCAAGAGATTAAGGATCTAGCTAGACTAAGTCTAGGTTTACACTTGTTGCAAACTACGCGAGATAGCATTGGCCTTATCTCTGAAATATGCGGCTACCAATCTCAGTCACGATTTACAGAACGTTTTAAAAGACGCTTCGGTTTAACACCATCGGAACTGCGTAATACAAAAGTGGCGGATTAAAGCGAAAAAACGACTGTTTTTGAGCTAATTAGTCAGAAAGATAAAGTTAAGATATGCACTAAATCATTTACACATTAACGAGGTTCTTCATGCGTCATTCACTTAAATTTCTTACAGTTTTTTCACTTAGCGTATCTGCATCAGTATTTGCGGGCTCTATTACACTTTCTAGTCAGGATATTGCTCAAGGAAAGTTTATGTCTAAAGCACAGGAGTTCAATGGATTTGGTTGTTCCGGTGGAGATGTGTCGCCACATCTTAAATGGGCTGACGTGCCAAAAGGTACAAAAAGCTTTGCTATTACAGCCTATGACCCAGATGCCCCAACAGGCAGTGGCTGGTGGCATTGGCAATTAGTGAACATACCAATGACAGTGATGGAAATACCTAGTGGTGCTGGAGATACAATAAAGAATTTAGCACCAACAGGTAGTACACAAATACAAAATGATTATGGCCAGCGGGGTTTCGGTGGAGCTTGTCCACCTGAAGACCATGGCGTACACCACTATCGTTTTACTGTACACGCTCTATCAGTTGAAAAACTAGAATTGCCAGAAGGTGCATCGGGGGCATTAGCGGGCTACATGATCAATGCAAACACCATTGAATCAAGCACGATAGAATCTTTGTACAAACGAGACAAACAATAATCTGCAGTTTGCTACAAGCTAAAGCTTGGCGTTGTCAAAACAATATCAAATCCGAACCACAATTAGACTCAATTATTTAATGTTAAAATGTGGTAAAAGTGGTCGTTCAGTATTTAAATACCAATGGCTGCAATGAACAAAGCCGTCCTTTTTGAGACGGCTTTCTAGTATCTGGCGCATGTCGGTTTCATGGCAAAAATTGGCGTTATAAAATGGGACGCCACCGTCGCCTTTGAGCCTTAAACCAGCCCCACAAATAAGCAGTAAATTTTGGTTAGAATTGTTTTGAATTTTATCGTGAATTCACAAAAATTTAATGTCCGCTTATGGCTGTGTATTCAATCGGTCAACGCAACACTATACTAAATAAACTAGTAAATTTTCTAATATTCAGCTGGTTAGGTTTAGTTATTAGATGGAAGGGGTATAAAGCGGGGTATCACTTATTTTCCCATCTGACTAATTCAATAAAAACAAGTAGATATACTCTGCATGAGCGGCATGATGTAAATGCATAGCCGTGCATAAGCTTGCAATGTGACACTTTTAAAGCCCGGAGGTTTTATAATCTGCGGTCTTTTTTGATGATTTTTTCATTGCTAATGATTTGTTTAATTCCACCGTGACTAGTTCATCTTTAGCTACCCATCCCTGAATACTTTACGCCAGCAAGTAGTGCCATTTCCCTGTGCCAAGTAGCTAAGTCATGGCTATTGAATTTTTCAAAAGAGTCGTGGCCACATGCTCTTGCCATGACTGACATTAATTCAGAGGAGGCTTCGAAGAAGTTTTTCAGCTGAACTGCGGATTTTTCAACATTTAAGCGTTGGCGCAAATCTTTTTTCTGCGTAGCAATACCCGCAGGACAATTATTGGTATTACACATTCTTGCGGCTACACAGCCTATAGCCTGCATAGCACTGTTTGATACGGCGACACCATCTGCACCTAAGGCTAACGCTTTAACAAAGTCGATAGGAACTCGCAAACCACCAGTAATAATTAGCGTGACTCGTCCACTCGCGTCTTGT
>CAXMOM010000002.1:0-105788 GCA_964195425.1 Acidiferrobacterales bacterium
GGTCTGGGTCAGGCGTCGGGTCTGGGTCAGGCGTCGGGTCTGGGTCAGGCGTCGGGTCTGGGTCAGGCGTCGGGTCTGGGTCAGGCGTCGGGTCTGGGTCAGGTATAGGATCTGGTATTGGATCTGGACCAGGCACAGGTATCGGTAATGGTACCGGCGATGGCGCTGGTATTGGCGCTGGTGCCGGTATTGGAGCAGGCGCAGGCACTGGCTCAGGTACTGGAGCAGGAGCAGGTGCCGGTATTGGCGCAGGCGCAGGTACTGGCTCAGGTACCGGAGCAGGAGCAGGTATCGGAGCGGGCGCAGGCGCAGGTGTCTGAATAGGTGTTGGTACAACCGAACTAGATGAAACTTCTTCACCAGAGCCGCCGCATGCAGTTAACAAAGTAGCACAAACAATTATTGCTATAGAATTAAGACGCGTTGTTACTATGCTCATTTCTTTACGACCTTTTACAAGAAACTTAATTTTCTTGAGATCATATTAGGGGATGGGAAATGAAAGTCTTTTGCCGTGTCAATACAAAGGTATTTACCTTGATACAAAACTCTCTGCAAAGAGCTGTTCGGGTATAACGGGGTATAATTTAAGATACCAAATGAGTTAAAAAACGAGTAGCTGTTGAAATTTAAATTACTACTTTTTTAATAACAAAGGCTTAGTGTGAGGCCGCACGATTAGTTTTAATAATAGGTCTTATAATTAAAAGTAAAAAGAGCAGATATGTATAGAATTTACTTCACTTTGGTCACAACAATGGCATATATAATGATTAACAATGAACTTCAAAGCAATTGATTATTATTTCAATAACAATCGCTGATTACTAATAACACCTGTTACTCGCTTATTATTTTCATCATTACTAAAACATTCGGCGGGATCACGGCTGCAGTAACTAACACAATCAAAGAGTGCAACTATTCGGTATCGTAATATACATAGGACAAATCAAAGTCTACAAATACCTAGGAATATGCAAATAACAATAGTCTTTAAACTGAGCAAACTAAATATGAATTAGGGTTTGGCTTGCACTTTGTAGTCAAGAATTAAAGGTGGTTTATCATATTGACCTACTCGCCCCGCACCATTAATTGTTACAAACAAGCGATTATTTGCTTCGTCGTAGGTTGCGCCTATTAATTTATTTTACCGAGCTTGTCAAATGGATGACTCCATTTACCATAACTAAACGGTCTCGCTAAAATAATCTCCTAAAATACAAAATTAGTCGCAACTCACATCCATTTATTCACAAAATAAAGTGCATATAGATTAATAATCATCTTCCAAGCAATTGATTATTAATTTAGTGACAATCGTTGCTTAATAATAATATCTGCTATTAACTTATTAATCTCATCATTATTAAAAGATTCGGTTAGATTAACTTCTATAGCGACTATCACAATAAAAGAGTGTGATTGCTCGCCTTTTAGTTTTTGTAGAAGTTGCAACAATTTAACCTCAAAAAAGCTATCTGCTATGTTGCCATCTACTACATACCAATAAGCTAGTTCTTTCCTAATACTGTTCGATGTGGTGATTAAATGACGTTCAATGGTAGTGTCTTCGATAACAACAGTGTTTTTCTCTACTAAAGTCCATCTATCTTGCTCATAAAGTCTATTAAGAGAAGATACTAGCTCTCCCTCTTCACCACTGAAATAAGCATAAAACAAATCAAAGTCTAGCAGTCCATTTGTAAAATGGTACTTAGCTTCGCGACTACTATCTGCAAAGCGAGGTTTCCAATCAACTCGATGATTATGATTAACCTCATCAAAACCTTCTGAATTCAAATTCATTTCAAGTACTATTTGACTATCAACAGACTGCATTCGATAATCTTGATATTTGGCAAGCCCGATGCTGCCAATAACCACAATCAAGATACCTGGAACAATAGTCTGTTTACTGATCGATGACTTAACATCACTTTCTTTTTTTGATTGTTTGGTGAGAGGTTCTTCTGTTTCACTGTTTTGACGTACTTTCTTTGACTCACTCATGCGAATAATTTCACCTAGTAAGAATAAGCAAACAAGCACTAATGCAAAGAAAAACCATCCATAAATCAGATGATCAGCGCCTACGGCGTGTTCCATATCGGTAGCGTATCCAATATAGATGATGCCATAAACCCGTACGGAGTTAGCGACAATGGGAAATATGATAGACAAACACACAAAAAAAACACGTCTTTTCCATGACACTAAATTCATATATGCATAGAGGTTACCTAGCACAATGGAGGCTATTAAAAAGCTAACGCCGGAACAAGCTTCTGCAACTAAAAACTTTCCTTGTGGAATTTCTATGAACAACCCGCTGCGAAATAACGGAATACCACTAAGTTTCAACATAAACACTGACATATCAGCTGTTATTTCTTGAAGAATTGGTATCAGCTCTTCACCAACAGGAACAGCAAACAGCACAAACACTAAAGGAAACTTTATATCCCACGCCAATCTATTCCCAATAAACAACCATACAAGCGTGGGCAGCATAGTGAATAAGGCTAAATGTTGAAACAGTTGAATATCTGCAGCTGAACCAAGGATAAACAGAGCGAGTTGAGCAATAAAAGCAACCAGCGCCAACCACGACATTTTCGCCTGCGCCCAATCAATCTCATAGCGTCTTTCATAAATTAAATACAGCGAGGCAGGAATAACTATTAGGCAGTGGTTATAAATTTCGTTCCCAATCCATATACCTATCGCCGACCACAAAGATTCAGAAACTAGAAATAACCACGCTGCAAGAGCAAACGCAAACGCAAACAGTGGCTTTTTGTAGTCATTATTTGCAGTTTCATTCATAAACTATTTATCCGTTTTAATATTGTAAACATCTTCCATGGTGCTCCACTCAAAGTCCTTCATTAACATAACAAGCTTTTTTTCCATTGCGTGCAGGTTCACATAATGTCGTAACTTCGACTTAAATGGGGCATTTGCTATTCTTGGTTGATCTACATCTATTTCCCAAGGATGGAAATAGAAGTTATAGGGTTGGTCTGTTTCTCTTAAATATTTATCGATACGACGTTTAGACAGCCAGTAAGGATATAGTCTGAAATAACCACCACCACCAATCCCTTTGTTTTTGTCACCATTTTCGACAGTCGGCACAGGAATCTCAATAATACCTTCAGGTCTTGTATGAATAAATCTTGGCCAATCAGGAACGCCATATAAGTCATGAGTAATTGGGTATGTACTGGAGGAATATTTAAATCCAAGTTCAGCCAGTATTTCAAAAACATACTCATTAGTTTTATCTATTGAAAAGCTTGGCGCCCGGTATCCAATAACTTCCTTGCCACTAATCTGTTCAAGTAAATCTTTACTTTCTTTAATATCCTGAAAAACTTGGTCACGTGTCATGGTTGTATTGCGTCTATGGTTTGTGCCATGACTAGCTAGTTCATGCCCCTCATCAACAACACGCTTAATGATGTCAGGACAATGCTTAGCGACCCAACCTAATGTAAAAAAAGTTGCCTTTACATTATTTTCATTAAATAGGTCGATAAGCCGATGAGTGTTGTCACCAACCCGCGGCGTAATGCTGCTCCAATCGTTGGGGTCAATAACTGAGTCGAATGCAGATACATGAAAGTAGTCCTCAACATCTACAGTCATGGCGTGACGTCTATTCTTGCTTATTACTTCGCGCTTAGTGCTCAATGTGCTACCTACCTTTACCAAATAATACGACTTCGGTAGTTCGTACTAATATTAATAAATCTAACAATAAGCTCTGATGTTTTACGTAGTACAGATCAAACTTTAGTTTTTCAAGCGAATCTTTTACGCTAGCACCGTATGGATAATTTAACTGAGCCCAACCAGCTATTCCGGGCTTTACAGTGTGTCGTTGTGCGTAATAAGGCACGTCTTCAATGAGTTTTTCAACAAACTCAGGGCGCTCTGGTCTGGGGCCTATAAAGGACATTTCGCCACGTACTACGTTAAGCAATTGTGGGAGTTCGTCTACACGGTACTTTCGAATAAATGCACCAATGCTGGTTACCCGGCTATCATTTTTAGTCGCCCATTTAGCGCCATCTTTTTCAGCGTCGGGACGCATACTTCTAAATTTTAAAATATTAAATAGCTTACCATCTTTGCCTACACGCTGTTGTCTATAAAGCACTGATGCGCCTGTTCTGAGGCCATCGTCAATGTAAATAATAAGCGCGGTGATCACCATTACTGGCCATGTGAAAAACAAAATAAAAAATGCTAAGAATATATTTAGCCAATAGTCAGCGGCTTTTCTAAATAGCTTTTGTGATTGGAAACCGTTCGAGTAAATGACCCAACTAGGGTACATCAGATCAACCGCTATTTGACCTGTTTCTCGCTCAACAAAATCTAATAAATCGGTAACAATTACGCCTCCTAACCTAGCATTAAATAATACATCTAGTGGCAAGGTACCTCGTCTTTGGTCGTTAGCGATAATAATTTCACTAATATCATGCTCAATTAAATAGTCGGCAAGGTCGTCTTGAACATTAATGTTAACCACATTTTCTCTTTGAACGCCTTTCTCAGATAGGTCACCTTCCATAAATATAAAACTAATAACGTTGAAGTTAGCGCGATCAACAACGCGTCGCATTCTATTTTCAATTACCGCAGCACGAACACCGGTTCCCAACACAATTATATTCGGCCGACTTGAAAACGATTCAGTGTTGTGAACAAAATAGCGAAACACTACAAGCGACAGAATAATAAGTGCAACCGAAAGTGATGAGTGCAAATAATGCTCTGTTTTGTCATCAAATAAAATACTGGAAACAATAGAGACAGCAAAATAACTGATAATTGCAGACACAAATATTCTGCGAATTATTCCTCTAAATGGTTCTCTCAAACCTTGTTCGTACAAACCAACAGATAAATTAACAACGATCACAGAAATCGTAAATAAAATAATGTTGATTAACGTACCTACAGTGTGAGCGTTAGGGTATAAACCTATCCAGTCTAGCGACAATGCTGCGAAATAAGTTGTGTAGGCAACCAATGCAGCCTCAAACGCGATAAGTTTAAGAGATCTGCGCCCCGTCTTTGAATTACCCGCCATAAATCTCCGTTATATCAATGCTCTACAAAAGCGTACTACAATTAAAATGTGCATTCAAAAATCAAACTGGTACACTCGTCAAATACCATGAGTATAAGCGAATTAATGAATTGGTAAACACCGCATTTGATATTGTATGGTGAAATCTAACTTCAGTTGGTGCATAATATCATGGTTTTAAACATGTATTTCCCAAATCGGTCGTTTACAATTAGGGCTTAAAGAAAGGACTAACAATAATGAATAAACTAAAGTGTTTCACAATAAGTTGCGTTGTGGGCTTATCGTCTTTACTTGGGGGGTGTGGCACTACTGAGCAAGTACTAACTGCTACCACTCGCGCTTCTTTAACAACAGATGTAAATAATTATCAGTATTTAATTGGTCCTGGAGACCAACTCAATATTTTTGTTTGGCGAAATCCAGAAATTTCAGGCAGTTTTACAGTAAGGCCCGACGGAATGGTGTCTACATCATTAGTTGAAGACGTTCCTGTTTCTGGGCGAACAGCGACTATGTTAGCGCGACAGCTTGAAGAACAATTATCTACCTACATTAACAACCCACGCGTAACCGTTTCTTTAACCCGATTTAGTGGTCCATTTAGTGAACAAGTACGTGTTATTGGCGAAGCGGCTAACCCAAGAGCTATAAGCTACACACAGCACATGACATTGCTTGATGTAATGATACAAGTTGGTGGTTTAACTGAATATGCAAGCGGTAACAATGCTAAATTAGTGCGTGTTGTTAACAATGAACAACAAACCTACAACATCAACATAGAAGATTTGATTAAAGATGGCGAAATATCGAAAAATGTCGATATACTTCCAGGGGATGTAATAATTATTCCTGAAGCCTGGTTTTAATCAAGTAAATAGAGTCTAAATATCAATGCAAGATTTACAACAAACGATCCAAGTAGTTCTAGATTATCTTAAAGGAATCTGGGTTAGGAAGCGTTATTTAATTATATGTTCATGGTTAATTTGTCCATTAGGATTTGTGTATGTGGCTTCAATGCCAGATGTCTATAGGTCTGAAGCACAGGTATTTGTAGATACTAGGTCTATGCTGGAGCCGTTATTGGTTGGTATAAGCTTATATAATGACCCAGAGTCAGAAGTTAGAAGGATGGCGCTAACGCTTAAAAGCAGGGAGAACATCGAAGAAATTGCGAGAGAGTCTGATTTAGATATCACCGTAACAACCGATGAGGACTACGAAAAGTTAATCCTAAGCCTAACTAACAATCTAATTCTCAACTCCACTAGCAGAAGTAATATATACACTATCTCCTATACACACAAAGATCCTCAAGTAGCAAGAACGGTTGTTCAAGAAACATTAGACGTTTTTGTAGAGGGTTCATTAGGCGGTAACAGACGAGATGCAGACTCCGCAACTAGGTTTATTGACGAACAAATAGCTGAGTACGAAGCAAGACTATCTGAGGCCGAGCAGCAAAGGGCAGCGTTTAGACGCGAACACGCAGATATAATGCCTATTCAAGGGTCGTTTCATAATAAGGTTCAAAGCCTTGTTGAAAGATTGTCTAGCACCCAACTCTTAATCAGAGAATCTGAAGAGAAAGCTAACTCATTGCGTAGCCGGCTAACGGGTAATCGTAAAGCTTCTGACAGTTTCTCTGTTCAAAGCGGCGATAGCACTCCAATAATAACCACCCGATTTGATTCAAGAATTATTGGAATAGAAGAGCGATTGGATGATCTTCAGCTTCGCTTCACAGAAAAGCATCCTGATGTTGTTGAAGCCGAACAATTGCTACAAAGCTTGCAAGCTGCACGTGAGAAACAAATCGAAACTTATTTAAATCAAGATACTAATGGTAACTCGCCTGTCCTTACCCAGCTTAATCAAGAAATCACGCTTGAAATTAGTCGATTAGAGGGTGAAGTAGCCTCATTGAAAGTCCGAGAAGAAGATTTTGAAAGTAAAATACAAGATTTAAGAGACAAAATCGATTTAGTACCTCAAATAGAAGCTGAAGGAATAGCGCAAAACCGAAACTACGGCATTATTAAGCAAAAATATGAAGAACTGCTAACCAGAAAAGAGGCCGCCGATATTTCCAGGCGTGCAGATTTATCCTCTGAGGACTTACAGTTTAGAATTATCAAACCGCCACTGGTTCCACCTTCACCTACCGGTCCTAACCGATTTATTTTCTATACAGGGGTGCTTATGGCCGGGTTTGGTGCAGGAATTGGATTAGCCTTTTTACTCAGCCAGCTGACGCCTGTCTTAGTGCGTGGACATCAATTGACTTCGGTTATGGGATACCCTATTTTGGGAGCTGTTACCCACCTCGACTTAGACAATATAAAGAAAAAACAACGCTTTAGGGTTGCCGTATTTGTGGCATCTTCAGGTACAATTCTTTTCATGTATGCAATACTAGTAGCTGCAGATTTTATGAATCTAGACTTATTAGGTAAGGTGACGTAATGAAAAATACAATTGAGAAAGCCTTACAGAAGCAGAAAGAAGCGCAGCTTAAAGAGGATTTAGCCAAACAAAGTCCTGAGTCTATAAGTTTAAACGCTGCTGCCGAGACAGAGCCTGCTGTAAACACTGTGGGTATTGAAAGCCAGCCAGAACCTGAGCTTGAAAATACACCTAATAGCGCACCTGCTCCATTAGCTAGTAAGCCGAAACAAACAAATGCTTTAATGAAGATAGACATCAAACGGCTCGAAAAGATGGGCTTTGTTGGCCTAGAGACGTCAAGAAATCTCATTAATGAAGAGTATAGAGAAATTAAGAGAAAACTCTTAACAAATGCCTTCGGCCCACTTGCCTCTACTATGTCAAATAGTAATATTATAATGGTGAGTAGTGCTCGTCCCGAAGAGGGAAAAACTTTCACCGCAATTAATCTGGCATTAAGTATTGCGGCTGAACAAGATAAGACTGTATTATTGGTAGATGCGGATGTTTTAAAACCAAACGTTTTAAAAACATTAGATGTTGAACCAAGAAATGGTTTAATGGAATACCTATTAGGTAAAGTCGACGATTTGAGTGATGTGATTTATCATACTAATGTGCCAAAATTACGATTAATTCCTGCTGGGCAGTCCCATCACCTATCCACAGAATTGCTTGCATCAACAGTAATGAAAGAAACCGTTGAAGAATTTTCAAATCGTTATCCCGACCGCGTTGTAATTATTGATACCCCTCCTCTAATTGGCATTAATGAGACCGCAGTGTTAGCCAATTTAGCTGGGCAAGCGGTTATTGTTGTAGAGGAAGGACGCTCTAAAATAAACGATATTCGAACTGCTGTTGAACGACTCAATCCAGATATGGCGATTGGTTTTGTAGTAAACAAGTCAACTTCATTTACGGACAAGGATGGCTATTACGGATATCAGTATTACGGATCAAATAATAAGGATTAGGGCAAATTGCGTTTAATTCACTGAATGGAAACTGGAATGTTAATGAACAGGCGCGTTATATATAAGACAGCGTTAGCAAGCGGTATGTTGGTTTTTGCCAACCTTGCAATGGCGGGCGACGTCAAATTAGATACGGGCATAGATGTCGAGTGGGTAGAGCAAAGAGTTAAGCTGTTAGAAAACGATACGAACATAGATTCGTCGAACCAAATTCTAAAGCCATTTGCACAAGTGGCTTACGTTGGTCGCGATATTAGAGCTTCATTCGAAGGCACTTACAACTATGTTCACAGACAACTAGATGGCGAAACTTCAACCCAGAATTATCCAGAGCTAAGCTACTCAGCAG
Source organism: Acidiferrobacterales bacterium (assembly GCA_964195425.1). GTDB lineage: Bacteria > Pseudomonadota > Gammaproteobacteria > Enterobacterales > Alteromonadaceae > Glaciecola. The sequence goes on from CAXMOM010000002.1 coordinate 8,894, forward strand.
ATTACGATGTAGTTGCAGGTTTATTAAATATAAGTGCAAGGGGTGCACAAAACTACAGGAGCGAAGGTATAAACTCGTTCTTAGTTGATGACTTTCTTTTAAATGGAGACAACCTAAATAAAACAACCACACAACAAGCCGCAGCAACACTTACCCTACCCAGAGGTAGGTACTTTGGCCTAAATTCATCTGCTTCTTACCGCAAGAATAGTTCTGAACGAAATGAAAACAATACCAGCAGTGCAGGAAGTTTATTTGACTCTCAAAGCTACGGTCTTTCATTTTCTGCATTATCAGGAAAAAGAATTAGGGGAATCAGATCTAACATAACTGGCAATTTTAACTACGTTCAGCGTAGCAATAATCAAGACTTTGTAAGCCAAAGCCTTAATTTTTCAAACGATATAAATGTGTATAAGCAACTTGGACTTGCGATTAATGCCTCATATGAAAATAATGAGTTGAAAACTGACGCAGACGAATCTTTTGATGGTTTTCGTGAGTTTTATACGATAGGCGCAGGCATTGTATGGCAGTCAGGTGACAATAGGTTTCTAAAAGCATTATTGAATCGATCGTTCACAGAGCCTGTTGGTGGCATTGGAGATACTGAAGAAGATAGCTTTATTAGCTATGATGTAAACTGGAGATTTTCAAACCGAACTAGTGTCCGGGGCGGCTTCACAAAGCGATTTTTTGGTGATGCAGGGAATGTAGATATTACCTATAAACTTCGTAACTGGCGCTCAAGTATTTCTTACAGAGAGTCAGTCAATACGAACTCACAATTAGCAAATAACACTGATGATGCATTATTTATTTGCCCAGGTGGCAGTACTAATATTGCGGATTGCACCTTGTCTGATACTTTAAATCCTGAATTGGAAACTGGGGAAACGCTACAACCTATCGCTGTCCAGAATTTTGATTTAAATGACCGCGTAGTATTGAATAAAAATCTAACTGCACAAACAGCGGTTACCAGAAGGCGAACAACACTTTCATTGACGGGCATAAAATCGCAAGTTGAAGAACTCGAATTTGACCGTGTTTTCGACACGGAAAGTATTAAGCTTCAACTATCATTTAATATCAGCGCTAGATCAAATTTAAGTCTAGCATATAACTATTCGTCTATTGAAAGTGTTAATTCTGCTGAACGTGAAGACCAAACAACAAGAGAACAATCTGTCAACCTTACAAGGAAGCTAACAAAACGCTTCTCAGCGTCTATAAGCCTAAGGCACCTTAAAAGAGTAGGAGATCTCAACCGGAACAATGTATCTTTTAGAGGTCTGAATGGACCATTAACGGATAAAAGATTAACGTTTAGAGTAAGTTACAATTTTGGCAATGGGTAGTAAGGTGGATCACGACAGATAGGAAAAGGAAAATAAATCTAATTGAATCCCAGCAAGCATTACCGCCTAGTTTGAGCTGAAAACACCTTATTTACCATCATCGCTTTTCAAGCGTACATAAGTCTGATACTTCTTCTTCAACAACTTATCAATATACTGCGTAAGTTTAACTTTATGCTTTATCGCGTCGTCTAATGCATCTACGAGCTCTTCAAGCATATCTTTGTAATACTCAGCCTCATGCACTACGTTACCGTTCTTAGTGATGTGCACAGGTCTTAGTGCATTACTCGCATGCTCGGTGTTACCGTCACCAACGGTCGATTCAGGCTGATTAACGCCGTCGATGCCCATACCGTCTTCAGGCAAAAACATCTCAGCCTGTACTTCTTCAATTACTTGAACAACATCGTCTTTACCGAACGTTTGTATTTCTTCTAAAAATCCATATAGCAACACTCTGTCCATCAGCGTATTTACTTTACGCGGCACACCCGTGGTAAATTTATGAATAGCTTTAAAAGCGTCCTCACTAAAAAAGTCCGTTCTTGTGGCGCCTGCATGTTCTAATCGATATTTGATATAGGCACAGGTTTCTTCATAGTTTAAAGGCGTTAAATGGCAAGAGGCTACAATACGCTGGCGAAACTGCTCCATGTTAGGCGCACGTAATATAGGCTGAAGTTCGGCTTGACCGAGTAAAAAGCTTTGTAGTAAAGGCCTACCGTTTTGCTGAAAATTCGACAACATGCGTAGTTCTTCAATCGTTTCAAGCGGCAGATTTTGCGCTTCATCCACTAGCAACAAGGCACGTTTACCTGTACTTGCTAGTTGCTCCAAAAATTTTTGTAAGGCTTCCAGTAAATCAGCTTTGGTTTTACCCGTGGTATCCACTCCAAATTTGGCAGCTACCATTTTCACAATTTCGTCTGGGGAAAGTTTAGGCGTGACTATTTGCGCGGCAAAAATGTCGGCTTCAATATCGTTCAATAAGCTATTAGCAATGGTCGTTTTACCTGTGCCTATGTCGCCAGTAATAACAATAAAACCTTCTGCCTGCGACAAACCATATTGCAAATATGACATCGCGCGCTTGTGCAACTTACTAGCAAAGAAAAACGCTGGGTCGGGAGTAAGTTGGAATGGTTTTGAATTTAAACCGTAATAACTTTCGTACATTTATGGTGTGTCCGTAGCAGTCTAACCAACGCGTATGAATTTACTAAAAAACACGCATACGTCTTGGAGAGTTATAAAAAAAATCTTTATTTAAAAGGTCGCATAATATACTAAATCGCCTTAAAAAGCATTCGCTTTGCTTAAGAACAGCTTGTGATAATGCGCCTCAAAATCCCGCTTATCTATGTTATCGTCCGGTACTCACTATTTGTTTAATAATTGCGGTTGTCGACACACCTTCTTCAAATCCAAGGGTCATTACATTGCCACCATTTGCTATTACTTCTTTACCACCGGCGATGTCTTCAATTTTATAATCACCGCCTTTTACGAGGATGTTGGGCAGCATTTCGCTAATCAAGCGCTGTGGCGTTTCTTCACTAAACTCAACCACCCAGTCGACCGATGCTAAGCCAGCTAATACCGCCATGCGTCTATTAACATTATTCACCGGCCTGCCCTCACCTTTTAACGTAGTCACCGAGGCATCGCTATTTACCGCTACGATTAAGCGATCGCCTAAACCAGCAGCTTCACTTAAGTAGCTTACATGTCCCGCATGAAGAATATCAAAACAACCATTGGTCATTACTACTCTCTCGCCCTTCGCCTGCGCCTGTTGTACCGCAATAATAAGTTGTTCTTGGTTTAGCACTCCTGCGTCTATTGATTTGTGCTTATTAATAGCCAAGGCAATTTCAGTAGTTGTTACGCTAGAAGTACCTAGTTTACCTACGACAACACTCGCTGCATGGTTGGCTAATTGACAGGCCAGCTCAACACTTCCACCTGCGCCCAAAGTACATGCCAAGGTAGAAACTACTGTATCTCCAGCGCCGGTAACGTCGTACACTTCACGCGCAAATGCAGGCAGGTGCAAAGATCTAACTTCGCTTTGCGTGTTATTCATCGAAAACAATGACATTCCTTTTTCAGATCGCGTAAGCAATAAATGTTGTATGTTATTGCTAATACAGCAAGCTAGCGCGTTATCATGTAACTGCTTTTCATTTACACACGCCCCATGTGCTATTTCAAATTCAGACATATTCGGGGTTATTACCGCTGCACCTTTATATCGCAAAAAAGATTCACTTTTGGGATCCACAACTACGGGAATACCCGCTTCATTTGCCGCTTCGATTAATGCTTCTACTTCTGAAAGCGCGCCTTTTGCATAGTCTGAAAGCACCACCACATTAATATTGGCCAGCTGCGCTTTATAACGAGCAAGTAAATCTGATTTATCTACCCCAGCAAACGATTTTTCAAAATCTAGCCTAATCAACTGTTGGTTGCGGCTAAGAACGCGTAATTTAGTAATAGTGTTATAGCCCGCTACAGGCATAAAATGACAGCTAATGTTATGGCCATGCAAGGCGGTTTCGAGCACTTTAGCGCCTTCATCAATACCTACAAAGCCCATCAGAGTAACATTTGCACCTAACATCGCCGCGTTTACCGCCACATTGGCCGCACCACCCGCTCGGTCTTCGCATTCATCTATTTTTACTATTGGCACAGGCGCCTCAGGAGAGATACGTTCAGTAGCGCCTAAATAGTATCGGTCTAGCATAATATCGCCCACTACAAGGAGTTTGGCGTGGCTAAAATTTGGAATATGGCTCACTTTACGCATGTGCATACTTGCCTGACTAGCGGAATTTTGTGAAGATGTCATATAGACCTTATATTCAGTAAACAAAATGCAAAATAACAATAGAAGTATACCGTGCCCGTCACGCAATCACCAAAAATCAGCGGCAACTATTAAGAATCAAAAATCTTGGTATTTATATGTACTTGAAACCAAATATAAGCATTTGTATACAGGAATAAGCCTTGACTGGCAGCGCAGGTTTGAAGAACACAGCAGCAACAGTCCTAAATGCGCGAAAGCCCTAAAAGGCAAAGGGCCTCTCACATTACAATATTGCATAGAATTACCTGACCAACGCACCGCTATGCAAGCTGAAATTTGGCTTAAAAAACAATCTAAAGCAAGCAAACTTGCCATAATTGCGCACAAAAAAGACTTACCTTTTACGCATTCAATAATTACAAGCTGAGATCTTTTAGAATTTATGATGACGGTCTCGCGCTGAAAGCCCAAATAGTAGACTATTTCAACATGCCTACAATAATTACTCTACGAAAATACATTATGAAACAACAGCGCAATCCCTATAGATGATGCCGCTTCAACACTCGCAATTCCAATGTTATGTTGCAGTGCGACCTCCCTACGCCAGCTTACCCCAACCATTACAATACGCTTGGTAATATTGGCCAACACCATTAAGGAAAACGCAAAAGCTAAGCCTACTATTAACCAGCCCGTAATATTACTCACATAAGCAGCAGGTGAATATATTAACACTTTACTGGCTGTAGAAACCGCAATTGCGATACCAATTAAATTACCGCCATGTTGTATTGCAAGCGCAAGTTGGCCATTGCATAAGGTTTTTTGAAAAGAGCTGTTTTGATTGTTTTTGGCAAAAATATACTCGTAAACTCTAGTGGCAAATAGCAACACCGTTAGCACAACTAACACGCCTGAAAACACCGCGATAAAGGCGTTCATGTCAATTCCAACTGACCATTCAATAATACTCTTGATGATAATAGCACTGGCAATTGACGCACATGCATCTACCAGCGCAACTGATACGTTTTTATCTTGTATCATTTGGTTTTTATCGAGCCTGTTATGCACTAATTTATCGCGAGCGTAACGGCCAATTTTCACCAATAAAATTCCTAAGCCACCAAACATCAGCATACCCATTGCGGCGGCCTCAAAACCCATGCCGATATAACGCCCCACCACTGCCGAAAGAACAATAGCAAGCGACACAATGCGCCCAGCTAAACTTATCCCAAAGGCAAAATTATCTCTTTCCCCAAGCTCTTGCCTAACACTTATTTTGCTAAACAAGCCAGACAGCCAACGAATAACGACCAGCATAACTATGGCAATAACAATATCTATTACCAAATAAATGCCTAAATTGTTTGAAATAGGAACAAGGTTAATGAGCTGATCCATAGTTTACTACCCTATTAATGAATATCTATATTATGATGTATGACGAAGGTGACACTAGAGTACAGATCAACCACTCTTTTGTATTATTAGCTTACACTATTCACGCTCTATTAACTCAATGAAGTGAAATAAAACCTGTGGAAAAACAAATACAACTAGGCCAACTCGACTTCGAACAACTCACTCATAAGTTCGATGATCTTGCATTACCTACTGAGCTACTAGCCCTTTATGAGCAAAAAATAGTGCTATCTTTTGCCTATAGCGGCTTTATTAAAAAAGTAGCCTTGCAATACCCTCAATCTTTTTCAGAAGCGTTAAGTAGAATTGATTACGCTTATAAAACATTAAATAATCAAGACGGCTTACTCAACATTTCTTATTATGAAAGTGACCACACAAAGTTAAGTGAACAATTAACAGCACTTGCACAAACTGCCATAACACCCCAAGCATTAGAACTTCAAGCAGGCGCTATAGTGCGTCAATTTCGTCATATTCACATGTTAGAAATTGCATATTTTGATATACATAAGTTACAAACTATTGAAACCTCTCTGCTGGCAGTTTCACAATTAGCCAACAGCATTATTAATGCCGCCAACACCTGTTTGCATGAAGCAATGTGCAAACGCTATGGCTCACCTGAAAATACCCAACCGTTATTAATTATGGCGATGGGCAAACTAGGCGGGAATGAGTTAAACTTTTCATCTGACATTGACCTTATTTTCACCTACCCAGAACAAGGGGAAACCCAAGGCCAAGTAGGCGCTAAGAAATCAATAGAGCACCAAGTGTTTTTTACGCGATTGGCGCAAAAGCTCATTACTATGCTAGACCAAATCACTCAAGATGGTTTCGCCTACAGAGTAGATATGCGCTTAAGGCCCATGGGAGAAAGTGGGCCCTTGGTGCTGCCGTTCAGCGCTTTAGAGGGCTATTACCAAGAACAAGGCCGACAGTGGGAACGCTTTGCAATGCAAAAAATGCGTATTGTAAACGAAACCCCCTATAACCAATCCCTCTACGATATTATTAAGCCTTTTGTTTACCGAAAATACATCGACTTCACCACCATTGAATCGATTCGCGAAATGAAAGAGCTAATAGGAAAAGAAGTACGTAGAAGACAAATTAGCCACAATATCAAACTGGGTCAAGGCGGCATTCGAGAAGTTGAATTTTTCATACAAAGCCTGCAGTTAGTCCACGCAGGTAGGCACGCTGATTGTCAACTCACGTCTATTTTAAGGTCTATGCAAGCATTGCAAACTGCGCAGCTTACAGGCAATGTTAATATGCTGCAGCTAAAAAGTGACTATTTGTACTTACGCCAAGTTGAACACTATTTGCAAATATTTAACGACGAGCAAACACAAACCCTTCCGTTTTTAGATAATAAAACTGGTGAAGCAATCGCACTTGTAAATCAAAAAAGGCTAAGCACCTTGTTAGATGATGCTAATTATGCGCAATCAAACGCAAATATTAACGAATGTATGGTCCGTATTCACGAGGTTTTCAAAAGTATCGTAAAAGACGCCAACAAATCACAAACGCTGAACGATAGCAGCGTTGATGATAGCGACAAAAACGGCCGTTCCACTCATACAAAGCAAAACATCAAAATAACAAGTGCCCTAGACGATATTTGGCAGCTATCCCTGCAAAAATCAGAAGCCATTGAAGCGCTAGAAAAAAGCCTAAGTGAAGATACTGCCGAAACGTTTATTGATTATATTTTGAAGTTTAAAAAGAAAACTGAGCGAGCTGGCGTAAGCCCTCGTGCGCTAAAATCTATCAACAAACTTATGCCGCTGTTATTAAGTGAAATAGTTATTATTGAAGGCGAATTCGACGATGATGTATTTATCGATCAAGCTCAGGGCATATTTGATATTTTGCAGACCATTTGCGGGAGAGTTACTTATATAGATTTATTGCTCGAACACCCTGAAGTGCGTCACCGACTGCTACATTTATGTAAAAAGAGCCTGTGGGTTGCTCAACAAATTGCCCAGTACCCTATTTTGCTCGATGAACTACTACACCCCTTGTACCTAGACAAAAACGAACTCTCCTTAACGCAATGGAAAGCCCAATGCGCCGATCAACTTCGTCAATTTATGCTTCGCGTCGATATTCAGGACGAAGAACAAACTATGGATCGATTGCGCGAATTTAAGCACACTAGCCAATTGCGCATTGCAGCAGCTGATATATCAGGCACCTTAGCCATTAATCAGGTTAGCGATAAACTTACCCTGTTAGCAGAAGTCATTATGCAGCAAGTGATTGATTTAGCGTGGCAGCAAATTGTAAGTTTATTTGGGCAACCCACCCTGCCTGCAGCCGATACTAATAGCCATGATCATAACAAACAGATCGCACTTGTCGCATATGGCAAATTTGGTGGCATAGAGTTAAGTTATGGTTCAGACCTCGACGTGGTGTTTTTACATAATGCCGATTTATCGCTTAATACCGACACCACCGGCAGTCGCAAACAATTATCAAACCAAGAGTTTTATATAAAGCTGGTTCAACGAATTTGCCACATCTGCACCACCAAAACATATAACGGTATTTTATACGACATAGATCTTCGTTTGAGGCCCTCAGGTAATTCTGGATTGTTAGTAAGCCATATAGACACATTCTTACATTATCAGGAATCGACCGCATGGACATGGGAACATCAAGCACTAGTAAGAAGCCGTGTGGTAGTGAGCAATCCTTCTTTGGCGCTTCAATTTAAGGAAGTGCGCCAAACTATTCTGTGCAAAACTCGCAACTCAAACGAACTTAAGCAACAAGTGCTAGAAATGCGAGAAAAAATGCGCAGTCATTTAGAAACAAAGTTGCCTAACCAAGTGGATATCAAACAAACAAAAGGCGGCATAGTAGATGTTGAATTTATGGTGCAATATTGGATTTTAGCGAATGCCCATAAGCATCCTGAAATTACAAAATGGTCTGATAATTTACGTTTACTCGACGCCCTGTTAGCAATTGACACCATTGATAACATAGACCAGCAGAAGCTTACCAGCGCATATTTAACATTGCGCCACGCCACGCACCGAATTCAACTTGCCAATAGAAAGCTAGCGCGCGGTGGAAACAAACTGAGTAAAAAACTAATGAAAGGCTTTGAAGATGTTCAACATGCATTTAATAAGCTGTTTGGATAAAGCCATGAAGTCTTATTCAGCAATCTATAACAAATTATGTTCAGTTTCCGACGCTAGTGGCAACAGTACTCTCATAGTTCAGCCCTATTAATCCACAGAAAGGGCTTTCATTTCACCGCTTGGAGTTTTGGCCTGTTGCCGATATTCACTAGGCGTGCAGCCGCACATAGATTTGAACACCCGATTAAAAGATACAATTGATGAAAAGCCGCTCTCTAAGGCTATAACCAATATAGTCCAGCGCTTATTTGCAGAGTTTACCAGCAAGGTTTTTGCATGGTCGATACGAAGTTCATTAATGTACTGGTTGAAGTTTTCTGCTTTGAAATACAAGCGAATGATTCTACTTATACGATATTCAGATACATCAAGCTTATACGCAACATCCTTCATTTTCAGGCTGCTTTGCAAAAAGCCTTCTTCCATTTCAACAAACGTTTTAATGCCGTCTATAAGTTCTTTTGCTTCGCAGTCGGGCGCTTGCAAAGCGAACAGTTCATCAACACATTTATCAAGGTTGGAGTGCTCTTTACTTTCAATATGTTGCCACAGCAATATAACTTGTGTAGTACAAAGAATTGAAATCGCAGAAATAGCGGTAAACCAGGGAAACAAAGTATTAAACTGGGTTTTGCTAAGGAAAACCTGCGCCACAAACATACACATAAAAACAGCCGAGCCAAAGACAAACATAAAGATGGTACGCTGATGTTTGGCCGACCCAGAAGTATGTGAATACCCTCGTAAAGCTTCCCAAAATGTGAGGGTTAATATTGTAGACGACAAAAATTGAGTAAGCGTTGAAACTGCATTTGCAAACACATCTATAAAGCTTGAGGGCTGTTGTGATAATTCGCTTGTCATTTGTAACATTTGACTACACATAATCAATATAGCAATAGCGGCGGCTACTGCCACATGACGACTTTCAATTGCGTTACTATGACGGAACAAACCTCTTGAAACCAACCAAAATGCATTGCACGTTGCGCATGTTCCAAGCCCAATAAGGTAATGATAGGGGTTTAATATATCTGCGCCAATTTGTTTTGCCGCTACCATAGCCATGGACCCGCAAAATATTGCAAAAACTAAATGCACCCCTCGCTTTTTCTTTACCAATAACTGCGCGACCAAAAATAAGATACTTAAGGTGAGTAGGATAAGGTAAATATATCTTACGTCCATAGCTTGACTCTCTAGTGCGTTGCTTGCAGCTTCATTGTGCTATTCACAAGGTAACAGTTACAAATAAAAACTACTAAAAGTGTTTTGTTAGTAATTATTTCAAGAATAAAGGCTAACAAATTCAGAAGTTGACAAGCATTAATCTGTTTTGATGACAAAATTGTCATGTTATCTAAAATTCGGAGATTCTAAATGAATAATAAATTTGGTGCAGTATCGCCGCAAGACAATATGAAGTTAAAGACACTTAATGCTCAACGAATACTGCACTATTGTGCAAGCGCATGGGTTGCGGTTGCATTGTTTGGTCAATGGTTATTTGCAATGTACATTGTAGTGGTTTTTGGCACACCCCTTGTTACTGGTACAGTCAACGAAAGTAGCTTTTCTCATATTATCAAAGGATATGTAAATGGAGATAGCTTCGGTAATTTTATGATGTTTGCCCATATCATCCCTGCAACGGTATTAAGCGTGTGCGGAACATTGCAAATTATCCCTTATTTGCGCCAGCATTTCCCTAAATTCCATAAGTTCAATGGGCGACTATTTTTAACAATAGGTTTGCTTGGTGCGTTTACGGGTTTGTATTTAACTTGGGCAAGAGACACGCGACTAAGCGATATTGGCTCTATTGGCATCACACTCAACGGTATTCTTATCCCAATCGCGATTTACTTTGCTTGGAAACACGCAAGATTAAAACGCTTCAATATCCACCAAAGGTGGGCAATACATGCATTTTTATTAATCAACGGTGTATGGATGTTTCGGCTGTTGCTAATGGTTTGGTTTTTACTTAATCAAGGACCCAATGGCAACTCAAATAAACTAGATGGGCCAATGGATATATTTTTCTCATTTGCCTGCTACGGATTACCAATGTTAATTGCAGAATTAATTATGTGTGCGAAACGGCAGCGCAATCCAAATTCAAAGAAAGTAATACTCAGTCTTGCCGTCACATTTTTTGGTTTGCTTATAACAGCCTTTGGCGTAATCGCTGCAGGCATGATGATGTGGTCTCCAAGAATTATTGAAGTACTTTTTTAATAATATTGAAAAGACCCGTTGCTTTTCTGGCAATTATTTCGTAAATATTCTGACTCGCGTACGGTTATGACGAGTGCCCGCTTGTCGGTGCAGAAATAGACAACTATTGGCTGATTAAAATTGCTGTCTATTGCTGCTGCAATCTCTTCGAGCATGCCCACTAAGGTCGCGGTTGATTGATACCTGTGGCGAACAGTAAAGTCTTGATTAAGATCCCATACAAGATTAAAGCCTTCACTGGCGATATGCGCACTAGCCTCTTGCATAAGGGTGCTTTGTGACGAGAAAGCGCGTTCTTTATAGTTACCCTCCCAATTGTCGATTGGCCGATAGCTTTTGGGACTAACCTGGTCAATCACTTTGCCCAAAGGTATCTCATTATGCTCTTCTAATATAATGGTGTCCTTACCAAAGCGCTCTAGTATAGGGTCGTTAGAAGATTGTTTAAACTCAGAATAAAATCGAGTGACGCTTGCTGCTATCCCAGCTTGTTTTTCACCCCCAGAGTCTGCAGATGCTTCAAGCGATGCACCAGGATCGGGAACGTACGTTAAGAACGCCAATGCGCAAGCCATAACCGCAATCATAACGCTAATGCGACTTATCCAAAATTTTGTATTTTTGCTCATTGCCATGGTTTTATTTAGCTTTCATACTATGCGTCTGCGCTGGTTTCACCATAAGTATTAAACAGCACTGCAGATTTATATAGCTACATACTAGGCAGATACATATTTACCCAGTAAAGCTTACTTATAGAATGATTCTGGCGCGTCGCTTGGACGAGTTTTAAAACGTTTATGCATCCATAAATAACTTTCAGGTTGTTGTTCAACAGCCTTTAAAATATCAGCATTTAATAATGTTAACGCTTCTTCTTTACTTATCTCGTTATCGGCTAGGTATTCAAGAGCTGAAATAAATTTAACAACATAACCGGTATTGGTATATTGCGAGGTTAGCAAAAATGGAACTGCATTGGCTCTGCTAGCAAACATAAGAGTAGCTGTGGTAGTGGCCGTTTTGCTAACGCCACCAAAAGGGACAAATAATGACTGCTTTGCACCATAGTCTTGGTCGGGTAAATATAAACATAGTTCGCCGTCGTTTAATGCCTGTATTAGGGCCTTAGCATTACGTTTATCTACGAAGTACTTATTTGACTTTGTGCGGCCATGATATTGCAAGTAGTCCATAAGCGGATTGTTATGCTTACGGTAAAATCCAACCGACTGATGTGTGTAGCCTACGCCTCTGCAGCCAATTTCTAAGTTGACGTTATGCAGCGCTAAGCCAAAAACACCTCTTCCACTGTCGAGTACTTTTTGGACTTCATCAAAACCTTCAACGCTACAGTGCTTCTGCACTCGCCAGCTTGGCCACCACCACCCCATAGCCGTTTCGAAAAGCCCCATGCCAGTGCGGCTTATGTTGGCTTTAAATATTTCGTCTACTTTTTCTTTTGGCCAGTCATTAAAGCAAAGTTCGATGTTGCGCTTTGCCACTTGCACGCGTTTGGGCGCGATAAATTTGATAAGCACCCCAAATCCTGCACCTAAGCGTCTAATAACAGCAAAGGGCAACCAACTTAAGCTATAAAGGATGATAACGCCTATCCAGATTAACCAATAATTAGGCAATAAGAAACGCCACGAGAATTTCGGTGCGATTACTTTTTTGATAGCCGCAGGCGCTTTTTGTGAAGATGAATGTGTCGATTCTGACTGTGTAGACAATGTGGTACCTATAGAAGAACGTATAACGTTGAAGTCTTAGTCTTAGTCTTAGTCTTAGTCTTAGTCTTAGTCTACAATAATGGTTTATTACCTACCACTTAAAAATGGTCTTGTATTATATTTGGTAAATTTATTATCTAAGGTCGCAATGAGCATATAAATACTATCAATTTGATAGCACTTATAAAGGTGAAGAGACGATCAATATTTAGCGACTATATTTTTCAATTTTTTCACAAAAGCCTCGTATTGGCTGCTCGATTCATAATCAAAATGATATTGATTATGAAAGCCAAAACTAAGTTTAACCAACGCATCTTCAATAAATAATGTGTAACCATCAAAATCTGTAAACGCTATAACACCATCAAGAGAGTATTTACCATCATCTTGCTTACCGTTTTGCCTAATTTTTTCAAAGACCGATAGTAAAAACCGGCTATCTAACTCATTTTTCATATATGTTCCGAATGTATGCCGCGGACGTTAATCCACAGCATAGTTGATTTTGCTTGTTCTTACACATTTTTAATTGTGTAAGCTTGTTAATTCATAACGATCAAAAGTCTCAACAGATCACTAAAAGCTAAAATCACAACGACAACAATACTACTTTGATATAGCAATCAGATAAACATTCCAAAATCGCATACGATCCTAGTGCCCGGTATACCCTATGACCAACTTGTAAAGATTATTATACTCCCGTTGAACGTGACGTTCAGGCGATGTTGGGCAATTTTTTTTGACCTTTACGCCTGTTTGTGTTTTCATACAATCCCAACTGGTCAGATGAGCGGATAAGTTAATTATGAGTATAAGAACCAATCTTAAAAAAGTATTACCCCCAATTTCGGTAACCGAGCAAGAAGCTTTAGATGCGGGTGACGTATGGATTGAATCATCAATTTACCAAGGTAAGCCTGATATGGCCGCCCTTCGTCAGCTTCCTCAAGCAAAATTAAGCGCAGAAGAACAAGCGTTTATTGACGGACCGGTAAAAACCCTATTAGAAATGATTGATGATTTTGAGATACAAAATGGTCAACATATTCCTGAAGAAATATTAACCTTCTTAGGTAAGCAAAAGTTCTTTTCGATGATTATTCCAAAGAAATTTGGCGGATTACAATTTAGTCCTTATGCAAATTCAACCATCGTTACCATTATTGCGACTAAAAGTGGTGCGATAGCCGTAACCGTTATGGTGCCAAATTCATTAGGTCCCGGCGAGCTGCTTATGCATTTCGGTACTGAAACTCAACAAAATTACTGGTTACCACGCTTAGCCGTTGGCGACGACATTCCATGTTTTGCACTTACCGGCCCTGAAGCTGGTTCAGATGCGGGCTCTATACCCGATGCTGGAATAGTCACTAAAGGCATGTATGAAGGTAAAGAAGTTCTTGGTTTACGCTTAAGTTGGGATAAGCGCTACATAACGCTTGCCCCTATTGCGACAGTATTGGGCTTAGCCTTTAAGGTATTCGACCCTGAGCAATTATTAGGTGACGAACTTGAACTAGGCATAACATGCGCCTTGTTACCAAAATCTCACTCAGGTGTTGAGCTAGGCAACCGGCACGATCCTATGGGTGTGCGCTTTTATAACGGTACTACACGCGGTAACGACGTATTTATTCCAATGGAATTTATTATTGGTGGCCAAAAGAACATAGGTAAAGGCTGGCAAATGCTTGTGAGCTGCCTAGGCGCAGGCCGTGGCATATCACTTCCAGCAATGGGTGTGGCTACTGCACAGTCGGCATTTAAGTCTACGTCTGAATATTCATTTGTACGCGAGCAGTTTGGCGTGCCAATTGGCCGTTTTGAAGGTATTCAAGAGAAACTAGCAGATATTGCTGGTAAAACCTTTTTACTAGAATCTATGCGTGTATTAACCACCGAAGGACTAGGCGAAGGATTAACACCTGCTGTAGTTACCGCGATTGCTAAATACCATATGACCGAGCTTGGTCGCGATGTGATGAACTCGGCTATGGACGTGCAGGCTGGCAAAGCTATTCAACGTGGCCCACAAAATACACTGGCTAACGGTTACTCAGCATTACCCATTGCAATTACAGTAGAAGGCGCCAATATTCTTACTCGTAACTTAATGATATTTGGCCAAGGCGCAATGCGCTGCCACCCGCATCTTAAAGATATGGTTGACCTAATTCATTCGACAGACAGCAATGCCGATACTGAATTTAATAAAGTATTGGGCAAAACAATTAAATTTAGTGCCAAAAATGCACTTAGAAGCTTATCGAACAGCTATTTACCATTCTTACGTAATGCAGATTCAAGTTTGCCTGAAGTAATAGGCTACGAAAAGCGCTTAAATGCATTGTCGTCTAAGCTTGCACCATTGGCCGACTTTTCACTGCTAGTACTGGGTGGCGAATTGAAAAAGGCTGAATTACTATCTGCCCGTTTAGGCGATGTGATCAGCTATGTATATGCCGGCATGGCTGCTATTCGTTTCTACGAGCAGCGCGTTGAGAATCGCCAAGAAGCTTTACCATACTTCCAGTACGCAATGGAATGGTCATTACAGCAAGGCGAAAAAGCAATAGTCAATTTCGTAAATAACTTTCCGAATATGCCTACCAGAGTATTAATGCGCGTGTTAACCAACACATATACTTCGTCGGTACGCGGAATTAGCGACGACCTAGTGCGTGAATTATCTGCAGCGTCTATGCAAGACAGCAGTATAAAAGCGCAGCTAACGCATGCTGTGCATGTTGTGAAAGGCGACGGCAACGACATTAACGAGCAAGCATTTAAAGCGAAACATGCTGCAATGCCATTATTAAACAGAGTGCAAAAAGCACTAAGGAAAGCCCCGGTGGTACCTTTCTTATCGTTTGAAAATGCAGTGAACATACTACTTGATAAAGGTGATGTGACTGAGGCTGAAAGAACGATTTTGTTGGAATACAATGAAAAGCGGAAATTATCGGTGCGCGTAGACGAATTTACTTTCGATATGGAAATAATACCGGCTGAAGTAAAGGATGACTTTACCCAAGCTGGTCAGCAAGAGACCGAAGCTGATAAAAAGGCTAACGCTGCTTAAACACTTCGCTTATTGAAGTTTAGTAAATATAGTATAGGGCGCAAAAGCGCCCTATTTTTTTATCTGATAGCATCTTGTGATCAGAGTTTACTAGAAAGTATTGTACTGCTTAGTCTACACCGACCATTTTGCAGCAATTTTTATATGGAAATAACTCAGAAACAGAAGGTGTTACTCAACAATAAAGGAGTTAGTTTCCATCAATCAAAAATCAAATTCGACTATACTAAAGTCCAAATTGATTGTATTATTTTCACGTGTAAAGCTTTCGAATTAACGCTCAAGTAGTCAAGGATGTAGAATCATGAGAGGTTTTGTAAAGTTCGTTTTCAATTTAATCAGTCAAGTTATTGTTCTTCCTTTAGTGATTGTATCGTGGCTAGAAAAAAAGTTTGTCCCTAACCAACCAGAATTAGCTTTCAATATTTGCACTAACATAGTGGCTTTATTGCCCGGCGTACCTGGCGTATTCTTGCGTCGAGCTTTCTACACAATGTCACTAGAAAAATGTTCCGCACACTGCCACATTGGATTTGGCACTATTATTTCACACAGGTGCGCAATAATTGACAAACACGCATATATTGGAAGTTACGCGTTAATTGGTAAAGTTCATATTGGCGAGTATTGCCTAATAGGTAGTAGAGTTAGTATCTTGAGTGGCGAAGCCTTGCATGAGTTAGATGAAAATGGCAAGTGGACACCTTACTCAGCCGATCTACTGGTCCGTGTTACCATTTCCAAGAATGTGTGGATAGGTGAAGGCGCTATTGTATCTGCTGATGTAGGCGAATCGTGCATGATCGGCGCAGGCTCTGTAGTTAGTTCAAAAATTAAATCTAATATTATGGTCGCTGGAAACCCGGCTCGATTTGTCAAAAAGTTAGAATTTCGTAGTAAAAAAACCGACTAACTTACTTTGAAGCAAACCCGAGAATATGACCCAAAAGGAAAAGGTAAATAATGGAAAGACAAGGCTTTATCGATTGGTTGAAAGCAGTTGGCATGCTAGCAATCGTTATTGGTCATATAGTGGGTGGTCCCTATGATTTATTTAATTTGTTTAGCCAACCAGTGTATACCAAGCAATTAGGCGTGTGTTTCTTCATTTTCATTATGGGTTGGAGTTTGGCTAATGAGCACAAATCCTCATTCAAAGTGGTTTTCAATAGGGTCTTTCCTGTCTATTTTTACGGCTTTCTTTTTGCGCTACTGCTTAGTAGCATTTACATTTTCACGATAAACGATATAAATGAAAGTAACTACTTGCCGTTTTTCCTTGGTGTAAATGTATTTTTCAATTATTTTCCAGCAAACCCCACTACTTGGTATATCGGTACCTATTTACACATACTACTTTTCTGGTTTTTCTTTGTTCGTGGTCATCAAATAACTAAGAAGCATTTGTACATCGCAATTGTTGCTGAAATATCTATCCGTGCCCTTTTCCTATATTTAGACAAGAACTTTATCGCCTATATGTTTTTGCCCAATTGGTTAACGGTGTTTATGTTAGGTGGATATTTGTTTCAGAAGAAAGATACACATTGGCAGCCCAAGATAGTAATGTTAGTTGTCGTTTGGGCAATAGCCCTTGCATTATGGGCAAGCCCCTTGAATACGCTTATTAGTCCTAAGTCTTTCCCCTTCAGGCAGCTAATGACAAATGAAGAATGGGCGCCTGTTTTACGTTCGTGCTTAATTTCCATTATTTATGTAGTCAACACTTATGTATTTTTTGAAATATTTAGGCGATTGCCTAAATTGGCTATTGTCGCATTTTTTGCACGCAATAGTCTTATAACCTTTATCATTCACATGCCTTTGATTTATGCGCTAAACCAGCATGTCTACTCATATTTCGATGCTGTTTGGTCCAAGAAGCTCGCACTAATTATCATTATATTTGTAGGCACAGCTATTGTTTCAGAAATTATACAAAAATTCGTTAAACTTGGATATTTCCAGAGGAAAGCGTGGGACCTTTCAAGCAAGCTAGTGTCGGCATTCCCGAATAAAAAAGACTCGTAGCACTACAGGCAGACATATGCATTTACAAGATACACCTGTTGAAATTGTCCACAACGGTATAGACGGGATTGTCCAATTCGGCTTTCCAATTCAAAAAGGTCAAGTGTGGCATGCGCAGCATATAGATTTGCTTTTAGACGAAGTGAAACTGAAATGTGACCGTACACCTTCAGGTTGTTGGGAAGACCAAAGTATCCGGTGGCTTGAGGTACAAGCAGTCGTAGAAAAAAGCGGTACTTTAACACTAGAAATAAACAATACGCCTGACATTACTCCCTCTACGCTGTGTCAAAGTGAAACACTGACTGCTCAAAACGATAACACTCTTTACACACATCAAAGTTTACCCTTAAGCATGTTAGTCGAGTTAACACTTGCAGGGCATGTAGTCCCTATCAAAATGTCAGATTTTGCTAATGTGCTAACGCGTAGCAAATTAACCAGTTCGTACGAAGTATCTGGGGCATTTGTATTTGAAGGCAAAAAGCTTCTCCTAATCTGTACCATTAGAGAAAGTGCGCTTACCGGTGAGATTTTTATAGAAGCAAGATTACACAATCCTGCCGCCGCCGCTCACGTGGGTGGAAAATGGGATTTAGGGGATAAAAACAGCGTAATCATTGATGACTTTTCAATAATCTTTGCAAGCTTACATTCACAGACTAAGTTACTTTTAGATCAGAATGCATTGCCATCTAGGTTTCAAGTAGTTGAAAGTGAAAACTTCTCACTATCACAGTTTGGCAGTGGTGGAGAGAATTGGCAAAGTCCCATTCATTGGAATGAGCATAAACAATCGACTGTTGAAAAACAGGGATTTGAACTGCTCAGCGATGACGGTAAAATTAAAACAGGATTACGTGCAGAACCAACCTTACATATAGAAAATGAAGACGCGTTTATTCAAATAGCCTTAGACGGGTTTTGGCAAAATTTTCCTGTTGTGCTTAACGTAGAAGCTGAACAAAGCAAATGGCAGTTATTGTCGAAAAATACCGAACTACAAGGCGGCGAAAGTAAAACGTGGAAAATAAAATGTAGAAGTGGAAAGAGTGAGGATATTGAGAGAAACAGTAATCTGCTAAAACCAAACGTCCAACCTGAAGTGAGATTTAACGCAAGCTATATAAATCGCTGTGATGTAATCCCCAATATCGCACTTTCGAATACACCATCAAAATTATCAGAGTTTATTGCCTTAGGAGTTGAAGGAAAGCATAGCTTTTTCAATAAACGTGAAAACAAAGACGTGTATGGATGGCGTAATTACGGTGAATTAGATGCCGATCATGAAGCGGTAAATGCGCCCTTAGACAGCTGCTTTATATCGCATTATAACAATCAGTATGACCCTCTAATGGGCATGACCTTGCAGTTTTTGCATGCTAATAATACAAAGTGGCTAGACCTAATTCAGCCTCTCAATCAACATATACAAGATATAGATATTTACGATACTACCCAAGACAAGGCAGAATATAACGGTGGTTTAATGTGGCACACCGATCACTACTTATCTGCTGAAACCTGCACACATCGGTCTAATTCAAAATATCATCAACACGCTTATGATGGATTTCTAGGCGGAGGGGGCCCAGGCGGACAACACTGCTACACCATGGGGTTAACCTTACAATATAGATTTTTTAGCGATAAAAGCGCCAAAGATAAGGTTATTCAGTTATGCAATTGGGTTCGATGTTTCTACAATGGCAGCGGCTCTATTGCAGAACGAACTTTTCGCTTACTCACTATAGACTTCAAACAAAACGTATTAACCAATATTGGTATGAAAGCACCAGGCTACAAATACCCGCTCGATAGGGGAACAGGAAACTATTTGAATGCCCTACTCGACTGTTTTGATGTAACCGGAAACCCTTGTTTAATGGATGAAATGGGACAGCTCGTTCGCAGTACTTTTCATCCAAATGAAGATATTGAACTACGTGATTTAAACAACATTGAAAAATCTTGGTTTTATACAGTATATCTGCAAGCGGTAGTTAAATATTTGCTGTTAAAAGAAACGCGAGATTCAATTGATGAAGATTATTGGTATGCCAGATATGCGTTAATACACTATGGTAAATGGATGCTAAGTAACGAAGATTTTTACTTAAGAAACGCTGATGAATTAGAGTTTCCTAACGACACTTGGTGTGCCCAAGATACCAGAAAAATGAATTTGTTTTGCTGGTTATACTATTTTGACGAAATACAACCAGAGATTTATCTTCACAAAGCCAACGAGTACTATCAGTACATAGTGGAACACTTGTCAATGTCCGATGAAACCCATTTTGCTCGAATTTTGGCTATTTTGATGCAAAACGATGGTGTATCGCAAAAATTTGGGCTAGATGATTCAGCAATTAATGCACCAAAATCGTCGATTCCCCTTGAGAAGAAAAGTTTTAATGATGCTCCAATATTTAGCCGATACGCTATATTGACAACATATTTTCGAGATGTCACACATTTAATACGACACTTTTCTTTAGCATCAGAGTGTAGATGGTTATCTTTGCGCGTAAAAAGTGTATTAAATAAATGAATAAAGAAAATTGCATTTGCAATTAACTACTAGTTTTTAAATTTAAAGAGGTTGCTATGACACCAGCACAAATCCAAAGCATTATATTCAGCGCGATAGAGATGAGCAATAATATTCGCGAAGACGACCAGCAAATACCCGCGGCTGCATCGACCGAACTTTATGGTAAAGATGGCCATTTAGACTCTATGGGACTAGTGGCTATTTTAATAGATATTGAAGAGTTGTTTTTAGACGAAGAGATACAAATTGCATTAAGTGATGAACGCGCAATGTCCCAGAAAAACAGTCCGTTTCGCTCGGTAGAAACACTTACTGACTATATTGAGAAGCTGATAAACAGCAAAAGCTAAAGAGTGTGAATATGAATACTAAATCTATGCTAATAACAGGTGCTAGTCGCGGCCTTGGCAAGGAGATTGCTGAACATTATTTACAACAAGGCTGGAATGTTTATGGTTGTGCCCGGTCTGAGGGGCAAATTGAACATGAAAATTACCAACATTTTCAATTAGACATAAGTTCGCCTGACGAAGTAAGTGACCTTTTCTTTAAGCTGCGCAAATATACCAAACAACTTGATGCTTTAATAAATAACGCTGGCATTGCAAGTATGAATGCGTTCGCATTAACGCCATCTGAGACTTATCAAAAGATATTTGCAACTAATGTTCATGGTACCTTCCTATTTTGCCAAAAGGCACTTGGAATGTTAAAACGCGCGCCATCACCAAGTATAATAAATATGACAACGGTTGCAGTACCTTTGCAGCTTGAGGGTGAGTCCATTTACGCCGCAAGTAAGAGTGCCGTAGAAACGCTCACACAAATTATCGCCAAAGAATATGGCAGCTTCGGTATTCGATGCAATGCGATTGGTCCTTCGCCAATAGAAACTAGCTTAATAGCCGGTGTGCCAAAAGATAAAATCGCAAAGTTAATTAGTTACCAAGCGATAAAAAAAATGGCAACGCCGAGTGATGTAGTTAACTTAGTCGACTTTTTTATTAAGCCTGAGTCTCGTATGATTACAGGACAAATTATTTATTTAGGAGGGATCTCTAAATGATTCAGTTTTTTATCGA
Organism: Acidiferrobacterales bacterium; assembly: GCA_964195425.1. GTDB lineage: Bacteria > Pseudomonadota > Gammaproteobacteria > Enterobacterales > Alteromonadaceae > Glaciecola. Next base: position 30,421 of record CAXMOM010000002.1, read on the forward strand.
AAAAATGCGTGATAACCCAAACAATGAAGCAATATTATCTTCAAAATTTTCGTTGACCTGTGGGCAATTGCTTGTGTTAATGAAAAAATATACGGCTTGGTTAAGTGATAAAAATATTCCCCCCGGCGCGGTTGTTTCATTCGACGGTGATTATTCACCTGAATCGTTAGCGTTATTTTTAGCATTGGCGAAAAACCGCAATATTATGGTGCCTTTGTCTAAAGATTCTCAGCATCACTTTGTTGAATTTAGAGAAATTGCGTCTACACAGTATGATATTTCACTTGGTGATAGCGAGCCCCTGCTGATAAAGACCGGCAGAACGGCTAGTGAAGACATATACAATATATTAAAAGAGAAAGACGCTCCTGGCCTTGTTTTGTTCTCTTCAGGCTCTACAGGCAAGAGTAAGGGCATTGTTCAAGACCTTGATAAACTAATGGCTAAATTCAAAACACCAAGAAAAGCCTTAAGAATGCTTATCTTTTTGCAGCTTGATCATATCGGCGGTGTTAACTCATTACTCTATAGTTTGGCAAATAACGGCGCGGTTATTGTTGCCGACGACAGAACGCCTGAAAGTGTGTGCGCAGCTATACAAACCTACAAAGGTGAAGTACTGCCAACCTCGCCGACTTTTCTTAACTTGCTGATATTGTCCAAAGCTTATGAAGAATATGATTTATCCTCTCTTAAGCTAATTACTTATGGCACAGAGCCCATGCAAACCAGTACATTAGAAACATTAAACAAGGTATTCCCTAACAGTACATTGCAGCAAACGTATGGTCTGTCTGAAGTGGGCATTTTACGCTCAAAGTCTAAGTCTTCGGGTTCACTATGGATGAAGGTAGGTGGTAGCGAATTCACCACGAAGATAGTGAATGGCACTTTATGGGTGAAATCGGAATCTGCCATGCTCGGATATTTAAATGCACCTACACCCTTTGATGAAGAAGGATTTTTAGATACCGGAGATATGGTAGAAGAAGATGGTGAGTGGATTCGGATATTAGGAAGAAAAAGCGAAATTATTAATGTGGGCGGTTCTAAAGTATTCCCAGCAGAAGTTGAGAGTACATTATTAGAAATGGACAACGTTGAAGACGCAGTTGTTTTTGGTGGCACGCACCCTATCACTGGGAACATTGTGTGCGCTAAATTTAAACTAGTATCGCCTCAAGACAAGCGCTCTTTTAAAGCTGACATGCTAAAATTTTGTAAAGATAAACTACAGTCTTACAAGATACCGAGTAAAATTGAGGTGACACAAGACAATACATATAACGAGCGTTTTAAACGCATGAGACGATAATAAATCAACTCATATTTGTTTTGCTATTCTACGCAAAAATTTTATTTACTGAAGTTTGGCAAAATTAAATAGGGCGCAGATTGCGCCCTATTTTTTTGCCTTATTACTATCTGTAGAAAAAGACCTATATTCAAGTACCATAAGTAATTTTCAAAATAGTATAACCTTCAGCCCCTAATCCTGAGCATCTTCACTTAGTTGAATACTTTCACCCATTGCCTGAGCAGCAATTTCTGCAGGGCTAAAAGGTAGCGGTATCCAATTTTTTTCCGAATAACGTCTGGTCTGATCACGGCTATGAGGGCTGGTTGAGTCCGCAGACTGTGATTGACCCAATAAAGCTTCAGCGATCGGGCCATTAGCGTCCCAAGTAACGGTTTGCATATACGTTGGGCCACCAGTAACAGGTGTATATTGGCCTTCTGCATTTGCTCCTGGTATAAATATGACGTTAAAAACGCCTTCTTGACCTCTACCACCGTGCATTGGAATACGTTCACCGTTAGTATCTGCAACGGTTTCAAACTGCAGGTTACCTAGCTGCTCGTCTAAGGCTACGCCACGATCTACAAAGAGCTGTATTGCATCACCTAAGGCCTGACGGGTTGTGGCATTAATAACTAAGCCTCTCGGGGTATTCACAGGATCGGCTTCATCAAAAGGTACGCTAAACGCTGTTTCGATATTGCCTTCGTAATTGACGTTGCGTGAAAACTCTCTAAATACATGTGCGCCGCGACTCCCAACGTTATTTGCTCTGTCCCAATCGTCTAGAACATCGCATGCTTCGGTAGCATCTATAGTGCCGCCCCCACTTACCGGCATAAGAGGATTGCCGGTGCAATCGGCAAGTACATCGTCAAGCACTAGCTCTGCCGCATAATTGCGGTTGCTGTAGCCTATTTCCTGCAGTTTACGTAGGCTGAACGTGTTACCGCCAAGTCCGTCTTCACCGCTTAGGCGATCTTGTACTTGAACAACGCCCATACGCGTACGCAACAATCTTGGCGACGCGGCGGCTACAGAAACACCTGGCCGAGGCAACAAATTACGTCTTAACAAGGGCGAAAACTCTTGGTCCAAAGTTTCATCAGGGTTACTCATCCAATAGCTGTCATTGGAATTTGTTGAATAACTCGTATTTAACAAAGCGGGCAAGTTGCCGCCACCAAAGATGCCTTCCTGGGGGGAATCGTCATCGCTGCCCCATTCACAGGCGGCAGTGCTGCCGTCGAGTCCCGGTAGACCAGCCGCAGCTAGTGCCTGCAGCGCGGGGTTGGCCCCTACGCAAGCTGCAAATTGCGCACTGGTAACATGCGGTACCGTAGACATATCAGCATACAAAGCGTTGCCTTCACGATCGGCAGCAACGGTATTCACAAAAGGTAGGCCAAGAACCGTTTTCATGCGGTCAAGCAAGTCTTCTGCGCTGGTCGCTTTATTCATTGAATACCACTGATTAATACCACGAGGATTTTCTGATGCGGCATCGCGTATAGCAAAAGCAAGATTAAAGCTGCCCCAGCTAGGCAGTGCGCTGTTTACGAACTGCGCCGCCAGCATTGGGCCAAAATGCGACGAATAGATGGCGCCTGTATGAGTGCCACCGCCCGGTAGGTCTATGGTTATATCCTCTTTAATGATATCGCGCTGTTCCATTTCGCCATTGACATTGGTGTATTGGTATTTTAAGGCGTCACCGGGTACTAACTGAAGCTGATACAGGGTAAAGCGCTTAGCTGTTGAAACTGTGTGGCTCCAAGCAACGTCTTTATTAAAGCCTATGTTAACAAACGGCTGCCCTTGTTGGCCTGCGCCCATAACGTCTATTTCACCGGGAATGGTTAAATGAAATTCATAAAAGCGCTGTACACCATACCATGGCTCATGGGGGTTACCGTAAAGCATACCGCTGCCATTTTCGGTCACCTCAGAGCCTAGTGCATATGCATTACTGCCACCTTGCAACACGTTAATTCTGGTCATATCAAAAGCAGGGACATCAGTTTTAGACTGCGGTGCATTGTCGTTGGCAGCAGGAGGTTCAGCAAGCACTATAGGGGTCACAAAGTTAGATAGTCCGCCGCGTAAATTACCTTTGCCATATACCGCAGCAAGATCCATTTCGGTTATTTCGGTCACCCAGGGTTGGCCAGCACATGCTGGATCAATGTTGTCTACGCCTGTGTCGCGCAAATAACGGCTATAGCCTGCCGCATAGCCTTGGATAGCATCGCGCACCTCAGGCTCCTGAATTTCTAGCAGCTCCATGCGCCTGGTGGGTTCGTTGTACCAAGTGTAAAATACATCTGAGCCAATATTGCGGGGCGTAGGCTCAAGATTCAATGCACTGGTGCCACTAGCAACTACAATTTCTGACGCCAAAGAACAGATGTTATCACTGGCAAAAGCATAGCCTAAACCATAGCCCAATCCCTTGTAGTCCTGAGCCGTAATGTGCGGGATACCAAACTCAGTACGTTGAATATCGGCAGAATAAGTGGGCGGTGGCGGAGACAGCGTAGGAGGTGGGACTACTACAATAGGCGGTTCGTCGTCATCACTTAAGCAGCCTGTGAGCCCTAAGGTTGCTGCTAGTGTTATGCCAGCAAGAGCCGACAGCCGATATTTACGAAAATTGTGCAAATGCATATAAGTAAACCTCTTTGATTAATCAATGGATAAGTTACAACGTGGTTACGTAAACTATACTAAAGACTACTTTGTTAATATTTGCAACATCTTACGCGCAAATATTTAACATTGGCTGTAAAGTGAGAATATGCTAAAAACGAGTTATCCAATGAGCGACTTCACCGTTCACTATCGTCGGCTTTTATCAAAAATAATATACAAAACAACTATGGCTAAATTGAATTACAAGTTATTATTTGAGCCTCAAAAATGTAGTGATATTCGCTCGTTTACTTTACCCACTATTTAGAAACCCAATAAAAAAATACTATGGCTCAACTATATTTCTACTATTCAGCGATGAACGCTGGCAAATCGACCTCTTTGTTGCAATCGGCTTACAATTACCAAGAACGCGGTATGAAAGTACAACTTTATACCGTGGCTTTTGACGACCGTTTTGCCGAAGGTAAAATTGCTTCACGCATTGGATTGCAGTCTGAGGCCGATTTATTTAATGACAAAACTAATCTTTTTGATGACGTTGCTGCTAAGCATAAGCAAGACAAACTGTCGTGCGTGTTTATAGATGAAGCACAGTTTTTAAGCCGTAAACAGGTAAAACAATGCCTACAAATTGTCGATAAGCTTAATATTCCGGTGCTCGCCTACGGCTTGCGGACAGACTTTAAAGGCGAAACCTTTGTTGGTAGCCATTACTTATTGGCGTGGGCCGATAAAATGAACGAGTTAAAAACCATTTGCCATTGTGGTCGCAAGGCCAATTTTGTAGCTAAACTAGATGGCAACGGAGACGTCATCCAAGACGGCGCGCAAATTGAAATTGGCGGTAATGAAAGGTATGTATCTCTTTGCCGCAAGCACTACTGCGAGAAAACCGATTTTTATACCAACTAGTCTCACTTTTTATTGACCTACGCTGTATAGCAAAACAATTGAACAAAGCTGTTTTAGATAATTCATTCCGTTTTCTAAGGCAAACATGCTATTACGCAAATCTATTCAGAACGCCAGCTTGTATAAGCCCTCTTTATAAACTGGCGTCACTTAAAGCAATTATCGCTTATACCCAACTTCTACTATGCTAAGGCCTGTTAATTTCTTATATTCAAAGAGGCCAGCATGGATTTTTCTCATAACCCAAAGACATTAGACTACCTTACTCGTATACGCAGCTTTATGGATGAGCATGTGTTTCCCATTGAAGACAAAGTATATGCCGAGATTCATGCCGCCAACCCCGACGGAAACTGGAAGAGTTGGAAAATTCATCCTGACATTACCCGTTTAAAAGCCTTAGCTAAAGAACAAGGCTTATGGAATATGTTTTTACCCGATGCAGACCTAGGCCAAGGCCTTACCTGCCTAGAATATGCACCGCTTGCGGAAGAAACTGGCAAAGTCATATTTGCCCCCGAAATATTCAACTGCAATGCCCCTGATACTGGCAATATGGAAGTGCTCTATCATTTTGGCAATGAGTTCCAGCAGAAAAAATGGTTAACACCTTTGCTAAATGGCGAAATACGTTCAGTATTTGGTATGACAGAGCCCGACGTAGCCTCGTCTGACGCGACCAACATGCAAGCCAGCATAAAAGCAGATGGTGACGAACTTATCTTAAATGGCAAAAAATGGTGGACCACCGGACTAGGCCATCCAAATGCGAAAGTCATGGTATTTATGGGACTATCAAACCCTGAGAACGACCGTCATAGTCAACATTCTATGGTTATGGTGCCGCTCGATACCAAAGGTATAGAGATAAAACGCATGCTTAGCGCATATGGCGATTACGATGCACCTTTTGGTCACGGTGAAGTACATTTACATAACGTTCGTGTACCTAAAGAAAACCTTTTGGTGGGTCTTGGTAAAGGCTTTGCCATTGCGCAAGGGCGTTTAGGCCCAGGTCGAATTCATCATTGTATGCGGGCTGTTGGCATGGCAGAAAAAGCATTAGAACTGGGCATAAGACGAGGATTAGAACGCGTTGCTTTTGGCAAGCCACTCATTGAGTTAGGCGGTAACAAAGAGCGCATTGCACAGGCGCGTATGCTAATTGAACAAAGCCGTTTACTTACCCTGCAGGCCGCATGGAAAATTGATAACTTAGGCGTTAAAAATGCTATGGTAGATATTTCGGCGATAAAAGTAGTGGTGCCTAACATGGCGCAACAGGTAGTTGATATCGCATTACAACTTCATGGCGGCGGCGGAATGTGTAACGACTTCCCAATTGCCCGATTTGCGGCAGGTGCTCGTTCACTTCGCCTTGCAGATGGGCCAGACGAAGTGCACATGGCCATGGTATCTAGATTAGAGCTTAAAAAATATAAATAGGCCAATATGACTACGCAAACAACAAATCAGTCAGCGTCGGTGCTTGATAAAGGCAGCAAAGTGCGTGAAGGGGAAGAGCTTCCGGTTGAACCCCTTTTAGAGTGGCTAAATAGCGAAATTAAATTTGCCGACGGCGAGTCTTTAACTGGTAATATGAACGTTACCCAGTACTCCGGCGGTGCGTCTAACTGGACCTATTGCTTAAGCTTTGATAATCGTGATTTGATATTACGTAGGCCACCTGCAGGCACTAAAGCCAGAGGCGCCCACGATATGGGCCGCGAATTTAGACTACAAGACGCACTTAAACCCGTTTTTAGTAAAGTACCGACCATGCTTGGTTACACCGACGACGAAAGCATAATTGGCGCTGAGTTTTACGTGATGGAAAAAATTGACGGCATTATTCCGCGCAAACATTTTCCACGTGGCGTAAATTTATCCGAGCAGCAAGCAAATAAGCTGTGTGAAGTAGCGCTTGATGAGCTTATTAATTTGCATAATGTTGACATAGAAGCTGCTAATTTGACGCACATAGGCAAAGGCGCAGGATACGCGCAGCGGCAAATACTCGGCTGGAATAAACGTTATACAGATGCAAAAACGTGGAATGTCCCCAGCGGCAAGAAAGTCATGGATTGGCTTGAAAAACACTTACCAGCAAAAGAAACTATTTGCATGACCCACAACGATTATCGTTTTGATAACCTAGTACTTGATGCAAACGATCCTACCAAAATACTAGCTGTTCTCGATTGGGAGTTGGCCACTTTAGGTGACCCACTCATGGACTTAGGCAACAGCCTAGCCTATTGGATACAGGCCGATGACGACTTTGTAGCACACAGCACACAGCGTCAGCCCACTGATATTCCAGGCATGATGACGCGGCAACAGGTAATTGACTACTATTGCCATAAACAAGGTTTAGAGCCCAAAGAGTTCGCTTTTTACGAAGTATATGGTTTATTCAGGTTAGCCGGTATAGTCCAGCAAATTTACTATCGCTACCACCATAAACAAACCAGCAACAAAGCGTATAAAAACATGTGGGCGTTTGTTCATTATTTACTTTACCGATGCAATAAAATTATTAAACGCCAATAAAAATTATGCAATGCTAAAACAGTAACAACGGAAATTATAATAATGAGAAGAAACATCCTAATTACTGGCGCAAGTTCAGGCCTTGGCCGTGAAATGGCTGTGCAATTTGCACGCAAAGGCAGAAATTTAGCCCTGTGTGCCAGACGCATCGACCGATTAGAAATACTCAAGCAAGAGTTGCTTGCCATAGACTCCAATATTAATGTTGTCATTAAGTCTCTGGACGTAAACGATCACGACGCCGTGTTCACCGTTTTCGATGAATTTAAACAAGAACTTGGGCAGCTCGACCGGGTTATAGTTAATGCGGGTATGGGAAAGGGTGCCTCAATTGGTACAGGCCATTTTGAGGCTAACAAGCAAACAGCAGTAACTAACTTTGTCTCAGCACTTGCACAATGCGAAGCCGCTGTAGCCATCTTCAAAACGCAAAACTCTGGCCATTTGGTAACTATTTCATCTATCAGCGCGGTACGTGGGTTTCGGAGAGCGCTAAATGTTTATGCCGCTACAAAAGCGGCCATTAGCTCTTTAAGCGAAGGTCTACGGATGGATTTAGCCAAAACCCCTATCAAAGTGTCGACTATTCACCCCGGCTTTATTCGCAGTGAAATTAATGAAAAGGTTGAGAAAGCCCCATTTATGGTCGACACCGTAACCGGCTGCAAAGCCATTGTTAAGGCTATTGAAAAAGAGGGCGCAAATAGCTACGTACCATCATGGCCATGGGCGTTTATACAGTTAATTATGCGTGTGGCTCCCATGTCGCTGCTTGCTAAAATGAGTTAACGCCAGCTAGAATGAATTAACTACGTGCAGACTTCAATTTTTACCGTCTTATTTTTACCTTTAGTCCTTGCCAGCATTATGTTTGGTATGGGCTTAAGTTTACAAATGAAAGATTTTGCCCGTCTAGCAAAATTACCTAAGCCCATTTTTGTAGGAATAGTCGGACAGTCACTATTGTTGCCGGCGCTAGCCTTTGCCATTGCTGTTTTATTTAGCGCATCAGAAGAAGTGGCAATTGGCATAATGATTTTAGCCGCCTGCCCTGGTGGAAGTACTTCGAACTTATTGTCGCATTTGGCCAAGGCAAACCTCGCCTTGTCTATTTCGCTAACGGCTATTACCACGGTCATATGTGTGTTTACCACGCCGTTTATAATAGCGTTTTCTATCAACTATTTTACACAAGGCGAGCCTGCTGAATTTTCGTTACTAAAAACCTCGTTTGGACTTATTATCATCACGCTAGTGCCGGTCGCATTAGGCATGACAACCCGTCATCGCTATACAAATTTAGCCCTTAAGCTAGAACCCATTTTTCGTAAACTCGCCATTATTTTTATGTTATTGCTTATAGTAAAAATTTGTTTTGATGAGCGAGACATGCTTATTAGCGGTTTCCCAGATTTGTATATGTTTACCATTGGCCTAAATCTTCTCGCCACGATACTAGGCGTATTATTAGCAAAACTATTTTCACTAAACATCAAAGATAGCGTTACCCTCGGCATAGAAGTGGGGACTCAAAATGCGACCCTCGCTATTTTAATTGCAGTTAGCTTTATTCAAGAGCCCGCCTACGCTCTCGTTGCAGGTGGCTATGGATTAGCCATGTATTTAGGCGCAGCAATTTTGGTTTTTTATGCCCGGAAGCTAACCTAAGCAAAGCTTATAAATGATGGCTAACGCTACGTTAGAATGAACACCAAATACTACGTATACATATAGAATGTTTTTGCTTGTGTTCTGACTTGTTCTTGCGCACACTATATATTGGCTTTGAGAACGTTAATCTTCTGCTAATGGAGAGCACCACACGAATATGAAACCCTCTGATTTTGCTGCATCAAATAGGCCTTATAGCGCATTAACTTTGCGACCAATTTTGTTCAAGTTGCTAACGCGTACTATAATAATATTTTTGTGCACACACACCGCCACTACTGCGCAAGCCAACAGCAACATAAAAAAAAGAGACCTTGAAAGCACGATTGAAAAAGCACTAGAAACATTTCAAACGCCCGGCATGGCAGTGGGTGTTTTGCATCAAAATAAAGTGGTCATATCTAAAGGTTTTGGTAAAGCAAATATTGCAGAAAAAACACATGTTGATGCACAAACCTACTTTCGTCTCGCATCTACCAGCAAGGCGTTTACCAGCGCCGCCTTAGCCATACTGGTTGATGAAGAAAAAATAGACTGGAACGACAAAGTCATTACCTACTTGCCCGAGTTTGAGCTTTACGACCCCTATGTTACCCGCGAGTTTACTATTATAGATTTATTAACCCACCGCAGCGGCTTATTAAGCGGTGCTGGCGATAGTATGATTTGGCCAGAGCCTTCTGGCTTTACACGTGCAGAAGTAATTGCAAATTTACAGCATTTAACACCCGAATACAGTTTTAGAGCGACCTATGCTTACTCCAATGTTATGTACATTACCGCTGGCGAATTAGTGGCGAAAATTAGCGGTATTAGTTTTGAGAACTTTGTAGAACAACGTATTTTTAAGCCCCTGGGTATGAACTGTTTTGCGGGCGACATTCCTAAATTGAATCTCAAAAATGTTGCCATGGGCTATGGCCATAACGATAAACGCGGCACATATCCAATCCCTCGTAACGGTATTTCACAAAAAGGACTGATGTCGGCAGCCGCAGGCGGCATGGTATGCAATGTTGAAGATATGCTCAAATGGGTAGGTGCATTGCTTAACCGCAAAGAGCTGCCATTTTCAGATGATCAACTTGATAAAATGTGGTACCCACAAACAATTTTGTGGGTATCGAAGCAAGAGCGCGAATGGGATAATACATTATTCAAAAGCTACGGTTTAGGATGGCGTATAGCCAATATTGGCGAGCTTAAGGTTATTTCTCATACCGGCACATTGTCGGGCTATCAAGCCTATGTTTTGATGGTGCCTAAGCTTGAACTTGGCGTAGTTATTTTAAACAATGGGTCTAACTCAGCGGCGCGTGGCTCGGTTATGCGAACTATTGTGAAAGCTTATATGAAGCAAGCCGGTTACATAAACAAAAACCAGCAAGACTGGATTAATACGTATATAGAGTATTTAGACGAGCGTGAGCAGGCATATTTAGACCGCTTGGAAGTCCCTGTCGCAATCGCGCCGATGAGTATTAGTAGCGATCAAATACTGGGGCAGTATAAAGACAAATGGTTTGGTAGTTTTACCATAGTGAGCACTGGCCAAAATACTACCGACGGCGCCCCAATAATTCGCATAAGCTCAGATAGAATGAAAACACTTACCGGTACCCTTATTCCATTTCAAGATGCCACTTATAAAATAGAGTGGGATAACAAAAATGCAGCTAACGATGCCTTCATGCATTTTGCTCTAAATGTAAAACGCGACATCACTGGAGCAACGCTTCATCCCTTTAGCGTAAATGCCATTGTGAATCATGAATACCGTGATATGGCCTTTATGAAAGTTATAAGTGAATGATAAACCGCGTGCTCATTTCTATTGTATTCTTGATATGCGTTCTAGTAGTATAGACGGACCCTCTTGTGCACCTGTACCCCACACAAATGGAGAGTAAAAGTAGGCAATGCGCCCCTACTCTATTTTTTTATCGTCCATAAATATCTGTTCAAGCTTTTCGCGACCTCTTTCAGCAGTCGTCACTAAGCCATCAAATTCCAGATCAGCTTGAATGACTTCGTCTAGCATTTCAAGGTCATGTTTCGCAAATATTTGCGTCATGTTTTCTGCTTGTCCGTGGGTATAACCATATGCTTCTAGTACTTGACTGCAAGCACTAAGCCCGCCATCAAAAACTTCCCGAACAAAATACTCAACACCCGCTTTAGCCAGCGCTGTTGCATGAACCCGGTCGCGCGCTCGCGCGACTATTTTTATATGCGGGAATTCGACTTTTATTAATTTAGCGAGTAAGTCGATTTGATCAGCAGAATCAATCGCGATTAACAATACTCGGGCGTTTTCAATTCCTGCTTTCTTAAGTAAATCGAGGCGGCATGCATCACCAAAAAAAACGCGGTTTCCAAACTTTTTAACAAACTCAATATGCTCAGCATCTTTATCAAGCGCGGTATACACAATATTATTAGCAGACAATACCCTTGCAGTAATTTGTCCAAATCGACCAAAGCCAGCAATAATTACTTGTGGTTCATGCGACACACTTTGTGATTCATAAACGGGCGGGCAATTTTTTGTATTGAAAAACTTGGCATACAAAATAACCAAGGGGGAGGTAAAGGCCATAGACAGCCCGACAACCAAATTCACTCTTGCGGCTATATCTGGCGAAAGCACGGCAGAGCTTACCGCTAAGGTCATAACGACGAAGGCAAATTCGCCTCCTTGTGACAACATTACCCCTATGCGTATTGCGTCGCGTCGTGATTCTTTATTAGCAATAAGAATCAATCCAATAATTATGCCTTTAAGCGCAACTAAGGCAAGACTCATGGCCACAATGAATATAGGTTCTGACACCAGCAAAGCTAAATCTAAGTTCATGCCAATGGCTATAAAAAACAGCCCTAACAACAAGCCTTTAAATGGCTCTATCTCTATCTCTAATTGATGTTTAAAACTACTGTCGGCTAATAAGATACCCGCAATAAAAGCACCCATACCCATAGACAGGCCTGCACTAGACATTGCCAATGCAGTCACCAGCACTAAGAATAATGCTGCCGCTGTCATTACTTCGCTACTGCCGTATCGCGCAATAATTCGCAGTACTGGATTTACCATAAAACGCCCTACTACTAGCACAGCAACTACCGCGCCTAAGCTTATATACCAAGGAACACCGCCTTCGCTCTGGGTAGGGGAAAACGATGCAACTAATAATAAAATGGGGATAACGGCTACGTCTTGCATTAGCAACATCGAGAAACCTTGTTGCCCAGGTGGTGTATTTAAAATGCGTTGCTCATTCATTAACTGAATAGCAAAGGCCGTTGACGATAAAGCCAATGCCAGGCCTATCGTGATGCTAGTGGCTACGCTTAAACCTAATGCCAAATAGCATATCCCACCAATTAATAATGCGCTAAGGCTTAGTTGGCTTCCTCCGCTTATCATTATTTGATTACGCATCCTCCACAAAGTAGAAGGTTCAAGTTCTAAACCAATAACAAACAGCAACAGCACAACGCCCAATTCGGCAAAATGCAAAATAGTGTAAGGGTCGGCAATGAAGTTAAAAACAGATGGGCCGATTAATACGCCTGCCACTAAATAGCCTAAAATAGCGCCTAGCTTAAAACGTTTAAATAGTGGAACAGCAATTAAAGTTGCGCCTAAAAAAATGGCGACTGACGATAGTAGGCTCATGCAGGTTACACCTTACTCGTACAAATATTCATGAGCCAAGTGTAACCTGCTTGCGTATTTTTTAAAGGGATTATTTAATTTTTAATAGCTGATCGACAGAGAGCTTCTCAGCGCCCCAAATAAATACAGCAAGTAACATAACACCCCATACTACATGCAGATTATATGCTGCAGCCGGAATATCTTCTAGGCTAATTACGGCTATATAATTAACAATAAACAAACCAATAGCGGCTTTACGTGTAAACAAACCAAAGACTAATAATACTGGCAGTACTAGTTCACCAAAGGTGGCTAAATAAGCGGCTGTTACCGAATCGAGTACCGGTACTACGTACTCATATTCAAATAACTCTAAGGTGCCTTCCCAATTATTTAGCTTAGTTAATCCCGATTTGAAAAATACCCAAGCCACATATAAACGTGCACCTAGCAGTGCTGGAATTGCAAGGTAGTCAGCTTTGCCAAAAATAGTGTTGTATAAATCAATTAACTTTTTCATTGGAGTTCCGTATTTTTATAGCCGCAAAAAGTAATGCTTAACATTATCTAATCGAAAGCTGTTGTTTAAATGTGTTGGGTAAAAATTCGCACATGCTTATAAATGAGATATGCTAATCCTTCTCTACCACTGCAAAAATTTTTCTTGATTGTATATGCAGCTGTAGCCAATTTGTCATGGCACTTTGGTCATCGCCAAAATGACTGAGTACATCGCTAATACTGTTATTTGCTAACATACTGCTAAAGGCATTTGCCGATGCAGTATCGCAATATTCAAATAATCCTTTGTACTCTTCTCTCCACAGCACAATAGACCTGTACGAAGGAGATTTTATTGCAATATTTATTAAGTTATTTATTTTATTTATATGCGATGTTTTCTGAGCTTGTTCTGCCCCAATTTGCTTTTCGTCGACAAATTGATGTGCGAGTTGATACAATTCTTGGATAGGGAAAATCGCTTCTGTTACCTGCAGGCCAGGTGCGCATTCAAAATAAAGATTATCTAATGGGATGGTTTGCAACAGTCCGAAGGAAGCACCATCAAAAGATTGGTTTGACGTTCTTTCAATATGCATTAACCGCCAGTCGATATCGGCTAGCTCGGGCAAAAACGGCATGCTGGCAAGCGCATCTATGTTGAGCATATAGTCACTAAAACCTTCGCCATAGTCAGCCCAATCGAAGCAAGTTTTAGGGTACATACTTAAGTAGCCTATTGACAATTTACGAAAATCATCCTCGTCCATAATAGCAAATACGCTACGATAGGTTATCGACATTGCTCGTATGCCATTTTCAATATAATTATTATGATACAAACCAAACGCGCTATGCTGTTTAGTTTGCTCTGTAGAGCCCTCCGTAGAGCTAGTAATTGTTTGCACCGAATCGCTTAATGCGAGTTCGGGCGAGTCCTTTGACTGATTAAACACGGCCTGTATAAGCAACGATTGATACAGCATGCTATCGCCTAGCTTTTTGGGCTTCGCCCACAAGTACTTCCCAATCGGGCAAGTTGTTATCCCACTCTATTAAAGTGGGTACATTGCCAAACAAAGTCTTCGCTTTTTTGTATAAAGCCCAACATTGTTCAGACACCGCATTTGCATGATCATCAACAATAAAGCCATTCACTTGCTTATTACTGAAGCCAGCTAAATGAATTTCGCCCACTAAGTTAGGCGGTATTTGTTGCATACTTGAATATACATGCTCAATCACATTACTTTGTTTTTGATTCAGCGCATTCACAATAAGATTATTTATATCAAGTAATAGCCCACAACCGGCTTGCTTACAAAGCGCTATCAAAAACTCAAACTCGCGCATGTCGTCTTGTTGTGTTGCGTCTATTGTCGACGCGCTAATATACGCAGACAAATTCTCAATTAGAATAGGCCGCTTGAGCCTATCTTGCACTTGAGCAATGTTAGTAGCTAATACGCTCAACGATGTTTGGTTGTAGGCAAGGGGCAATAAATCCCCCGAATGCATAATCTGTCCGTTCACCTTGGCTCTATTGAAACATAGATGTTCCGAGACCCACTTTGCCTTGCTCACTTCAACAACCTGTGCGAACTGCTCAAGTGTATCTATTGGCACTGGCATGTTAGAGCCCAGGCCTAACGAAGTACCATGAATGCTAATCGCGTATTTTTGGGCCGCATCATGCAATAACTCGAGAGCAATACCGCCTTTTGCAAAAAAGTTCTCAGCGTGTAGTTCAACAAAGTCAATATGCTTATTAATAGGACTGTCTGACAGGGCTTGCGTATAATGATAATGACGCAGCCCAACGCCGATGAGGCTGTTGGGCTGCGGAATAGCTGAAAATGGTATCAAGCTAGTTCCTTAATAAAAGAACGAATAAGCGTTAGTGATACGGTAGTTATATACTAGTTACCGGCTTTTTTCTTGTCCTTCATTTCTTTGAATAATTTTTTCGCGGCACTTTTGTCAACTCCACCAAGTTCTGCACATTTACCTGTTGGTACTAGTTTCCATTCGCCCATATCGTTGTCGGTAGTAGAATAGCCCGCACAGCTGTGTGTGCCCGCTAAGTTACTACAATCGTTTTGTCCGGCTTGTGCAATGCCATAGCATTTTTCTTGCTTTTTGGCAGCGGCGTCAACCGCGTTAACAACACCTAAAGACATAATAGTAGCGAGGGCAGCTGCTGCAGCAATATTCGTTTTCATAATCGTTTCTCTCTGTAGTTGAGTATAGTTCGGTATAGTTTGATATAGCTTGGTTGCATTGTATATTAAGTTACTCGTTAAAAAGACGAGCTACTCTATTAAACCGATGAAACACCAAATAACTTTCATCATAATGGGATTTATTTTAAATTTAAAGCTCTGATACCGGTGTGTTTTTAATTTCTATCCAGTATCCATTGGCATCTACAATCAACTCTTGCGCGTTTTTAGTCCATATACTTTGCACTTTTTTATTTAGATTAAGATAAAGCTTCCCCCCTACGATTTCAAACGCGTCTGGCTCTATAGAGTATTTCTTTTCCTTGGAAACACCAAATGCACAGTATCCACCAAACTGCGGCGCATACTTTGCAGGATTACCTTTAAACAGTTTTTGATGACTCGCAGAGCTGAACCAATAAGTTGCGCCCTCATAGTTAGCGGTATACTGACTATCTCCTTTCGTGGCTGCATTTAAGGTAAAGTAAGCAACCGGATCGTAGCCTTGAATAGCTAAGGTATTTTCGTCTACGTTAACCGCATCAATCGATGACTTAACCTGCTGCGGGATGAGCCCGCACGATGTTACGGCTAACGCCAACACAATTGTAAACACATAAAATATTTTTGTTCTCATTGCTACATCTCCATAAATAAAGGGTGGGTGTTAATTAATCTTTGTTCTTGGTCAATCATAAACTTATCTCTGCTTTAACAAAGTCGAACATAAGACCCAAGGGCAATTAATTAACTTTCATTTATTTTTTATACAGAAGTAATAAAAACTGAAATGAAAATATAGACTGTTGTTTTATATAAAATATTTTTAATGAGAAAAATCCTGAAGCATAGTGGCTAAGTCAGGGATCCAATTAAACGCTTTCATTTTTACGCGATTGTTAATGACAGCCACACCCTCTTCCTGCAACAAACCGGTTTGTTTAAGCGCCTGTTCGCTGCCTTTCGTAAATGCTAATTGTCCATTGCTACGAACGACTCTGTGCCAATTAACGTTGAGAGCGTTGGGCACATATCCTAAACTTTTACCTACTAGACGAGCACGGCCAGGCAAACCAGCAAAGTCGGCTATTTGTCCATAACTCGACACTCTACCCCGGGGAATACTGTTTACGGTTTTCCAAATGCGTTCATATTTTGAATTAAAAGCCATACTTACCATCCTTTGCAAGCGCGCTAAGTAAAACAGCGGTGTAAGGCTTCCACATAAAAGACTATGTAACCGCGTTTTTAACATGAAATTGCGGATCTTCATAACGTTGCGTTTGCAAGATATTAGTCAATATGTGCGCTGCTTTTAGCATATCAGTAAAACTTAAAAATAGCGGTGAAAAGCCAATTCGCAAAGTATCAGGCGCTCTGAAATCGCTAATTACACCCTCACTAATAAGAGCTTGGCAAATAGCGTAAGCCTGCGGATGCTGATAGGAAATTTGACTTCCTCGCATACTTGCCTCTTTATTACATGCCAATAGCAGTGGTGCTTTTGAAGAAGAGGAGTTTGCGGTCATTTGCTCAATGCAATATTGAAAAAAGCAATTTAATGCTATCGATTTTTCTCTTAAGACAGCTAAGTCAAGGCCTTCAAATATAACAAGGGAAGCATCTAAAACACTCATTGAAATAATGCTAGGGGTACCGCATAAAAGCTGCTCAATTCCCCTTGCTTTTTCATAATCGTGGGCAAACTCAAACGGTTTTTTATGTCCCATCCAGCCACTTAATGGTTGCTGTAATTGCGACAGCAAACGCTTAGCAACATATGCAAAACCTGGCGCGCCTGGGCCACCATTCAAATATTTATAGGTACACCCTACTGCAAAATCTACATCACATTCTTCTAGAGCTAAGGGCAACACTCCTGCACTGTGCGCTAAGTCCCATAAAACAAGTATTCCTTTCTCGTGCGCTAAATGTGTTAGGCGCTGCATATCATGAATATCACCATTTCGAAAGTTCACATGAGTAAGCATAAGCACCGCAATGCGATGTCCATACACCTCAATGGTATTTTCAATTTCGTCGCTAGCCACACTCATTAACTCGCACTGCGAGTTTGAGTTGTTGTTCATAAGCTCTTGTAGGCCCTGCACCATATACAAATCGGTGGGGAAATTGTCTTTTTGTGATAACACTATCGTACGAGTATTATCTTTTATTTCACCGCTTATGTTTTGTTTGTTGTTTAGCAATAAGGCGGCACTAAGTAACTTAAACAAATTAACCGAAATAGAATCGCAGCAAATAACCGTATCAGCACTAGCACCAATCAACTTAGCAATTTTGTTACCGACTATTTTGGGTAAATTTATCCAGTCATGGCTATTCCAACTCGCAATAAGACTATTGCCCCATTGCTGCTCTACAACCTCTAGAGCCCTCGCCTTTGCAGCTTTACTTAATGGACCCAATGAATTGCCATCAAGATAGACAACATTTTCTGGTAGTAAAAACTCCTCTTTAAGAGGTGCTAATGGGTCTTGTTGGTTTAGTTCTCTCGCCTTCACCAATAAAGCAGTGGCCAAATTATTATCAACAGACATTTACGGTACGCCCTTATTATTTATGTATGCAGCTATTACTGAGAAGAGCTCAGTACATTAAGTTTATCAACAAGTTGTTTAAACGCAGGAGAGCCAGGATGGATCCAATCAAAATGCCCGGCCTCATTGGCTAATACAAACTTAGCATCTGGATGCTGCGCCATAGACTGCGGCACAATATCATCATTAGTACCTATTAACATGGTAGCACTGCCAAGCATATTATTTGCTCGCAACTTATGCTCAGTCTCTATGCTTGTAGATAGAATGGCCTTAGATAAATATACACCTTGATTTTGTATTATCAGTTTATATTTAAGAGGGTTAGCGGCTTTATATGCCTCAGGCTTATCTGACGGTGTTCCACCCATAAATGCTGGCGTGGCCGTTTGACAATCGTTATTGCCATTTGCGTAAGCTGCTAGATCGATAATAGGCGCTAAGCCAAACAAATGAAGATTTGAGAGTGTAGTTTCGCTAGCACTATTGGCGGTCTTATCGTTCGTGGCATTCATAACGGCTAGGGTCGCTAAGTGACCACCTGCACTGTGTCCAATTATGCTTACCGCTGCATCAACCGACATATTAGCGCTTAATAATTGAAGCTCAATAGCCTGTAAAGCAAGCTCAATGTCGTTTAGGGCAACCGGCCATTCACCGCCGTTACCTGTGCGTCTGTACTCAATTGAATAAACATCAAATCCATGAAGTGAAAGCGCTGAAGTAAAGGGCAGCGAGTGCTTTATGTCGTAGCCTTCTAACCAACAGCCACCATGAATAAACACGATTACATTGTTTTTCTTTACCCCGTTAGCTGACCAATAATAGATTTTTTGCTCTGGTGATTCGCCGTAAGAAATCGTTTTTGTGTGACTTATTGCACTTAATTTAGCGACTTCACTGTAAGGCACATTAGCAGGTACTTTCAAATAATCTAGGGATGATTCAGCCTTGGCGTTGGCGGCATTTGAAAGCGCTGTGGCTTGAAGAAAAAACACCATCAATATACTTAAGCCGATGCTCCGTAAGTTTTGCCATTGCCAGCTTGGTTTGTATTGGTTAGGGCAAAATAACTGGGCACTAAAAGCCTTATTCGTTAGAAACCAACTGCTGAGCTTATTTTGTTGTGTCATGTTTTAGTTATTATTGTTTTCTATTAAATCTAATTCTAACTCAAAGCAATCGAAAATGGGCGTCCATAGCGCAAAGTGCTTGTAAAAACGCCGTGCCACACCCGCAGCACCGCTTATTATGATACTAGCTTTCGCATTTGTGACTTTGTATTCAGAAATAGCAATTGTGGTATTGTCAGCCGTTGTAATTGTTCTGTTTTTCATTTGCATTACGTATGCGTCATCTTCTAGTACATCAAAGCCCAAAGTATACTCTACAGTAGCGAGATTTATTATAGGTTTTGGCTTTGCTTGGTATAAGTGAAATAGTACTTGTTCAACCTACATTTGAATTTTATTACTCAGTAAGCAAGAAACGCTTGTTTTCTAGATCCAGCCCTATCAAATCAATTCATTTGAAATCATATTAAACTAAGAGTATCATTTGGAACCTAAATAGAAATTGGTTTTTGAACATTTGTGATAAAGGAGCAAAAAGAACCTATGCAACATTTACCTAATATTGATGAATCTGCGGTGGTGACCAAGGCTTACCATAATGCATTTAAAGACTTGGGCTTAACGCTCGACCAAGGCGCGAATATATTAGGCGTTGGGCGCTCTACCCTGCTTCGCAATGTAAATGGTTTTGACAAAACAACCAAACAGTGGGAACTCCAAATTTTATTTATTCGCTTTTATCGCTCTTTATATGCATTGTTTGGCGGTGACAAAGGCGCGATGAAACATTGGTTCACGCATATGAATAAACATGTACGAGGCATACCAAAAGATATGTGCTTTAGCATTGTTGGGCTGGTTAATATCAACAGCTATCTTGACGCACTTAGAGGGAAAGTGTGATATCGATCGCCACAACTGCTGCCAAGACATTCGAATTATCAGGTGGCTTAATTAACTACACCGAATCGGTATGCCGTATTGTTGAAACGCAAGAATACTCAGCCACATTGTCATTAGTGAGTAATCTTGACGAGCAATCGGTACTCGAACAAATTCTTGATGACTACAAGCCACCTTATGCATACGGCACTGAGAATAGGCATTATTTAATTTCCAGTCCTTTTCGATACCCACCTTTAGAATACGGCTCTAGATTTGGTTCACGTTTAGAGCCCAGTTATTTTTACGCTAGTGAAACTATAGAGTGTTGTTTAGCAGAGGCTGCTTTTTATCGCTTTATGCTGTTAGAAGGAACGGTGGTACCCTGCCCAAATACTATTACTTCAAAACATGACTTGTTTTATGTAAATGTGTGGTCCAATGCTGCTGTTGATTTATGCAACATAGAAGATAGTGAAATACAAAACGCTCTGCAAAACCCCAGCTCTTATCAAACGACTCAACACGTAGGTAAATACTGTAGGGAGCAAAGCGCAACTTTGCTTCGCTATTACTCTGCAAGATGTAACAGTGGTGGGAGCAATGTAGCTGTAGATAACCACACGGTAATTGCTTCACAAACACCCTTTAATGTTACGTCATACATGTGTGAGCTTGATGGTAAAAATGGCAAGGTTCGCTTTTTAGCACCGCGTGCTTTTCCTCTTACTTACCAAAAATCTATGTTCATGGTAAACGGCCAGTTTCCGGATATTTCAAGCGCCTCATAAGTGTCGATTAGCTAGCCAAAAGACTTTTTGTCTCAGTTTATGTCAACTATCAAAAACTAGCGATGAATTGCATTGAGCAAAATAACATTACACAAATGGATTATGCCAGCATGATTGATCAATACACCTTAACTTTACCTGAGTATAAACGTGGATTTCATTTAATCACCGACAAAGTGCTATCCGCTGCACAAAAATTACCATCAAAGGGCTTAATGCAGGTATTCATTCAACATACATCAGCGTCGTTAACCATCAACGAAAATGCAGACCCTAGCGTAAGAGTCGATTTAGAACGTCATACCAATGTAATGGCTCCTGAAAATGCCAATTATTATACCCATATATTTGAAGGCAGCGACGATATGCCTGCCCACATAAAAGCTTCGCTTTATGGCTCCAGTGTATCTATTCCTATTGTTAATGGGAGGATTGGATTGGGCACGTGGCAGGGAATTTATTTGGGGGAACATAGAAACCAAGGCGGCAAGCGCCGCCTTGTAATAAGCATAATCAGCTAGTGGGAATTAGATTTTAAATAAGCTGTCGGTTAAAAGCTTTTTCGCGTCTTGTCCTTCTGGCGTATCTAAATATTGTGTTGCTTGTTCCGCATAGCCTTTTATCATACCCGTATCGAGGCCCAATGACTCAAACTGTTTGTTTAGTTGATTAAGTTGCCCTAAGCTTTCATTATAACTCGCTGCTTTTTCCATTAAACCACCCAACCCACTGCTGCTTGCTTCTTTAACTATGGGCAAATATTGCATTACTGAATCTAAACCAGGTACTTTTTCAGCCAACATCGCAAACTGCTCTTCAGATACATTTTGCTTAGCATAGTTTATCAGAGCAGCCATGCCACCTTGGGCCTGTTCACTAGTAACACCTAAATTACTGGTAACACTGTTAAGCATACCATCTAGGTTGGGTCCTTCAGCTTGCACAGTGGTCTCTTCACCTAAGCCAACAGCACTTAGTACCGTATTCCACCAGCTCTCTTCAGCCGCAGCATTTGAAGCAAACCCTAATACAGCAATAATTAATAATATTTTTTTCATGTTAAAATATCCTTTTTATATTTTGTTATGTTTTTCCTTGGCTAATGGCAAAACACGTATTGCACAGAAGCGGCAGCCAATGAGTCAAATTACTACTACCTAATATTTTACAGTAATTAACCTTGGCAACAACGCTTAAATTTTTTACCACTGCCGCATAGACAATGATCGTTGCGTCCTAATTTTAAGGCACCGGACTTATGCAACATATCGCCGTCTTCATAAAACCATTTACCATCAATTTTGCTAAACCTACTCAACTCATGCATAGCAAAGAATTCGCTATCTATTTTATAATAGGCAATAAACTCTACCTCACCCATATCGTCAAGTTCAAAGGCACTGAGTACTTCAAGTTTACACCACAGGGTATTTTCACTAGACGACTGAATGTCTGAAACCGAAATAGGCATTTGTTTTTTTGTCTTAACTGGCGCATTCATCTTAGCTGCGGTGCTTTTGGAATTATCTGCAGTATGATTGGCTGCATAGCTAAGTGCTACATAAGCAAAACTCTTTGTTGCGTAGGCACTATATCTGGACCGCATTAGGGCTTCAGGGTCTGGTGCGTTAGTTTCGCCTTTTATGTATGATTTGCAGCAGTGTTCAAAAGCTTTATTTGTGCCGCATGGGCAAGGTTGAAAGTTGTCCATAAAAACAATGTGCTTGGTAAACCGTGTATAGAGTATACCTTATGTACAAAAAAGCGCGAATTCCATTCAATAGCTATCCACTAACCCATCATTTTGACCTTACCTACGCTTGAAGACGCGCAGTTTACGCGCGAAACAACAACATATATTCAAAGTTATCGAATAATTGGTCAGTTTTGTGTAAGGTAGTTCTGATTCCACATCAAATTTAGCGATGTTTGTGCGTAAAGTTGTGTGTATTTTTGCGCCGAGCCCTTTTTGTATAATAAGTTGAATAGTTAATGAAAATCATCAAGCAAAATCGTTCCGTTTTAGCAGTAATTCTGTGTACTTTATTCGTCACTATTGCCGGTTGTAACGTTCAAAAAGCGCCACCTCCAACAACAAACAAAGTGCAAGCGCAGCAAGCTGTAGCAATGCCCGACAGCTTTGCAGCTAAAGTTGCAATGGATATATTAAAAGACGGCGGTAACGCCGTAGACGCCGCCATAGCGGCTCAGTTTAGTCTTGCGGTAACCTACCCTGAAGCAGGTAACATAGGTGGAGGTGGATTTATGGTCATTCACTTTGACCAAGTTAACGACTTTATAGACTACCGCGAGTTTGCGCCTGAAAAAGCCCATCGCGATATGTATCTGGACGAAAGCGGTGAAGTAAAACCTCTCGAATCTATTTATGGGGTGCTAGCATCGGGTGTTCCTGGATCCGTATCGGGTATGTGGGAAGCGCATAAAAAATACGGCTCTTTGCCTTGGGAACGTTTGCTAGCGCCCTCCGTGGCACTTGCTAAAGACGGCTTTGTAATGCCACGCAAGCTTGCCAATAAGATTGCTCGGTACATCAAACGTTTAAAAACACGTGAGGTAGAAGTTAACTTTGCAGACTATTTTGCGTCCGCCAAAACCGGCGAAGTGTTTATTCAAACTGAGCTAGCAAACACCTTAAGGCGCATTCAAACATTAGGCAAAGATGGGTTTTATAAAGGTGAAACCGCCGTTCTCATTGAAAATTTTATGAAAAAGCATGGAGGCCTAATTTCCCAATCTGATTTAGCTGCGTATCAAGCTAAATGGCGTGCGCCGATAATTAGTCAATGGCGTGAGTATGAGGTAGTCAGTGCCGCGCCTCCTAGTTCGGGTGGCATTGCAGTAGCGCAATGGTTACAAATGTATGATGCAGTTAAGGCACGTTTACCCGATCAAGCCGTTTCGCATAACGCTCCTTTGTATATTCATATTTTAGCCGAAGCAGGTAAGCGCGTATTTGCCGACCGCGCTGAGTACTTGGGCGATCCTGACTATTTCGATGTGCCTAAAACTGAGCTTCTCGCACCCGAATATATCGCCATGCGCGCAAGCACAATTAACATTAATAGCATTTCAGATACCGACACTATTAAACCTGGCTTACCGGAAAGTGAGCAAACTACGCATTTCTCTATTGTAGATAAGCACGGCAACGCGGTGTCTAATACCACCACTATCAACTTAGGCTTTGGCAGCGGCATGGTGGTAGCAGGCGCAGGCTTTTTGTTAAATGATGAAATGGACGACTTTAGCGTTAAAGCCGGCGTGCCTAACTATTTTGGTGCGGTAGGTGGAGTCGCAAATGAAATTCAGCCCTTCAAAAGAATGTTAAGCAGCATGACTCCCACCATAGTACTAAAAGATGGCAACATTACCATGGTCACCGGATCGCCCGGTGGCACCACTATATTATCTTCGGTATATTTGAGTATTCTTAGTGCATTAGAATTCAATATGCCTGCGCAAGAGGTAGTTGATGTGCCAAGATTTCATCATCAACTATTACCTAAAGACGAAATTAGGTATCACAAAGGGATCCCAGCCGACACATTGCAGCAGCTTGAAAAGATGGGTTATACAACTCGCGTAAGCAGGTTTGGCGACCTACACGTTATTATCAATACAGATAAGGGTCTTGAAGCTGCGTCTGAGACAAATGGCCGCGGACAGGCCATTGTTGAAGATGTGAAATAAACTTACCCAACAAAATGAAAAAAGATAAGTGCAAAAAAGATTACTGAAAAATAAGGTATCGGCGACGACCATAAACTCAGCGGTTGGCGAGGATTTACGTCGCCTATTTTCTGTCGTCTGCGCACTAAATAGCTAAAAAAGATAAATGGAATAGGTACAATAACCACATACGCAACGCCCAACCATTGAAATGCAGACCACGCCATAAACACGACATACGCATATATAAAAGCTAACACTACATACTTCACTTTTGTTTCCTTTTAATTATTATTATCAAATTTGACGCTAAATTGTGCCTGTTATGCATGCATTAGTAAAACAAATTAAATAATTAAGTATTAATAGCTGGGCATAAATGAGTAATTTCGTAATATATTCGATACGACAGTGATGAAGATGAGGCAAACAATAGACACAGAGCTTTATATAAAAGACCTGTATCTATAAGCTAGGCTTTCAGTTGCTGCTGGAGTCGCTCTGTATTGGCATGTATATAAAATCGCTAGCTTCAGTTGCTAACATTCTATCCACTAAGGTATTCGCGCTTACCTTCGCAACATGCTTAATTAGCGCATGGGGTGTGTTGTCACCCATTTCATAAGTTACTGCATGCACATTGTAAGTGTCAGCAATAAATTGTTTAAATACACCTCTACCGGGACTTGATCCTGGACGATTTCGCACCACAAATGACGACACAGTGTTTGCCTTTACATCAGCCAGCCAGTTATCAGCAAAATCGGCTGGGGCAACATGATAATTGTTTGGCATTGTATAAAAGATGTCTTGCTGAGTTGAATGAAAATCAAGTGCAAATACAAGCTTAGGCTTTTCGCCTTCACTTTTATTATTTACGTTTGACGGCAGCGGAGTTAAAAGCGAAGTCATATAGTCATGCACTACTTTTGTTTCTACTTGTTCAAACTTACCCCAATCTCTATTTAAATCGGCGCCTTTGGTGTTGTGTCGCCAATTTCCATTGGCAACTCCATCAGGATTGACATTTGGCACCATGAGCACATTAAATCGTTTGTGAAACGCATTCATTTTGCTGTTTGTTTGGTTTAGCTGCTCAGCAAAGCGCAAAAACGCGACAGCACCGGTGAGTTCCGGCGGGTGCATACGCCCAACAAGCACCAGCCACTCATGGTTACTGCTTTGTTGATTGACTAAAGCATGAATAGGGCGCCCTTGAGTTGAATGCCCAATTAGGATTTTTTCATACAGGCCATTGGTGATAAATTTATTTGACCAATCTTCATAATCCTGATTATCGATAATAGCTTGGGCCGATATTTTTAAGGCCTGTGTTTGTGAATTAGTGTCGAGCGTAACCGTAAACTCCATCACCTTTCCATTTGCGGCGGTGTTGCTTAACGTGAAGTCAAGTAACTGCCATTCCCCATTGGGGAGCTGCATCTTAGGTAAGTATCTTGGACGAGCGTCAATGGCTTTGATGACAATAGATATCGTATTACCTTCTTCTTGACCAGCGCTTAATGTGCTTTTGTTGTCACGACCACTATCGCGTTCCAAACTTTTCACTCTCTCTACAGTAAACGCATACCACGGGCTAGGGTTAATAGGCCTGCTCTCAGCATCTATCTCTAGTAAGTAAGTATTGTCGTCAAGTTGCTTGCAGCCACCTAAACGCGCACCCTCAAAATTAGCTTTAAAAGCCACTTGGCTAAATTGACATTCCTTTGCTACTTTATTTAGGTCAGTAGCCTCAGTTTGGCTACCGTCTACTAATATAGCATTCGCTTTATAAACGAATGTTAACACTAGTAAGGACACAAGCATTAAACCTAGCAGAAACGAGCAAGCAAATAGCCGAATATCATTTCTCATTTAATAAAGTCCTTAACTGTTTGCCATGCGATTTTTTGCAGCTCAGCTGCATGCTCTGGCGGTAACCCACCTATAAAAGGCAGCCCTTGCGGCGATTGATTATAAAGCGCAGCATAAAATACACAGGCGGCTAAATAAGTCCCGGATTGGCTAGGATGTTTTATTGATTTTTTGTAGGTTAACGTGGGCAAATTATCAATGGATTTAGCGCCCAACACGTCGGCAACATACAAAGAAATATAAGGGTGCTGTTGCTGTGCATTCGCGAAGGCCAAACCTACCGGTACAAGAGGCACTTGATGCTTTTTCGCTGCATCTATGTAGGCTAGCGCAAGCTTTTCACCCATTTCTGCGTCGCCTTCGTATTCCCACGTCATAAACAAAACAGGCAATATTTTTTCTTGTTTAAGCATATTAATAGCGTTACCTAATGACTGTTTGAAGTTCTCTTGTTTTTTGCTAGTGATAGGCTCATTACTGTGTCCTTGCAGCACTACCGCGTCCCATTTAGCATTTTTTTGAGACAGCATAGCTTCTAGTAATGGCAGTTGTTCATATATATGCCCACCCGAAAGCGTCATGAGCCTGAACCGGCTTTTACCGACTTCCCATTGACCAGCTGACCTTACAAGCCCGCCCAAATGATTATGAATACCGTTATTGTAAAAACTAAAACTATTACCGGTAAATAATATACGCTGTGGCCCTTTATTAGCCATTGCCTGCTGAGTACCCAACAATAAGATGAGTACACTCAGTGCAATCGATTTAGCGCTTATTTTACAAATAGCCAAGGATAAAAATTTAATCATTTTGTTTACTCTGAATATAAAAACTAAAGGCTATAAAAAGACTAAAGGCGCTAACCAGACAGCCACCACAGTAAGCAACATCATACCAATGATATTCAAGATTATGCCGGCTCTGACCATTTGCGGAATACTCAGTACACCCGAGGCAAACACAATCGCATTAGGCGGCGTAGCCACCGGCAACATAAAGGCGCAACTAGCAGCCAAAGTAATAGGAATACACAATAGCAAAGGCGAAACTCCTAGTTCGAGTGCTACTGCCGCAACTACGGGCAAGAAAGTGGCTGCGGTGGCGACATTACTTGTGAGTTCAGTTAAAAATATAACCAAACCCGTAGCGGCTACTACTAGTACAAAAATACCCAGTCCGCCAAGCGGCGTCAAGCTACTGCCTAACCAAGTTGCAAGTCCTGAACCAGAAACAGCAGCGGCTAAACTCAAGCCGCCGCCAAACAATATAAGTACGCCCCATGGTAGCCTGTTAGCATCTAACCACACCATAAGTTGTGGCTGTTGTTTGTCGCCACTTGGCATTAAGAAAAGAATTAATGCAGCGGTCATCACAATGCCGGTATCGCTTAAAAAAGAAATGTCGAGTAAATCTGAAATAGGCCTGCGGGCAATCCAACACAAAACGACTAAAGCGAAAATAATCGCTACGCGTTTCTCTGCTTTGCTCATTGGCCCGAGTTCATTTCTGAGCTTTTCTAAATGGTCATGTACCGCCTGATTAGCTGGCACATCTACTTTAAAACTCCACCGCGTAAGCGAATACCAAGCAAGAGGCAACATAATCACCATAATAGGCACGCCTACTAGCATCCAACTAGCAAAGGTAATTTGAATGTCGTAGTTGTCATTTAAAAATGCCGCCAGCAAAGCGTTTGGGGGTGTCCCTACCAAAGTAGACAAACCACCAATAGTGGCTGCATAGGCTAAGCCTAATAGCATCGCGGCTTGAAAGTCTCTGGTTTGGTGTGCTTTTAAATTAGGATTATTGTCGGCAATAACTTTAGCAACCGACAGGGCAATAGGCATTAGCATCATGGTGGTAGAGGTATTTGTCATCCACATTGAAAGGAAAGCCGCCACCAGCATAAAGCCGCCAATAAGATAACGACCGTCGGTACCGGTATACGACAATATCGCAAGTGCTATGCGTTTATGTAAATGCCAGCGCTCTACCGCTAGAGCCAATATAAATGCACCTAAAAATAGATAAATAATAGGGTTAGCATAAGAAGCGGTTACCTCTGCTAAAGGCATTACGCCTAAAAATGGAAATACTACTATCGGCAAGAATGCAGTAGCAGGAACGGGAACAGCCTCTGTTGCCCACCACGACGCCATCCATAAACCAACTGCTGCAACTCGCCACGCTGCTGGTTCCATTAATGTTTGATTGCCACCTGCAACCATCATAGTACCAAATAACAATGGCCCTAATAGTAGCCCTATGTCTTGATATCGGGCGCGCGGATGCTCTACCATATCGGTAAGGTTAGTACTCATTTGATTCCTTTTACTAATACAATTTCTTTGACTAAATTCGAGTATGATAAAAAAGCATCAATAAAGGAGCTTGCGCCCCTTTATTGATTAGCATTTTATGCACTACTTGGTGTGCAAAGCTTTGTCTAACTAACTTCGTTTAGTAAGTGGTTAAAACTTTGCTCTTACATCGATGTAATAGCCACGTCCATAGTCGCGATGCGCATCAGAGAAGAAGCCAAAGAAGCGATCTGCTAAAGGTGCTCTTTCATCCGTTAAGTTACGCACCCCTAAGCGAACTCGAGTATTTACGTCGCTAATATTTAACCTGTAGTCAAATGTTGCATTGTAAGTTGTCATACTAGGGATTCTGTAACGTGTGCCATCATCTAGCGTTAAAGAGCTTTGATAGAAGTTACCAATGCGATTGCCGCTAAGCGACGCGCCAAAATCAGACAGGCGCCAGCTTAAACGCATAGAATGACGTTGTTCTTGATTGCCATCTCGCCCTCTTAAATCAGCAAAACCGTCTACAGGGAACGAGCTTGGGATACTGCCCGCTTCTTGTGCCGCCACGATTAAAGCTGAATCGCCACCAGCCTCTTGCGAAAACTTCTCAATAACAGAGGCGTTGTAACTAAATTTAAAATCACCTATTTCAGTATCAAAATTGTAATACACGCCTACATCGTAGCCCGCTAAATTACGCTTGCTTAAGTTTAAATATTGGTCGTCAATAAATTTGATATCACCAGCGGGACATATTCCAGCATTTTGATAAACAAGGCTTTCGTCTTCGCCTGCTGGATCTCTCGTTACTGCAGGATTAAAGACTGCCGAACCGCAATTGCTAGTGCCAGCTTCAAGCCTAAAAAACAGGTCAAGCAAGGTGTGGTTTTCTTCACCAAATAACCCAATAGTATTGTCTTTTTCAATTGACCAATAATCAGCAGTTACCGTTAAGCCTTCGATCGGATTTAGAACAATACCAAAAGAGATATTAGTCGATTCCTCTGGTAATAACTGGTTACTACCTTGTGCAATTCTCTGAACAGAATTACGGCAATCTAAGGTGTTTTGCTCTGGATCTCCGCCGTTCTCCGCAGCATATATGCACGCGTAATCGTTACGAGTGTTGTTACGCGCCACAATGTCTTCGTTAATTGTGACTAAGTTGGGTGCTCTGTATGCTTGAGACCAAGAACCACGCAATAAGAACTCTTCTGAAGGACGCCAGCCAAAAGCTAATTTCCCTACCGTTGTCGCTTTTACGTCAGAGAAATCTTCGTATCGAATAGCCGCTTGCACGTTTAAAGTTTCGTGCAATGGAATTTGCATCTCAACAAAGAGCGAAACTACGTCTCGCTCACCGCTGTTATCGGGCGTAGGGCTAGAGTTAACAACGTCTGATACAAATGGATACGTGTCGCCGTCGAAATCTGTGAAGGCAATAGTGCCATCAAGGCGCTCATCACGATCATCTTCAAATGTTTCCTCTCTGTACTCAAAACCAAGCACTAACGCCACTGGACCTGCTGGCATAGAGAATATTTCAGGATGAGCAAATTTCACATCAAATGTGGTCAAAGTGGTTTCGCTATCACGCCTAACATTAATAAGCGCTCTTTCTATGTTTGAATTCACGCCGCCACTAAAGGGGTTATAGGCCGCAGGCGTACTATCAAACAAGGCTTCGGTTATTAGGATGTTCGATACACGATTGCTCGTAACATCTTCTTTTTCAGCCTTTGAATAAGCAATCGCCGATTCCCAACTCCAGTCACCAAGCTCTCCTCTGAAACCTTGCAGGAATCGAAAAGTTTCGCCGTCGTTATCGATTATGCGAGGCAGCTCAGCGTAGCGATAATTGTCGATAACAAGTTCCAAACCAGCGCACGGCACATCCGGAATAAGGTCATTGCTAAGCCTATTTGGCGAACCACAAGGGCCAAAGGGGTTATAGTAGTTTTCCGCGCCTACTCGCAGTCTAGATGAAGAAAACGCTGCAGTTGCATGGCGGCGTAAATTAGTCTTAGATTGATAATATGAGAGCTCGGTAAAACCCTCCATACCATTTGTAAATTCATGGTTAATAAATACAAACATATTGGCGCGGCTTAGCTCGGAGCTTAAATCTCGATCCGCATTAAGGTTATTTCTAAATGTCCCTTGCCCATCTATAGCGCCACAAGTGGTTGCATTTAATACATATTCACAGCGCTCATCGCCTATTGGATAGGTTTCAAATTCGCCAGACCCGTCAGTAAATATATTTCTTAAGCCAGCGTCACGGGCACTGCTTACCAAGTCATATTGGCCATAAAGCGAATTTGCACTGTTGTTTCTAAAGCGGACATCGCCAGCCCAAGGAGAATCCTCTGGTACGCGGTCTCTAAAATCGGCATTTGCCCATCTTTCGTCATCTTGGGAGTTTACCCGGTCGCGCGAGTAATAATTGAAGAAAGTACTTACGTTCGTTCTTCCGCTATTGAAATCTTTACCCCACTGTGCAGTTAAGGTTTGGGTATCTCTGGGAATATTGTCGTAACCACCAAAACGGCCAGTGAGCGTAAAGCCAACAAAATTCGATTTAAGCACATGGTTAACAACCCCTGCTACTGCATCTGCACCGTAAATAGCCGATGCACCGTCTCGAAGCACTTCAACTCGGCTGAGACCATGTACCGGGATAGTATTTACGTTGACTGAATTGACGGGTACAAAACTACCGCCCACCTCCTCAGTTTGATAGGACGCCGAATTTACCATTCTGCGACCGTTCAGTAGCACCAATGTATTACCCGTGCCTAAGTTTCTTAAGTTGTAAGTACCAATATCACCGCGCGCTGCGTTTACGCCACCTGCAATATTTTCTGCTTCTGAGAAAAAGTTTTGGCCATTTTCCGGTATAAGCTGCAGGAGGTCGTCTATTGAATCAATCCCCAAAGTACCAATGTCATCGGCAGAAATAACTGACACAGCTAATGCTTCAGCTACTTGTCCGCCCTT
This sequence comes from Acidiferrobacterales bacterium, assembly GCA_964195425.1. Classification (GTDB taxonomy): domain Bacteria; phylum Pseudomonadota; class Gammaproteobacteria; order Enterobacterales; family Alteromonadaceae; genus Glaciecola. Next base: position 62,083 of record CAXMOM010000002.1, read on the forward strand.
AATGTGTGTTCCCACTACGGAAATTTTCTCAACGGCTTGCTCTTCAACACCGACATCTTGTGCCATAGCCGAAGAGGAAAAAACTGAGGCTACTGACAACGCCAGTAAGCTTGGTATGAAACGTTTATATTTGTGTGTGCTAGGCATATGCGACCCTTTTTATGTTTTATAAGCTTGAATGTGCAGACAAGTGCTCTGTTAAATATTTTATTATTTTTATCTTTAACTCTAGCTATACGCGCATGTAAACAAAAACCCCTAAAGATTTTTACTTTTTACTTACAATTAAGGGAACAGCGAGGGTAAAAAGGAGCTTATTTAGATTTATTTAAAAAAGTTGTTGGATAAAAGGTGAAGTTAAACCAACGACAATTAAGCCCATTGAAACAACATAAGCCCAATCAGGAGAGGATGCCCGGCTGCGTCCTAAAATTGCTTGTGAATCTTGATTGTGGGGAAGCAATATAGGCAGCTGTTTACGTTTACATTCATTTGCGAGGAACGCAAAGTCGTTTTCATCATGTGGTTTGTTTTTGCTATGCGTAAAAGCAAACACATTTGACGCACTAATTCGATCAGATATTTCATGAATACAAACAGACTTAGCCCACAGCAATGACATTTCAGCATAGGCCTGCTGATGCTGCACGTGTGCATTTAGCCATTCGTTAAACTCGGCCACTAATGCGTACTGCGCCTGTTGGCTTTGTTGCACATGTTGTAAATTAGTATTTAGATAATGCTCTTCAACATTTTTATGTTCAGCGCTATCTGCAAAGTCATGTTCACAAAGCGCCACGCTACTTTGTATATCATCAAGCACAGCAATCCACTGGGTAGCTTCTTCAAGTACCTGTTCACTTAATTCAAAACCTGTCCACTCTTCCATACTCATGGCAGGTGTTTAAAGCTCTGTTGGAAATGAAGTAACTCGTTCACTCTATTTACCTGTTTTGTTGCTGCTTTCGATTTAACGAAGCGCTGGTGGATGATCTAGATGAAATCATAAATTGACGACACAGTTTTAAACCTCTAGAAATATGACTCTCTACTGTTTTGGTCGAAATATTAAACATACTCGCTATGTCGTGATGACTCATGTTGTGTATTTTGCGTTGGATAAATACCTGCTTGCACATAGGCGGCAAATTTTCTATCGCCTGCTGAAGCCTATCTTTCTCGTCGCGCTCTAGCATTGTCGTTTCAAAACTTATGCTTTGCTGACTAGTGTCATCATTAACTACTTGTTGATGCTTAGAAACGACTTGCTTATGACGTATACGACTTAGTGATAAATTTTTGGCTATAGAAAATAGAAGAGGCGTATATTGGGCAAGATCAATTTCGTTTGTATTTTTTGCATAAGTGCCTTGTGCTTGATTAACTTCTGATTGCTGCGATGTTTGTCGTGCTATTTTTTGCGCTGCTTGCTGAGACAGTGCAATACAATAAAACTTCATGTGCGCATCTTGAATTACTTCTTCGGCTTCTGCGGCCGGCAACAAACGTAGAGTATAAGCTAAAAGTTTAGGCCTATTATATTGTATGAACCGGTGAAATACCTTTTCAAACTGGCTGTCTTTCTTATGTGCACTAGTTAGCATAATGTTAACAACTTCTTATTTTTATTATTGAGTAAACCCGATTGCAACGAACAACTTAAATCTTTAAAAAAGATATTACTATCTCAATGTACAAAGTTTCATCACACAATAATAGCTTTTTATACTTCTTTATTAAAATGCGATAGCACAAAAACTATAAATTTCCATGTCGATGTTTTTATTCTTTTGCGCTACAGAATATCAATACTTAACTGTCTCCTTGCATCTCCAATACGTATATATCGCTTAAGTGACTCAACAAGTAAACCCAGTATTTTTCAAAGCCGTTCGCAAAGGGATTATTTTGACGAGCCAGTAATGGTGCCATTCTTTGGTGCTTCGATGGCCATAGAACCCAATGCTTACCTAGCAGATGTAAACGGTGATGGCGCAAAAGACTGGATAGTCAATGAGAAAGGCAAAGTAAGCCCCCTAGAAAATAATATTGCTGTGGCCCTTAGTACCCCCAACTCAGAGGACTTATAGTTTGCAAGAGCAGCACAAAAAGTCCCACAATCTGTCAATTGGTCGCAATTTAGTATGTTTATAGCCGATATAAATGGTGATTCAAGAGACGACGTTATTTGGGTCCTAAACTCGCCCGTTAATGAAGTATTTGTAGGACTCGCAAGAGGGAATTAGTAATATTAAGCACTACATAAAAGCAGCGGTAATTTATTAACCGCTGCTTTTTTGGATTGACCAAATTCACCTGATTGACGCAAAGAATAGCTAAGATTTGTGACAACATTGCCAATAGCAATGCCAGCGCGATACCGTAAAGCCTAGTGAGCGCTAGTTATCTGGCGCTTTTTGCAACTTTCTCTACCTCATCAAGAAAAGCAGGTTTAATGCCGGTCATCTCCCAAGTGCCTAAAGCAATTGGTATACCGCCAATGCTATTTAATTCGTCAAAGAAAGATTTTAAGAAAAACTCTTGGCCCTGCTCTTCGTCTAGTTTTGCTTTTTGCGCCATTGCGGTGTCTAACAACGCTTTGCCTGTTACATAGCTGGTGCCATAACCGGGTTGACGTAAATAAAGGTGTTGTTCAAAAATCAGTAAATCAGGCTCTGTTTTCATCCACCCTCTAGGCGTGTAGTTCATATGAATTTCACCTGCCTGCTCCATAGTCATTTGATTAGCATGAGCATATAAAGAACCAAGGCCTCGCGCAGCTCTTTGAGCCAGCATAATCCAAACAATTTCTCTAGATCGTGGATTATGATCATATAAACCAGCGTGCATAAATACCTCTTCAACCGCTGTGGCTGTGCCTTCGTTACGGCTATCGAAAATATTATACAACAGTGCATCTTTTCTAATGGTTCTTGGGTTCGGGTCATTCTCCATTATCGCCAGTTCAAACCAATGATAAAAATGTGAATATAGAGGCGTAGGATCTAGGTGTGAACCAATGTAAAAGAAGTGGCGGGTTTCTTCTGGCACAAAACTACCCAATTTTGCGTAAAGTGCTGGTTTAAAATAATCAGCAACGGTAACGATATTTTTTTCTTCTAAAAACTTAAGAAAAAATTCGGCGGAACGATTGGCCAACAGGTCATACTCTTCTGGAGTTTTTGCCGACACTAATTGCGGCAATCCAATATTTCTATGTTCTTCTAACTTTAACGACGACCAAGCTCTATCGAGTTCGCGGCGAAGTAATCGTTCTTCATCTTTCCACGTCATAGGCACCAAATGTACATGTTTTTGATACCAAGTATATTGGTCAATTCCAAGCCCTGAGGGCCCTGTTTTAGAAGCACTTTGCTCTTGTAACCATATAACAAATTGAGCGGTAGACTGAATCGCTTGTTGATGTGTTTCTATTAGCGTTACATTCTCAGTAGTTTCAATTTGTGGCGTAATATCTAGCAAGGTTTTGTGCTGTATTTGAATATCGCGTATGCCAGCTACCCATAGTTCTTTAGCATTTCCTGTTAAGTTTTCTCTGGCTTGGATCTGAAAAGGTTTTATGCGGGATAAATCGCTGAGAAGTCTAGCCTGCTCGCTTGCAACGATGGGAAATGAATAGCTCCATAGCTCAGTAACGTAGTGTGGAGTGGGCCCTTCGTGGGCGGGCACATCACTTTTATATGTCCAAACCTGACTATAAAACGCAGGATCTCTTTGCCAAGGCTTTAATACTGTTTCGTTAAATTCATAGCCATTAAGCTCTGCGAGCATAACAAACCAATCAATTTGTTGTTCAACCGTCCACTGTGATTTATCAAATGCCAGTAACTCTGTTTTAAATTGTGCCCATTTTGAATGGCGTTTTTCGAAGGTTTCTTGGCGATAATCAGGTGCAAGATCATGTAAGGGAGCTACCTCAAAAGTCCGCCATTGTGTAAAGAGCGTTTCTAATTGGCTGAAATCTGAAGACGATTTGGCGCCAAAAGAAAATAATAATAGTGCTATCGCTAAAGACTTTGTTGTCATTTTTATGTCCCTTAATGAAGTGTTTATAATATAGCAGAGCATTTACGCATTAAGCTATCTATCATGTGCTTTAAACACAAGTATGTGCACGATAAACCACCTTAACATCAGGCCAATAGCGGCCATGCGGTTCTACTTCTTATGTTATTTTCTGTTATTCCTATATTCAAGCCCGCTATGCAATAAAAGAAAAAATAGTGGGGAAACGAAGAAATATATTTCTTCTATATCAAAGCTGATTTGCAATAAAGTGTTGCCCGACATATACCCAATGCCAATAGCACTAGTAAGAGCAACAACACCGCTAAGAAGGCAAGGTAGCTTTGTCCTAGCGGGTAATTTCAAACCCCAACAAATAGCGCTTAAACCCAAATAACCTGCAAACGCTAACACAGTGATTACACAGAACAACAATAGCCGCAGTATGCCCGTTACGGTATTTATTTCACCCAAATACACAAGCCCTGTATAAATACCTATAAAAGGCATTATGAGTAAAATAGTTGCAGGCGTCCATGCAAAAACGGTGGTTAAGCCTGTTAATAAATTATTTAAAAAGTGCTTCACAATTAACTCTTAATTTGTCTAGACGGTTATCGTAATCTATTCGGATATATATATTTAAAACCGTTATTTTACCACCGCGATTTATTAACACTAGCGCCGATGCTTAATCACTATCTGCTGGAGCTGCTCAATCACAACTGTTGATTGCTGAAACGCAAACACAATCTCGCGCATTAAGCGCAATCCTTCAATGGGCCTATAAACGACTTCAGGCTTATTCAAAATTTCCAAATGTGCGGGTACTAAAGCACAGCCTAATCCTGCTTGCACTAAGCCTAAAGCATAATCAATCGTTTGTATCTTCGCTCTTATATCAACACTAAAACCAGCTAAGGTTAATATATCGTTCAAATTACTCCAAGCCACACATGGCGTACGCAGAATGAAGGGCAACTCATCTAAGTCAGCTAGGGTGATACTTTCTTTTAGTGACAATACATGGTTATAAGGCAGTGCGAGTAAATAATCTTCCTTCCAAATAGAAATGAATTGCTCATTCTCATCAATCTCTTCTTTCATTATTATGCGAGCGTCGCATGCATGTGAATGAGAGACTAAGGTTAGTTCCATTAATTCTTGTGACGCTGTGAAGTCCTTAAGTAAAGCACTCATACGCTCAACCCCAAGCCCTTTTGTCACACCTAACAAAAAAGCCTGTTTTAAGCTGTTTTCAGTAAATAGATTAGCAATAGCATCGGCTTGTCCTAAGAGTTGCTGGGCCAAAGGAAAAAGACGCTCTCCAGTAACGGTAGGAGTTACGCCTCGTGCGTGTCTGTTAAATAGGCTTGTTTGCAAGCTTTCTTCAAGTTGGGCAATGGCAAACGACATTGATGGCTGCGCAACAAAACACGCTTTGGCTGCCGCGCTAAAGCTGCGTTGTTGATAAACAGAAACAAAATATTTAAGGCTGCGTAAATCCATATCGACTCTATAGTTGCTTATGTATAGTTAAAAACTATAGCTGGTAAAGAAAATATATATTTTAACTTTGGCTAGATTTTAATTATTATCTACCAATAAGCAATAGCTCATTCACTTCAGGTTTTGCTAAGAACCCAAGTTTATTACAATTTAAGGTGTTTTTTAATGTCTACACAGCCAAACAGTAAACCCGTTTTTAATTGGGAAGATCCATTGTCACTCGACTCTTTATTAACTGAAGAAGAGCGCATGATCAGAGATAGCGCACATCAATATTGCCAAGAAAAGTTGATGCCAAGAGTGCTAATGGCGAATCGTCATGAAACCTTCGATCCAGAAATTATGACTGAACTAGGTGCGTTAGGACTATTAGGCGCGACTATTCCTGAAAAATATGGCTGTGCTGGCGTCAATTACGTTGTATACGGCTTGGTCGCAAGAGAAGTTGAGCGAGTGGACAGTGGTTACCGCAGTGCAATGAGTGTGCAATCATCATTAGTAATGCATCCTATTCATGCCTACGGTAGTGAAGAACAGCGCATGAAGTACTTGCCAAAATTGGCAACAGGTGAATATATTGGATGTTTTGGCTTAACTGAGCCTGATTCAGGATCTGACCCTGCCAGCATGATAACAAGGGCAGTACCGGTAGATGGCGGTTATAAAGTAACCGGCGCTAAAATGTGGATTACCAATTCGCCTATCGCTGACATTTTCATTGTATGGGCTAAGCTCGACGGTGTTATTCGTGGTTTTATCTTAGAAAAAGGTATGCCAGGACTCAGCGCACCTAAGATTGAAGGTAAATTCTCCTTACGTGCTTCTATTACTGGCGAAATAGTCATGGACAACGTGTTTGTGCCTAGCGAAAACATGCTACCAAACGCCAAAGGACTATCGGGGCCATTTGGTTGCTTAAATAAAGCGCGTTACGGTATTTCTTGGGGTGCATTAGGGGCTGCTGAATTTTGTTGGCATGCGGCGCGTCAATATACCCTCGACAGAGAACAGTTTGGTAAGCCTTTGGCGTCTACCCAACTGATTCAGAAAAAACTGGCTGATATGCAAACCGAGATAACCACCGGTTTATTTTCTTGTTTGCAGGTAGGGCGCTTAATGGACGCAGGCGCATTAGCGCCAGAAGCAATATCTTTAGTCAAAAGAAATTCATGTGGTAAAGCATTAGACATTGCCCGCGTAGCACGAGATATGCACGGCGGCAACGGTATAAGCGATGAATACCACGTTATACGTCATGTCATGAATTTAGAGGCTGTTAATACCTACGAAGGTACTCACGACGTACACGCATTAATTTTAGGCAGAGCACAAACCGGTATTCAGGCGTTTTTCTAAACCGCTAGCGTTAATCAACATTAGCTTATGAGCGCCGCCGAAATTGAAACTAGGGTTTGTTGAGCATTCGCTTACCTTAGTGCGTCACCTATTTGTGGAGTTAGCATGTCAAATCGTAATCAATTGGTAAGAGACAATTTTATCAATTTTGTTCGCAGTGGAAACTTGCCAACATCAAGTGTTTCTTTATCGCCTAGTGATGTTGGGCTCTCTAACAGCGAGGTTGTAGACCTTTTTGAGTCTCAGGTAATGAGTCGTCACTTAGACTTACAATCGCGTATTATGCAAAAAAATGGACAGAGTTTTTACACAATTGGTAGCTCTGGTCACGAAGGTAACGCAGCCTACGCAAAAGCCTTTAAACCCTCAGATATGGCATTTCTGCATTATCGTAGCGGTGCCTTTTTTATTCAGCGAAGTAAACAGCTTGCTGGGCAAACACCACTTTACGATATGCTGCTGTCGTTTGCAGCTTCAAAAGATGATCCAACGTCTGGCGGTAGGCACAAAGTATTAGGCAGCAAGGCGCTTTCTATTCCGCCTCAAACCAGCACTATCGCTTCGCATTTACCTAAAGCAATGGGCGCAGCATACAGTATACCCTTAGCCAAAAAGCTAGCCCTTGAAGGCAACATTCCCAACGACGGTATTATTGTATGTAATTTTGGTGATGCATCTTCCAATCACTCTACTACACAAGGCACATTAAACAGCACTGCTTGGGCAGCATACCAATCGATTCGTGTGCCCATTGTGTATATTTGTGAAGATAACGGCATTGGTATATCAACGTCTACGCCTGATGGCTGGATAGCCGCAAATTATAAAAATAGAGCGGGACTCAATTATCTATATTGCGATGGCTTAAACTTACTTGATACTTACCAAAAGGCCAAGCAAGCAGAAAAAATCGCCCGCCAGCATGGCAAACCAGTGTTTCTGCACATGCGAACAGTCAGAATTTTGGGGCATGCAGGTTCTGATGCTGAATTTGTATATCGCAAAGTGTCCGATATTGAAGCAACTGAATTTCAAGACCCGCTGCTGCACAGTGCAAGAATTTTATTAGACAATAACATTCTATCCGCGCAAGAAATCATTAGTATTTATGAAGGCATAGAAAACAGAATCGCTTGCGTAGGCCAACAAGCGGCGAGTAAATCAAAGCTAGAAAACGCTGAACAAGTTAAACAAAGTATCGTTGTGCCACTTGCTACTATAAACACGGTTTCTAAATATCATAAGCCAGCAAATGAATCAGAACGAACAAAGCTGTTTATCCATGAAAAGCATAATCTACATAAAAATCAACATTTAGCCAAACTACTCAACTGGGCATTAATAGATTTAATGGCCGAAAATGAAAACATGGTGATGTGCGGCGAAGATATTGCCACCAAAGGCGGCGTATATAACGTAACGAGTAAGCTAAGTGAACGCTTTGGTAAAAGCCGTGTTATTAATACATTATTAGACGAGCAATCTATTTTGGGCTTAGCTATTGGTATGGCACATAATGGTTTTTTGCCAATACCTGAAATTCAGTTTTTAGCTTATGTTCACAATGCCGAAGATCAAATAAGAGGCGAGGCAGCCACACTACCCTTCTTTTCCAATGGGCAATTTAGTAACCCTATGGTGATTAGAATTGCCGGGCTAGCTTATCAAAAAGGCTTTGGTGGGCATTTTCACAATGACAACTCTTTTGCGGTTTTTCGTGATATTCCTGGTTTAATTCTGGCGTGTCCTTCAAACGGTGCCGATGCCGTTGAAATGATGAGAACGAGTGTGAAATTGGCCAGGGAACAGCAACGCTTGGTCGTATTTTTAGAGCCTATTGCGCTGTATATGGCTAAGGATTTACATACCGACGGTGACGGGCTTTGGACTTCAGAATATGTGACCCCAGCACAAGCCGAACTTTCTAGCACAATCGACTTTAATCAAAAAATTAGTGTATTTGGTGAAGGCAAAGAACTCTGTATTCTTTCTTATGGCAATGGCTATTACCTTTCCAGAAAAGCTGAAAAAATCATACAGGAACAAGGTGTTCATTGCCGAGTTATCGATTTACGTTGGCTAGCGCCATTAGATAAAGAAGGCATTATTGAACAAGCTAACTTCTGCGAAAACGTATTAATTGTAGATGAATGTCGCGAAACGGGTTCGATAAGTGAAGCATTATTTACCCTTCTAGCTGAGTCTGAAACTACCAGTAAAGCTATTAATATAAGTCGTATTACCGCGCACGATAGTTTCATTCCGCTTGGCAGTGCTGCTTATCATGTGTTGCCTTCTACAGAGCAAATAGTCAAAGAAGCCCTGCGCTTAGTCAAAAACAAACCAAAAGCTGTAGTGGACAAACCAAAAGCGACAGTAGGGAATAAATAATGACGCAAGAAAAACAAAAAAAGAGAGTGCTTGTTATTTGCCCAGGTCGTGGCACTTACAATAAAGAAGACCTAGGCTATTTGCAGCGTTTACATCCAGACAAGAAAAAAATTGTCGACGACATCGATGCCTACCGTAAAGGTAAGCGCCAAGTGAGTATCCATGAACTAGATAGCGCAGAGCAATTTAGCATGCGTACTCACACAGCAGGCGAGAATGCCTCTGCGCTTATTTATGCGTGTGCAATATCAGATTTTCAGTCAATCAATCAAGATGAGTATGAGATCGTTGCCGTTACCGGAAACTCAATGGGCTGGTACATTGCTTTGGCGGCAGCCGGCGCACTTAGCGCTCAGTCGGCTATTGAGCTCATTAACACCATGGGCTCAATGATGACCAAGGGACTTATTGGCGGACAAATGATTTACCCAATTACTGACGAGAACTGGGTATTAGACCAAAAAGCTGTAAAAATGATTGAGCAAGCTTTGGCAGACACCAATAAGCTTGAAGCTTGTGAAGTTTATGTTTCCATAAAATTAGGCGGATACGTGGTGTTTGGGGGCAACAAGAAAGGTTTGAAAACCTTGGAACAAGTATTGCCCAAAGTGCAAGACCGCTATCCTATGAATTTGTTTAATCACGCGGCTTTTCATACTCCGTTATTAGCTGCAACCTCACAGAAAGCCAAATCTCTATTGTCATCAAATCTTTTTAGCGCGCCAAACGTATCTCTAATAGACGGTTTAGGTCAAATATGGCAGCCCTATAGTTGTAATCCACAAGAACTTTATGACTATACGCTTGGCACACAGGTAACAGACACCTATGATTTTACCAAAGCCGTTGAAGTGGCTGTGAAAGAATTTGCCCCAGATAAGTTAATTGTATTGGGACCAGGCGCAACTTTAGGGGGAGCAGTTGCGCAAAGTTTAATTCAGCACAACTGGCAAGGCTTGCAAAATAAAAAGGACTTTATTTCCTTACAGAAAACAGACCCTTTTATTCTGGCAATGGGCCTTGAAGAACAGCGCAAATTAGTTGTTTAGATGTCCAAAGAAACAAGGGAGATTAATTTCCTTTTTGTAGGCCTTATCTAAAGCTAGATTCGTATTACTAGTCGAAAAAAAGTTAAGTCGCTAGGCTTCTATTATTGAAAATAAAAGTTGTAAACTAAAAGGGAAATTCATGTTTCGAACTTTATTAGTACCCGTTTTATCTGTGCTCAGTATTACGCTGTTATCAGCTTGTTTACCCTCTCAAGAGTCTAAAATGCAAAATAAACAAACGCTAGAAAGACAACAATTAAAAGAACTAAGTATAAAAGCACCAGTAGCCGATAAAACGCCATTTACTGCTGAGTATCATGGTAAAACTATTTCTGACCACTACAATTGGTTAAAAGACCCCGGATACCCCGAAGTAGATGACCAAGCCATTATTGACTATTTGAATGAAGAAAATGCCTACTTCAACGCGTTTATTGAAACTAAAACGCCCTTAGTAGATACATTGTTTGAGGAGTTCAAGGGCCGCACCAACGACAAAGAAAGCTCGGTTCCTTGGATTGAAAACGGATATGAATATAAATCGTTTTACAAAGAAGGCGAAGAGTACCGTACTTATAGTCGCAGTAAGCTTGATAGCGCTAATAGCAGTGAAGAAGTGTTTCTAAGCGTGACTGAGTTAGCCCAAGCCTTCGATTACTTTACAATGGGTGATTGGGAAATCAGTCCAAATAATCAGTACCTAGCCTACTCGTATAACACCAATGGCGACGAGCGTTACAAAATAGTGGTTAAAGACCTTAATACTGGTAAATTGCTCACAGATGAATTAAACGATACTAGCGGCGAAATTGTTTTTAGTGCTGACAGTCAGTCGCTTGTATATGGTCTTCTTGATAGCGAACGTTGGTTTACTCTTAGCATTAATGTCCACAAACTAGGCACAAGCCAGCTTGATGATGCCGCAATATTGACAGAAGCAGACGATCGCTTTTTCTTAAACTTCAGCATGACTAGTAGCAATGAGTTCTTAATTATAGGCAGTGGCCAGGGCGAGATAAGCGAGCTATTTGCCTTACCGGCAGATGATTTTTTAGCAAGGCCTACTCTGCTAGTGTCAAGAGAACAGGCTTTCTTAGGTAATGTTGACCACGCCAATGGCAATTTCTATATCGTTGCCAACGACACCCACCCCAACTCAAGATTAGTTAAAATTTCAGATAAAAATCCGCTTTATGAAGACTGGGAAACCATTATTGCCGGATCTGACGAGCGCTATCTTATAGGTATGCAAGTATTCAAAAACTTTATGTCCATAGTGTCTAGGGAGAACGGTATAGAACGCCTTACTGTTTCTGATTATGCAGGAAACTCACACGATGTGGTTTTCCCTGAGTCTGTTTTTGCGGTATCTAATGGCAATAACCCAGAATTCAATCAAGATTTTATACGCATTAACTATGACTCTATGGTTACCCCTAGTACCGTTTTTGACTACTCCATAGCAGACAAAAACTTAGTCACAAAAAAGGTGCAATTAATTCCCTCGGGCTACGACAAAGCGCAATATGTAAGCGAGCGGATTATGGCTCCTGCGCGCGACGGTGTATTGGTACCAGTTACCATTGTCTACAACAAAAACTTCAAAAAAGATGCTACTCATCCGATGCATTTATATGGATACGGAGCCTATGGCAGCACAGTTACTCCCGGCTTTTCAACTACACGACTCAGTTTGCTAGATAGAGGTTTCTCATTCGCTATTGCGCACGTTCGTGGCAGCGACATGCTTGGACATCAATGGTATTTAGATGGCAAACTAAAAGCACGTAACAATACCTTTAACGATTTTGTTGATGTGGCGCGTTTCTTAGTGTCTCAACAATATGTTGCGGCGGGTAATATTAGTATTTCTGGGCGTAGCGCTGGCGGCGAACTTATGGGTGCAGTAACTATTCAAGCGCCAGAACTGTGGAGCTCAGTAACGCTTGGTGTACCTTTTGTTGATGTGCTCAATACCATGTTAGACGCTAGTTTACCGCTTACCCCGCCAGAGTGGAGCGAGTGGGGCAACCCTATTGAAGACCCAGCGGCATTTGATCTTATTCAAGCTTATTCGCCCTACGACAACATTGAAGCTAGAGATTATCCACCTATGTTAGTAACGGGTGGTATAAACGACCCACGGGTTACTTATTGGGAACCGGCAAAATGGACGGCAAGAATGCGCGAATTAAAGACCGATGATAACTTGTTAATTATGCGTATAAATATGGGCGCGGGTCATTTCTCTAATAGCGGTCGCTACGGTCGCTTGCGAGATTATGCTGAAGAGTTTGCTTTTTTGCTTTCTTCACATGGCATAACCCAATAAGCGCTCAGTAAATATTCAGTGGGTAGCATACATCGCTTACCTTGTTAAAAAAAAGCCAGATTGCTATCACAATCTGGCTTTTCCAATATAAACATACGTCTTCGCCTACGAGATAGAAAGTGGCGAAGCTTGCAACCAATTATGTTTATCGTATTCACTTAGTCCCGATGTTATGTGCAAGGTAAATGCATGGCGCGATTTAGAGGACCTATTTGCCTCACTAAAATGCGGAAGTGCACCGTTAAACACAACCAGTGACCCGGCTTTTACCTCTAAAGGCTCAGCCTCGCTGTCATCGGGCCATGCAATATCAAGCAGCGATACGAGCTCGGTATCGTCATTCGGATAACGTTTAAACTGTTCTTTTAATGGAAAATTTATTCCATCTTTTTGCACTTGCAAACAACCATTTAACAAGGTCGCATCTTCAACCGCTAACCAAAATGTAAGCACCGACTGGGGTGCAGTGAAAAAGTAAGTGGCATCTTGATGCCAACGAATGACGCCGCCTATTTTAGGCTGCTTAAAGATATACATCGATTGCCGTATTTCCGGCTCTTCACAGCCTAAGCCTTGAGCAATATCTGCTAGCATTTTTGTTTGGCTAAAAGCATTAAATACAGGGGAATACTTATGTAAGGCATGCCCTATTTTATTTATGCTTAGAGCTTTTTCTTGCTGTAGTTCGCCTTTCTCGTTAAACGCTTCTTCTTCGAAAAAGCAGCGAATTTTGTCTCCCGAGTTTAAAAAGTAGTCGTCTCTGCTGGTATCTGCATTTTCTGTTGAAAAGATAGAGCGTGTTGATGCAGGGTCAAAATTATCTACAATCGACATTGCTTCTTGCCTAAGTTCAAGCATATTTTGTAGACTAAATAGTTGGTCAAAAACAACATAACCTTGCTTGGAAAAATCATCGTGCTGAGTGGGTGAAATCATACAGTTTCCTTTTGAAGAACCGCTAGTATCTCAAATATGGAAATAAATGCTACTACCGAAACAATTCAAATTAAGTAGGACAAATCTCTGCTGGAAAGGCCACTACAAATAATACACAATACTCGCAGAATGAAAGGATAAAGGAAAACTACAACATGAAAAAATTATTATCTTTAAGCATAGCATTAAGCCTCGCTGTAATATCGCAAAACCTCGCATTTGCAGATACTATCCGCTTGTCTGAGCCCGTTGTAAAAAATACTATTAGCGAGACCTTTGGTCAAATCCTTAATACTGAACTTGAAAAAGTCACTATCACTGAGCTAGCTACTCAGTCGAATGAACATGTGGGTAAGCCCTTTCAAGTAGAAACAAAGATTGCCAAAGTCTGTCAAAAGAAAGGCTGCTTTTTTATTGCACAGCAAAATGAGCATGTTTTAAGAGTATCATTCAAAGATTATGGTTTTTTTATTCCTACCGACAGTGGCGGCAAAACGGTTTTATTGGCTGGCGAGCTTGTGCAAAAAGAAATGAGTAAAGAACAGGCTGCACATTTTACCGCAGATTTACAAACTAAATCTGACGCGATAAAACCCGGCGTCGTTTATGAAATAGTAGCGACAAGCATAACAATCCCGTTAAGCTAAAACTTAATGAAAATAGGATTAGAATAAGCGCTCAAATCATGTTCGTCTTTGGTTTCTCTAACTACTCTAGAACGTACAAAACAATTGTTTGCCTTTGGTAATACAATTAACGACTTTAGAGAGTCTTGTTCGGGCGCCAGATATTTGCTCGAAAGCGTAACGCCTTTCGATCCACAGTTGCTAATAATATCAAACCTCAAAAAGTCATTTTCATAAAGCGTATTGCGCTTCACATTTAAGTCAACAGACAATACATTAGGCGTGCCAGATAAGCTTAGGGTTCCACCTGGATATACCTGTACTGGCTGATTATGTTCATTGTTTACCGATACACTAAAATCATAAGTACTCAATAGCTTGCCATGATCGGCCCAAAACGTACCTGCGTTAATCCCTTTAACAATGCCCGTGTAATCTCTGCTAGGCACATTCACGTGAATACGTGAGAATTCACATGGACCATAATCCATATAGTCACCATGGTAATCAGACGAAGTAATAGCACCCCAAATAGGCTCTCCGTTCTCTAAAAGTTGATCCCACCCACCGCCTACTTCGGCTACCACTGGGTCCCATCTATCAATTGGCTTATATTTTCCACGATACGAGCCAATCTCAGCACTCTTTTGATGCCCCGGCCCACCTGAAAACGATATAATATTGTTTGCCAATAAATTCCAATGCTGCACATCTTTGATATTCTCGTCAGCCCCTGTATCTTTTCTGCTTGGGTGATTGTAAATAGCTACAGTGCTGTCTCTGGCATTGTCAATTGTGTCGATTGCGGCAAAGACTAAATTATCTTTGTCTTTGCCGCTTAAATTTTCTGACTTAGGCCTTCTAAGCGCTTTCAACACAGCCGGTAACACCCTATTTTCATATTCTGGGGTGGTGATAATGTTAACGTGTTCACGCCCACCGTACGATGGCATTCCTAGCTCAATACCTGCAAAAATTAACATGCCTGGATATCTTGTTCGCATCTGTTTTATTTCAGCAAGCTTTTTGTCATCAAAACCATTTGGGTTTTGACTATGGTCAGTAATTGCAAAGGCATCACAGCCTTTGAAAAATGCAAGTTCGGATAACTCAGCAACACTAAGTTGTCCATCGGAATATGTGGTATGAGCATGATGGTCGAATATCATCGTTTCACCCTTGTTTCCTGCCCACAATGCTTGCTTTGATTGTACCGTTTGATTTGGCGGCATTGAAAAGTATCCGGCTACAACCAAAGTAATCACAAATAATGACGCTAAAACCAAAATTTCCACCTTACGAGGGTTCTTTTTCTTGCCACTTTGCGCCAGTGTAGCTGGAGTCTTACTTATATTTACTGTTTCAGAATCGCGGGAGCTAGTATTCTTTTGTGGTTTTTTAAAACGCCTCAACAAAGGTGCTTCAATCATCAAATATGAAAAATGAGAAAGAATAAGCGTTATCGCCAAACTTAATCCAGCGAATAACAAAACGTGCTCACTGGCTTTCATATCAAATAATGCAAACCCCTGCATTAAGGCTTTTTGAATTGGGTAATGAAATATATATAGACCGTAGGAAACTAGACCAATCCATTTAATAGGCGCAAATTCAAGTATTGCTTTAGCGAACCTTGTGTAGGGCGTACAAAATACAATGATCCCAAGTAAAAGTGGGATAAATGGGAAATTATAGCGCCCATAGTCCAATTGAAAGATTTGGTCTAGCGGTGTTGCCAAAATGGCAATCACCAACAGTCCACTTATCCAAAATACACATTCTGCTATCAACTGCTTACTCGCCGGTATAGACGTCTTGAGTTTGAAAAAACTTGCGGCTATTACGCCAACCAAGAAATGTGGTAAATGTGCAAATAATGAATAAGTTAATGACTGCCCTTTTACCGATTCGATAGAAATACCAAAAGGCCACATAAACGGCAGGCGAATAGGCCAAGCTTGATAAGTCTCTAGGTATTGCATAAATAATCGATAAGCAATATAGATAACGGGTATAAATAGCAAGCATGAAATTTGTGCGGCCTTAAAGCCCAATTTAGCAAATAACAAAAAAAGTAAAGGTAACAATAAATAAAACTGAAACTCTACTGCTAATGTCCAAAACGGAGGGTTTAAGCTCATTACTTGATAATCTTTAAGATTATGCAGGAAAAACACATGCGACATTATGTTATTGAAATTTACATCGCTTCCTTGGAACCCTTTCAATGCCAATAAAGCAAACAAACAGCAGTAGTAAATAGGTATTATGCGCACGGCTCGATTAACCATGTAATGGCGAATATTCACCAAGCGACCTTGCTCTATTTGCCGCCAAAATGGCCCCGATAGTAAAAAGCCACTGAGCACAAAAAATAACGCTACGCCGGTATTGCCATTAATCATCCAACGTTCAAAATCGATTAGGCCTACGGAGCCGCCAAGCCCGCTGAATTGCTGAAAATGCACTACGAATACTGATAAAGCGGCCACTGCGCGTAAACCATCTAAGCCAGCAATGTAGGTGTTTTTAGCTGCTTTGTGGTTGGGTGAATGGGTAAGCAGCGATTCAATATCGTCTGTTGAAGCAGCCGTTTGTTTGCTCTTGGAGTATGAGGCTAGGATAACACCCTCAGCTTGTTCATTGTTGTAGAACTTTTCACCGTGCGGTAAGCCCTTTGAATATTGAAGCTTTTGGCTAAAGAAAAAAGCCATTATTAATGCGAGAAATGCATCTGTGCTTTCCGGCACCGAGTTGGTAAATATTGTTTGTAAGTATTCAGAAACAAACAATACAAGCATTGTACAAACAGTAGCAAATACAAGTCTGCGATTGGTCAAGTACAGCAGCCATACCAAGGCACCATAAAATGCCAGTTTTTTAGTGGTGGCAATGATATTGAGTAAAAGATTGCCCTTTAAAGATCCTGTAAAAGGCAGCCATTTAAAGCTATCTATTTGTTCACTCAGTTGAAATGGATACAAGCCATTGCCAACAATAACTAAAAACATTAAACCGGCCAACAGGGGCGCACTTCTGACGGGCAAGAACCGCCATATACCTAAGGCAAGCCCACCGGCTACAAATTGCGATAAGTTGATATTGCTTGAAATAATGAAAAACTTAAGGCCAAGTACACTCGCTACAATAGTAGACAACAGCCTAAACCGAGCCCACTGCGGGTTGGTCACGTAGAGTAAAAAAAATGCTACTAGCCAAATTACCGTATGCTCGAAAGTCCAATAAATATCTACCGAGGGGTTTGGAAGCAAAGCTTTGATATTGTCTTTTAATACGCCGAAATCCACCGATGGCGCAAAAGGCGCTAGCTTTAAAACAATAAGTACCGCGGCTAAAGCGAAGGAAATTTGTTTGAAAGCATCTATAGAATGGAGTTGCTTAAATGCGTCGAGGCGAATAAAAGAATACATCGACAGTCCAATCGCGCACCCGATGGTATTCCAAAGTGCATCACCGCCCCAAGGCAAGCGGTCGGTTGTCCAAAGCTGCATGACTTGAATGAGATAAGCAAAAACAAAAGCGGCAAATAGATATGCAAAATAGCTAACATTGTGGCATTTACTTGGGAAAGCCGCACGAATGAACAGCCCAAAAGGAATAAAGAGTATTATGTTGGCAACAAGATCACTAAAGCCGGTTTTAGCAATATTAAAATTAAACAGGCCATTCATGCCTCTGGTAGAAACCTCACCCACCAAAAAATTAAATGGAAATAATGACCCATACACAATCAATACCGCAATAATGCTAAAAATAAACTTCATTGTGTGTCACCAGAGAACAGCCACCAAAACTAGCAGGCTTTCCCAGTTTACTTCCTTTAATTCATAATCATCTTAAGTAATATAGTGTAAAACGACGCAAAAGTAACATTCAAATACTCAATTTGACTATTTGATAGTCACTTTATTGCTCACTGTGTTAGATTAAGTGACTGTATACTTACAAAATATTATCATTTTCATTTAGAGACATGTGCACATGGCGCCTGCGGTTTACATAGATACATACGCAAGGCCAACGGCACTAAATACATAATGGCTGGCTTCTATTTTCAGCAAAAAAAGGCGAAGGCACACTAGCATGACATCTCTAACACAGAAGCAAAAAATGATACAAGGACTGGAGTATTTCTCCAGCGACAAACAACTTCACAAAGACCGTGAGCACGCCAAGCAGTTATGTCAGCAATTTAATACTACCGCCATTGATAATCGTAAAGCGAGCCGAACCATTATTAAGGAATTATTTGGCAATGGTGAAGGTGCGTGGATTGAACCAAGCTTTTATTGTGACTACGGTTACAATATATCAGTTGGTAAACATTTTTATGCTAATCACGGCTTAATTATATTAGATGCCGCAGCAGTTACCTTTGGCGATAATGTCATGATTGCGCCGGGGGTGCTCATGTCAACCGCGACTCATCCTTTGGACTGCGTTGCTCGAAATAAAGGGATTGAAACAGCAAATCCAATTAATGTAGGAAATAACGTGTGGATTGGTATGGGCGCAAAAGTTCTCGATGGCGTGAATATTGGCGACAACGCCGTAATAGCTGCAGGTGCAGTTGTAAACAAAGATGTACCGGCAAATACTGTGGTAGCAGGAGTACCTGCAAGTATTATCAAGCACTTGTAATTTGAGCTGATAAAGTAGGCTACATAAGTAATCCATAATTACTTTTTTAAAGGCAGCTAAAATGACCAATACAAAAGCAGAAAAAGTAGACAGCCTTTCTCGTAGAGAAACCTTAAAGCAGGTGGCAAAAATAGGCGCGGCTGCTGCAATTTTGCCCCTTTCTACATTTAGCATTGGTCAGTCAAAGCCTACCTTAAGAATTTTAGGCACACATGTAACACTGCAAGAAGAACTGCGTCAGCGGGCTATGGATGATTTAGGCATTAAATTGGTATTTGAGCCAAAAGGCAGTGCTGCGGTGTTACAAAAAGCATCGATGAATTCAAGTAGTTTTGATTTATATGAACAGTGGTCAAACAGCATCAATGTATTGTGGCAGTCAAAAGCAATTCAGAGTATCGACAAATCGAGAATAAGCCGTTATAACGAAATTAACTCACTGACCAAAACAGGCAAAATCACAGCAAATGCAAAAATAGGTGCTGGCGACGCACCATACAAACTGTTGCACGTTCAAGAAAACGGCGAACTCAGTAACAGTGAAACTAACCAGCTAAGCTTTTTACCCTACGTTCACAATGTCGACTCGTTTGGCTACAACACATCAGTGATTGAAAAAGGCATACCTTACGAAACCGAAAGTTGGGCTTGGTTACTCGACCCGACATACAATGGCAAAGTAGCTATTATAAATGCGCCTAGCATTGGACTATTTGATTTAGCATTGTCTGCACAGGCCAGAGGCTTAGTTAGCTTTAAAGATATTGGCGCGATGACTCGAGCCGAGCTAGACCAGTTATTTAAGGTCTTAATTGAATATAAGCAAAACGGTCATTTCAGTGGATTCTGGACGTCGGTACCTGAATCGGTGCGCTTCATGAAATCGAAGCGTGTGGTTATTGAAAGCATGTTTTCACCTGCAGTGTCAGCACTCAACGGAATGGATGTACCGGTCACTTTTGCGGCCCCCAAAGAAGGTTATCGCGGATGGCATGGCGTTATGTGTTTGTCGGCTCAAACACAAGGCCGAGTAAAGGATGTAGCTTATGAATACATGAACTGGTGGCTATCAGGCTGGCCAGGTGCTTTTATTGCAAAACAAGGATATTATATTTCCAATCCTGAACGCTCTAAGGCTTTTTTAAGCGACGCTGAATACGACTACTGGTATCGCGGCAAAGCGGCTTCACAAGACCTTACCGGCACTGACGGAAAAGTATCGGTAAACGCTGGAGATATACGAACCGGCGGCAGTTATGAAAAACGATTTGAAAATGTTGCCGTGTGGAATACCGTGATGCCTACTTATGAATATAGTTTACAAAAATGGTATGAATTTTTAAGCGCATGATATTTCTATCTACAGTTCAACCAAAAAAGCGTGAACACGCAGCAATGCGACGGTGCAATAGTGTAATACAATCAATATGAATCTATCCTTAAAAACGCAAATCGCATTTTTGTTGGCATTGTTTGCCATGCTGCTAGCTACTCAACTCTTTTTTGCGCGTGTCAATCAACAAACTTTTGTAGATTCACTTAACGCTTATCAAATAGCCACCAAAGAAGAAAAACTGGTACGCGAGTTAGAACGTGACGTCCTTGATTTGCAGCGCCACGTGCTGGTGTATAAAGATACGGGCAGTCAATCTGCGATAAGCCGCTTCAATCAAATTGTCAGAAAAATTGACGCCGCGCTGCTAGTTTTATCAGCTAATTTTCCTGATGAGTTATCTAACGAAATAAGCAATAGTATGTTGAATGCGATGACCCAGCATATTCAAGACTACGAGGAGAACTTTGCCGGCGTTGTTCAGGGTCGTATTGCCCGCGATTCATTTTTCCAAGAGGGTGTGCTCAAAAACATCAATACACTAATAGCGGATGCAGACAGCTTTGTGTTTGCAAGTAACAGTGATGACGAACAAGTCAAAAATGCCTACATAATTCATTTATCTACCGCCGAAAATATCGCGTATCAATATTTAATCTCGCCTAGCGCGCTCTTAAAAAGTAAATTTTTAATCGAAACCACGGCGGCGGCTAACGTGATTAATCAAACCCCCATCGAAGAAATATCAAAACTATCGATACTCGATGAAATAAGCTCAATTGCGGATCAATTTTCTCAGCTTACTTTTTCCACGCAAGAATATTTGTATTTAGTCAATGTGGTAATGGCAGGTTCAGCCAATGAATTTTTGTATTTAGCCGCCGATTTATCTGAAAAAACAGACCGTTATTCGAAGCAAACAAACATTACTATCAACAATACAATTGAAGACTCGCAACTAAAGATTAACTTATATTCTATTGCTGGAATACTCATCACAATAGTTATCGGATTTTTCACTGCATATCGTATTATAAAACCCATCAAGACTATTACAGATTTGTTTGAACAACTATCGCACGACACCACGATTACGGAAATTCCTGGCACGCATAGAAAAGACGAAATAGGGCAACTAGCAAAAGCGGCGAAAGTGTTTAACGCAAAAAATACGCAAACCCGAGACTTGTTAAAAAGCGCGCAAAAAGTCAATGAAAGCCAAGCAAGATTAAATGAAAAGCTTGCAGACGCCAAGCTTCAAGCAGACAAAGCGAATGCAGCAAAAAGTATTTTTTTGGCCAATATGAGCCATGAAATAAGAACACCTATGAACGCAATTATCGGTTTAGTTGATTTGTCTTTATATCAACAACCGAACCCTAAGATAGAAGAGAATTTAACTAAAATTTCGTACTCCAGCCAAATACTACAAAATGTAATTAATGACATACTTGATTTCTCAAAAATCGAAGCAGGTAAATTGGATATCGAATATAGCAATTTTTCCTTTACGTCTTTGTTTGATAGTTTGTTAGCGGTAGCATCGCTAAAAGCCGCTGAAAAAAATCTAAATTTAACCTTATATGTGCAGCCCGAACTCCCCACTAATGCAATTGGTGACCCTTTGCGAATATCTCAAGTTGTGCTTAACCTTATTAGCAATGCTATAAAATTCACTCGCACCGGCGGCATCGATATAGCGGTTACAACGAAAAGCAATGACAAGGATACGTTCTTCTTAGTGGTAAATGTTAAAGACACGGGGATTGGCATGTCGCCAGCTCAGTTCGACAGTGTATTTATGCCTTTTACGCAAGCCGACGGTTCTACCAGTAGAGAATTTGGTGGCACTGGCTTAGGGTTGTCTATAGTGACACAACTGGTCAAATTGATGGATGGAGAAGTTACGGCAAGCTCGATAGAAAACCAAGGTAGTGAATTTGAATGTAGCTTTACGCTGCGACATGAATTAGCTTCTCACCCATTAATCAAGGCCAAAAATTCATTTCAACGCCCAGTTATTTACATTAAAACAAGTGAAGCACCGCTGATAAGCAAAGATTATATAAACCGAATATCGTCATCACTTTCAATACATGATATCAGCGAGATCGCGTCGATGGTTGACGCTTTAACACCTGATCACTTGGTAATTTTGGATATTGAAAATGGTCGCCAGTCGCGTGATATTCACGAACATATTATGGCATTAACCGAGCGCGGCATTAGCATAGGATGCGTCACTAACACCCAGCCTGAACAGCTAAGCACTATTTTAAAATCGCAGTGGCAGTGCGCGACCTTATCGCATCCGTTTACGCCCACTGAGTTTTACCTCTTCGCCAACCATATTTATGGTTCTGACACTTTTTTCGCCACTCACTCACTCGACAAACCCAAGAATAACGAAAGCGTAAACATTAATACTACCTTGTATAGTGGTCACGTATTACTGGTAGAAGACAACAGCATTAATCAAATGGTCGCAGGTGAAATGCTACACTCTTTTGGCCTTACATACGATGTAGCCGAAGATGGTCAACAAGCCGTAACCAAGGTAAAGAACTCACCCTACTACGATCTTATTTTAATGGATATTCAAATGCCGATACTCGACGGCAATGATGCCACCATTGAAATTCGAAACGCTGGCTTTGATGATGTACCCATTTTAGGACTGTCGGCAAACGCAATGAAAAATGACTTCAATACTGCTGAACAAAGTGGCATGAATGAGTATTTAACCAAGCCTATTAAACGTGAAACTTTGCGCTTAGCGATTGCAAAATATTTAGAAGCAGTATCTCGCTAAAAGCAAACCGATAGCCCTAGGCTGTATTCTAACGCTCTGGTATTTCTTTCTTTGATTGTTCCTGCGCTAAGGCATTAACGTGTTTCCACGCGGCATATGTCATTAGCAGAAATACTCCGAGCAAAGCAACGCTGAATAGTCCCCAATTATCGCCAATAACATGATCAAGCGCCGAACCAAACAAAAAGCCAGTACCCACCAGTGCACAAGTCCATGTAACTGCCGAAGCAAAATTAAGCGCTGTAAATACAGGCCATGACATATCGGTTAATGCCACCGGAAGTGCGCCAATGGTGCGCATACCTTTAGGATAGCGATAAAGAAAGATATAAGCTTTACCAAAGCGGTCGAGTAACAACTTAGCGGTATGCACTGATTTTTGATATCGCAGGTTTGAAGAAAGGTTCTCCACCCCGTACTTTCTCCCTAGATAAAAACGTAACTCATCGCCTAAATAACCACCCAAGAAAACGGCAGTCGCGACCAAGGCCACGTCAAGCGCACCCAAGTGAGCGGCAATGCCAGCAAAAAGCGGCAACGAGCCACTTTTTAAGGCACAATAGAGAAACAGAATGGCGTAACTAAGCAAGCCATAATCACTCACTATATTTAAAATAGTTTCCATAGAATGAAGGCTCTACTTAATCGGGCTTATCGGTCACCGCACCGGTGGAAGCAGAACTAACGGTTTTGGCATACTTTGCCAGCAGCCCTCTGGTATATTTAGGTGCAGGCTGTTGCCAACTAAGCTTTCTCTTAGCCATTTCTTGATCGGTGATATTTAGCGTCATCTGCCGGCTTTGTGCATCAATGGTAATGCTATCGCCATTTTCTACCAGTGCGATAGCACCGCCTTCAAATGCTTCGGGCGTAATATGACCGACTACGAAGCCCCTGCTACCTCCTGAAAAACGACCATCGGTGATTAGCGCAACATCGTTACCTAAACCTTTACCCATAATGGCTGATGTAGGGCTTAGCATTTCGCGCATACCTGGGCCGCCTTTTGGACCTTCATAGCGAATAACAATTACATCACCGGCGACTACTTGACCATCAATAATCGCGGCAAAACCTTGCTCTTCGGAATCATATACTTTAGCAGTGCCTGTAAAGCGTAGGCCTTCTTTGCCGGTGATTTTTGAAACCGCTCCCTCAGGTGCTAAATTACCGCCTAAAATGACTAAATGGCTGTCTTTCTTAATAGGCTTGTCAAAAGGTAAAATAATATTTTGTCCATCCGGATAATCTGCTACTTCAGCCAAATTTTCGGCCATAGTTTTGCCTGTAACGGTCATACAATCGCCGTGCAACATACCCGCTTCTAACAAACGCTTCATAAGAGGTTGAATACCCCCTATTTCAATTAATTCAGACATCAAATATTGTCCGCTTGGACGCAAATCGGCAATCACTGGCGTTTTTTCGCCAATACGCACAAAATCATCTAATGTTACTTCCACGCCTATCGCATCGGCCATGGCAATTAAGTGCAGCACCGCATTGGTCGACCCGCCCAAGGTAATGATTAGGGTAATCGCATTTTCAAAGGCCTTTTTGGTCATAATATCCGACGGTTTAATATCATGTTCCAATAAATACACAATAGCTTTGCCCGCATCAATACAGTCTTGTTTTTTGTTCTGCGACACTGCATTTTGCGCAGAGCTATTAGGCATGCTCATACCTAAGGCTTCAATGGCTGAAGCTAAAGTATTCGCGGTGTACATTCCACCACAAGAGCCTGCACCGGGTATTGCGGTTTTTTCAATATGTTCTAACGTGGTGATTGGAATATCACCTGCTGCATGGCTTCCCACGGCCTCAAATACCGATACAATGTCGGTATGGTTTTCACCTGGTAAAATAGTACCTCCGTATACAAATATAGAGGGACGATTTAAGCGCGCTAGACCCATCAAGCAGCCCGGCATGTTTTTATCGCAACCACCAATAGCAATAATACCGTCGTGCCCCATACCGGCAGACACTGCTTCTATAGAGTCGCAAATAACCTCGCGCGATACTAAAGAATACTTCATACCTTCGGTGCCCATGGAAATACCGTCAGATATAGTAATAGTATTGTAAATGATGCTTTTAGCACCTGCACTATCTACGCCTTTACCCACCTCTTCTGCAAGCATGTTAATGTGCATATTACATGGCGTCACCATTGACCATGTTGAGGCAATACCAACCTGGGATTTTTTAAAATCCTCATCACCAAAACCTACGGCACGCAGCATAGAACGACTTGGAGCTTGTGCTGCACCATCAACGATTTTTTGTGAATATTTACGCGAGTTATCTGTTGCCATTTCTTGATCTTCGTTATCTTGTATAATGATGTGTGTACTATAGAATTGTATGAGCAAATAAACAATACCACTTAGATTCATTATTCTATTACCCCAAAACCTTTATTGCATTCGGATGCATTCACTTTGCACTGACGCTAGCTTTGAATAAATGCTATTCAACTTATCAATATAAACAAGTGTAACCTGTAGTATGTATGCATAAGTTTACCGCCTGACTTCCAAAAACTGCCATTACCATAGATAAACATAACCAAATTATTCATATAAAACATAAA
The DNA here is from genome assembly GCA_964195425.1 of Acidiferrobacterales bacterium. Taxonomy (GTDB): domain Bacteria; phylum Pseudomonadota; class Gammaproteobacteria; order Enterobacterales; family Alteromonadaceae; genus Glaciecola. Next base: position 87,714 of record CAXMOM010000002.1, read on the forward strand.
GTAAGAAAAATAATAGTCAACTTAGCTACTAATCAGACCGCTAAAAAATTAGGCCACTTATATTCATAAAATAAGTTTAGATTGTGTATAAAAATACTATTTATAGCTTTCTACGCATGTATATTTTATAAACAAACTAGTGTTACATGCTAACAATGCATTTATTCTTGCATTCGGATGCAAAAAAGATTACCTTGTCATTAACAAACTTCTAACAAACCGCCGCAACTGGTGTTACCAAGGACTTTAATGCTAGTTAGTAGAGCAAAATAAAATTATAAAATACAAACGGGAGCAACATAATGAAATCTAACATACTACGCAAATCCATAATCTGTGGTGCCGTGAGTGCTGCTTTATTCTGTAGTCAAACAGCCATTGCCCAACAAGCGGACGAAACTGAAACACCCGATGGAGAACTAGAAGTTATTTCAGTCACATCCACCAAACGTATTCAAAACGTGCAAAATGTCCCATTGGCAGTAACGGCTGTGTCATCACAAGCACTAAAAGATAACGGCGTGACCGATATTTTAAGTCTAGACACCTTAGTACCTGGCATGAAAACCGGTGTGTCTGGTAACGACGCCCGTCCAGCAATGCGTGGCGCCCGAACTGAACAAGTAGAAGCGGCAGATGTTGCCATTGCCTTCTATTCGAATGGCGTATATCGCCCTCGCCATGGTCAAGCTTTGGCGGGCTTTGTCGACTTATCCAGAATTGAAGTTCTGCGTGGACCGCAAGGTACTCTTTTTGGTCGAAACTCATTTGGTGGTGCAATTGATGTTATCGCGAATAAGCCTGAACTTGGTTATACCGATGGCGGTATGGCGGTAACAGTAGGTAACTTTAATCTACTTCGTGCTGAAGGTTTTGCAAACTTATCGATTAGTGAAGATACGGCTATTCGTGTTACCGGTGTACGCGAAGTGCGTGACCCTTATGTTAAAAACACATTTAACCCAGATGGCGGCTTGAAAGACGCAGATATGTACTTTATGCGCGCGCAGCTTTTCACAGAATTCGATAACGGAGATTTCAATTTCAAAGTGGAATCTTGGCAAGATGACTCTAATGGCGGCGGCGCGTTTGGCTACCATATATTAGGGGTACCTGTTAACTCAGCTACGGGTTTAACCAGTCCATTTGGTGATATTGTACCAAGATTGGGCCGCAACGAAGCAGGCCAAGGACGCGCAGGTGCTGGTTTAGATCTTGCAGCTACGCCTGGATTGGACACAGCACAAGCTGTTTCAAGTGACCCCTTTTCTCAAGAATTTGACTATACGCCTTCTAGAGAAGTAAGCGACACGAGTATAAGCGCAGAGCTCAATTTAACCTTTGACTCAGTTGACTTAAAAGTTATTGGCGCGTTAATGGACTACGAAGAAACACGCTTAACAGACGGCGATTTCTCGGTTTATGCATCAACAGCCGACGGTAATGCTATTGCATCTAAAACATCGTCGCTTGAAGTACAATTTACATCTACTTATGAAACTGATTTTGAGTGGGTAGCCGGCATTTATTTATTTAATGAAGAACTTGATAATGCCTTTTTAAATCAGGTAATTAATCCTCTTGTTGATAACGTACCCGATTTAACTACTGATTTTACGCCGCAATGGCAGCCTTGGTTAAATGAGATTCGTTTAGACACTGTGTCGACTGCAGCCTATTTTCAAGGTAACTACACTATTACTGATGACACTCGTGCGGTTGTTGGTTTACGATATACAAAAGATGAACGTGAATGGGACATCTTTGGGCAAAACCCAGATGATTTATCAACCTTAAACTTTAGCAATTTAGAAGTCGAAAATGCTAAGGGCGATTGGTCTAAAGTCACATGGAAGCTAGGACTTGAGCATGATTTATCTAACGACGAGTTATTGTATGCTACCATTTCGACGGGTTTCTTAGCTGGTAACGCTCAAGGAGCATTCAGAGGCGAAGACATTTATGACGAACAAGAAGTTACCGCTTATGAGCTAGGCTACAAGTCGCTAATGTTAGAGCGCACTTTACGCTTGAATGCTTCACTTTATTACAATCAATATGACGGTTTATTGTCAACTCGTTTTCAAAATGTAAGCGGTACTAGTTTAGCCTTCTTTGGTAATGCAGGCGAAATTGACGCACTTGGTTTAGAAGTCGAAATTGACTGGCAAGCAACGCCTGAGTTACGTTTTGGTGTACGTGGTAGCTTAAATGACTCAACCTATGGTGACTTTGTAACACCAAACGTGTTTCAAGAAGGCGGCCAAACCATCAATGAGATTGACAATTTGTTTCAACTTGATGGCGACCAAGTTCAGCTAAGCCCTGACTACAACATAACGTTGTTGGTAAGCTACGATGCTGAATTAGGCGATTACGGTCGGATAACACCGTCGGCCAGTTTACAATTTTCTGATGCATATAAGACCAATGACTTACCATTTGCTTTTGGTGAACAAGATGCCTATCAGAAGCTTGATATAAGCGCTACTTGGTACTCGCCTGATGAAATGTGGAATGTTCGTGCCTTCATCCAAAATGTTGGTGATGAATTGATTTTGTTAAGATCGGTTAGATTTGGTGGCAATGTTGCCGCTGCAGATTACGCAAACCCCCGCACAATTGGTATTAAAGTCGGTTATAACTTTTAAAACATAACAGGCTGTTAGCCACTCACTAAAAAACCAGCGTTTCTAGCGCTGGTTTTTTTATGCAATCAAATTTTAATAGTCACAAAAAAAACGCTCTAATGAGCGCTTTTAAGAAAAAGTAAAACCTTTTTATTAGCTTAGAATTGTATATTGATGACTTACTTTATCTTTGGCCATTTTCAGTAGACTAAAAAAAGACTGACGAGTTCTGCCATGCTGACCATCTGCTTCTATTCGCCAATTAACAAATGCAGTGTTTTTTGAAACAGTAATATCTACCAATTGACAATATGCACGTTCACAGCTCACCGATGCTTGAGCCACATGCTTAAAGTAGTCTAACAATGACAATTGAACTGCGTATTCACTTTGCTCAATAACAGCGTCTGTTGTGTAACAATCGAATATATCTCCTAGGAGTCCTTGTTGATGTATACACCACCATTTATTAAGGCATTTGAGCGTTTCTTCACTTACATCTTTATCTAATGCAAGTACCAAAGAAGGAGAAGCATGCACGGTGTTAGCGTGGATCTGATGATCGAGATCACTTAATACTAAGGGATCTTTTTTAGGCCACCATTTTTGAAGTGTAGCTGGCTCTTGCTTAAGCACTTGGCACAGCCTAGCAGGGTCGACATTTAAGCTTATCGATTTGATATTTGAACCGTTATGCTCGATATCAAAGCCGATTAAAAAACTGGCCAAGTGATCACTGTTTGAACTATGACCTTCTATATCTACTAGCGCATTAGCCATTACAAGCGACCGATTAGTTTGTTCCACTTGCTCAATAAGCTCAAAACTCAGCATGCCGGTATTGGCTAACCAACTTAACCAACATTGGTTTTGTTGCGTTGGCGTGTAAAGTTTGGCGCCAGATTGCGCCCAATATGACGAATGCAGCATAGCCTTATTAAGCGAGGCTATATTGCCCTTCGTGAACATGTCAGATACAGTATTAAACATTTTTTACGCTCATTTTTGGCCCTTCTTTGGCTATAGTAGGAGTAGGTAATTGACGATACAAATTGGTCAAGGCCGCGACTTCGTCAAAAACAGTCCACTCTTCAGTAATCCGCAGTTTGTCACGAATATTTATGCGAAAATGGCTTGCGCTAAGCATAAAGTAAGGCTGACCGTTAAAAGACCGCGCTGCAGTTGTTCGACCATTATAAGTCCCTGCTAAACTCCAACGAATCGCCATATCAATGTGATCATCATCAAAATAAGTAACCGCAATATGGTCTAGTGTAGCAATAGCGTCTGGACATTCGCACAGCCACTGCGTAACAATTCCACGAATACCTACTAGCCCAACCGTATTTCTGCCACCGGGCCATTGCGCCGCTGCATTAGATGCGTAAAAATACTCAAGTTGACCAAAGTTCTTTTTGTTAAACAAGGTTTCAATCCAGCTTTGCGCAAATTCGATATAAGGTGCTGCAACTGCACACTTGGTGCTAGATAACATCGATTGTTGCTGTTTAACACGGGCATATTCACTCGTAATCCAATCTGAAAAAGCGGCGGGCACTGGAAACTGTGCTTGATACTTAGCTGCCTCTTCTATACTGATGCCTAGCTGCTTGACCAAAAACCCATTGTCGCGCATCAACCATTCATAGACTATTTTATTATCTTGGCAGACACAATCAGCGATAGTCGTTACGCGACCGGTGTTGCCTGTTGCAGGGCCAAATTCAGAATCGCCTTTGTTGGTCATTACACTTGTTATGCGATGCGAAGAATAGTATTGCTCGTCTTCATCTATACTCCATACTACATTCTCGCCAATCAGTGAGCGGTCAGGAAATGCTGCGATTGTTTTTAAAGTGTTTTGCACCACTACTTCAACCGAATCGCAATATCCTCCTAAGGTATGAACAGGACAATAGTTGGCATAATAGTCTCTGCATAAGCCTAGGTTTTTTTGCTCCCAAATTCGATGAGTAATACGAATGATGTAATCTACAATATCAACAAACTCCTCATCAAAGCCCTTTAATGACTGCGCTCGCTCGCCCATGGGCGACAACAATGTAGGCAATGGTTGCCAATATACATTTGTCACCTGCGAATTAAGTGTGGCCTTTAAGTCGCTTACAGCAACTCTTTTCGGGTCAGACATTTTCATACTCCAATAACATCAATTGTTAGCTTTCATTTGGCTCAAGACTCAAGCAGACGTCGCACAAATACGCTACACAAGATGCTGAAATGCAACAAGTGAGCCTACGGTGATGAAAAAGAAGCTAAGTAAAACATAGTTAATTTTGTCTACTTTACCCGGTACTAAATACCAACCATTTTCTTTTTCATCGCGGCCATCTCTTTTAAAGGCTGCTTGCTGCCCTTTTATCGTGTACTCAGAGTAATGCTCTTGTTTGCCATCAATAATAATACTCGCAATTATGGTTATCACTACATTAGTTGATGCGCCAATAATACAATACCATGGCCAAGCAACATCGGTTCCTAAGGCAACAGCGGTCACCATTATAAACCCCGACACCGTGCCAACAAGTAAGCCATTTTCGCTCGCATGTTTTGAGAAGAATCCTAAGGCAAACATACCTAGTTGCGCTCCAACAAAATAAGAACCCACTTTACTCAAGACTTCTAATATAGAACCTTCCGAATACAGGTGATACATAATAGCGGGCACAATAATGATACCAGCCCACATAAAGGTAAATACCCGCGACATTTTCAAATAATGTTCGTCACTTTCGTTTGTACGGAAATACTTGCGATAAAAATCGATGTTGGTGATGGTCGACAATGAATTGAAAGCCGAGTCGAGACTAGACATTGACGCCGCCATAACAGCCGCTGCAATAATACCCATTAAACCAGGCATGCCATAGTCTGCAGCAAATTGCAGAATAATCGTGTTATTGTTCTCAAACGGTCTGCCTTCGTAGTGGTTGTAAAATAAAACACCTAATAAAACGAAGAAGAAGTAGATAAAAAACGCACAAAAACCCATTAACAAATAGGACTTTTTAGCATCGCCAATGTTTTTAGCGGCCAAGGTTCTTTGTACCATCATTTGGTTCGTGCCATACACCGTAATATGGAAGAATGTCATTGCAATTATGCCACTCCATATGGTGGTTTGTTCGGTAAAATCTACGTCCCAGTTAATTGGATTAAGTTTGTCCTGCTCTTTCAATTGCGTGAGTGTCTCTAGCATAGGCGTAGTCGATTGCTCAATAAGTGCATACATAATAATGCCGGCCCCAGCAAATAAGATCCCGGCCTGAATTACGTCAGTCCAAATTACGGCGGTTATGCCACCCATTACGGTATATATAAGGGCTATGACTGTCACAATAACAATAGCCCACACTACAGGGACGCCAGTAATAAATCCCAGCACTAACGCCGTTGCATACAGCACAGCAGCTGAGCCCATTGCTTGGCCTAACAACCAAATAACAGAAATAAGAGCCCGCGCGCGTTTACCAAAACGTTTTTCTTGGTACTCATAGATAGACGTTACGCCCGCATTATAGAAAAACGGAAAAAAGAAGATGACTACAGCCATAATGACTAATGGGTAATTTAAATGTAAGGCAATAACACTAATACCGTCGCTGTATGCCCATGCTGGTGCACCTAAAAAAGTCATCGCGCTGACATAAGTAGCAATAACAGAAATGCCAATTGCCCACCAAGGTGTATTCTTTTGACCCGTATAGAAGTCTTCTGTAGAGGTGATCTTACTGCCAATAACTGCGCCAAGCGCTAAATTAGCCAGAATATAAATTATTAAAATACTCCAGTTAAGTGTGCCAAATTCGTCCATAATGTGTCCACCTGTTATTTTGTGCCAATGGTTGCTTTACGAATAGTTGCTAGTCGATAGCAGCAAGCAGTTTGTTAAAGATTTGTAACTTACTATATTATAAATTGACTTCGAAGTCATTATTCAATAATCTTTTATTTAGTTAATCTTATTTGGTTTCGGAGAATGAAATACCAATGCCTAGTTATCAGTTACAAAAACAAGTAGTCAAGGATATGTTTGCTGCTGTTGACAACAGTATCGCTGAAGGGAAATCACAGGACTTTAAAAATACTTTAGCCCCCTACATTGCTGACCAGTATCAGTTTTATGGCTGCCATCCATTTGGCGAGATGCATGACATTGATGATGTGTGCAACACCGTTTGGCAGCCATTGTTTAGCGCTTTTAATAGTATGCAGCGCAGAGAAGATATATTTATTGCAGGTACCAATACTCATGACGATAAGGTATGGGTTATGAGTATGGGTCACTGGATGGGTTTATTTGACGCTGACTGGCTAGGATTAAAGGCAACTTCAAAAACTACTTTGCTGCGTTATGCAGAATTCCATTGTGTTGAAAATGGTAAAATTGTAAAAAGTAGCCTATTTTTCGACATTATAGGTTTTATGCAGCAAATAGGTTTGCAGCCCTTGCCATTGCAAACAGGTGCCTCTTTCACGGTTCCCGGTCCTAAAACTCACGACGGCTTATGTTTTGGTGCACACGACGACAGTGAGGCCACTGCAACATTAGCGCTCGTCAACCGTATGGTTGACGATTTAACGGCATTGAATAAGTCTGGCAACGATAATTGCCCACCTGAAATTCTAGAAGAAACATGGCACAACGATATGGCTTGGTATGGCCCTGGGGGTATTGGCAGCGTGCATACTATTAAACGTTACCAACGCCACCATATGTTCCCATTTAGAAAAGGGCTAAAGGACAAAGTCTTTAAGGGGCACGTTAGCCGCTTTGCTGAAGGCAATTATGCATGCTTTTTTGGCTGGCCTAATTTGTCAAATACCCCAACAGGCGGTTTTTTGGGTTTACCAGGCGGGCAGGTTAAAGCCAATATGCAAGTGGTTGATGTATATCGAAGAGACGGCGATAAACTGGCTGAGAATTGGGTAATCATAGATATTCCCTACTGGTTGATGCAGCAGGGGTTAGATATTATTAAACGCACTGCCGAAATAAGTAACCCATCAGATAAATAGGAAAACCTTGGCGCAATCAACTTAGTTGAGTTGCGCTTTTGCCTCTTCAAACTTTTGGCTAAGTGCACTTGCACCCGACAGCATAAAGCTCTGATCAGAACTTAATAAAAATAGGCAAACGCCCTTTTTCATCCAATAATCCAATTCAGATAAATCACCTACAAACATGCCTGCGGTCACGTTATTTCTATTGGCTGCAGCAACAACTTTCTCAACGGCGGCAACAACAGAAGGTGCTTTTGCATTGGTTTCGCCAAGTGCAACTGTTAAATCCATACGTCCAATAAATAAACAGTCACAGCCTGGCACTTGGGCAATGGCGTCTATATTGTCTAGGGCAACTAAGTCTTCTATTTGCGCGACCACTACAGTATTTAAATTATTCTCTAAATTATCTTGTAAGGTAGAAGTGGTATAGCCTGCCGCGCGAGTAGAACCTGCGTATCCTCTACCTTGGCTGCCATAAAATGATTGTTCAACAATAGCCTTGAGTTGCTTGGCCGTTTTTACATGTGGAACAACAATACCAGTAGCGCCAATATCAAGGGCATTTAAAATGGTCGCTGGCGCGTCATCTGGAATGCGAATAAGCACAGGCATTTCGTTTGCACGGCAGCTCAATACGCATGTATCTAAGTCTGTACGGCTAAACGGTGCATGCTCGGCATCTATGCATAACACCTCCAGCTTTGTGCGACTAAGCACTTCGGCTACCTGATAATGCGGTGTTTTTAAGAAGGTGCCCAACAACGGTTGCTTTAGTTGTAATTTTTGCTTTAAAGAAGACATGCTGTGCTCTAATGTTGTGTGCTAATACGTTTTAGCAGTAGTTGATTAATATGCTGAGCTTGCTCTAGCGTAGCGAAATGACCGCAATCGTCCAATAATACGAGCTCTACTGGCTGTTCAGATAGTTGCGCAGCCTGCGCCATTCTTAATTGCTCACTTGGCAAACATAGCAAGTCTTGCTGACCCGCTATGATACAACACGGTATTGTTAAAGCCTTGAGAACATTTGTTGAGTCTGGACGCTGAGCTAAGACTTTCAGCTGACTGCTAAACACCTTAATGCCCAACGTTTCGGCCATACCGACTATTATTTTTTGATATGCTTTATTGTCTTTATACAAATAATTAGGCATATACGTAAGGGACATTAACTCGTTAAGCGAGGCGGTTTTTGCAATGGCTAAGTGCCCTTTTCTAGCTTCAGTTTTTGTAGCATCATCGGCATGCGCATTGCTTGAAATAAGAATAAGTTGCTCAATGGTAAATGTGTATAAAGCGGTATGTCGCAGTAACTCAAATGCAACCATTGCGCCCATTGAAAACGCTACCAACGTGACATTTTGGAAGCCAGCATTTCTAACCTGGTGTATAAGTTTTTCAACCATACCCTTTAAACTATTAGCATCTCCAAAATCTATAACAATGCAGTTTACGTCATTAGCTTTTAGTACTTCTATTTGTGGTGCAAACACCTCAGCATTGCATAAGGTTCCGGGCAAAAACACCACTACACTAGTGGTTTTTTCTCCAGCTAACATATCGCCCTCTTGTTAAAACTTTGCTTTAGCAACTGAGGTTCCTGTAATTAATTTGCCTGACCAAAACCGCGATTCAGCGGGACTATCGTCATTTTCAATTTGGTTTAATAAAATTTCGACAGCAGCCTCAGCCATTTGCGCTGCAGGTTGCTTAATAGTGGTTAATTGATAGCTGTGCCATGATGCGGCATTAATACCGTCAAAGCCAACAACAGATAAATCTGCAGGGATGCTTAAACCAAAATTTTCTCTTGCTTCATCAATAACGCCTATCGCCATAGTGTCATTACCACATAACACTGCGCTGGGCTTGCCTCCCGATTGCATAAATTCAGCGAATGCTTTTCGGCCCGATTCGTAACTATAATCACCATATCCGACCGGAGTGTCGTCAAAACCATGTTTGCGCAATGCACTTAAGCCAAACTCTCGGCGTTCATTTGCCACATCAGAATCAATCGGTCCAGACACCACAAAAAAGGACTTATGCTCATTTTCCACTAGCAGCTGCACTAATTGGCGCATCCCTTGTTCATGGTTGCACGATACTGAACTAACCGATTGGTCTTCTACCTGGCGATTATATAGCACGACCGGAATATGATGTTGCGCAAACTGCTGAATACTTTTATGTTCAAAGTGTGCTGCTAAGGCAATTAAGCCATCTACTTGATACGTCCATAGCTGATCGAGTATTTCATCAAGGGCTGCAGCTTCATCCAAAGTAAACAGCAACACCCGTTTGTTTTTTTCAGCGATTCTTTTGGTAAGATTACTCAGCACTTCAGGGTAGTTTAAATTGGCACGTGACGATACTATCACCGCCACTATGCCCGAGTTTTTTGTAATTAGCATGCGCGCAATCGCATTCGGTCTATAACCCATACGATTAGCCGCTTCCGTAACTTTGTCTCGGGTCTTTTGAGAAACACTTAAGCCGGGACGAAAAACGCGAGAAACTGCCGATTGTGAAACACCCGCTTCGCGAGCAACGTCGTAGGACGTTACTCGTTTGTTGCTATTACTTTTGCTCAATATTTAGCTTCCGTGTTTTTTTTCGTATCTACGTAGGCGGATATCCGCTTGTTCTTTGTGTCCAGCGAAGCCCTCAACCGCACATAAACGAGAGCAATAATTACCGACTACCACCGAAGCTTCCTCTGTAATTTGCTGGTATGTACAGGTTTTCAGGAATTTTCCAACCCATAAACCACCTGTATAACGGCCAGCCTTTTGGGTAGGCAATGTATGGTTTGTACCAATACATTTATCACCATACGACACATTGGTCTCTGGCCCTAAAAACAAAGCACCAAAATTGCGCATACGTGCTTGAAAATAAGGGATGTCACGCACCATAATTTGTACGTGCTCAGAAGCAATGTCATTAGCTACTTCTATCATCTCATCAAGAGTATCACAAACAATTACTTCGCCATAATCACGCCACGCAACGCCCGCTACCTCTGCGGTAGACAGAACCGTTAGCTGCCTCTCAACTTCTACCATGGTATCTTTGGCTAGTTGCTCGCTGTTTGTGAGTAACACAGCAGGTGAGTTAGTGCCGTGTTCAGCTTGCCCTAGCAAGTCGGCAGCACAAAGCTCGCCATCTACACTGTCATCGGCAATCACCATGGTCTCTGTGGGTCCGGCAAACAAATCTATGCCAACGCGCCCAAATAATTGGCGTTTAGCTTCTGCAACAAAGGCATTGCCTGGCCCTACGATCATATCTACTGGCGCGATGGTATCGGTACCAACCGCCATAGCAGCAACGGCTTGTACACCGCCAAAACAATATATTTCATCGGCACCGGCCATATCCATTGCCACCACAATTGCAGGTGAAGGGCGACCATCGAAAGGTGGAGCTGCAGCGATAACACGTTTAACACCAGCAACCTTCGCCGTTACTACACTCATGTGCGCCGAAGCCACCAATGGGTATTTGCCACCGGGTACATAGCAACCTACGCTATCCACAGGTATGTGTTTATGCCCTAAGATTACGCCGGGCAGTGTTTCTACTTTAACGTCTTTCATTGAGTCTCGCTGAATTTGTGCGAAATTTCTAACTTGGGTTTGTGCCCATCTAATATCCTCTTGTACCGACTCAGGCACCAATGAATAGCATTCTGCAATTTGTTCTTTTGATAGTCTAAATGACTCAGGATTCCATTTATCGAATTGTTCTGAATATTTGGCAACAGCAGCGTCACCATGTGCATCAATATCACCAATGATATTTTCAACAATGTTTCTTACCTTCTGATTATCCTCGTTTTTTTGAACTAGGGTTTTCCCCTTTTTTAGATACTTAATCATTTTGTTGAGCCTCAATTAATGCACTATAAATAAATGGATTGTCTGTGGTTATGCGTAATTATTTTACGCATTTCAGCAATCCAACATTGTATTTACGTCAAATTTACATAATAATGACTTCGAATGCAAAAATATTTTTAAGGATAAATAAATGAGTTTCTCAACTGATTTATTAAAGGGTAAGTCAATAATGGTAACCGGTGCCGGCAAAGGTATTGGAAAGGCCTGCGCTTTGTTAGCAGCTAGCCTAGGCGCACATGTTATTGCAGTTGCTCGTACCCAAAGAGATTTAGATGTATTAACAGCAAAGCCATTTACTGTGGGCAGTATTGAAGCTTGGGCTTTTGATGTGCAATCGCCTGAACTACATAAAAAAATTACCCTGTTATCTTCGTTAGATGGACTAATTAATAATGCAGGCACAAACAAAGTCGCCAATATGATTGATCAGACCCAAGACAACTATGATGCCGTTATGGATTTAAACGTTAAGTCTGTTTATATGCTCTCGCAAGCAGCCTTAAAGCCTATGTTACTGGCAGGTAGAGGCTCGATTGTACACATGTCATCACAAATGGCTTTTATTGGAGCCCCCGGCAGAACACTTTACTGCATGAGCAAACACGCAATAGAAGGGCTTACAAAAGCCATGGCGGTTGAACTTGCACCACAAAATATTCGCGTGAACACGGTGGCGCCTACTTTCGTGATGACACCCATGACAAAACCGATGCTTGAAAACAAAGAATTTTACGATTACGTAATGAGTATGTTGCCTTTAGGTCGGCTAGCAGAGCCAGAAGATATTGCAAATGCGTGTATGTATTTGCTTAGTGATATGGCCAATATGATCACCGGCACAAGCCTAAAGGTCGACGGCGGATGGACTGCGCGCTAACAAATTATACTTATTCTTTTTCAAACTAACCTTCACTATTACTATGGGAACTCAAGGTAATGCAATCGAAAAAAACTCAACATCGCCCCTCCACTGCTGCTCAAATTAATGCACGCTGGGTTAAGTATGTTGATTTAATACCATGTAAAAATGCTTTTATTGATAGCCGCTCTCCTGGTTCAGACACAAAAGAAAACTTTACCATTATTGGACCAGGTGTTTCTGAAAATCCTGATCAGCATATTCATATTTCTATTCCTCATGGATTTAACATTGGTGGCGCTCGCCAACCCAATGGCTGTTTAAATTCACAACATAGTCATTTAACAGAAGAAGTGTTTGTTGCTCACTCAGGTACATGGGCCTTTAGAGCTGGGGAAACTGGTTTAGACGCCGAAATTATTATGCAAGAAGGAGACATTATTAGCCTTCCCACCGGCATTTTTCGAGGTTTTGAAAACGTGGGCGATGACATTGCTTATTTATATGCGATTTTAGGACAGGATAACCCAGGCAGGGTAACTTGGGCTCCACAGGTATTTGACATGGCGCAAAAATATGGCCTGATCTTGCTAGAAAATGGTGCTTTGGTCGACACATCGATTGGCCAAAAAGTACCCGCGAACATATTGGCAATGCCAAAAACAAGCCCTGAACAGGTTGCTGCGCACAAAATTGTGAACAATGCTGACATGCAAAAACTGGTCATCAAACAAGAAGACTTTGTATGGCAAAACGATTCGAGCTTAGCCCATAATAGTGGCGTGCAAGAGGCTGCATTAATAGGATGTGAATCTCCATTGGAAGGCTTAAAAGCGTCAAAAATAAACTGGCCACATGACTTTACGATACGCGCATTAAGGTTTGCGCCTAAGTCGAAAGTTCCTATGCATACAAGAAGTGAAGAAGAGGTTATTTTTGTACAAAGTGGCCAACTAACGGTAGAGATAGATGGAATAGAATTAGTATTGGAAAAAGGCGATACGGTTTCAACCCCTATTTTTGCAAACAGATGCTTTGTAAATCTGTCTGAAAAATCCACCTTAGTGTATATAACAAGACGGCATAATATTCCTCAGCCACCCACTTTTATTTAGTCACCGGGGAACCCTAACATTAGTCTAATAGGCTTGTTTTTAATCCTATAACTACATACTATGATGCCGATGAGTATATTACGTGAAGATTCGGCTCCTAAGGGAGTTATGGTCTATTGTAAAAAGCGCCGTATCAAGGCAGATTATGTTGTTGTTTTTTTGAGGTTTTAGTGTGCTTAAGTTGAGAAATTTTGTTACTTGTGGGCTAGTATTTGTGATGTTTATATTACAAGCTCATGCTCAGAATACGAAAAATCCAGTAGAAAATTCATTGTCACAAATACCAATGAATTTAGACGAATTCATTGACCGTTATTATACACCTACATTTGACTGTCCACCGCCTGAGCTGCTAAGCGATATTAAAGCTTATTTGGCTGAGCAAAGCACTAACGAGCAGCAAAAATTTCAACTAACTAGCATGAAGACGCACTCTTTAATATGTGGCGGCAAAAGCACAGATGCTCAGTCTATATTAAAGACCTTATTAGCTGCGCCAAGTGCTGATCGAAATGCAAAGTATTATGTGTCTGCAATTTATCAATTAGGCTTTGTATACGATGTACAAGAGAATCCTGAAAGGTGCGATTATTATCAATTAGCTATCGGCGCCGCGCAGGACAAATTCAATGATATTCATTTAAGCGCTAGTTTAGGTTATATAACAGAATGTATTAAAAACCGTCCAGATGAACAGCTAGCGGGTGTTTATAAATTACTAGAAACAGTCACTAAAATGGATGACAAAGCCGCCTTAGCACATGCTTACAATAGAGTTGGTTCGCTATATGGCAAACGCGGGCAAAGTAAGCTATCCGCCTCTCAATACATGAAGGCGTACGACGCAAGTATAGACATATACACCGACGAAAATAAGTTGGCGTTATTGAATAATGCCATCGTTGCCTTAATGGCGAGTAACCAATTAGATGAAGCAAAAATTGCCTTGGACGATTACATTGCGCTTAACAAAAACGTTAACACCGCTGGCAGTGATTTTATTGAATATTTTTTAGCGTCCGGATATTACATGCGCGTAAAAGATTACGTTAGCTTAGCAAGTAATCTAGGAAGCTGGGATAGAATTGCTAGCGATCATAAAAACCCAATATATCAGGGAGTTTACAGGTGGTACTCATCAGTTATGTGCTATCAAAATAATGATTTAGCCTGTTTACGCGATTTCCTAGAGAGCGAACAAGAAGCTCCTGCAAGCTATCAAAACTTTATCGCAGCAAGCAAGGACTACCTATATTTTATTGCTCAGGTAAATGTTGCACTTGGAGATAAAGAAGCAAGCTTAGCGGCACTTGAAACCTACTCGAGAAAAATGATTTATGCCCAAACAATGATTGAAGACAGTATCGAAAGTCTCAATATTGCATCCCTTCATAGCAAAATTGGTAATTTAGAAAGTACATTGCAGGCACAGCAAACCATTCGAAATAAAATTATATACGCATTTATTGGACTGCTCTTAGTCATTATCGTTGGTTTAGTGTTCTTTGCTGTTCGCAAAAGTACAGCCAGTAAGTCGATCGACAGCGCCACTGGCCTGTTGAACAATACAACGGTTATAAATAAGCTTACACATTTAGCGGCTCCTGGTGCCAAGCGAACAAATGCGCTAGCTATTTTTGATATCGCTAACTTTATGGAAGTGAATTTAACGGCAGGCTCTACTAAAAGTGACATCGTACTGCAAGAAATTGCTAATACGCTCAAACATATCATCAGAAATTCAGATATTTTAGGCCGTTTTGGTCCAGAACATTTTATTTTGTGCTTAGCCGATATTGAAGAGGAAGCAGCTCAAGCGTTTTTTGAACGAACTAAGAATGCCTTAGGGAGTACCTTTTCAGATTACAATAATCAGCAGGTTATTAGCGTTGACTCCAGTATGAGTATTTTTTATAGCACTGACGCGTTTACTGATATTGATGAAGTCCTTAATAACATGCTGCTGTCGTTGAGCATGAAGTCTAAGCATCCTGAGTAGTTGGCAATTTTGTAAATACTGTTCGCCCCAACTGAGAGCTAGATTCAGTAATAACTGCAGAGCACAGCCTTAAAGAAATCTCGCGTATTAAGTGCCATGTTAGCCCCTCCAATTATACTGGCACGTAGTTAAATTTAAAAAGAGTTTAGTGCACCATCTAACCAATTCATGCTTGTCGTAAACCAATTCTTCATGTGCTCAACTTCTTCATCATAGGAGTTGTGGACTGTTCCGGTCAATACTAGGTTCCTTTACATTAATCAAAAATCGATCTGTATTAACGACAAACATCGTCTAGGTCGGTACTGTCAACTTGTCAAAGTCACTTGGAATTGTGAGATAACCTGAGTATGAAGAGTAATAATATGTATACCGGTTATCGCTAACCATCTAAGATCATTAGTCATGCCGTTTGGCTTTATCATCGATTTACTCTGAGTTTCAGGGATATAGAAAAAATACTAGCTGCTAGAGGGGTCATTGTCAGTTACGAATCTATCAGAAAATGGTGTCCTGCATTACCTTTGGCGTGCTGTTGACCAGGATGGCGATGAAATTGATATTCTCGTTCAGAAACGTAAGGATAAAAAGCCTGACATGCGGTTCTTCAAGAAACTATTGAAAGGCCAACAAGTGGCACCAATTAAGATAGTGACCGACAAACTGAAAAGCTATTCAGCCGCAAAACGAGAACTGATGCCAAGCGTGGATCACTCAACTCAGCAGTATGCGAACAATGGCTGTGAGTTGTCGCATCAATCTAGCCGGCAGCAGGAGCGACAGATGAGGAAGTGTAAATCGCAAGGTCAAGCACAACGATTTTTATCTTGCCATGGGGTAGTTAATAATATGTTTAGGCTTGGCCGCCATTTAATAAGTGCCAAGAATTATCGGTTCTTTCGAGAACGAGCATTTAACGAATGATCGCAGGTTAGTTGCATTCAAAATTAGGCGTAAGCTGTTGAAAACTGATTTTTACCGTCTAATACCAATAAGTTGACAGCACCGCACCAAGCTATATTCGTTGAAGATTTGAATCTAAAGTGACGCTCTCTATTCACCAAGTAAGTAAATCCAGAGAAAGCCTCCGCAGAACTAATATTTTATTTTCAACGAACCCGTCCCTTTGATCCCAGTCGAAACAATCCTGCCAGCCCAATTGCCAGAAATATCGCAGTTGTCGGTTCGGGAATAGAAGCTGAACTTACATCAACAAACATAGAAAAGATCTTTGTATCCGGTACCTCCATGAATTCGAGTGGAAACAATTCCTGGTCGTAAAGATGTCCATCAATATCCCAACTCCAACTGGGCTCCCAGAAAAAAAGATCAATATATACCGCTGGATCAATTTCGTAAATGATGTCCGACTGGAAGATATTGCCTAACGTGATATCCGAGATAAAGAATTCCCATAACCCTGGGGAATCGAGATCAACATCTATATCGAAGGCAGCATCTTTGACCATTGAAAAAGACAGGGATTCCCATGATGTGGCTTCTTCATGTTTATAATTGAGATTGCCATCTAGTGACAGCACATCAAAAAATATCTCCTCTAATATATCGTATTTAAAAACAACGTCCACGACGATGAGATCCAGCGGCAGTAGATCCCCGCTAGACAAAGATGCACTGCCTTCTACTGGAGATGCTTCTAATGAAGGTGTAAACATTTTCTCTATCCGCGCATCTACGCCATCATAATTTATGATACTCCCGCTCTCATCTACACCTCTGTTCCCAATGGGAAAGCCGAAATCATAAGATACATCAATATCATAGGAAGCTTTTATCCAGTGATCCAGTTGCGTCTCAAGAAAACCGCCGTTATCTGCGCCAGTAAAATCTAAGCTGACACTAGTCTGGCCGGGAGCTTTAATCCAATCATCATACGAAACCGCAAGATTGCCGTCGTACTCGGCTTTTACCGTGCCATTAAGAGCACCTACAGAGTAACTAACACTAACATCGTCGCCGACTTTGCCTACTTTTTCTAACACGGCCGTACTGGGCCCGTTCCACAGACTCTGATCATCTATAGTCCTGAATTCCAAGTCAGTGCTTATTACGCCGGCAAATGCCCCTGAAATGAAGCAGACACTCATAGCGGTGCATGCAATAATGCTTTTGAACCGTATCATAAATTATCCTCTTTAATGTTCTACTTACTATTGGAACAGATTTTGTAGAGGATGTATTTGATACAAATCAAAGTCTTCGCGAGACTAGTGCTACTTTTCCAAACAACTTAATATTGAAGTGGCATAGTTAATAGGTGCCAAAGATGAGTAAAAAAACAAGACGGACGTTTAGTCCTGAATTCAGATTAGAAACAGCGCAATTAGTTGTCGATCAAGGTTACACACACGACGAAGCAGCTAAAGCGATGGGAGTCGGGTTTTCAACCATTGGGAAATGGGTGAAACAGCTTCAACAAGAGCGCGAAGGCTTGCGTGTGAAGCCAACACCAATGACGCCAGAACAGCTCGAAATTACGGAGTTAAAGAGGCGAAATGAACGCCTCGAACTAGAAAAT
>CAXMOM010000003.1:0-66225 GCA_964195425.1 Acidiferrobacterales bacterium
GGTAATGATGCCCGAAAATGCGCTTTTCCAAGCCTTCCAAGCGTTTGTATAGGCGTGACTCGCGTGATTCGTCATGAATATTACGAAGTCCTTTTATAGATGGATTGTCGAGCTCTTCGCCAATCATACTATCTTCTTTGCAGGCATTGCTAGTTAGGTAGTTCAAAGCGTCTTCTATAGAATCTGCCGCGATAAGGGCTTTAACAGCGACTAATTTTTCATGGGTAGCGGTCTTAACTCTCAGATTGACGATATTGTTCTTGGTGGCGTAATTGGCGCTTCTAATGGCCCCGTTCAGTCTTTGTAAGGCCTCAGACCCAAGACACTTTGTGAGTTCTTGGTAATCGTCTTTATAGACTTCCCCGCCCATTTTATCTAGTATCGACTGTACAGCATGTTCAGTCAGCTTAAGGTGTCCAAGGTACTGCGTTAACTTCCCGGATTGCACATAAGCAATCCACGTTGTATTTTTGTCAGCGGATAGTTTTTTCATAATGTCATCGGTGGCAGATATTACGGTTCAAATCTCGTTATCTGATTGTGAACTGGCCATAAAGTGTGAATACAATACTTGACTTCCAACACTTCTTCAATACGTTAGATATAACGGATATAATATTTCATCTTTATATCAAACTAACATATATGATAAATTTCATCTTGTTGCATTATTAAATCTCTTTTAGATCTGTGGTATATGTCATTGAGAGGCTAAAAAATTTGCTGGCTACCAACGCTTCGTTGCTAAAAGTAAGAGTGGTTGCTAGTCTTCGGGTTATATTTTTCAAGTGTTGGCTAAAATGGCAACGATATCTCAAATAATAGTTTTGTTTGTTGCAGTCCTATTCTTATTTTCATGCTCTGATATTGATGGTTCACCTCAGCAGGCTGATCCTGATTTTATCCCCAAAAATGTTAAACAGACTTTTTCGAGCGTCGATAGCCTAACAGTATTAATCGATGAAGCACATAATAACTTACATACTGCTAGTGGGCGTTACAAAGGCTTTCAACAGGTTCTAATTAGCGATGGCTATACTGTCAAACCCAATAGGAAAGCTTTTACATTAGATGGTTTAAAAAACACTGATATCTTAGTTATTGCTAATGCACTCTACACCAACAGATATGACTGGATGCCACCATTTAAAGATGCTTTTCAGGAAGCAGAAGTTCAGGCAATAAAGCAATGGGTCTCTGATGGCGGTTCTTTGCTGCTAATTGCCGACCATATTCCATTTCCAAAAGCTGCGGAATCATTAACGACAGCCTTTGGCTTTGAATTTAGTAATGGACATGTTGATAAAGCATTATTTCGTATTAATGACGGCAGTCTAGCAAAGCATGCAGTTACCAAGTCATCGACCGACTTAAACGATAGTATCCAGTTGTAAGTGTTCAATGACATTAGCAACCCAAGCCCTTCCGAATTTGGCTTTCTCAAGCAAATAAAAACCTTTGGAGGCTCCGCTTTTACTCTACCTCAAAATGCCCAATCAATTTTGACATTGGGTAGTTGGGCTTTTTCCAGAACACCGGAAATACCGTTTCAAATAAAGGCAGAAACCCCAAAGATACCTATGGATGGTTGGTCACAAGGAGCTATCCTAGAATTTGGAAATGGTCGCGTTGCGGTATTTTCTGAAGCTATGATGTTCACGTCTCAATTATACGTTCCCACAGGTGAAAAAATGGGTTTAGTTTCCAGAGGAGCAGAAGATAATGAGCAATTTTTATTGAACATCATGCATTGGTTAAGTGACGTGATTTAAGTAAGAAACGAGCCACTTTTTGCCTTGTCAACTCGGTCTCAAATACGGCCAAAGTGGTCATACCTTATTAATGTAATCTTACACATCCTAGGTCATTACCGCCTGCGCGGTAATGACCTAGGGTGTGTATACAACGGAGATGGAGTCAATGGCAGAAAACTGCCCATTTGAGACAGTCACTAATACAGGGGCGAAAAGGTTATTTGTTTATAAAACACCTCTGAAAAGTGCTCAGCTTTCGAGTCGCGTACTTTATTTAACAACAACAAGTGATCCCAAATTAGCTAATTAATCTGATGGTAGTTTTGACAAATGAGTTGCGGTATTGGCCAGGCCGGTATGAAATGGGCGAAAAGCGAAACCCCTCATCCTCTGCCTAGACAAGCACTGGTCCTGCGAACAGGCTCAAAGCTACTTTAACAGTGTAACATAGTCCCATGGTTTGGGATTTACCTGCGTGTGAGCTTAGCAGTGGCAAAGCACATTGGTTGGGGTTTTAGGGATTGATATTCGAAAATGTCTGGGTATAAATTACTTATATTCTTAACAGATTATTCATACCCATCTTTATTATTAGTCTGATCTAGGTCAAAGTTTACTTGTATTGCCAAAAACCCTAAACATCAAGCTGATATAGTAGACCCTCGATTTTTTTCCTCAAATAAAGCGAATGTCTATGACTACAGCAAACACAAAACCTAATGTGAGTTCTACACCCGAATTGAAAACAAACAGCGCCTTACATGAATTAGCTGAACATAGACACGATCCAGAATTTATCGCCAACTCTTTTCGCTCAGGCGAATATCCCTATAAAACAAAGATATCAAAAAAAGCTTATGAAATACGTAAGACTCAGCTTCAAGTTGAGCTTTTAAAAGCTCAAAAATGGGTTAAAGAAAGTGGGCAAAAAATCGTAATACTCTTTGAAGGTAGAGACGCCGCCGGTAAAGGAGGCACTATTAAAAGATTCATGGAACATTTAAATCCAAGAGGCTGTAGAGTGGTTGCCTTAGAAAAACCAACTGAAACCGAAAGTAAGCAATGGTACTATCAGCGCTATATAAAGCACTTACCTACAGAAGGCGAAATAGTATTGTTCGACCGCTCTTGGTATAACAGGGCCGGTGTTGAGAGGGTTATGGATTTTTGCCAACCCAATGATTATTTGGAGTTTATGAGACAAACCCCCGATTTAGAAAGAATGCTGGTAAGAAGCGGCATTAAATTATTCAAATACTGGTTTTCAGTCACTCCAAAAGAACAAGCCGCCCGATTTGCAAAAAGAGAGACAGACCCATTAAAACAATGGAAGCTAAGCCCAATTGATATACTTGCCAAGCAAAAATGGAATGA
The DNA here is from genome assembly GCA_964195425.1 of Acidiferrobacterales bacterium. Lineage (GTDB taxonomy): Bacteria > Pseudomonadota > Gammaproteobacteria > Enterobacterales > Alteromonadaceae > Glaciecola. The sequence goes on from CAXMOM010000003.1 coordinate 3,129, forward strand.
ATATACCGAAGCAAAAGAAGCGATGTTCTTTTATACAGATACCGCTGATGCGCCTTGGATGGTAGTGAAGTCGGATGACAAAAAAAGGGCAAGACTCAACTGTATGCACCATTTTTTAACAGACCTAGCGTATCCCGATAAGAATACTCACTTAATTAGAGGTGCCGACTCGCTTATTGTGGGCAATGCTTCTAACGTGATAGTCGAAGACAGGCATATTTTAGGTAAAACCTTGCATCCATCTCATAACGGAATTCAAAATAAAGCGGTTAAGGCAGGCGCGTAGATTTTATGGAATATGATATGTTTTATATAATTAATCTAATGGTCGAGTTATCGATTTAAGCGCTATTTAGTTACCTATGGCAGTGCCGTGTTTATTGCGTTAGATAAGGATCCAATTAAAATGAAAAAGCCAGCCTACGAAAAACAACTTGTTCAATTACAAAGTGAACTAGTGGCCTTACAAACGTGGGTTCAGAGCACAGGTAGTAAAGTTGTAGTGGTATTTGAAGGCAGAGATGCCGCAGGCAAAGGCGGCGCAATTAAAGCAATAACAGCCAGACTTAATCCACGAGTAGTGAAAATTGCCGCCTTAACTAGACCCACAGAGCGAGAAAAAACCCAGTGGTATTTTCAGCGATACACCGCCCACTTGCCCTCAGCAGGTGAGATAGTCTTGTTCGATCGGAGTTGGTATAACCGCGCAGGTGTTGAAAAAGTCATGGGGTTTTGCAGCAAAGAAGAACATCAAGATTTTTTATTAGCCTGCCCCGAATATGAAAATATGCTAATTCGTTCGGGCATCACCCTAATCAAATATTGGTTCTCGGTATCTGATGAAGAACAAGAAAATCGTTTTGTAGAACGTATAAGTAACCCATTGAAGCACTGGAAATTTTCAGATATAGACTTAGTGTCACGGGCTAAATGGGTAGAGTATTCGAGGGCTAAAGACGAAATGTTTGCCCATACAGACACAGACGTTAGCCCATGGTTTGTAGTAGACGGGGACGATAAACGAGCCGCACGTTTAAACTGTATACATCACTTTTTAAGCCAAATAGAATATCAACACCTTAAACAAAGCAAGATAGAGTTACCTGTGCTTGATAAAAAGAAATATAAAAGACCACCTCACAAACACCAACACCATATTCCTCTAAAGTTTAGTTAAGTCGTTTTTTCAAAACTAAATACTCTTTTAATTAATTCTTTTGAAACTCAGCCATTATTTTCGATATTTAGGGGCGTTAGGCTTATTGTGGCCCAACGCCGGTCTTTATTTATGCAGCGGTATGTTGGACCAACGCTTATGGATTTGGATTGCGTAGCACCATTAGGCGTATTTCGGTCATATCTTCAATGGCATAGCGAATGCCTTCGCGGCCTAAGCCCGATTCTTTAACACCACCATACGGCATATTGTCTACTCGCCAACTTGGTACATCGCCTATTACAACGCCGCCTACCTCAAGTTGATTCCATGCCTGATGAGCTTTATATATATCGCGGGTGAATATGCCTGCTTGCAGGCCAAATTGGCTGTTGTCGACTTCTTTAAGCGCTTCATCAAAGTCAGTGAAACGACTAATTACCGACACAGGTCCAAAGGCTTCCTCGCTATTAACGTCGCAGTCCGACGGTACGTTTTCAAGTATAGTGGCTTGCAACATAGCACCATCGCGCTGGCCGCCACATAATAAGTCAGCACCTTTTTCAACGGCCTGGTTAATCCATTGTTCCAAACGTTTTGCTTCTGACTCAGCAATCATAGGGCCAATAAAAGTACTTTCTTCAAGTGGGTCGCCATGTATGAGCTTACTTACTTTATCAACATAGGCTTGTTTAAATTCGTCGTATATGTCGCTATGCACAATTATTCGCTGCACACTTATACAGCTTTGTCCGCTTTGATAGTAAGCGCCAAATACAATGCGTTCTACTGCATCGTTGAGATCGGTATCGTGGTCAACCACACAAGCGGCATTTCCACCCAGTTCTAAAACCACTGGTTTTTTACCTGCTTTTGCCTTTAGGGCCCAACCCACGTCGGGTGAACCGGTAAAGCTTAATAGTTTAAAACGCTCGTCTGTGGTGAATAGGTCAGCGCCGTCTCGACTACATGGTAGTATTGAAAATGCGCCTTCAGGCAAATCGGTTTCGGCCAGTACTTCACCCATTATTATTGCGCCTAAAGGTGTGCGGCTGGCAGGTTTTAGTACAAAAGCACAGCCCGCTGCAATCGCGGGTGCTACTTTATGAGCCGCTAAATTCAGAGGGAAATTAAACGGTGAGATAAACGAGCAGGGGCCAATAGGAACGCGTTTTGTCATTCCAGTATAGCCACGCGCACGCTCGGTAATTTCTAGCTCAATGACTTCCCCAGAAATACGCACCGCTTCTTCAGCGGCAATTTTAAAGGTGTCTATTAAGCGCGTTACTTCGCCTCTAGCATCTTTGATTGGCTTGCCCGCTTCAATACACAGGGCATAAGCGAGTTCGTCAAAACGTTCTTTGAAACGCATTACGCAGTGCTCAAGAATTTGCTGGCGTTTGTATGCAGGCATCTTGTTTAGAGCTGGCTGGGCTGCTTCAGCCGCGGCAATGGCTTGGTCGATTACGGTAGCGTCTGCTAGGGCAACTTTGGTTGCCACTTCTTGGGTATATTTATTGGTAACGTCTAAATCGGTATTCGCAAACACCGCTTTGTTAGCAAGAAAGTAAGGGTATTTAGTAGCTAATTTCATGGTTGCTCCTTTTACACTTTTATATTTTCACAGCGACAACGAGCAAACTTAAACCTTGCTGCTAAGTGTGCGAATAGTTTTATTTAGGGTTTCATCATTAAGACTGTAATCTACGGGCACATCGATTAAATGTACAGCAGGCTCGGCTAAGCAGGCTTCTATTTGGCCTTGTAATTTACTTGCTGCATCTATGCGCCAGCCTTTCCCGCCATAACTTTCAATATATTTAACAAAGTCGGGGTTACCGTAATCTAGGCCGTAATTGTCAAATCCCATATTACTTTGCTTCCATTTGATCATGCCGTAGGCGTCGTCGCGTAATATAATAATGACAATATGTAACTTTAAACGCACCGCGGTTTCTACTTCTTGGCTATTCATCATAAATCCGCCGTCGCCACATACTGTTAATACTGCGCGGTCGGGGTAGACTAGTTTTGCTGCCATGGCTGAGGGTAGACCTGCGCCCATTGTGGCTAATGCATTGTCTAGCAATAATGTATTGCGCATGGCTGCCGGGTAGTTACGTGCAAACCAAATTTTGTATACACCGTTGTCTAAGGTCACTATGCCATTTTTTGGCATCGCGCTGCGCACCGCTTTAACCGCACGCTCTGGTAAAATGGGGAAACGGTCGTCGTTTTCGGTTTCGCTTTTGTGTTCAGTATAGGCATGTTTTGCGTCACTATAAAAATCGAGTTCCCATGTGCATTTTACATTTATCGCTTGGTTGATTTGCCAAATGCTGTTTGCAATGTCGCCTACCACCTCAAGCTGAGGGAAATAAACAGGGTCGACGGCGGCGGTTTCAAAGTTAACATGAATAACTTGCTGACCATTGTCTTCCATAAAGAAAGGTGGTTTTTCTACTACGTCGTGACCTACGTTAATAATGAGGTCGGCACGATCAATTACGCGGTGCACAAAGTCGCCAGCCGACAGCGCGGTATTACCCATAAACTTGTCGTCGGTTTCGTCTAATACGCCTTTACCCATTTGTGTGGTAATAAACGGGATGCCTGTTTTTTCTACAAATTCACGCAGCATTTTTGAAGTAAGTTTTCGGTTAGCGCCGGCGCCAATCACTAGTACGGGTGATTTTGCAGCTTCTATCATGTCTACAGCAGCCTGTATGGCTTTGTATTCAGCAATAGGCCTACGTACCACGCTCGGCTTCAAAATAGGCACTGTAGTTTGTTCGTCAGCAATATCTTCTGGCAATTCAATATGTACCGCACCGGGGCGCTCTTCACTTGCTAGTCTGAATGCTTCACGCACTATGGAAGGAATTCGGTCACCACTTACTACCTGCGTTGTATATTTGGTAATAGGGCGCATCATGTCAACCACATCAATTACCTGAAAGCGGCCTTGTTTGCTGGTTTTAATGGGCTTTTGGCCGGTAATCATAAGCATTGGCATGGCGCCAAGTTGCGCATAAGCCGCTGGTGTAACTAAGTTAGTTGCGCCAGGGCCTAAGGTAGATAAACATACGCCAACCTTACCCGTTAGGCGTCCATACGTAGCGGCCATAAAACCAGCGCCTTGTTCATGGCGAGTCAAAATAAGCCTGATAGAAGAATTTCGCAGCGACTCGAGTAAGTCTAAATTTTCTTCGCCCGGAATACCAAAAATGTATTCTACCCCTTCGGCTTCTAGTGCTTTAACCATAAGATCTGATGCTTTCATATGTATCCTTTTGCTTTTAAATTACTTAGATTAAGGGTAAATGTTGCTACTCAGTTATGCTATGTGTTGGTGCCTATTAAATATATGCGTTTGGTGACGACCGCTATGATTGGCGAATTGACGGTTTGCTACTTGAAAAAACTACACTTTTTCATTTAAAGACTATAGCATTGTAGTCATGATGTCGAAAAACACCAAATACATGACTGTAATGGACCGAGTTGTTCACACTAAAATTTCTTTTTTAACGAAACACGGCAAGCAGAACACGCTTGCTCCTATTTTGTTGTCTGCTTTTAATAGTGTTCTAGTGCATACTGACAAATTTGATACCGACAGTCTAGGTACCTTCGACTATAAGATAGTACGAAAACTAAACCCCATTGAGTGCGCCCTTAAAAAGGCTTATTTAGCCTGCGAACTTACCGGCTGCGATCAGGGTATTGGCAGTGAAGGAAGTTTTAATTCTTTAATGGGTATTGGCGTAATTGATGAAGAGTTTTTGGCCTTTGTTGACCTTAAACGCAATATCGAAATTGTCGCGAGTGCTAAACAAGCTGTTAGACTAGGGCCGATTGAGGCTGCGAATAAAGGCGAGCTGTTAACGCAACTTGCACACTACCATAAAACAGATACTACGTCGTTTGAAAATGATGAACAAAAGTGGCTGTTAAAGCAAGATGAAGAATGGATCAAAGGCTTAAGCCCCAACGATGTTTTGCAGCACGTAGGCACTTTCCCTATTTATATTGAACCTGATTTTAGAGCAATGCACTGCCCCGAGAGGCAAGCGGTAATAGCAGCTGCGACTCACGACTTAGTGCGAAGGTTAAAAGCCTTATGTCCACAATGCGAAGCTGCCAATTTTGTAGCCAAACTATCGCCGTCTAATTTTAGTTATTTGCCATGTGAATTATGTGGACAAGCCACTACTCAAATAGTACCGCCATCTGCCCTATGTGATAGCTGCGGATTTACCAAGCCGCAAGAAATAATCCTTGTTGGTGCGAGCGCGTTTTATTGCGTTTATTGCAACCCCTAATATTACTAGCGCAATCACTCACCTTATTCTTGGATATGGAAGGGGATCGAAATAAATCAAAAAGAACGACTTGCAGTATGGCGCGCATTGTCTGAACTATTTTTGGATACACAGTTGAATGATGCAGCTTATCAATGGATCGCTCGTACTATTTTGCAAAGTAGGCTTTCTATCAGCGAAGCCGAACATATACTATGGCCGGAAGTATTTCCTGTCTTAGAAAAAAATCTTAATAGTGTGGCCGGCGTTTGGGACGGATGGTCCGATGACTGGTTGTTAGATAATCTACAAATTAACACAGCACCAGGGACAATTTCTGGTAGCCATGCAAACGTTAAGATAATTCAAGATGATTGGTCGAAGGTGTTGTTTCATTGACAATAATTAGAACAATGGGATTGTAGAAAATAAATTATTGTTTCATAAGTATGAAGCGCTTTTATGTCGGTATTGACCTCAACACAATACCATAAGGTCTATTGTAAACGCTTCAGCGATTGATCAAGCTCCTTGTCATGGGTTTCAATGCATTTGATGTTTTTATAGTAATGACTTATCCCGACTATGACCTATCGGGAATACTGGAAGTGCTGACCTATAAGCATGTCATTGGGTTTTCAATCTTCAATATGCGTTAATCGAAGGTTTGTTCGGGTATAATAGTGGCGCGTTTAAGAATGATATTCTCTACGGGTGTGTCAGCAAAGCCAATGTCAGGATTCACTTGAGTTTCTACAAGGGCCATCGCATCGAGTACTTCTTGGCCTTCTATTACCATTCCAAAAACTGTATAGCCCCAGTTTCGGCCAGGATCTAAGTTTTCGTTATCTTTCATGTTAAAGAAAAACTGGCGCTTGGCTGAATGAGGATCGCTCATGCGTGCCATAGCAATGCTATAAGCCTCATTTTTTTTACCATTTCCTGACTCGTTTATGATTTTATAATTCGACTTTCGTTCGGTAAAATCAGGCGTGTAACCACCGCCTTGTACTATATAATCTGGAATAATGCGGTGAAAAAGGGTGTTGTCGTATTGTTTTTCTTTCACATAGGTCAAAAAGTTGTTGGCGGTCACGGGGGCTTTACTGCGGGTAAGCTCAATCACAATATCACCCATTGTGGTTTCAAATTTAACCTGTGGATAATAATTGTCTTTTTGCACGGCTGCGCCAATAGGGCTTTTTAGTTTAGGCGCTTCGCGAGCTTGGGAATTTACTATAAATGAACAAATGAGTAAGACTGCACTTAGGGTAAATAAACGAAGAATGGTCATGAAGAATTTCCTTTGATTTATGGAGATACTTTATAAACGTAAAGAGTATTTATAATGAATAATGTAATCTCTACACATGCTAGTTTTGCTTAGTAGTTGGTTCCACAGAACCTTGTTTTAAGGAGCTCAGTACCACAAACTTTTTATCGCTAGCAATAACGTGGCATCCACCAAATAGTTTGCTGAGTTTTGCACGGTGATCAAGGTGTCTATTACCAACAATTCTTAGTTCTCCGCCTACCTTAAGGACTTTTTTTGCATCAACGAACATTTGCCACGCAATATCATCTACTACTGTGTTTTGCTGGTGAAACGGCGGGTTACAAATGACCAAGTCTGCACCGTTCTTATTATGTGCAATAAATTCATCTAAACAATGCCCAACTAAAAATTCAGCATCGGCTTTGGCCTGCTCATTAGCATTGCTATTCATTAAGGTCGCTTTTGCAGACTCTATTGCCATATGTGACTCGTCTATGTAAATAACCTTAGGCGGGTTGTTTTTATGTTTGAGTAGTAAGCTAGTACCCAAAATACCATTACCACAGCCTAAATCGATAACGACTTGGTTTTTCTTAGTAATTTGCGGTAGTACTTGTAACATGTATCGCGCGCCAATATCGACCTGCTCTCGGCAAAATACGTTAGGGTAATTATAAAGCGTGAAGTCAATTTCGCTGTCTTGAACTTCGTGTATAGAAGATGTGTGCAGAGCTAAAATTTGGGCGCTAGTTGTTTCATTAGCCGCTGGTTGTTTACATTCAGCAAATATCAAACGTGCTTTTTTACGTGCTAATGAGCTAGTCGTATTGGTCATTCGGCTGTCAAAGATTTTCATCGCTGAGGAGGTCACTAGTTTAACCATTGCGCCACCTATAAGCATAGGGGATGGATACGTGCTGCTAGTGTGTGCAAAGACAGCGCTTAGCGTGAGCAGCATATAGTCCAAGTAGGCTAGTGTGCGAGGCACCTTTAATAATACGACATCAACAGATTGGCCAACAAGCTTGCTGAGCTCTAAGCTACTATGTACAGACACATTGTTTTTGTCTAAATTGCTGCCTTTTAGATTTTGCGCAATGCCACGCTCCGTCATGTATGAATCGGTAAACACACTAATTTTGGCCAGTGGCGCAAGTCTTGCCATTGCGCAAGCTAGTGCGCCAAAGCTATCGTTTACAATAACAATATGCTTGAGCTCGCTAAACGTTAGCGTATTTGCCACATGATCTATCATGTATTCGTCGGCGGCATCCCAAGCCCGCAGGGATTTATCAAATTGGTTGCTTGGAAAGCGTTTTAAAGAAAATGTTTGGTCTTGAATATGCAGTTGGGTGTTGTTCATAGTGGTTTAGTGTTCATCGTAAATAAGGTAAAGACTGATCAGATATATTGGGACTATATAGCTTGCGTTTAAATCGATAGTGTCTACACTTTACGCTAATATAATTTTGTAATCCTAAGCAAACTATATTGATCTTTCGCGTTTAAGAAGTCACTCGTGATAACATAGCATAAATACGCTTTAGCATCATGTTAAACGCCAGATCTGATATAAACAACGACCAAACAGCAATAGTCTAAAACAATGATCGAGCAAACAAACTTACTTGCCAACAACACTGAGCAGCCTGACAGTGACGCTAAGCAGCAGGCTTTTTTTATGTTGCCTCTGGAAAATGCGCAGGTGGAATATTACCCGAATTGGCTAAGCCACAAACATGCCAAGCACTTAATGGAGTACTTTATTGCTCAACTCCAGTGGCAGCAACCTAGTATTTTGCTTTATGGTCAACAGCGTTTAATTCCTCGACTTCAAGCCTGGTACGGTGATCCAAACAGCCAGTATGAGTATTCAAAATTGGTTATGGAGCCGCGGCCTTGGGACACACGACTTGCCAAGCTAAAGCAAGCATGTGAACAAAAATGTAATGCGCCATTCAATTCAGTGCTTGCCAATTACTATCGTCATGGAAGTGACAGTATGGGAATGCATGCTGATAATGAACCAGAGCTTGGTCCGCAGCCGATCATTGCTTCGGTAAGTTTAGGACAAACGCGGCGTTTTACATTTAAAAATATTCATTCAAAAGAAACCTATAAAATAGGCCTTGAGCATGGTTCTTTGCTTATTATGAAAGGAGACACTCAGCAAAACTGGCATCATGGAATGAATAAGAGCCGCACTCAAACTGGGCCTAGGCTTAATTTCACTTTTCGCCATGTTACTCCTAAAAAGTGATATCGCTCAATACGGCTCACTGAACATAACGTAAACAACATTTTTCAAATACCATAACTTCATTTTTAAAGGCTCTACTTGTGAACACTCAAATTACGACAGAAACGACTATTACTGAAAAGCTTAGCGCCACATTTTCGCCAGTACACCTTGAGGTGATAAACGAGAGTCATATGCACAATGTGCCCACTAATTCAGAGACCCACTTTAAAGTGACCATTGTGAGCGAAGCATTTGAGCAAAAAAGGCTAATTCAGCGTCACCGCATGGTAAATGAGCTATTAAGCGCAGAGTTGGCAGGCCCTGTGCATGCTTTAGCAATGCATACCTATACGGCAAATGAATGGGCGAAAAAGCAGGGTGCTGCACCTGATTCACCAAATTGTTTAGGGGGTACGGGTAAATAGCGCAGGGGTAATAGTATCCATTACTTTTTAGTAAACGGTTTTTAAAAATAAATTTAACAATCTGTTAAAAGAATTCTATGTTTGCATCTGCTACACTGCGCGCCAAATTTTATATTGTACTTTTTAATTAGCACATTTAAAAAGCACTCTTAATTAGCACTTTAACAACACGCTGGTGGATGTCACTGGCTTATAAACGGGTAAACCATGTTTAATAATTTTAATGGCGCGAAAGGCAATATCAAAAATGATGTGCTTTCGGGCATAACGGTCGCCTTCGCCTTAGTACCAGAAGCTGTTGCTTTTGCCTTTGTGGCTGGTGTAGCGCCTATGGTAGGTCTTTACGCTGCCTTTATGATGGGACTTATTACTTCTGCTATTGGCGGTCGTCCTGGTATGATTTCAGGAGCAACCGGTGCAATGGCAGTGGTAATGGTTGCCTTAGTCATGAATAACGGAGTTGAATATTTATTCGCCGCTGTGATTCTGGCAGGCCTCATTCAAATACTCTTTGGGGTATTTAAGTTGGGTAAGTTTATTCGATTGGTGCCATATCCCGTTATGTTGGGCTTTGTAAATGGCTTAGCGATTGTTATATTTTTAGCCCAAATAGGGCAATTTAAAATACTCGGTAGTGATGGTCAGTGGGAATGGATGTCGGGAACAACGCTCTATACTATGGCTGCCTTGATTGCCCTAACCATGGCGATTATTTATATTCTACCTAAGCTAACAAAAGCGGTACCCGCTTCGCTAGTGGCGATCATAGTGGTTACTTTGTTAGTGACTTTTGTCGATGCTATAGACGCTCGCACCGTTATTGATTATGTGCGTGATATGCTGCCAGCCGATGAGCGCGCAACGGCCTCGCTTGCCGGTGAGTTACCTAGTTTTACCATTCCTATGGTGCCATTCACGCTTGCGACTTTTTATATTGTTTTACCTACCGCTATTATTTTAGCGTTAGTAGGCCTAATAGAATCATTGCTAACTCTTACCCTAATTGACGAAATGACAGACACCCGCGGTAAAGGCAATGTTGAATGTGTGGGACAAGGCGTAGCTAATACGGTAAATGGTTTCTTTGGCGGTATGGGCGGTTGTGCCATGATTGGTCAAAGTATGATTAACATTAATTCAGGCGGACGCGGAAGACTGTCGGGTATAACGGCCGCGTTAGTATTGCTTTTCTTTATATTAGCTGCCGCACCGCTTATTGAAATGGTGCCACTAGCCGCTTTGGTTGGGGTTATGTTTGTGGTTGTGATTGGTACCTTTGAATGGGCGTCATTTAGAATTATTCGTGGGGTCAATAAAGAAGATGCTTTCGTCTTATTTTTGGTAACCGGTATTACCGTAGCAGCTGATTTAGCGGTGGCAGTTATAGTTGGCGTGATAGTATCAGCGTTAGTGTTTGCATGGAAACACGCTACGCATATTATGGCGCGCTCGCATACAGATGACGACGGCTGGAAAGTATATGAGCTCGAAGGTCCGCTGTTCTTTGGCTCGGTATCTCACTTTAAAGATCTATTTGATATGCAAAATGACCCACAAGATGTGGTTATCGATTTTAATGATTCACGCATTTGGGATTCGTCGGGCATAGATGCTTTGGACAATTTAGCAGATAAATATCAACAAAATGGTAAAACACTGCATATTCGTCATATCAGTCCTGAATGCCGAGTTTTGCTCAGAAAGGCTAATCGTTATGTGGAAATTAACGTGAATGAAGATCCACGATACAAGGTAGCTAACGACCAACTTGGTGGCTAATATCTAGTTATGTTCACTACTTTTTGTGACGTGTTTTGAGACCTCTAATGAGGTCTTGATTCTGGCACAACTTTGTAAGGGATATAAGTACCTGTAGCGATCTGTTTTTAGTTGCATTTCCAAGGTATTAAAGGGATTGCATTTACTACACTTATTGGTAAGGCCATTATTTTATTTGGCCTATATCGGCTCATTTCGCCCCAGCATTTATAAATGAATATCAATATAGAAAATTCTAAATTTGTTATTTATTTTCCAACACTCGATTTCAAACATAAAAGCCCACGCATCTAAACCTTTGTATTCTTTTGTGCGACGAACATTTATTAAGCAATTTTTGTTGTTCACAAAGGAAATATGATGACCTACCCAAATAGACGGCGAATATTGCAAGTAGCCTTAGCTGTTGCAATAACCATTTTATTAGTCGCACCAGTTTCGGCCACATGGTCGATAATTGGCGTAGATCGAGAAACAGGTGAAATAGGTATCGCTTGTGCGAGCTCTGGACGCAGGTGCAAATGCTGGTGGTGATAAACGTTGTGGTAAACAGCGAGCGCGATCTGCATTTATCTCAATTTATTCGCCCGATGTAGATGGCATAACCCATTTGTCTGCATTTGGCACTGATAAAGGCGGTCAGCCTGCAGTAGAACTTTTGACAGAAAGGTTCGATAAATTATACGCATCACAGTAGATGGAGCTTTCTTTGTGAAATAAGGACTTTTATGGTGGTATCACTCATAAGGTAAAACACCTTAAATTAAGTCATAAAAAAAGCTGGGAAATCCCAGCTTTTTTTGTGTTTATAAACTAACAAATATTATTTTTGTTTGGTTAACCACACTACCAGATCAATCATATCGTCCGTGGTCATATTTTTCAAAGTGGGTATAAACTTTTCATTTATGATGAAGGTAGGAACGCCAGTTAAGTGTTCGCGAAAATCAACTATACTTTTATTGTTGCGTTTTACTAAGCTATTTACACTAAAACTAGCGGCTAATTTGTCGAACTTTTCACCGTCTGCACCATTTACAATAAATATTTTACGCAAATCATTGAGGCTGGTGATTGCTGCTTTGTCTTTATTGTCTTTATTATGGATGTGGTTAAAAATAGCCGCGGTGTATTTTTCTTCTTCTTTCATTGCGCGCGCTATCATCATGGCTTTAGTTGCTTCACCTTGGACATTGCGACTAGCAAGACCCATGAAGTTAACATGCACTTTGGTGAATTTTACATCATCAGGTAAGTTGTCTTTAAACTGGGCAACTAATGGTTCGAACTGAAAACAAGCAGGGCACCAAAATGAGAAGTATTCTTTCATCACTAGTTTTTCCGATGCTTTTTCAGCAATTACTTCATAATGCGTGCCTTCTTGCCATAACTCCACTTGCGCAGAGACTTGCACAGACATCATAAGACCTAATACTAGACCGCTTAAAATTTGTTTCATGCTAGATTCCTAAATATTTAATACCCAATATTGACTGTGAAAGTCACTACAAGTTCAGTTCATTTTAATTAGCGCGCAAGAATACCATACAGCACTCGCACTGCAAGTATTCTCATGCTTTGTGCACTCATTAAAAGCGCAAGGTTAAGCAAATTTTGTTTTACCAGCTATAGGCTAGGCTAAGCAATATGCGACTGCCGTCTGTGTTATACCCAAAGACATCTTCGTAATCTTCGTTAAACATATTCGACAAGCGCAAGTTGGCGCTCAATTGATCATTATGAGTATATTGATAATTTGTACTTAGCAGCCAATAAGCGCTTAACGATACTCTTTGACCGGCTTGCATAGGCGGGAAGAAATTATCAAATTTAGTCCCCGCATAATCAGCTTGCACATACAGCTGATGTTGTTCATCTAAACTGTAAGTTGTGCTAACGGAGCCGGTATGGCGTGAACGACGAAGCTCTGCGCTATTTCCTTCACTGGCATCTAAGTAGCTATATTGCGCTTGCCAGCTTAGTTCCTGTATTTGACCAGACAAGCTAAGTTCTATACCTTCTCGTGTGCTTTGTGCGCTGGCATTTTGGGCCGTAAATTGACCCGTTTCGGGCACAAATACAAAACCAAGAACCTCGTTGTTAAGCTCTGCATTGAACCAATTAAGCTGAATACTGATATTTTCAAATGCACCCTCAATGCCTGCTTCGGTGCTTCTTTGTTGTTCAGGGACAAGGTCAGGATTGCCTAAGAATGAGTTAGGGAAAAAACCAAACCTCTCAACAAAGGTGGGGTTTTTAATAGCTTGGCCCTGAGATACAAATACGCGCCAATCATTGTTAATGGCGTAGGTGGCGCCTGCACGATAGCTACTGGCATTGTCAAAAATATCGTTGTTGTCGTATCGGTAGCTAGCACTCACGCTCAGCGCATTACTTATTGCATAAACGCCATCGCTTACCACAGACCAAGTATCATTACTTTGACTCTGGTTAACACCACTTTGTGCAGTAGGACCTTGTTGTTTAAAGTCTTCACTGGTGCTCTCAAGCCCAATGTTCAGCCATTTGTTAGCTGTAAACTCAAAGCGATTAGACCAAAGTACGCGCAATTTTTCTCCCTGTGACATACGTTCAAAAAGGTTATCGCTAAAATTGTCGGTATCTTGTTTTGAGTATTGAAGGGATAAAAGCTGCGAATAAATTCCATCTTTTTTACCATTCGTAGTGGGTGTAAAATACCAGTTAAGGCCCACTGAAATTTGATTGCCTTTAGCGACCAAATTGCCATCGCCAACTAAGCCTGTGGCAAAGTTATAGCCGTCGGCATCTGCTGTGTAATCGAGTATGCGGGCATTTAGGTCTATTCGGTTGCTATCGTTAAATTGGTAATTTATACCACCGCTTAAATCAGTATTGCTATAACCATCGTCTTCATCACCTTCACGACTAATATTTTCGCCTTGGGTTTTGTAAGTCGATACATTAATATTAAATCCAAGGTCCTCTAGCTGCTGGGCAACATGTGCGCTGGCGCTGAAAGTATTGTGATCGCCAACCGCCGCTTTTGTACTAACTTGAAGAGCTTCACTGCTGGCTTTTTTTGTGCTTATACTAATGATGCCGGCAATGGCATTTGAGCCCCAAATCGCGCTTTGCGGGCCTCTCAATATTTCGATCCGCGCAATATTGGCAACTAGCAAATGGGAAAAGTCGGTTAATCCACCTTGACCACCATCATTAATCGGAACACCGTCTACCAACACCATAATATGGTTGCTTTCGCTGCCTCTAAAACGTACTTCTGTTAAGCTGCCGCTGGTGCCTGTTTGTCCAACATTAACACCTGCTACGGTGCGTAATAAGTCAGCAATTCCTATCGCGCCCGATGCTTTTATCTGCGTTTCGTCAATTACGGTAATGGCACCGGCTATTTGGCCAATATTAACAGGAGAATGGGTGCCTAAAATGGTAATGGCTTCGGTTTTTTCAGAAGGTTTTTGTTGTGCTTGCGCACTTACACATAAGCTGGTCAGCACTGCTGCTGCCAGAATAGCAATTTGAGTTTTCATAAAGTTCCTTGTAAGTACTCCGCCCGAGCACAAAATGTAAAGAAGAAGCATAAAGCTATGCTTCTATGGCCTAACTGTTTTATAAAACAGCCTACATGCCAACGAACACCAAAATGGTTAGCGTTGCATGTTTTGAAGACAGGCCGGTATCCGGGCTCACAATATGTTTTACAATTCCTTCCCATGGCTTTGCAATAATGCAATTTGCCACAGTGGATGACGCATCAGCGATTTAACTCGCACCAATGTAAATGTAAAGACCATCTAGATACTGAATGAATGTACTAGATGAATTGCTTACCGTTGCGGGGGCAGCACAGGTTTTACACCTATTTCCCGTTTAACAAAAACGTTACGTTATTATATAAAAACTGAATAATGTAACGATTTGCACCTATCTAGGCGATACTATAAAGGTATTACATAGAAGTGCTAGTGCTAATAGCTATAAGATAGTGATATTTCAGTAAAAAATTGTGTTGTCCTAGATCGCCAGCGATACAAAAAATTAACGCTATACTGAAATAGCGTGAGCAAAATTAAATGCAAATGTCCTAATTAGAAGGTAAACGTATCGAAGGGTGTTGCAATGCCGATAATTGTTCTTTTAACGACAG
The DNA here is from genome assembly GCA_964195425.1 of Acidiferrobacterales bacterium. Classification (GTDB taxonomy): domain Bacteria; phylum Pseudomonadota; class Gammaproteobacteria; order Enterobacterales; family Alteromonadaceae; genus Glaciecola. The sequence continues at coordinate 18,458 of CAXMOM010000003.1, forward strand.
TATTTGATTTTCCCAATATTTGTCTTCACCAAACCATGGGAAAGCTCGGGGGAAGGCAGGATCTCTCCAGCGCTTTGACAGCCATGCCATGTAATGCACCATTCGCATAGCGCGCAGCGGCTCTATCAATTCAAGTTCTTGGGAATTAAAGGTATTAAATTCTTCGTAAGCTTCAATTAAAGTTTCTAACTGCAGTTGTTGCTGTGAAGTGTCGCCTGCCAGCATCATCCATAAATCTTGGATAGCAGGGCCTGATCTACAGTCGTCTAGATCGACGAATATGGGGCCATCTCGCCATAGAATATTGCTAGGGTGGCAGTCTCCGTGCAAACGTATATGGGCAACTTTGTCAACTACGGCATTATATTGCGACTCAGCTAGTGAACAAACCTGATCTAAAATAGTGAAAAAGGGCAAATGAAGATGAAAAGGCACTAGTTCACTTTGCTTTAATATATCACTGGGCTCGTGCAGGTATTCAGGTACATTGATACTTAGACGATGTTGAAATGGCTTTTTAGCACTAGTGGCATGAATGCGACCAATTAATCTACCCATCCATTCAAGTTGGTCTAAATTGTCTACCTCAAACTGACGACCGCCTACAGAAGGGAATAAAGCAAACCTGTAGCCTTCAAAAGTATGCAGGCTTTCACCACCGAATTTGCTTGGCGCAACAATAGGTAATTCGTGGTCCTGAAGTTCAAAGGCGAAAGCATGTTCTTCAAGTATTTGCTCGTTAGACCAACGCTTCGGGCGATAAAACTTAGCCACCATTCTGCCATGATCCTCAGTGACAAATTGATAGACTCTGTTTTCGTAGCTATTAAGGGCCAACAATCCAGAGGTAACGTAAATGTCTAAGCTTTCTATTGCATCCAAAATTAATGCTGGGGTCAGTTCTTCAAAGGTAAAATCAGACACCGGTAAATATGAACGTACTGCGTTCTTCCACTTCTATTATCTCGCCGTTTACTGAAGTTGTTACCTTAAAGTATATCCTTTGGGTGCCTTCTTCAAGGTTATTTTGATTGACCGCGACACTTATTGGTAATGTATAAACGCCGCCACCCTCCACTGTCACGATGTTATCGCCTATGAATGTGGGTTCGATTAACCCTATAACTTCAACAGCGTAAGTTTGTTGTTTCTGGCTTTTATTGAGTATTTTTAATGTGTATACATTTTCTATTAGGCCTTCGTTTGTTTCTCGGTCAAGTGAGTTACGGTCTCGAATAATATCGACCTCAAGGGGTACTCTTGAAACAATATCAAATACTAGTAAGGCCGTCATAATAGCTAAAACTACTGCATAACCAATAAGCTTAGGTCTAAGGATTTTAGTGGTGCCGCCCGCTAGTTGGTGTTCAGATGTAAAGTTAATTAGGCCTTTTTCGTAGCCCATTTTATCCATTACACCGTTGCAAGCATCTACACATGCACCGCAGTTAATGCATTCATATTGCAAGCCGTTGCGGATATCGATGCCGGTAGGGCAAACTTGAACACACAAGTTGCAATCTATGCAATCGCCAAGGCCTTTTTCGTGTACTTCCTCGGGTGATGACTTTCTAGAGCGAGGGCCGCGCTGTTCGCCTCTGCTTGCATTGTACGACACAGTATATGTGTCTTTGTCGAACATAGCTGATTGGAAACGGGCATATGGACATATGTGTGTGCACATGACTTCACGCATGTACCCAGCGTTACCATAGGTACAAACCGTAAAAAATATTACCCAAAAGGCGACCCAAAAACTGACATCAAAAGTGAAAAAGCCAATTAGTAATTCATTTATAGGCACAAAGTAGCCAACGAATGTAAGAGACGTTAACAAGGCTACACCTACCCATGCGGTATGTTTGGAGGCTTTACGAATAAATTTGTCAGTGTCCATTTTGCGCTGATCAAGCTTAATGCGTTTGTTGCGAGTACCTTCAATTTTTTCTTCAAACCATATATAAATCCATGTCCATGTAGTTTGCGGACACATAAAGCCGCACCATACTCTTCCAGCAAAGGTTGTGACAAAGAAAAGCGCAAATGCAGAAACAATGATTATATACGCTAGTATGGTTAGATCTTGTGGCCATAAAGTAAGGCTGAAAATATTAAAACGTTGTTCTGCTAAATCAAACAGAATAGCTTGTTGGCCTTGATATTGAATCCATGGTGCAATGGCGAATAGGCCTAAAAATATACTACCAAAAATACGTCTGAAACTTTCCAAAGCGCCTTTTACTGAACGCACATAAATACGATTTCGAGCAGAATAACTAGGTTTAGTTATTTGTACCGCCGACTTTTCAATTTTAATTGGCGTAATGTCTTTAACTCGAATTTTTTCGGTCATGCTTTATTAACCTGTCTAATCGACGCTATGCTTTATCAATCAAGTATACCAAAATGAAGCTAATAAAAGTTAATCAAGATCAATATATTACCAAACGGTGGAACGAAAACATGACTTTACGCAAGGTGACTAAAATATCGCGTAATAACTATATAAATACTAACTGTTTGTTTTCTTAATTAAATTGTATATCATATATTTATAACCGTTTAAGTGAATAACAATGCGAAAAGCCTTTATAATCATTATTCAAATACTTATCCTGATTCTTTTCTTGCGCTCTGATTTTGCTCAACATTTCTTTGGTGGCGTTGCTAACACCATTGTAGGCTGGTATACGAGCGTAATTGAAGTGCCAGAACGTAGCAAAATTATCGCACTTCGCGATAATTATATGCGTAATAATATGATTCTAAAAACCCACCAAGTTGACTATGTAATTGAAGTGACCGATTCAATCGAGGCTATTGACCGTTTTTATCTTCTTTATTGTGTAAAAAAAGATAAAAACCCATATATTTTTGGTGAAAATCTGACTAAATTATGTTTTGAAATTGAAGGCTCTGAACTTTTGACCAAATCTTCGTTCTAAGATCTGCATTCCTTGTGTTTGAGTGACTGTTAAGTCATTACTTAATAGCCATTGTTCTTACTTATACCACGCCCGAATACTGTTAGAGGATTTCTTATGAATACGAATATTGGCCTTTGCGCGATTGCGGCACTTTCCCTTGCTCTTTCATTATCACTGAGTGCCAAAGAAGCACAACAAGACATATATATAAGTGACAATGAATTAGAACGAGTGTCGGTAAAATGGATTGAACCTAAATCATTTACCGATGTTAGAGAACCTAACTTTTCAAGTGAAAAATTTCGCAGACACGTCTTTTCTCAGTTAGAGAAACATCTCGACAAACTGGCTAAAGACTTACCCGAAGGCCAATTACTAAGTGTATCGGTAAGTGATGTTGATTTAGCGGGTAGAATTGAACCTGCATCATTTGTAGGTTTGTCACGAAGCATGGAAGACATTCGTATATTGCGAAACGTAGATATTCCCCGGATAGAATTTGCCTATGAACTCCTTGATGAAAATGGCAATGTATTACGTAGCGAAGAGGTAAGCTTAAAAAACATGGGTTACTTGCATGGCTCAGGTATTTCAAGCCGCAATAAACCTTTTGTGCATGAAAAGAAAATGTTAAGCAAGTGGTTTGCGAAAAACATTATTGACGAAAAAGCGTAAATAAAGAACTAACTCAATTTCTTTGAAAAAAATAATTGTGATAACAAAGGTCATAAAACATTGGTTTTTATGACCTTTTCTTTTTTCATAAAGCAATGTGGTAAATCAATCGAAAATAAGTGCTAGACCGTCAAAAAATTGTCACATAGTATTCATATCCAACCTGTACCTTTGTGCAGGTTTTTTGAATTCTAACGACAATACGGATATATCATGAAGTATACTAAGATTCTCCCATTGTTATTAGCCTCCGGCATGGGCGCAAGCGCCCATGCAGACGTATTTATTTCTGAATATATCGAAGGCTCTAGCAACAACAAAGCAATAGAAATTTACAACTCGGGTACCGACAGCGTTAGCCTTGAAGGCTATGTGCTAGAAATTTACTTTAATGGTTCTACAACCTTAAACGCGCAAGGCACTGTGAGTTTGTCTGGTAACATAGCCAGCGGTAGTGCCTATGTTATTGGCCACAGCAGTGCGGATGCTGCTATTACTAGCGTAGCCAGCCTAACCACAGTCATAGGCTTTAACGGTGACGATACCGTGATGCTAAGAAATGACTTAGGTGATTTACTAGATGTAGTGGGCCAATTTGATTTCGATCCTGGAAGCCGTTGGTCAGCCAATGGCGTGTCAACCCAAAATGCGACCATTCGGCGCAATAGTAACATCGAGACGGGCGACACTAATTCAGGTGATGCATTCGACCCTTCAGTCGAATGGACTGCTTTCCCCATAGATACTTTTGATGGTTTAGGTGCACACAGCACAGATAATTCTGGGCCAGTTTTACCTCCAATCGATCCACCAGTGGATCCACCCGCAGATGGCGAATTAGTTGCGCCATGCTTTAATTGCCCTGACCTAAGTCCTGTTGCAAATCCAAGCGACTTTGATGCAGACATTTTGTATGGTGATATTAACAATGCCGTAGCAAGTTTACCTGCGGTGCCTTCAGACGATGATATTGCACAAATTAAAACACTTATAAACGACGCAGCACAAGCTAATCATGTTCGCTTGAGTTACTCGCAAGTATGGAGCGCGTTAACGTCTACCGACGAAGACCCAGCTAATACAGACAACGTGATTTTGATTTACTCGGGCCGTTCAATTGCCAAGTTTAGCAATGGCAGTGGTGTTCAAAGCACCGACCCAGAAAACTGGAATCGCGAGCATAGTTGGCCCAGCAGCCATGGTTTTGGTGACCGCTCTGAACTAGCCTACACCGACATACATCACTTACGTCCAGCCGATATTTCAGTGAACTCTACACGTGGAAACTTGGATTTCGACCTTAGTGACAACAACATTGATGAAGCACCAGGTTCGCGTGTAGATAACGATTCGTTTGAACCACGAGACCAAATGAAAGGTGATGTAGCGCGGATGATGCTATACATGGACACCCGCTATGCAGGAGAGACAGGGGAAGATACGCCTGATTTATTCTTAGTAGATAGACTCACCGACACCAGTGAAAATGCATTAGGTAAGTTGTGCGTGCTACTTGCATGGAACGATGCTGACCCCATTGACGGTACTGAAACCAATCGTCATGACAGAATTTATCAATATCAAGGTAATCGTAATCCTTATGTTGATAATCCTCAATGGATTGATTTGATTTATCCTGAAGGGACATGCTCTACAGTGGTTGGTCCTATTGATCCACCCATCGACCCACCAATTGATCCACCAATCGATCCACCAGTTGATCCACCAGTTGATCCGCCAACAACGAATGCCTCGCCATTAATATTAACGACTATTTTTGATGGTTCGTTATCGGGTGGTTTACCAAAAGGCGTTGAGATTTACGTTGCTCAAGATATTGCTGATTTATCAGTGTGTGGTCTTGGCAGTGCTAACAATGGTGGTGGTACCGATGGCCAAGAGTTTACTTTCCCAGCCGATTCTGCCACAGCCGGTACGTTTATTTATGTCGCTAGTAGAACTGATAATTTTAATGATTATTTTGGTATAGAACCAGACTACACAAGCAACGCTGCCAATGTAAACGGCGACGATGCCATCGAGTTATTTTGTGGTGGTGAAGTAGTTGACCTATACGGCGATATTGATGTTGATGGAAACGGTGAATCGTGGGAATACCTCGATAGTTACGCCAAACGGGTAAACAACACTGGGGCAAGTGCTACATACAACCCTGACAACTGGATACCTGCCGGCGCGAACGTCTTAGACGGCAAAACCTCTGGCGAAGAAGTTGGTTTAGGTAGTTTTGAATTTGCCCAATCAGACATCTTTATTTCAGAATATGTTGAAGGTGGAAGTTTTAATAAAGTCATTGAGCTGGTGAACATTACCGGCCGCACTATCGATTTGTCTGAATATACTATTGATGGCTTCCAAAATTCTGCCACTAGCGTTAGTTATAGTATCCCTCTTGAAGGCTTGTTAGCCGATCAGAGCGTGTTTGTGCTAGCTAATACAGGCGCTGTGTTACCTGCAATTTCAGGTTTGGTGCAATTAAGCGGTAGCCTTAGCTTCAACGGTGACGATTCTGTCTTACTAATGAAAGGAACAGACGTAATTGATGCAATTGGCCAAGCCGGTGTTAGACCTGATGGCGAATGGGGCACAGGCCTTGTTAGTACTAAAGACAATACCTTGCGACGCAAACTTGCCTTTACCGCTGGTGATACCAATGCTTTTGATGAATTTGACCCTTCTATTGAATGGGACGGTTTTGCCAGAGACACCCTAGATGATATTGGTTTGTATGAAGGAATTAATGACGATCCGGATCCTGATCCGGTAGATATTAATGACCCCGCAACCCTAATTAGTGCTATTCAAGGATCTGGCGATGCAACACCTTTATTAGATACTGAATTAGTTATTGAGGGTGTTGTTACCTTAGTGGCTGATGCTTTGGGTGGTTTCTTTATTCAAGAAGAAGCGTTTGATGAAGATGCCGATCCAAATACATCTGAAGCATTGTTTGTATTTTTAGATGACCTAGCTATGCCCAATATAATGGCTGGTGATACCATGCGAGTTAAGGGTGTTGCAGGCGAAGGGTTTGGTAAAACACAAATTATTGCTAATGAGTTCTTAATGCTTAGTAGTGGTTCATCTGTACAGCAAACACCGTTTGCCTTGCCATTGTCTGATACTAGTAATCTTGAAGCGCTTGAAAACATGCTTATGGTGACCTTCGACGATCTAGTTGTAACAGGCACGCCTCAGTATGCACGTTTAGGCGAAGTGTTATTGGCAAGCGAGCGTTTGTATGTACCTACTCATTTACATTTGCCAGGTTCGCCAGAGGCAGTTGCATTGGCTTTACTCAATGAGAATAATGAGTTCATTCTAGATGACTTGCAAAATGGCCTGTATAATACACCTAATACCTTTGGTGAATTGTCAGCGAGTAACACTTTGCGCACAGGCACTGTGATTACTAGTTCCATTTTCATTATGGACTTTGGCTTTAGTAACTTCCGTTTACGTCCAGTAGATGATGTTAATTTCATTGCAGCCCAGCGCCCAGCAAGACCTTCGTTTGAAGGTAATGTTGAAGTAGCTAGCTTCAACGTACTAAACCTATTCAATGGTGACGGTAACGGTGAAGAATTTCCCACTAGTCGTGGTGCAGAAACCTTCAAAGAGTATCAAGAACAACTTGAGAAAATAGTAGAAGCCTTGGCTGATCTAGATGCAAGTGTTATTGGCTTAATGGAAATTGAAAACGATGGCTTCGGCCCGCAAAGCTCAATTGCTCAATTAACAGATGCCTTGAATATTCGTTATGGTGAAGATGCTTATAGCTTTGTAGATGCAGGCCCGCCGAAAGACGGTAGTGATGCGATTACAAATGGCATTTTGTACAATACGAACATAGTGTCTTTAGCTGATAATTTGGAGATACTTGATTCATCAAATTCTATTGCTGATGATAGTGGTCCTTTGTTTAACACTTCACGTAATCGTCCTTCGCTTGCGCAAATGTTCTCAGTTAACGAAACTGGTGATACTTTTGTGGTCAATGTGAATCACCTTAAATCTAAAGGCGGCAGCTGTGGCGCAGATGACGACGATACTGTAAATGGTCAAGGTTCTTGTAACTTAACCAGAACAAGAGCTGCACAAGCATTGCATGTATGGTTAGGCAGCACATTTGTCGACCAAGCTATTATGATAGTCGGTGACTTAAATGCTTATGGCCAAGAAGATCCAATCATTACGCTGAATAACGCTGGATATGTTGATGTTGCGCGTGCTCAGGATGGTCCAAAAGCTTATAGTTATTCGTTTGATAATAAGTTTGGTTCGCTCGATTACGTATTAGCGAATGCTAAGGCGCAAGAGCTCATTACAGGTGTAGCGGCATGGCATATTAATGCAGATGAACCGAAAGTGTTTGAATATGTTGATGACTTTGCCCGTTCTGATGTGTTGAAACCCATAGAGTATGAAGATCGCTCAGAATATCGTTCTTCTGACCACGATCCAATTATAGTGGGAATGTTGTTTGAAAGCAGCGCTATACTTGGTGATGCGAATAACAATGGTATCTTAGATTATGCCGATTATTTCATTATCGTTAGAGCAAGTCGTACAGCTTTACTCAACGGTGGAGATTTCGACGAAGCCTATGATTTAAACGACGATGGTAAACTTGACTTAGCTGACTTTGTCTTATGGCGAGCACTATATAGAGCCAGTCGACCTGCGAGAGCTACAAGAAGCAGCCGATAATACAATCGCCCAGCCAATATTGAGGCTGGGTAAGTAAAATTGGGTAAAACACAAAACAAACCGACCAAAATTATAAAAATTAGGTCGGTTTTTTATTGCGTGTTGTTTTATGTGGTCGCCGAAGTTTATATATTTAGCGTGTTACAAAAGATATTTTACAATAGAAAAATACTGCCCAAGCCTAAAAACGCGACAAACCCTATAATGTCAGTCACGGTGGTTAATATGACTGAACCAGAAAGAGCGGGGTCAATTTTTAGCTTTGATAAAACCACGGGCAATATCACACCCGTAATGGCTGCTGCAATAATATTGAGCAATATTGCAATACCAATAACGACGCCAAGTAGACTACTATCGAACCATAGATAGGCAATAGCGCCTACTACCACAGCCCATATAAAACCGTTTAATATGCCTACTTTTAGCTCTTTGTCGAACAGGGCTTTGCGGTTACTCTTGGTCACTTGCCCCAATGCTAATCCACGTACAATAAGCGTTAGGGTTTGGCTTCCTGCAATACCGCCCATACTTGCTACCACGGGCATGAGTACCGCTAGCGCGACTACTTCTTGTAGGGTAGCTTCAAACAAACCAATAAACCATGACGCTAAAAAGGCAGTCATAAGGTTAATACCTAGCCAAATTGCACGCTTTCGAGCGCTTTTAGGAACAGATGAAAATAGATCCTCGTCCTCATTCATACCGGCCGATGACATGACTTGTCTTTCGTAATCCTCATTTACCAACTCACATGCGGTAACGATGTCTACTCTTCCTAGAAGCTTATTACTATCGTCTACCACTGGCAGTGAAATAAATCCGCTGCCTTGTACTTCACGAGCCGCTTGCACCGCGTCTTGATCGGCATTTATAATAGTAATGTATTCTTCAGACAATTCGACTAAAGGTAAGTGTTCAGGAGCGCCAAATAGACTACTTAGTTTTACTGCTGCAGAGAACTGTCCTGCACGATTTGACAAAAATATGCATTCAGTAGTATCGGGCAATTCTTGTCTTAGCAGCTGTAAGCCATCGCTTACTTTTGCATTAATTGGCAGTATCAGTAAATCGTGATTTAACCAATGTCCTATTTGTTCATCTTTATACCGACTCGCATCTTGGAAAAATTGACGTTGTTGCTTACCCATGGCTGCTAATGCGATATCTAGCAGGTGATTGGGAAGGGTGTCTAATATTTCCAGAAGCTGCTCTGCATCTACGTTCTGAAAGATAATGTCCCATTCTTCATTGGGCGTTGAATCGATAATCGTGGTGCGTGGGTCGCCGCGCATTTCAACCAGAACATCTAGCTTTTTGGCGTTTGGTACTTGTTGCCAACTAATTAAGCGAGGCTCTAGGGGTACCGATTCAAGCAATAGCGCTAAGCTTTCAGCATCGGTTGCGGCAATTGTATTGGCAATGTCGGTGTCTTGTGACAGGTCGTCTGATGCGACGACCTCCTCAATCAAATCGGGAAGTTGATCTACCATAATTACTCATTGAAAAGTTGCAAAACAGATTGCTTTATATACGTTTATGTTAGTTCGTTTGATTGAAATGTAGTAGTGTTTGTGACAAAAAATATGAAGATGAACATAGAAATATTGCATATTCTAGGGTTTATCCCGTTAAGGGCAGGCTATGAAATGCCCTGAGCTTACCGATATACTAGCAAATGCTATTCAGCGTTTATGCAAATTCAGGGTTTTTGTACACACTAAATTGATTAACACCTTGTGTTTTAGCAATAAAAACTGCTTTATCGGCATAACCCGTTAGATTTTTGTAGTTGAGTTTTTCGGTGTCCTCGTTTTCTTCAGCCACGACTATGCCAATTGATGTTTTAATACTCATTTTATGGTTTTGAATATTACGAGTTTTACTCAGCGATTTTATGATGCGTTTTGCAAGGGCGACTGCATCGTCTTCTTTTATTTTAGGCAACAGTAAGCCAAATTCATCACCTCCAAGGCGGCCAAAGGTATCGGTATCTCTAATGCAATCGCTCACAACATTAACGAACATGCGTAAATAGTCATCACCAATGTCGTGTCCGTATTTATCATTAACAGCTTTAAACTTGTCTAAATCGAAATACATAAAAGAAAGGCTCTCGCCAACGCGCTTTACTCTTGCTATGGCTTGCTTAACACGGTCGGTAAACAAATAGCGGTTAGTTGCACCTGTAAGCGCGTCGTAATGTGCTAACTTTTTTAAACGTACGTCTTTACGAAAATCACGTCTTAAGGTGAGCAGCAAGTATTCAAGTATTTGCGGAGTAATTGCGGTAACGGGAAAAGCATCGATAGTTAGGTTAGCGTAACCACTTACATCAAAGCTATTAAATGAATCTGATAAAATAAGGATTGGGCAAGGCAAGTCTTTGGCAGAATAATGTTTAGATAATTGCCTGCGAAGAGGTAAAAATTGTTCTTGGCTAACTATAATGAAGGCTGAAAAAAATCGAGCGTCTGCTATATCTAGGTCGGCGGCCTTCTCATAACAAAACACGGAAGCCACTCTTTCTGATATTTGTAGCGCTGATGTAAGCCACTCACTTTCTTTATTTTTCTCATTTATTAGAAAGACTTTCATTTTTACCCTTGCTATTCATTTAATACTTTAATTAGCACTTCAACGGCACAAGCACCTATAATACATCATATAAACATACAGCCTGTCAATATTTGTACAGAAATAGCTCGTAAAATAGGCATTTGTAAGGATTGAAATGAATAATACCCTCACGTTAGTAAAAGTAGACTATAGCAAACAGGCGCATATTGATCATTTGCTTACCATGCTGCAAATGTATGCAAAAGATCCCATGGGAGGAGGCCAGGTTATTGCTGATGATGTTGTTAAATCGCTGCCCCAGGCATTGGCGTCTAGATCTTTTATGCACTCTTTCTTAGTTTATAAAGATGAGCAGCCAATTGCGTTTGCAAACTGTATCGAAAGTTTTTCTACATTTTCAGCCAAAGGCGTTATGAATATTCACGATTTTGCAGTAAGCCCTGAGGCAAGGGGGCAGGACGTGAGTCAGTTTCTGTTGGAAGGTATTCAAAATGTGGCGTTATCAATAGGATGCACTAAATTAACCCTTGAGGTCTTAGAAGGGAATAAATCGGCTATTCGCGCGTATGAGAAATCAGGATTTACTGCTTATCAATTAGAACCTGAATTAGGCGATGCTATGTTCTGGCAAAAGTACATCGCTTAATTCTAGTCAGCGATGTCACACTAGCTCGAGCAACAGTTTACCGCTTAACTCGGGCTAGGATTACATTAGGTAATCACAAAATATGATGATCGGGTAACAGAGTCGTCTTTTTTACAACGCCATAGGCAAAACTAGTGTCGATAGAAGCGATAGATCCGATAGAGTGTAAGCTGTGGCGGACAAAATTTTCATAGTCATGTAAGTCTTTCACAACCACTTTCAGTAAATAGTCAGCGCGGCCTGTCATTACAAAGCATTCAAGCACATTTTCTTGTTCTTTTATTTTGGTCTCAAAATGTGCGACTACGTCTTGGGTGTGCTTTTCAAGCTGCACGCGCACAAAGACTGTTACTGGCAAACCAAAGGCTTCGTTGTCCACTTCAAGTGTGTAAGACCTAATAATACCTTCATGCTCTAATGATCTTACTCTTCTTAAACAAGGCGACGGTGAAAGATTTACTGTGTCCGCAAGTTCTTGATTAGTCATACGTGCATTTTTTTGTAAGGCACGAATAATATTACGATCTGTTTGATCCATAAATTGCTCAATAAGTGTTAATTAGTAGATTATCTGCCAATAAACATAGCATTAATAAAACATTACGCAATATAATTGCGGGTAAGTTGGCATATTATAACTATTCTTTAAATAATAAGAAGTGCACCTGATGAAGCAAAATCCTTCTCAAAATGAAAGCAATACTGGCGGCGTTCAGGATATTAGTAATTTATCGGCCACGCAAAAAGGGCATAAAGATATAGGGTTTGCGACGCAGGCTATTCATCATGGCTATTGCGCACAAGACAATCAAGGTGCCTTGAATCCGCCAGTACACTTTACTTCAACATATACCTTTGAGAGTGCACAGCATGGTGCTGACTTATTTTCAGGTGAACAATCTGGCCACTTTTATTCGCGTGTTTCCAACCCAACATTAAGTGTGCTGGAAGACAGGCTTGCCTGTTTGGAAAAAGCAGAAGCTGGTCTAGCCGTTGCTTCTGGTATAGGGGCCATTACGTCTACCTTATGGACATTGCTTGCAGCGGGTGACGAGATTATTGTTGATAAGACTTTGTATGGCTGCACGTACGCATTTTTACATAAAGGACTTAGCAAGTTTGGTGTTAAAATAACGCATATCGACTTAACGGATATAAACAATCTGAGCGATACAATAACGCCCAACACAAAAGTTATTTACTATGAAACACCTGCCAATCCAAACATGCGCTTAGTAGATATTCAAGCTGTGTCGGCGGTGGCTAAAGCACATAATATTATATCTGTAGTTGATAATACTTATGCCACTCCACTTATTACCCGTCCTATTGAGTTAGGTGCCGATATTGTCGTGCATTCAGCAACTAAATACCTAGGTGGTCACGGTGACCTAATTGCAGGGATGATAGCTGGGCGTAAACAAATGATTGACCAAATTAGATTAGAAGGGGTAAAAGATATGACTGGGGCTTGCATGTCACCATTTACCGCAATGCTCATTTTAAGAGGTATAAAGACACTTGAATTACGCATGCAGCAGCATTCGCGTTCGGCGCAAACCGTCGCTAATTTTTTACAAGAATGTGAGCAAGTGTCTGCTATTTATTATCCAGGATTACCGAGTTTTGACCAACACGCGCTTGCCTCTAAACAAATGCGAATGTTTGGCGGCATGATTGCGTTTGAATTACATGGTGGTATGGCAGCCGGTAAGCAATTAATGGATGAGTTAAATTTAATTCAGTGCGCCGTGTCTTTAGGTGATGCTGAAAGTTTGATTCAACACCCCGCCAGTATGACTCACAGCGCGTATACAAGCGAAGAACGACTGGTCCATGGCATAAGCGATAATCTGGTTAGATTATCGGTGGGATTGGAGTCAGTAGAAGATATTCTTGATGATTTGCGTCAGGCTTTAACTGCTTTGGTCATTCCTAAGCCCCTCAATAATACCGCTTGATTGCGTTTAGTTACTCGAAATTGGTGTTATAAAAAAGGAGCGCCTATTTTAGCTCTCCTTTGTGTGAATATGAACACTGTGTCTACCTATTTATAAGCTAATACAGCGTTTCATAGAATTAGGCTGAATAATCAAATCCATCCTCCCCAAGTGCCATTAAATCGGAGGCTGAACTTAATATCACGGCTTTATGCGCGTCTTTACGCGGTAAAATACGTTTCATATAAAAAGCACAGGTAGCAGGTTTACCTGTTTTTATTTTAGGGTTTGAAGATTTTTTGGCTGAATCAGCCATTAGTAGCCAAAGTACGCCTAATATTATGTAACCACTGTAGTGCAGATAATCAGTCGCTGCGCCGGCCGCATCTATGGCTTCGGCGGATAAAAGCTGAGATGATGTTTGATGCCATTCATGCAGCAACATTTGCGCCTGTTCTAACTGCTTTTTGTTAGACATACTGTTAATGCGCGCAGATAACATCTCTACTGTGGCGTTTAGCATTAAGCCACCATCACGCGTTAATTTACGTCCAATAAGATCAGCTGCTTGAATACCATTGGTGCCTTCATACAATTGTGCGATACGAGTATCACGCACCAGTTGCTCCATGCCCCATTCACGTACGTAGCCATGTCCGCCATATACTTGAATCCCAATATTGGTTACTTCGGTGGCAATATCGGTCATAAAACCTTTGCAGATAGGGGTTAAAAAGGACAATATTTGTTGAGCTTGGTCTTTGCGATAATCCCGGCAATATTTTTCAACATCCATTTGTTGCGCATAAAGTAACGATAATGCACGTAATCCCTCGCTGAACGCTTTTTGAGTTAACAGCATTTTTCTTACGTCTGGTTGATGAATAATCGAATCTGCTTTTGCATCAGGTTGCTGTGGGCCTTTCGGACTTCTTGATTGCAGGCGGTCCTTTGCATAGCTAAGCGCACCTTGGAAAGATGCTTCGCAGGTACCTAAGCCTTGCATCCCTACTTGAAAACGAGCATCGTTCATCATGGTAAACATGCATGCAAGGCCATTGTTTGGCTCGCCTACCAACCAGCCTTTGGCGCTGTCGAAATTCATCACACAGGTAGGGCTTGCCTTAAGGCCCATTTTCTTTTCAATGCTGCCTACACTAACGGTGTTTCGTTCGCCTGGTTCGTGTTGTTCATCTAGCAAAAATTTTGGCACTAAAAATAAGCTAATCCCTTTAACGCCTTTTGGTGCATTAGGCAGTCTGGCAAGGACTAGGTGCACAATGTTACTGGTCCAATCATGATCGCCACCGGTGATAAATATTTTGTTCCCAGTAATAGAATAAGTGCCATCTTCGAGTGGTTCAGCTTTGCTGGTAAGCAACGATAAGTCACTTCCTGCTTGTGGTTCGGTCAGGTTCATTGTACCTGTCCATTCCCCGCTAATTAGTTTAGCTAGGTACTGCTGTTTTAATTCATCGCTGGCGTGCTTGTCAACGGCTAAGACTGCACTTTCGGTTAGCATAGTGGTGAGTCGCCAGCTTAAATTAGCTGAATTAAGCATTTCATGAATAGGCACGGCTGCCGTGTAAGGTAGGTCTTGACCATCGAAATCGGGATTGCCCAACATGGCATTCCAGCCATTCGCGACGTACTCTTGATATGCTGAGGGGAACCCTCTGGGCGTGCTTACTTTGCCATTTTCAAGTTTGCAGCCTACTTCGTCGCCTTCTCTGTTGAGTGGGGCGATGACTTCTTCAGCAAATTTAGCGCCTTGCGTCATTACTTCGCCAACTAATTCAGCATCCATACCCTGGGCACCTATCGCTAGGTAATGGCTGTCTAAGTCTAGCCATTCTTTTAATAAAAACTGAAAATCGGCCATAGGGGCTTGGTATTGATGCATTGTATATTCCTATTCGTAGTAATTGCCGCGCAAGTATGGACTTGAGGCCTTGTGTGAATCTGTGTAAATGTGTGAGACACAATAAATTATAAAAACGAGTTTTATAGTTTACCTGAATGAACCTCATCAGACCAGTAGCATCGCTCAACACTATGTTATACGTAGACTAACAAAATATAGATGAAACACACGCCGCATGCTAAGAGTTAAGGAGAGTTTTGATGGATACCTTGAAGTACATAGGCATCGCGAACAATAGTGAAGTGGTCGCGGCGAGCCCAGTTTTGTAACTCTATATCGAAAGGATCGATAAAAGCAATATTCTCGACATCGCTGTCACTCCAGTCAGGCGCGCTAAACGGTGCCTCGGTACCGTCAAAACCAGCGTTTACATAACACCCAAATAACCATGTGCCGTCGGCTTGAGCGCCTACCACTCCTTGAACCTCGACGTTTAGGCCAGTTTGCTGCCACATTGCTTGATGCGCTAAACATTGTGCTGATTTAACCAGTGACTCGTCTGTTGACTTTGAATTTGGAAGGGTAGAGTGCGTGCTTGGCAGGTCATATAAACCTGATGTCAACTGTGTAACCAACAGTCTGTTATTCATTCTAATAACACATGCACCAGCCCCTTGATGCGTAGATGCAAACTTTGCATTGACTCTACAACTGGGTTCCGCCAACTTTTGTTGGCTGCACGCCATCAAAAATGTGCTTATCAGTAATATAATTGTTATTTTACATCCATAAACCATTGCTTACGTACTATACTTGCAGGAGGGTCTATGTACTCTAATTCGCATATAGGCGATATACAAGTTATTAATTAATCATCGGCAGGTAAAAACCTGCTGTATTTGAGAGTATTATGTCAAAAATTGTGAAGTTTTCCCCGTTATTAATAGGTGTTGTTGTTCTTGTTGGTTTTTTGGTTTTTATTAGTTTGCCCAAAGAAGAAAAGCAAGGTGGGCGCAGTGGCGGTGGTGAGACACCAGTCATAGTGCAGGCCGCTAGCCAACAAGCTTTTCCTATTGTAGTAGAGGCGCTTGGCACGACTGTTGCGAATGAGTCAGTTAATATTACTGCTCAGCGTGCGCAAACGGTTACGAAAGTAATGTTTGAAGACGGTGACTTAGTAACGCCCAATCAGCCTTTGTTAGAACTAAGTAATAGAGCTGAAAAAGCGCGGTTAAATGAACTCAATATCAATTTGACAGAAGCGCGTCGTCAACTCGAACGTATTAAAGGCTTAGCAAAGCAAAGCGCAGCATCTGAACAGTTACTTGACGAACAAGAGTCAAGAGTAAAAGGCTTGTTGGCGCAGCGTGAGGTTGCTAAAGCAATTTTGCAGGAGCTAATCGTTTCTGCTCCCTTCGGTGGTCGTTTAGGTGTGCGCCAGGTGAGCGTGGGAAGTTTAGTTCGTCCTGGCGATGTTGTTACTACACTCGATGACTTGAGTGTAATGAAAGTCGACTTCTCAATTTCTGAAAATCATTTTTCGAGTGTTCAAGATGGACAGCGTGTCGTGTCAACTTCAGTGGCTTACCCCGGGCAAACCTTTGAAGGAGAAATTACCAATATTGATTCAAGAATTGATCCCCGTACCCGCTCAATTCGTGTTCGTGCACAAATACCAAATTCAGAGTTAAAGCTTCGTCCGGGCATGTTACTGCAAATAAATTTAGAGAAACGCGTACTTAGCGCTTTGCTTGTGCCTGAAAGTGCAATAGTCCCTGAAGGCGACGTACAATTTGTTTTTGTGGTAAATGCCGACAATAAGGCGATAAAGACGAGTGTTCAGATAGGCGAGCGTAAGCCAGGTTGGGTTCAAATTACCTCTGGCCTTGAAGCAGGCCAAAAAGTGATTGTTGAAGGGACCCTAAGGGTACGAGATGGCTCTACTGTTAAAGTATTAGATATCAGAGGGGATGCTTAATGTTACTTTCTGATGTGGCGGTTAAGCGCCCGGTATTTGCGAGCGTTGTAAACTTATTGTTGTTGGTGTTTGGTATTGTGGCCGTAACCTACCTATCGCTGCGTGAATACCCCGATATAGACCCGCCGATTGTATCGGTTAATACCAGTTATCCGGGCGCTTCAGCCGAGATTGTTGAAACCCGTATTACGCAACTACTTGAGGAGCGTATAAGTGGCATTGAAGGTATAAAAAATATTTCTTCCTCGAGCCGCAATGGGCGCTCTAGCATTACTATTGAATTTAATCTTAGCCGTGACATAGATGCGGCTTCAAACGACGTTCGTGAGCGTATTTCAAGAGCGGCTAATAACTTACCTGACCAAGCGTTCCCGCCTGAAGTCGCGAAGACCAATTCAGACGAAGACGTTATTATGTGGTTTAACCTGCGCAGTACCAATTTAAACACTATGGAGTTGACCGACTATGCTGACCGTTTTGTAATAGATCGCTTATCGGTTGCTGATGGCGTGGCGCGTGTTGTGCTAGGTGGAGGTCGTACCTATGCAATGAAAGTGTGGCTAGATAGAAACGCAATGGCTGCCCGTGGCATAACCGTAGGCGACATTGAAAGAGTTATTCGTTCCGAAAATGTAGAATTACCTGCGGGAAGAGTAGAGTCACAAGAGCGTGATTTTGATGTGCGCGTGGCTAGGAGTTTCTTATCCCCCAACGATTTTGCCGATCTTACAGTGGCTGCTGGCGCCGATGGATTTTTGGTAAAACTTTCAGACGTCGCCATTGTTGAATTAGCCGCTGAAGATGACGAAACTGATTTTAGAGGAGATGGCGTAAATATGATTGGTTTAGGGATTGTAAAACAATCTAAAGCCAATACGCTTGAAGTCGCAAAATCGGCGCGCGACGCGATAAATCGATTAGAAAAAACCTTACCCGACAACATTTTTATTGTTAACAGCTACGACTCATCAGTGTTTATCGCTGAGTCGATAAGCGAGGTATATAACACCTTAGGCATTGCAATGTTTATGGTTGTTGTTGTTATTTATTTGTTTTTAGGAAATATTCGCGCGACCTTAATTCCAGCAATAACGGTACCGGTTTCTTTAGTGGCTGCCTTTATTGTGATGTTCGCACTAGGTTTTTCTATCAATTTACTAACACTGCTAGCGCTTGTGCTTGCTATAGGCCTAGTAGTAGACGACTCAATTGTAGTGCTTGAAAATATTTACCGGCGCATAGAAATGGGCGAAGAACCTATTTTAGCCGCATATAGAGGCGCTCGGGAAGTTGGCTTTGCAGTTATTGCTACTACATTAGTACTTATTTCTGTTTTTGTACCTTTGGTGTTCTTAGAAGGTAATGTTGGCCGTTTGTTTACCGAATTTGCTATTGCAATAGCAGCGGCAGTGGCCTTTTCAAGTTTCACAGCATTGACATTATCGCCTATGTTAGCGTCCAAAATACTTAAGAAACGAGAGCGTACATCGGGTTTTGGGGTGTTCATGGACAAAAGCTTTAAAGGCCTAGAACAAAGATATTACAAGTCTCTTGGGTCAACTATGAAGCAACCGTTTCTTATGCTAATTCTCATTGTTACGAGTATAGCCGTCATTATTCAATTACAAAGTAAAATTCCCGAGGAGTTTGTGCCACGTGAAGATAGAGGGAACTTCTTTATATTAATGCAGGCGCAAGAGGGCGCTAGTTACGAGAGTAACTCTCGTAACCTTAAAAAGATTGAAGATTTACTCATGCCCTACAGAGACACTGGCGAAGTTGTCAGAGTACTTATTCGTACTCCAGGGTTTGGTGGAGGTGCCGGTATTGCTATTGTCGGTATGGGCGACTGGGAAAGTAGAGAGCGCTCTACTTTTGATGTCATGAATGAGATAAGTGGCAAGTTGTCGCAGCTACCCGATGTGCGCGCTTTCGCTATTATGCGTTCGGCAATTGGCGGAAGAGGCTTAGGCCGACCTGTTCAATTTGTATTGCAGGGTAATACTTATGAAGAACTTGTGCAGTGGCGCAATACTGTGATTGAAAAGGCGTCGGAAAATCCTAATTTACTGCGTATAGATTCAGATTATAAAGAAACCTCGCCGCAGTTGTTGGTGCAAATAGATCGCGATCGTGCAGCCGACTTAGGCGTCTCAATTTCAGAAATTGGGCGCACACTAGAAACTATGTTGGGTCAACGAAGGGTCTCTACGTTCTTAGACCGAGGTCAAGAATACGATGTTATTTTAGAGGGCAATGAAGCCGACTACCGAAGCCCTAACAGCATAGATAATATATATGTAAGAAGTGATCGCAGCGGTGAGCTTATTCCACTTGATAACCTGTTGGATATCAAAGAGCAAGCCACCTCAAATACATTAAACAGATATAACAGAATGCGTGCGGTAACCATAACCGCAAACTTAGCAGATGGTTATACCGTTGGGGAGGCCTTAACGTTCTTAGAAAATATTG
Source organism: Acidiferrobacterales bacterium (assembly GCA_964195425.1). Classification (GTDB taxonomy): domain Bacteria; phylum Pseudomonadota; class Gammaproteobacteria; order Enterobacterales; family Alteromonadaceae; genus Glaciecola. The sequence continues at coordinate 38,274 of CAXMOM010000003.1, forward strand.
TGGCTACTGAACTACCTGCAGAAGTATCAATTGACTACAAAGGAGAATCTCAGCTCTATCAAGAATCGGGTTCCTCATTTCTATTCATTTTTGCATTAGCATTAGCAGTCACTTATTTAGTGCTAGCGGCGCAATTTGAAAGTTGGGTGCATCCCTTGGTTATAATGCTCACAGTGCCATTGGCTTTGGTTGGTGCTTATGTAGGTTTGTACTTAGCTGGATTTTCAATCAATATTTACAGTCAAATTGGACTGGTGATGTTGATTGGTTTGGCAGCTAAAAATGGTATTTTGATCGTAGAGTTCGCAAATCAATTGCGTGATGCAGGGACTGAGTTTGAAGAAGCGGTTAAAAAAGCCTCTATGATGCGCTTACGTCCTATTGTCATGACGGCTTTTACAACTCTATTTAGTGCACTTCCGTTGGTACTTGCAACGGGCCCAGGCGCTGAATCACGTGCGGTGATTGGAATGGTCATTTTTTCAGGCGTGCTGTTTAGTGTGTTTATGACTTTATTTATTGTACCCACTGCTTATGCTTATTTAGCGCGCAATACTGGGTCGCCTTTAAAACGTACAAAACAGCTAGAGAAGCTGTCTGGTGAAGTCGCGTATGATAAAGGCGCAACTCATAAATAAGACTTGGTTTGACTAAAGCACTAACTTTGCCTTTATATACTGTCAGGATATTTTACACATTTGATATCAAGTAATCGAAAGATAATATAAGTGTCTGTAACTTAAAGGTTTTTAATATTGGCATAACGATTGCTTAATTATTAAGCAAGAATAAAGTAAATGAATTGGTACATTTGAATGAATTATTCTTATTTGTCCATTTAAAAAACAAAGGGATTATGACAATGTTAAAGAAATTATTATGTGGAGCTACACTGTTATGCGCTGCCACTTTTTCAAACGCTGGAACAATCATATTGAGTGAGGCGGTTACTTTACAAACCACTAACTTCCAGACGGCACTTAGCTTTGCCCAGTTTGATACCATGGGCGGTACACGTACTCTGGACTCTGTTTCGTTTTCAATTGACGGTTCTATATTTGGTACTATTGAAGTTGAAAGTCGAGATGCAGCACCAGCAGTAATAACGACTAAGTTAGAAGCTGAACTAACACTCACAGATGCTCTGGATAACATACTCGTAGTTACTATTCCAAGCATTGAGAGAATTTTAAATGCTGCAGCATTTGATGGCACTATTGACTTTGACGGCCCATCAGGCGAGACCTACGCTGACTTAATGGCTGATGCGTTTAATATAGAAACTTATACTGATGCGGCTACTTTAGCTATCTTTACAGGTATGGGAGATGCTGAATTTACTTTTGACGCTGCTGCAACAAGTATAGCGACTGGTGCAGGTAGTATAACTAGTGCGTTTAACACCTCTGCTGCTGGATTTGTTGAAATAATCTACACATATAGCGACACTGTTACGCAAGTATCTGCGCCATCTCACGTTGCTTTATTAGGCCTTGGCTTATTGGCGTTCGCTGGTTCAAGAAAAATACGTAAGTAATGATTTCAGTAGGAAAGTTAATCGCTTAGAATCGTCGACCTTGTTCGGCGATTTTTTTGTCAGGATTTTATACACTTTTCAATTCGGTTTGTAAGGGGTTAAATACATTTAGCTTTCTAAATAGGTTTTTTGCAGACTCATAACCTCTATAGTACTCATAATACTCGACATCCAATATCAACCAGTCAAGACCTTTTTTTTAAACGACTACTGGTTCATAGGCTCGTTTATTACTTCTAATAAACGAGCGGGCACAAAAAAGCCAGAAAATAGTTCTGGCTTTTTTTCTAGCAGTTGCTATCTAATCGTCTAAGAAACTCTTAAGCTGCTCAGAGCGACTAGGATGACGAAGTTTACGAAGGGCTTTAGCTTCAATTTGACGAATCCTCTCGCGAGTTACATCAAACTGCTTACCTACTTCTTCTAGCGTATGATCGGTGTTCATGTCTATACCAAAGCGCATTCTCAGTACTTTTGCTTCACGCGCCGTTAGGCCCGCTAACACTTCTTGCGTAGCGTCTTTAAGACTTCCGCCGGTGGCAGAATCTAATGGCTGCGTAATAGTAACATCTTCAATAAAATCACCTAAGTGTGAATCTTCATCATCACCAATAGGGGTTTCCATTGAAATAGGCTCTTTAGCAATCTTAAGGACTTTACGTATTTTGTCTTCTGGCATTATCATACGTTCAGACAATTCTTCTGGCGTTGGTTCACGACCCATTTCCTGAAGCATTTGACGAGAGATCCTATTAAGCTTGTTAATAGTCTCAATCATGTGTACCGGAATACGTATTGTTCTTGCTTGGTCAGCAATAGAACGAGTAATCGCTTGGCGAATCCACCAAGTAGCATAGGTTGAAAACTTATAGCCACGTCGGTATTCAAATTTATCAACAGCTTTCATCAAACCGATATTACCTTCTTGGATTAGATCCAAAAATTGTAAGCCGCGGTTAGTGTATTTTTTAGCAATAGATATTACTAAACGTAAGTTAGCTTCAACCATTTCTTTTTTCGCACGGCGAGCTTTAGCTTCACCAATCGACATTCTTCGGTTGATATCTTTAATATCTGGAATGATTAACCCGGTCTCTTTCTCAACCGCGTTCATCTTACTAACGCAACGTTCTATTTCTTCTTTAAATTCTAGTACCCGTACTACGTAGTCTTGCTTACCTTCAAGTAACTTATATAACCATTGGGTAGATGTTTCGTTGCCAGCAAAGGCTTTAATAAAGTCTTTTCTTGGCATTTTTGCGTTTATAACACAGTATTTCATGACTAAACGTTCTTGAATACGAACTCTATCCATCATGCCGCGCATGTTTTTAACCATACGGTCGAACTGTTTTGGTACTAAGCGAAACTCTTTAAAGACGTCACTTAACGCAGCAATTTCTTTTCTAGCGGCTTTGTGTGAACGGCCTTTTGATTCTATTACATCGCGGGCTTTACCGTATTGAATGCGTAATGCCGAGAACTTCTCGCGAGCGAGTTCAGGGTCAACAGAATTGTCAACTTCCTCGTCTTCATCGTCGTCATCGTCATCTTCGTCTAAATCGTCGTCTGCTAATTCAGAACCTACGTGGGTGGCTGTAGGAGCTACATCGTCTTCATCAGGATTAACAAACCCGATGATGATATCGCTTATTCTAATTTCTTCTGCTTCAAACAGGTCCCATTGGTCGAGTAAGTACGTTATAGCCTCAGGATATTCTGCAACAGAACATTGAACCTGATTAATACCTTCTTCAATGCGTTTGGCTATTTCAATTTCGCCTTCGCGCGTTAACAGCTCTACCGTGCCCATTTCCCGCATGTACATGCGAACGGGGTCAGTTGTGCGACCAATTTCACTTTCTACGGTCGCAAGTGCTTGCGCTGCTGCTTCGGCAGCATCTTCGTCGGTAGTGGTTTCTTGCATTAACAGTTCATCGGAATCAGGTGCTTGTTCAAACACTTTAATACCCATGTCGTTTATCATGCGAATGATGTCTTCAATTTGATCTGAATCCACTATGTTAGCGGGAAGATGATCATTGACTTCGGCAAAGGTTAAGTAACCTTGTTCTTTACCCTTCGCAATCAGGAGTTTTATCTGGGACTGCTTGCTTTGCACATTATACCTTAAATGTAATTGATCATAAGCACCCTCGGGTGTTTTGACCTTGTTAACTTAGGCCTGTTTTGCTCACTATTTTTTGCAAAATACCATGTGTGTTTAACACCTTATGGGACTTTGTAATCTTGACCAAAACAAACTTGTTATATCGCATTGAATTCTAACGCGCTAGTTTAGCATATAGTAGGCTAATAATTCCACTACAAATGATTACTAAAACGCGCAAATAAAGTTCCATATAAGTTTTATTTTTATATTGTTTTTAAGCTTAGCATTGTAAATAAAACCTGACCGTAAAACCGTATATAAACTAGGCACTTACAAATGTATCAATAGCGACTATATCTCTATTGGTTTTGTCGCAGATATTAACTGTCGGTTGCCAAGAGTAAGGCTTTTAATTCTTCAGTTTCATCAATTGTTAAAGGGTCGAATTCTTGCTTAGCCATTAGTTCGTCTAATCTCGCGTTAACTTGCCATTTTACCAAGGTCGAGAAGCATGCAATATATTCAGCCTCTAAATCAATGTTGTCTTCAATAGTCGCCGCAAATAGCTTGCTTAAGTGATGAATATGAGGATGTGCCCGAAAGGCTTCAAAAAGTGTGGCTGTGTTTGCGCGAGGAACCTGCAAGCAATAGTCATGAATTTCAATCAACATTGCCAAACCTGAAATTTTGTCTGGGCTTAAAGTGTTTGGATTAACTATTTCGACACTGCTGGCAAGGCTAGGTGACTCTAATAAAAGCCTAATTATCATTCGTAAAGGCGACAGGGCTATATCAACTGGCGACTTGTAATCGGTATGCTTAATTTTTCGTTGTTTATTTGCTTGTTTAGTATCAGCATCGTAGTCATGACCGTCGCCTTCTTTGCAAATTTTTTTCAACTGCGCCATCATCATAGTGCGCTGATTTTCGCCTAATATTTGTTTAATCAAAGGTACAGCTTCTGCTTTTAGTGCGGCTTTTGCCTCAATAGACGCTATGGAATGTTTTTTGAGCAAAACATCAAAAAAGAAACCCGACAAAGGTTTTGCTTCACTAATAAGGGTTTCAAATGCTTCTTTACCAATTTTTCTAACCATAGAATCTGGATCTTCACCGTCGGGAAGAAATAAAAACTTCATGACTTTGCCGTCTTGCAAAAAGGCGAGGGCGTTTTCGAGTGCGCGCCATGCCGCGTCTCGTCCCGCTCGGTCTCCGTCGTAACAGCACACTACTTCGGAAGTCGATTTAAAGAGGGTTTGAATATGATCAGGGGTGGTAGCTGTGCCCAATGCAGCTACTGAATAATTAATATCGAATTGTGATAATGCCACCACATCCATATAACCTTCAACCACCAACAAGCGTGCTAGTTTACGATTAGCTTGCCTGCTTTGATACAAGCCATATAATTCATAACCTTTGTGGAAAATGCGGGTTTCAGGCGAGTTTAAATACTTTGGCCCGTCGTCATCAATAATACGGCCGCCAAAAGCAACTACTCTGCCTCTTTTATCATGTATTGGAAATATAACGCGATGGCGAAAAAAATCATAGCGGCGCTTGTTATCATTTTCATTCACTAATTTAAGTGTTAATAAACGTTCTACAGCGGCTGCGTCGCATCCGAATTTGGCTAGTACACCGTCCCATTCTTGTGGTGCGTAGCCGATGCCCCAATGCTTGACAATCTTGCCGCTTAATCCGCGATTTTTTAAATAATCTATAACTTGTGGTGCATTTTTATGGTGTTTGAGCTGATATTCAAAATACCGTGCAACCTTGCCCATAAGCTCATAGTCTTTTTCACGGTCGTTGCGTTCTTCTTGAGATTTATGAGGTGTGCCGCCAGTTTCGCGAGGCACGTCTAAACCATATTGCTTTGCTAGATCTTCAACCGCTTCTACAAAATCTAAACGTTCGTATTCCATGATAAAACTAATGGCATTGCCTTTGGCGCCACATCCAAAACAATAATAAAATTGTTTTTCTTGAGAAACAGAAAAAGAGGGGGTTTTTTCGTTATGAAATGGACAGCAGGCCTGATAATTACGACCCGCTTTTTTAAGTTTTACACGACTGTCAACAATATCGACTATATCGCTACGTGCAATAAGGTCATCGATAAAACTAGATGGGATGCGCCCTGCCATAATAAGCGTTTTGCCTGTCTTTTAGTTAAGTTTAGACTTTATGATGCCGCTAACCGCGCCCATATCAGCTCTGCCTTGTAATTGGCCTTTTACTGCGCCCATTACTTTGCCCATATCTTTGATACTGTCTGCGCCAGTGCTAGTGATAGCAGCATCAACAACAGCATTGACTTCATCTGATGTTAGCGGAGTAGGTAAAAAACGCTGGACTACTTCTATTTCTTTTCTTTCCACATCGGCTAGATCTTCGCGATTGCCTTTTACGAACAACACAATCGACTCTTGGCGTTGCTTCACCATTTTGGTCAATATCTGTAAAACATCAGTATCGGTTAATTCTATCCGCTCATCTACTTCGCGCTGCTTTACCGCGGCTAGTGCCATTCTAATGGTACCTAATGAAAGCTTGTCTTTGCTGCGCATTGCGTCTTTTTGCGCTTCTTTTAATTCGATAAGTAGTGACATAGTGTCGTCCTATTGTTGGCATGCTCATGGGGTACAGTCAATGCTGGATAGCAGGCATATGGCTCAAGTTTTCTAAGTTTTGAGTATAAAGCTGTGAACTATATTATAGCGCTAGAAACTAAAACGGGCGCCTATTAAGACACCCGTTTTTAATCAATTCATGCTTGTATTAATTAATACAATTTGATGCGACGTGCATTCTCACGAGCCAATTTTTTCATGTGACGCTTCTTGGCAGCAGCTTTCTTACGCTTGCGTTCCCAAGTAGGTTTTTCAAAATACTCACGACGACGTACTTCAGATAGTACACCGGCTTTCTCACATGAACGTTTGAATCGTCTTAATGCGATGTCAAACGGTTCGTTATCTCTTACTTTCACAATTGGCATTTTAAATGTTCACCTTTGAAATTAAATCAACCGGGCGCATGTGGTGGACACTAAAATGACCACTCTTCAATTGATAGGCCCGGGCTAAAAATTGGTGCGAAATAGTACTGTTTATTTGAAACTTTGTAAACCCTAAATACCAAATTATATGTAAAAAATAAGGTTTCTCTCGGTCAAAGAGGGGTAAATGGAAAAGTGAGCTAGCGTAAACACAAAAAAGGCCTTGGATAACAAGCTAACAAGCCCTTTACTAACTCTGTACAAAAGCCTTAACAAAAGACTTAAGTTTGCCTATCAAGATAGTTTACACTATACGCCTGACTATATCTTTTACTTCTTAACATCGGATAACGTTTTTCTTTATGAAAGTACTTGGCATTGAAACCTCCTGTGATGAAACGGGCATTGCAATATATGACGCTAATAATGGCTTGCTGGCGCACAAACTATACAGTCAAGTTAAGCTGCATGCTGACTATGGAGGCGTTGTGCCTGAACTAGCATCACGTGACCATGTGCGTAAAATTGTTTCATTGGTTAAAGCAACGCTAGAGCAAGCTAATTTAACGGCCAAAGATATAGACGGCATTGCCTACACACGCGGTCCTGGTTTAATAGGTGCTTTGCTAGTTGGGGCATCTATGGCGAAATCACTGGCTTATGCTTGGCAGGTACCAGCATTAGGCGTGCATCATATGGAAGGGCATTTGTTGGCGCCGATGTTAGATGAGCCTAAACCTCCATTTCCATTCCTGTCGCTGTTAGTATCGGGTGGCCATAGCATGCTGGTACACGTGCAAGGCATTGGTCGTTATGAAGTGTTGGGTGAATCGGTAGATGACGCAGCAGGAGAGGCGTTTGACAAAACAGCTAAACTTCTTGGTCTTGACTATCCAGGTGGCCCTTTGTTGGCCAAACTTGCTGAACAAGGAAATGCTGGAATTTATAAATTTCCAAGACCCATGACCGACAAGCCTGGCTTGAATATGAGTTTTAGTGGCCTGAAGACCTTCGTTGCCAATACTATTAAAAAAGAACCCTCAGATATTCAAACTCAGGCCAATATAGCCTATGCATTCCAAGAAGCGGTAGTTGATACCCTATTGATTAAATGTCGTCGCGCTCTCAAACAGACTGGCTTAAAACGCATTGTAATGGCAGGAGGCGTGGCGGCCAACAAAATGCTACGTGATGAATTTGCAAAAGCCAGTAAAAAGGATGGCTTTGAAGTGTTTTATCCACGCTTTGAATATTGTACCGACAACGGCGCTATGATCGCGTACGCTGGCTGTATGCGCTTAGCTGCTGGTGAAACTACACCTATCAATAGTAAGGTTATGCCGCGTTGGTCATTGGAAACACTTTCCGCGTTATAGCCTTGATAAATGCTTTATTTTTTACCAGCGGGCTTTTTTATCTTATTTTCTTGCTTGTTTAAAAGACGACCAATATTGCTCTTGTGTTTTACAATTATTAAGCCGCACAGTATTGCTACTGCTAGGGTGTATTCAGGTTTAAATAGGTAGGCATATAGGGGAGCGAGTAGCAATGTAGCAATTGCCGCCAGCGATGAAATTCGAGTAATTGCAAAAATAACTATCCAAGTGCCAAGCAAACAAAGCGCTAGCCAGCCATTTAAAGGCATCATAGCGCCCAGAGCTGTTGCAACAGCTTTACCCCCTTTAAATGAAAAAAAGATAGGATACATATGGCCGATACAAGCACTAACGGCAATAATGCTCAAAATTATAGGCTCATATCCTAGCAAAAACCCGGCGTATACGGGTATTGCGCCTTTGAGCACATCAAAGACAAATACAGCTGCGGCGGCTTTTTTCCCGGCCACTCTTAATACATTGGTTGTGCCCGGGTTGCCCGAGCCTTGCTCTCTTATATCTGCTCTCACAAATATCCGCGTGATCAGCACCGCACTTGAGATTGAACCAAGCAGATATGCCCCAATAATATGAAAAACCACCCATGTAGTCATGTACTTAACCTATGAGTTCGCGATACACTAGGTATCATTATCAGAGCAACAAAGGTTGCGCTTCTCGTAACCCAAAAAAAAGTGTGTGAATGGACAAAGTGTATATAAACGGGCTTCAACTGTATACCCTCATTGGGGTATATGACTTTGAACGTCATGCAAAACAACGAGTAATCGTTGATATAGAGTTACAAACTAACTTGCAGCAAGCAGGACGTTCAGACAACGTAGCCGATACCCTCGACTATGGCAAAATTGCTGAAAGACTGGCTGATATAGCCGACAAAGCCAGCTATCAATTACTCGAAGCGCTTGGCGAGCATATGGCCAAGGTCTTACTCGATGAGTTTGCCGCTGAATCTGTCAGCCTGACCATCAATAAACCCGATATTCTCGACAACGTTACCGCTGTTGGTATCAAAATTTTGCGAAGTAGAGCATTCACGGACCACCAATGAAGCATCAAATTCTAATTAGCGTAGGCTCTAATATCGAAAAAGAGCGGAATACCGAACTTGGATTACAAGCTTTGCATGATAGTTTTGGCGAGCTTTTGCTCTCGACTGTCTTTGAGAGTGAATCAGTTGGGTTTGCCGGCAATAACTTTTTGAACTTAGTAGTGCTTGCGCACACTACTTTTTCCATAAAAGATGTTTGTGCGCGATTAAAAGCCATTGAAGATGAGCAAGGCAGAACACGCGATAAAAAGTTTGGAAACCGAACTTTAGATTTAGACCTGTTAACCTTCGATGATGTAATTTCAAGCTCGCCAATAGTGTTACCCCGAGATGAAATTGAGTACAACGCATTTGTACTAAAACCCATGGCAGAAATAATACCCGATCAAATTCACCCCTGTACACAAAAAACCTATGGGGTCTTATGGCAAGAATTTTTGTCTCATAGCAAAAACAAACAACAACGATTGTGGCCATCTGGCTTTATATGGAGTGCGCAACAGCAATGACCATTTTTGAAATTATTATTTTGGCAATTATTCAAGGGTTAACTGAATTCTTGCCTATCTCTAGTTCTGCTCACCTTATTTTACCGGCTGAAGTTCTGGGTTGGCGCAATCAAGGGCTTGCATTTGACGTGGCTGTTCATGTTGGCAGCTTGTTGGCTGTCATGATTTATTTTCGTGAAGATATTTGGCGCTTGGCCTTGGCATGGTTTGGGCATGGTTTTAGTAAAACACAAAGCACCGATTCACGCCTTGCGTGGTGGGTTATTATTGGCACCATTCCAGCCGGAATATTTGGCTTCTTAATGAAAGACTGGATTGAGCTGAACGCGCGTTCAGCACTTGTTATTGCGATTACCACCATCGTGTTTGGCTTGTTACTATGGTACGCAGACGTAAAAGCGAAGCAAACAAAAACTATCGACGACATTACTATGAAAGATACCTTGCTTATTGGTATCGCTCAAGCGCTTGCGGTAATTCCCGGAACTTCTCGTTCCGGTATAACTATGACGGCAGGCCTACTGCTAGGCTTAAACCGTGAAAGCGCTGCTCGATTTTCGTTTCTGCTGTCTATTCCTATTATCTTAGCTGCAGGCTTATTCGCCACCTTAGATTTACTTGCAGTTAAAACGCAAGTTGATTGGACCGCGCTTATTTACGGGGCTGGTTTTTCGTTTGTTGCCGCCTATTTATGTATATACTTATTTTTAAGCTGGATTTCAAAAATTGGTATGCTTCCTTTTGTGATATACCGATTAATTTTGGGCGTAGTTTTGTTGTACATTGTGTATAGCTAAATTGATTTTAATTAGGCGAGTAATTTCATTAACTAAATATTCTTATTTAATCTTGTATGTACCGTCAACGCTAGCACAGCGTGAATTTAACGCAGAATAAGGGGTAAAAACATGGCCACAATCTTCACAAAAATTATTGAAAAACAAATCCCGGCCGATATTTTATTTGAAGATGAACGTGTGCTCGCTTTTCGTGATATTAATCCGCAAGCACCTATTCATTTTTTAGTTATTCCAAAGAAACCTATCGCTACAACCAATGATATTGGCGAAGAAGATGAAGCTGTTGTTGGTTACATGCACCGTATTGCAGCAAAAATAGCGAATGACCTTGGGGTAGCGCAGGAAGGATTTAGAACCGTTATGAATTGTAATGAGCATGGTGGGCAAACTGTTTACCATATTCATTTACATGTGTTAGCCGGCAAACCATTAGGGTGGCCGCCCTACACAGACAGTCTAAAACTTGAATAAAGCAGTAATTAAGCGTTATCAATCGCATGTAGGTTGGTGAAAATATATATTGGAATGCTAAGTATATTAGCCGCTCATGGAAGGGCGTTTGTCTGACTCAGAAAAATAAGGCTGAACACATGTCAACTCAAAATGCACTCTCCACTATATTAGTCGAGAAAATAAATAATGATACATTGGTTCTCCCGACGCTGCCAGCCATTGCATTAAAAGTAAGAAAAGCCGCTGACGATCCAAACATTAACTTAAACGACATGTCTGATGTTATTGGTCAAGATCCGTCGCTAAGTGCACGTATGGTAAAAATAGCGAATAGTGCTTATTTAGGACGTATGATAAAAGTTACCTCAACCACCCAGGCGGTGACTAGAATAGGCTTATTTCAAGTGAAAAACATTGCTACTGCGTTAGCAATGGAACAGCTTTTCGTATCTAAAAATACAGTGGTAAAAACATATATGGCTGAAAAATGGTCGTCTACTGTAGACATGGTAGGTAATGCAATGGCTGCTATGACACATTATAAAAACACTCATAAAGGTAACTCCCTCAGTTTGGATACTATGACCCTATCCGGTTTAGTTGCGGATATAGGCGCGTTACCTGTTCTAACGGAAGCAGAGCGCCATGACAGCGTGTTTGCCAATCCGACCTTCTTAGACGTGGCTATTGATAAGCTGTCAGGACGCATTGGTGCTAGCATTATGCGTGAATGGCAGTTTAATGAGATATTTATTGAAGTAGCTGAACATTGGCGTGACTTAGACTTTACAACGCCAGCAGTGAGTTATATTGATTTTGTGCGCGTGGGTGCAGCCCTAACGAATAATATTGACCACGCTGAAGACGTATTGAAGGCGGCGCAAGAGCGCGGCTTATTCACCGATATAGCGGAACTGAAAACGCCAGAATTTATGGCACTTAGAGATAACGCTAAAGCGATATTTGCTTAATACATATGCATTATAGATAATAATATGATGAATGAAAAAAGCCCAATTCCAGACAAGAAGTTGGGCTTTTTTGTTGTTTTTTATTTGTCGCTATCTTTAATATGAACCGTGAACCAAAATACTACTCGCTTACCGCCGTCATCTTATTTCTATACAATGCCTTCACGCATATAACGCATATCACGAATAACTGCCAAGCTAGCCAGTAGTTTGTCTGCGCCTGTGTGTGGAAGCCCAGCGCTGGATATCGCGCAGATTAACGACCCCACTACCAGATTTAAATGACCACCTTTGATGTGCATCTTCAACACCCTCGGCAACAACTGTCAAATTGAATTTATCGGCCAGTTGCATAATGGTCTCAACAATATCTTTATCGTCTTGATTTTGGCTTAGTTTGAGCACAAAGCTCTTGTCAATTTTAAAGGTGCTTACGGGGAAGCTTTTCAAATAGGCAAGAGATGAATAACCGGTGCCAAAATCGTCAATAGCGAGTTCGTAACCCTGCTTTTTATAGTCATTCAGGTGAGCAATCGCTTTTTCAGGGTCCTCAACTAAATCGCTTTCTGTGATTTCAAAACTGAGTGCTTTAGTAGGCAAATTCGCTTTATTAAGTAACGCCGCAATTTTGTCTAACAGATAAGGGTTAGTTACGTCTTTTGCCTATAAATTAATCGCAATGCATACCTCAATTCCCTGCATGGCCAAATGCTGCGCATCTATTATAGCCCTTTCAATTACCCAATCAGTTACTTACGAAATAAGGCCCGCATTTTCGGCAATACCAATAAATTCATCGGGCGGTACAAAGCCTAATTCTGGATCTATCCAGCGTATTAAGGCTTAAACAGCATTCACTTTTAGAGATTTAATATGTAACTTGGGTTGATAATATAGAAGTAAATCAGCTGAATTTTCGCTTATGGCTGATTTTAAGCGGGTAATTATTTGTACTTTTCGTATGTATTTTTGTTCAAACACATCTTGGTAATGTAGCATTAAAGAAGGCTGAAGTTGAGCCTCATCTAATACAATATTAGTGAGTTTGAACAATTGTTCAGCACTACTTGCTTGGCTCGGGCAATGAACCGTGCCTACTACCATTTTTAGGGGGATAGATACGCCTTGATGAATGACAGGCTGCTCAAGTAATTCCTTTATTTGACGCAGTTTAAAATCGCCAAGGGATTAGTTTTCTTCAGGCTTATTGATGTTTGGAACCCACAGAAACTCTCCACCAGATAATCGCGCAGATAAACCGCTTAACTGCTCAATTTTGCTGGCGATTTCAATTAAACAAGCGTCTCCGTATTGATAACCAAAAACATCATTAATATCACGGAAACCCACAATATTAATGCCAACGGCATGAAAGCCCCTTCCTTGTAATGATTGATTTTGTAAGGCTTCATCGATTAAATTTCCGGCATGGTAGCGCGTATATAACCCTGTTAAAGTGTCATGTTGTGCCTGCAGGATAATCTGCTTTTCGCGCTGGCGGATGCTACTTTGCATGTTGTTAAGTGCATCTGAAAGATGCATAAATTCTTTTGTGTCATTAATAGCCTTTATTTTTTGTTGATAATCGCCCGATGATATACGCTGCGCCGCATCGGCCAATTGCCTTATAGGCTGCGCGAGTCGTTGCGAAAACAGAACCGCAATGATAGAGGTAATAACGATAGCGATAAAAATAATTAGTGAAATATTAGACGTCAGTTCTGAAAATTTCGAAATAAGTTTACTGAGACGCTGAGTCAGCACAACTTGAATATTTAAGTCTTTATTCTCAAAATACAGAAATTCTTGCGTGACTAAGATATCGCTTGAAAAAGCGATATGATGCCAGGACAGCTCCTCAACCTGAAGCGAGTTAAGCGCCTTGGTTTTGCTGATATTATTATTTTCTATATAAATAGGAACTTGCGGTGAATCGGTGCCTCGTACTAATAAACCAACTTGTATTTGTGTAGTGTTTTTTAGCTTTTTAATAAAGTTAGGTGTTAACTCAAAACCGACAAGTGCAATGGCCATTGGCTTTGGTGCATCTATTCTTAAGAGTATTACCTTGTAAACTCTACTATCTACGATCATGAAGGTCGACACACCACCTTGGGCTAAACTAGTATCAATTAGTTGTGAATATATTTTGATTGCTTCAAAAGCTTCGTTGTTAAACGATCGAGTTGGCTTTAAGGTACTCACAATAGTGTCACCTTCGAGCGAAAATATGGCCATTAAATCGGCACTAATTCTGTTGCCATGATTCGATAGTACACTGGTAATGGTACCGTTATCATTAGTTGCTACAGCTTGTTTAAAGCCAAAATCATCGGTAAGCACAGAGGCCGATGTAAACAGCAAATCTTCTTGATTTTCGAGGACTTCACCGAATACGTTTTGGGCTAATTCTATATCTTTTGCCAGTTTACTTTGGGCTTGTTGATAATTGACAAGCCATACATTCACTAAAATTGTTAAGCATGTTACTACTACTAAGCCAATGACTAATCTAAAAATACTTTGATTTAATGAATGAGCTCGCACGTTAATTACTGCTCCTGAACCTAGAGGAAAAGCCGTAAGCTTGTTTTTTGGTTTTTAGAGACTGAAGGTCTTTTGCAAATGCTACGTCGAGTCGAATGCCTTGTTGCTTGAGGTGAGGACAAATTTGTTCTATTACTGCGGCATGTTGTGTGATCTGATGTGCTGGACATGGCTAGCAATAGCTACAACATTGACAAGCTTACCTTGACTGTTTACAACAGGTATTTCAATTGCAAATAAGGGGGTTGAAAGAGTAAGAATGAAAAAGCCGCAAAAAAGGCGCGTCATTGTATTTAAGAACATAAGACGTCATTTTAATGATCATATTAGGCATGAATCGGCTAAGAAAGTCTATTCCTGAAGTCATCATAAGTGAAGGTTTTAATGAGAGTGAATTCACCGTTGCTTTGCAATATACCAATAGCCGGATGTTCAACGCCATTGAAGAAACTTGTTTTTACCATTGTATAATGAAGCATGTCTTCAAAGATGATTCGGTCACCTGCTTTTAGCGGTTTATCAAAGCTATACTCATCAATAACATCCCCCGCGAGGCATGAATTACCGCCTAGTTTGTAGGTGTACGCTTTTTCATTGGCTAAGCCTGAATCATATACAGTCGGACGATAGGGCATTTCAAGTACATCAGGCATATGGCCTGTTGCGGAAATATCTAATATGGCAATTTGTTGTTCATTCTCAACAATGTCTACCACTTCAGCTATTAAAGGGCCTGCTTGCCAAGCGACAGCTGAACCTGGCTCTAAAATAATACGTAGGTTTGGATATTTTGTTTTAAATGAAACAAGGGTGCTAATTAAATGCTCAATGTCATAATTTTCGCTAGTCATTAGGTGCCCACCACCTAAATTTAGCCATTTCAAAGTAGGTAGATACGCTCCAAACTTGTTTTCAATAGCTTGCAGTGTGCGCTGAGCTGAAAATGAGTCGTTCTCACATAAATTATGGACATGAAAGCCCTCAATCCCAGATATATCTGCGTCTATTAGCTGCGAGGCGAGTATACCCAAACGTGAACCCGGTGCACAAGGGTCGTATAAGGGCGTGTCGGCCTCTTGGTTCTCAGGGTTAACACGAAGCCCGGGGGATACTTTTGATGACAGCACTTGTGCTTTGAACTGCTGCCACTGGTTAAGGCTGTTAAATGAGATATGCTCACATAAGTCAATCAGTTCATCCATATCTTGTTGTTTATAGGCCGGAGAATACGCGTGCACTTCTTTACCCATTTCATATTTGGCAAGTTTAGCCTCCCACACTGAACTGGCCGTAGCACCCTGCAGATACTCGCGCACAATATCAAAGGTAGACCACATAGAGAAGCCCTTTAACGCTAAAATAATGTCAATGCCTGCGCGGGCTTGCACATCTTGCATGAGTACTAAGTTAGCGCGCAGTTTGTCTTCTTCACACACATAACAAGGGCTGGGAATGTGCTTGTTCGCGAATAAAGTGTTTCGGGTCATTTAAATGGGCTCTCGCATTCCATTACGTGCCAAGGTAAGCCATGTTCTTTGAGCATATCCATAAAGGGGTCTGGATCAAATTGTTCCATATTCCAAACGCCTGGTTTATGCCAAGTCTTATTTAACATTAAAGCTGCGCCAATCATGGCCGGCACACCAGTAGTATAAGATACCGCTTGCGCTCCTACTTCTTCAAAACAGGCTGCATGACTGCAATTGTTATATATAAAAATTGTTTTTTCTTTGCCGTCTTTTATGCCAGTTATATAAGTGCCTATGCAGGTTTGGCCAGTGTAGCCTTTTGCCAAAGAACCAGGGTTAGGTAATACTGCTTTTAGGAACTCTAAGGGTATTATTTGTTGGCCTTGAAAATCTATTGGCGCAATGCTGGTCATGCCAATGCCTTCTAATACTTTTAAATGATTTAAATAAGCATCGCCAAAGGTCATCCAAAACCGCGCTCGTTTTAGCGTAGGGAAGTGCTTAACAATAGATTCTAGTTCTTCATGGAACATTAAGTAAGACGCGCGCACACCAATGTTTTGGTAATCTAAATCTTCACGCACACTTAATGGTGCGGTTTCTTTCCATTCGCCGTTTTCAAAATAGCGACCCACTTGAGTGATCTCGCGAATATTGATTTCAGGATTGAAGTTAGTAGCAAAAGCTTGACCATGATCGCCACCGTTACAGTCGACAATATCAAGATAATGTATTTCATCAAAGTAATGTTTTGCGGCGTATGCTGTGTATACATTTGTCACGCCTGGATCAAACCCACTGCCAAGCAAAGCCATAATGCCCGCTTCTTTAAAGCGATCTTGATAAGCCCATTGCCATGAATATTCAAACTTGGCAACATCTTTGGGCTCATAATTTGCGGTATCTAAATAATCAGTGCGGGTCGCTAAACAGGCATCCATTATGGGTAAATCTTGGTAAGGTAATGCCAAGTTTACCACCAGGTCTGGTTGTATTTGCGTAATGAGCGCGGCTACTTCATCGGCGTTGTCTGCATCTACCGTAAATACAGCCTTGACGCGGTCAATCCCAACTTCTTGTCGTAAGGCTTCGCATTTAGATACTGTTCTGCTGGCTAAATAAATTTCATCAAATAACTGCGGTAAACGTGCACACTTTTTAACAGTGACAGAGGCAACGCCGCCTGCGCCAATAATTAACACTTTCGACATACTAGAATTCCTTAGGAAAAAACAGATTTACGCTTTTGGTAAATAACTTTGGAAGATTGGGCTTTCAATCCTACTTTTCACAAGATCATACGATGTGAAGAGCATTGAGACAAGTATCGATTTAGTCTGAAAAGTTGCAGGTGCAAGGATGACTAATTTTTATACCCCCTTTAACGTGTTTATAAGGGTAAATAGAAACTGTATTGTGGCCTTGAGAATCGGTAATAGTAAATACTAAAGCTTCTGGTTCAGTGGCGTTTGGATGCGTAATTTCGGCAGCGTAAACGAGCACACTAGCTGAATCTGCCGTTAAAGTTTTGTGAGTCTCTATTTGCTCTTGAAGCGACTCAATCATATGTGGCTGTGCAAGTTGGTTTTTATGAGGAACAAATATACAATTAACATCGCTGTGGTTATTGTTATCAGTAACTAAAGCAAATGGATATAAGATCTCAGAACGCGTCAACATAAACTCACAAAAATCTAAGGCTTTGCCTATCATGAGCGCATATGGCAGAGGCTGTTGCAAATTAAGGCGCGTTTTCATTCCGTGTTGCCTGATTAGTTATATTAATAATATTTAACGGTAGCGTCTTACTAAAAGTTCAGTTTTCTTTTTTGCGATACGTTTGGGATTACTTTTAGCAAGATTGACGTTTTAGGATATTTTCATCTTTTGCGTAAAAAAAATGCATTAGTTTTTTCGGCAATTTTATTGCTCATTTACATTCGTCGCGCGCCTTGCAAGCCGCCAGTATGTAAAATAAGCACTTTACTGTTCGATGGAAAATAATCTCGCTCAATTAAGCTTTTAAGTGCATAAAAACATTTACCTGAATAAACCGGTTCAATTGCAAATGCATCATCACTTGTTTGGTGTATGCAGTGTTGATTGACGTCATTTACAAATTGCCTTAATGCGTCGCTTGCCTTTGCGTAGCCACCGTGATGAAATTCATGAATAATTTCCCACTGCTTAGTATCTTGGTTTGCGCCAAAATTACCAAGCAGACTTTCGACTAAGCCTTCTAAATAGCCTTCACCTTTTAATACGCCAATGCCTACTAGCTTTACATGCGGTAATTCTTTACTTGAGAGCAAACCTGCTAGCGTACCGCCACTTGCAACAGGCAATATAATGTGGGTTATATCAGTCGTTTGTGACGAAACTTCTGTCAAAATAGCCGCAACGCCGCTCATACACTCGGCATGGGAACCGCCCTCTGGAATGGAGTAATCTGCCTTTAACTGCCTTAATAGTGAACGACAGTATTGGCTATCGGTTCTTTTTTTGTATTCTATTTTTGACACAAAATGGAATTGAGAACCCCACTGCTGCATGTCTAGCAAAGTGGGGGTGAGCTGCTTGCTGTAGTCACCACGGATAACGGCGGTAAACTTGATGTTAAGGACTGCGCATGCATAGCTTAAGGCGTGTAAATGATTAGAGAAACCGCCGCCGAAACTCACTATATGCTTATAGTGATGTTGTTTAATTATGGCAAGTGAGGCGCACAGTTTGCGCCATTTATTGCCAGAAATAATAGGATGGATCAAATCATCGCGTTTACACAGTATTGTGATATTGTTTTTTGATAAAACCTTATTAATGTTGTCACCGCGAAACACTACGGAATCGTTAAATAAAGCGTTTAATTGCGTTATGGGCGATGGTAACTGTATATCTAAATTCATTGTCTCTCTTTAAGTTGGTGCGTGAGGTAATCTGGCGACTGACACCTATCCTCATTGTTACCCTACAGCCTGTGCTTATAAAAGTGAATGATAATTCGCGTAAGTACGTAGATATACGTATAGTGTCGATTGACTCTTTTATTACACAAACTTAATAATCTAAAGCGCAGTAGTTTACGTTCTATACAATAATGATTTTCAACGTAGGGACATAATATATATGTTTTGTAAGCTAGTTTCTAAGTGCATTGCTTTGATTTTTATTTCCAGCACAATGTTCTTCAGCGCAAGTGCTCAAGTTCCTGGGGTAAATTTGCAAGCATTTTTTGAATCTCCTCAGGTAGTCGGCCAAGCGCGGTTAAAAGTATTTTTTTTCAACATCTATGATGCTGTGTTATTTGCTCCTCAAGGAAACTTTGAAGCGGAGCAACCATTTGCCCTTAAACTAAAGTATTTACGAGATTTTGAGGGTAAAGAAATTGCTAGTCGCTCGGTAGGTGAAATGCGTAATCTTGGCATGCAGGACGAGGTTAAATTAGCTAAGTGGTATCAAGAAATGCAGGACATTTTTCCAAATGTTAAAGAAGGTGAAACGATTACAGGTATTGTAGACAAAAAGCAGGTAAGCCATTTTTATCTTAATGAAAAGCCTTTAGGCAAAGTTCACGATATTGAATTTAGTAAATGGTTCTTTAATATATGGTTGTCTGAAGAAACATCTGAGCCTAAAATGAGGCAACAGCTTTTAGGGCTAGTAAAATAATGAGGTTAAAATGAAACGTTCTTTTTATAAAATATGCGCCATATTGTCTTCGGCAATTTTATTGTCAGCTTGCTCCATATCAATTGATGGTGAAAACTACAAAACACAGCAACCGACGTTTGCGCTAGAAGCTTTTTTCGATGGCAAAGTTACGGCTTGGGGAATCGTGCAAAACCGTTCTGGCGAAGTTGTACAACGCTTTGTGGTTAATATCGATGGCAGTATTGCAAACGACAAACTTATTTTAGATGAAACCTTTGAGTACAGCGTAGGTGATGGTCCCATTAAGCGAATTTGGACCTTAACTAAAAACGAAAACGGTACATATACCGGTCGTGCTGGAGACATAGCAGGTGATGCTACGGGCACGTCTTACGGCAATGCCTTTAATTTCGCTTATGAGATGGATTTAGACGTTGATGGAACTACCTATCGTGTTAATTTTGACGACTGGTTTTTCGCAATGGATAGTAACAACATGATGAATCGGTCATACATTAAAAAGTTTGGTATTGTGATGGCTGAAGTTACCATTTTCATGCAGAAACAAGACTAAAGGCGCATCGTAAACCGTTTGATTGATTTATGTGAGATGGTTCAAACCAGATTTTACCACCATGCAGAGTTACGATGGCGCTCACCAATGACAATCCAAGGCCGTTTCCACTGGTTGAACGGCTGTTATCTTCTCGATAAAAACGCTGGGTTAACCTGACAATATTTGTTTTGCTGACACCCATTCCCGAGTCGTCCACACTGAATATAACTCGGTATCCTTTGTGTTGTAATTTCACCGTAATCTTTCCGCCTTCTGGCGTGAACTTAATGGCATTGTCGAGCACATTAGCAAACGATTGGAACAGCAAGTCTTTGTCTCCAACGAAGTCTGTAATTACATCGGCTTCGAACAACATTTCTATGCTTTTCGCTTCTACTAAAGGTGAATATAGGTCAACGGCATCACTCACAATCTCGTCTAGCAATACGTTTGAAAACCCAGCTATTTTGTTACTATTTTCAATATCACTAATGCGTAGAAGTGAATTGAAAATACTAAGTAGGTTGTCGCATTCATCAATCAATCGACCACGTTCTTTACTGTCTTTCAATTCTTCTATGTGGCCTTTTAAACGCGTTAATGGAGTGCGTAAATCATGCGCTATGTTATCTGAAACCGACGTAATAGCGCGTACCGACGACTCTATTTTATCGAGCAGTTGATTGAGTACCAACGCGAGTTTACTTAAATCGTCCCACTGTGATTCAACATACAAACGGTCGCTTAAATTACCGGTTGCAATAATGTCGTCGGCGGTATCAGCAATTTTGTTAATGCGACTAACTACATAATATGCCACGCCTAAACTGGTAATAGCGACTACGAATACAATAATTATCATTACCCAAGACGATGCTTTTGCAAGCGCTACCGCAAATTCTATATCTTGCACGCTTCTGGCTACTAACAGACTGTCACCGTTAGTGAATTCAATAACCATTGCCATGGCCCGTTCTTTAGCGGCTACACTAGCATTGCCTTGGTGGCTATAGTCATGTCCTAGTGTAACTTGGATATCGAGGACACCATTTCGGATGAGTTCGATATTGTCGCTTGGCCATTGCGCTAAATTTCCGGCAAGATAAATGTCTTTATTGTCTTTGTAATAGTATAAAAAGTCGTTGGCTTGGTTTAGAACACGCCCATCGATCGTTTGTTTTACAGCAGCGCGGCCAGAGGCATTGTAGAGGCTTCTAAACCCTCCCAAGTCTGCTTGGATAGCAGCTTGTGTTTCACGTACTAGAAGATCGTCATTAGCCACTGTGAGTGTGTAAGTGTTAAACCCAACGCCGACCATTAGCAAAATTATAAAAAAGAAGCTCACCACAAAACTGGAGCTTTTGGTATAGTCGGTAATAGCGCGCATGGCTTACTTCCTGTTCAAACTGCAGTATAATTAGCGGGTACTAATCATATACCCTGCGCCACGAATGGTTTCAATCATGGGATAAGGGAAGCCTTTGTCGATTTTGTTGCGTAGTCTACTAATATGCACGTCAATCACATTTGTTTGTGGATCAAAGTTGTATTCCCAGACCTTTTCGAGCAGCATTGTACGCGTTACAATTTTACCGGGATTGTGCATTAAGTATTCAAGTAACTTGAATTCTTTAGACTGCAAATCAATCACTTGGCCTTCGCGAGTGACCTTTCGGTTAATAAGATCTAAGTCGAGTTCGCCCAAAGTTAAATTGGTGTTGTCTATAGGCGTATTGCGAGATGAAAGAATCTCTACGCGCGCTAGTAACTCTTCAAAAGCGAAAGGTTTGGTTAAGTAATCGTCTGCACCAGCGCGTAATCCTTTGACTTTGTCATCTACTTTGTTCTTTGCGCTTAAAATTAGCGTAGGCGTAATTACACCCTGGCTTCTGAAGCTATTAAGGACATCTATGCCGTCCATTTGAGGCAACATTCGGTCCAAAATAATGACATCGTGTTGAACCGTCAAAGCAAGCTCTAAGCCGTCTTTACCGTTGTCAGCATGTTCTACCGTGTGACCGTTCTCGCTAAGACCCTTTTGGATAAATCGAGCAACGGTTGGTTCGTCTTCTACTAATAGTATATTCATATATAAAACATAGTCAAAATAGTACGCCTTGTCAGGTTAAATTACTGTAATCTACTTATTAAATTTAAAGATTGATATAAAGTTAGCCTCGTAAGCAAGCGTAGGTAGACTAGCTAGTAAAAATAGGGAGATCAAGTGTTTATCATTATTACATGCATCGCGGTCATTGTGTTTATGCCGTTAATTGCAAAAATCCCGGTCGCTTTTGCAATGTTTAAACAGGGCAAATACGACAACAAAAATCCTAGGCAGCAACAGTCGAGCCTAGAAGGCTCAGGCGCAAGGGCCGTTGCTGCACACAAAAATTGCTTTGAGGCGATATGCTATTTCGCACCCACTATTTTATTGGTTTTAGCCTTAGACGAGCATAATGTATATACCGTTAAATGGTGTGTCGCTTTTGTACTTCTTCGCTTTATGTATTTAGCTTTCTATTGGGCGAATTGGCATATATTAAGAAGCATAGCCTGGGCCGCAGCTATGGCCACGCTGGTCCCTCACTATTGGCTTTTGCTAGCCTAATAAGTGTGTCTTGCGAGCCAAATCATAAGAGACCTAGCGGTGTAGGCGATTGATTTTCTGATGCTTAGTATTACTGCGGTTTACACTGTAGGTGCTTTGCTATAGTTTTTTTTAATTATCTTAAAAACCGCAAATAACGTATTATGCGTGTCCGAATTTAAAAAGGGTCGTTATAAATGCTACTGAGTTTTTACAATGGTAAGCGTGCGCAAAAGCAAATCACAAATCAAAAACACAAGCACAAAGGTAAGGGCAGATTAGTTAGCGTTAAGTCGATGCTTTTAATCTGTTTTGCGTGTCTACTTGTAGCCTGCGAATCAGCTAAAAACACACCGCAAGAAAACTCACAGACCAAATCCGATTCAAGCCCTGCCGATTTGCTGAATATGTCAGCGGACTTGCCAGTTGATGAAAATATTGTAAAAGGTACGCTTAACAACGGCCTAAACTATATTATTCGTGAAAACGCTAAGCCTGAGAATTTTGCGGAGTTGAGGCTTGTTGTAAAAACAGGCTCTATATTTGAAGACGATAACCAACAAGGCTTTGCGCACTTCGCTGAGCACATGGCGTTTAATGGTACACAAGACTTTAAAGAGCAAGAAATTATTGAATTTGTGGAGTCTATTGGCATGCGCTTTGGCGCACATTTGAATGCAACTACGACCTTTGACAACACGATTTACAAGCTGCGGGTACCTGCTGACAATCCGCAAGTTATAGAAAAAGCGATACACATACTAGAAAACTGGGCGCACAAAGTTACTTTTGATGCCACTGCTATAAACGAAGAACGCGGGGTTGTACTAGAAGAGTGGCGCTCGCGCAAAGGCGTGGGCGAGCGTGTTGCTAAACAACAGTGGCCAGTGATGTTTGCGGGTACAAACTATGCAAGTCGCTTACCCATTGGCACTGAAGAAATAATTAAGTCAGGCAAGCATGAAGATCTTATCCGTTTTTATAAGACATGGTATCGACCTGATTTAATGTCGGTAGTCGCCGTAGGTGATTTTGACTCAAGCGAAATTAAAACACTTATTGAAAAATACTTTGGCAAGATTGAGCGCCCCACTGCACCAGTGACTATTCCTGTACAATATCTCGATGTTTTTGATGCCCCGGTGTTCAACATTTTTACGGATGAAGAGTTAACCGGCATCACACTGTCGAGTTCTTGGCGAAATAATACCCAATCTGGGAAGCACACGCAACAAAAGTACAAAGCGCGTGTAATCAAAAATGTCTTAAGCGGTATACTTACAAAACGTATAAATGACCTGTCGTTAGACACAAAGAGCCCATTTATTAGCGCGCGCGTTGGCTCAAATCAAACCATGCCAACGGCTGAAGAGTTTTTCTTCCGAGCCAGTGTGAGGCCGAATCAAACAGAAGCCGCATTTGCTCGCTTGCTGACTGAAGTTAAGCGTGTGGTTGACCATGGTGTAAGTGATCAAGAACTTGCCACCGAAAAAAGACTCTATCTGGAATGGTTTGAAAGCGCGCTTAAAAGTCAAAATACATTGAAGCATGGTGCTTATTTGGGTAGCTATGTGAACCACTTTTTAACGGGTGCCCCTATTACGAGTCTAGCTCAGGATTTTATTTTATCGAAAGCGTTCATAAATCAAATAACACTTTCAGATCTCCAAGCACAAATGGGGACATGGGCCGGCCATCAAAATGCTGTCGTGTTTTTAACAGCGCCTAATAATATGGTAGACCAGCTACCCAGTGAGCTAGGACTAAATAGCATTTGGCAAAAGGTGCAAGATACGCCTACGCTAGTGTTAGATGACAAAGATCAAGTGTCGGCGCTAATGAATGAACTGCCTACGCGAGGAAAGGTGCTCCATAAAACCTACATTGATAAATGGGATGCACATGAATGGGTATTATCTAATGGCGTGAAGGTGATTTTAAAACCGACCACATTTTCAGAGAATTCGATACAGTTCAAAGCCATAAGTGATGGCGGTTATGCGTTAGTTGACGACGAGACTTATCTGACTTCATTCGGATTAATGAATACTCTAAATTTTATGGGTTTAGGCACCTTGAATATGGAGCAACTTGCCCAGTTTTCGCGCGAAAAGCGTTTTTCGGTTTCTCCTCTTATTAGCACTTACACAGAAAGTATGTCTGGTGGCAGTAATAAGGAAGATCTTATATACATGATGCAAAGCATTTATTTGCGTTTTACCGCACCTGTTAAAGACCTTGAGCGCTTTGAGTGGTTAAAAGACACCTACAGGCCTCGGTTAGAAAACAAATATAATAGTCCTAACGCTCAGTTTTATGCCGCGATACAAGCCAAAACACAATCGGGAAATCCCCGTAATGTCGAGTTTGATGTGGCAATGCTCGAGAAGCAAAGTTTAGATACCATTTATACAGTTTATCAACAACGTTTTGAGAATCCAAGCGACTTTACGTTTGTATTTGTGGGTGATATTGATTTGGAAAAAATGGATACTTATTTGTCGACCTACCTTGCTAGTTTACCCACTACGCAAGCAAAGGAAACGCGTGTTAAATTGCCTAATTTTGCACTGCGAGGAGACTACCAAATTCATATGGAAAAGGGCGCAGAGCCTAAAGCTACCGTTATTACCAGTTTGTTTGGCGATGGCGTTTGGTCATATCAAAATCAAGTGGTAATGTCAGCGTTTAGAAACGCGCTTGAAAAAGCCTTACGGGATCGTTTACGAGAAGAATTAGCAGGTGTTTATTCAGTTAGTGTAAATGCTAGCGTAAGTCGCTGGCCATATCAAAATTACAATATTAATGTGAGCTTTACCTGCGATCCTGAGCGCGTTGATGAACTGTATAATGAAGTAAATGCCGTGTTCGCAAAGTTTATTGTCGGCGATATTGACGAGCAGACGATTGACAATTTTAAAAACCAAGCCAAAATTAGCCGCGACAAAAACTTAAAAGAAAATGGGTTCTGGCTAAACTATATGTTGAATCACTATACGCCGTATACACCTTTGCCAGTAGATGACTATAACGCGCTAGTAGATAGTGTAACGCTAGAAGGCGTAAAGCAAGCCGCCAAACAATACTTAGTTACCGACAATCGTTTATATTCGACCTTAAAGCCAGCGCCAACAAGTACCAATGTTGAAATGGCTGAAGCAGTAAACTAAGCATGAGTAAACATACGCGCAGTACCAATGAGGAAATTGCCATACAAGCGCACGATAGCGGTGATATTACCTTCATAGATTACACTAAAGCATTGGCCCATCATTTTGAAAAAATTAACAAACAGTGGATAGACGACATGTTTGTGTTAGAGGACATCGATAAAAAAGTGCTTTGCGATCCGCAGCATTACGTTATAGATAAGGGCGGTAAAATATGGTTTGCCGCGCATCCTTATCATGGCATTATTGGAACGTGCGCCTTATTGAATAAAGGTGATGGTGCCTTTGAACTTACTAAAATGGGCGTACTGTCGCCAGTGCGTGGGGTGAAAGTAGGAGAGAAATTGCTTCATCATGTTGTTAGTGAAGTAATGGAAATGAATGTGAAAGTACTATTTTTACTCACTAACGCAAAGTGTGAAGCTGCCATACATTTGTATCAAAAAAATGGCTTTGTGCACAGTAAAAGTATTATGCAAAGCTATGGAAAAAGTTACGCAAGATGCGATGTGGCGATGCAATATATTGCAACAACCACCTAAAAAAGCATTTGTCCTTTGTACTTTAAACACAGATTAATTCACAGATTGTTTACCTACAATATGCTCCGCTTTACTTCTTTTGTTTGGCATCTGGTCTATATTTGAGGACCATACCTTGCAAAAAGTTACGTAGGAGCTGATCTTGGCAGGGGCGATAGCTTCTATGATCGGTGTTTCTAAAAAAAGCAGATAGCTCGCTTTTGCCCACGTTAAATTCAGCTAGGCGTAAAATTGCCATCATGTCTTCTTCGCGGTAACTCATCGCAATTCTGATTTTACGTAAAACGTCGTTATTTGTAAGTCTGTCGCTACCGGTAAGTACTTTTATAGGCTTCGCATTTGGATTGTCTTGCTTTCCGCGTCTTTTTATAATGAGACCATCTAAAAATAGGGCTAATATTTTATCGCGGCACGGCACAAACCCCGAATCTTCTTCTTGTTTCATCATGCCATGTAAATATTCTTGCTCCATCTTGTAGTCAACAAGTTTGAAAATACCAATAGTAGCGCCGTCGTCTAGCGATAAGGCAAATCTAAGACGGCGTAAAACACTATTGAAAAAGGCGTTGTAGTCAGCAGTTTTGGGAAGATCGGTAGTGGACATGTAAAGTCTTTAGGTAAATTAATTTACACGATTATACAGTATGAAAGAGTTAAGGCATAGCGGCGTGATTCGTGCGCTCGTCATAATCGATATTAGTATTTATGACGGCTGTTAATGCAGTTAGTAAACATGGCTCAAATATAGACCTTAGATATATTTGCAACTTCAAAACGCTTTGTTTGCAGTGTTTTTTTCAGTTGCTGGGCTAGGGGCAATTGCTGTTTTCACTCTAAGACAATTTATAAATCATTTACTGCGTTTGTTATTTTTAGTAATAAGTAATGTGTGGCTATGTTTTTTTTTTGGCTGGTCAGATGGCAATCTAATTGGTTTGATGCCTCCAGATGGCACTGTCAACTTGTCAAAGTCACTTGGAAGTGTGAGATAATCTAAGAATGAAGAATAATAATATGTATACCGATTACCGCTTCCCGTCTCAGGTAATTAGTCACGCAGTTTGGCTGTACCATCGATTTACACTTAGCTTTCGAGATGTTGAAGAGTTATTTGCCGCAAGAGGAATAGGCGTTACTTACGAGACGGTGAGAAATTGGTGCGTAAAGTTTGGTAACCAATATTGTGGTCAGATCAGGAAGAAGCGAGGCCAACTGGGTGACACATGGTACTTAGATGCAGTCTTTGTAAAGATCAATGGTGTATTGCATTACCTTTGGTGAGCAGTCGATCAAGACGGCGATGAGTTGGACATCTGGTTCAAAAACGTCGCAACAAAAAGGCTGTCATGAAGTTCTTCAAGAAGTTATTGAAGGGTCAGCAGGCA
This sequence comes from Acidiferrobacterales bacterium, assembly GCA_964195425.1. Taxonomy (GTDB): domain Bacteria; phylum Pseudomonadota; class Gammaproteobacteria; order Enterobacterales; family Alteromonadaceae; genus Glaciecola. Next base: position 66,019 of record CAXMOM010000003.1, read on the forward strand.
GCGCCGTTGAAGATAGTTACCGATAAATTGCGCAGTGATTCGGCCGCGAAAAGGAACATCATGCCCAGTGTTGAGCATGCTACCTAACAATACGAAAACAACCGCTGTGAATTGTCTCATCAGCCAGGGAGGCAACAAGAACGTCAAATGCGGCGGTTTAAATCACAAGGGCAGGCTCAACGATTTCTATCGTGTCACGGTATTGTC
>CAXMOM010000004.1:0-157243 GCA_964195425.1 Acidiferrobacterales bacterium
TTACGCTTTGCAATCCGTGAAGGCGGCCGTACAGTAGGCGCTGGTGTTGTAGCTAAAATCTTTTAGTAAACACTGATAAGATATAAGAAGGCCGCTTTATTAAGCGGCCTTTTTTTATGTTCATTTATTCTCTATTAAGGGAATGTTCATAAGCACAGTGCAATAATAATAAATGTTCAAATTCGTCTAATAGTAAAAAAAACATGTCGTCTTCCTAAATCACGCTCTAGCAATTAGGTTGATTTATCAGAGCCTTGAGAATATATTAAATATATTAGAAAAAAGAATCACGATTATGGATCTATTAATGATTAAGTTTAAAGGCTCGTGCCTTTGCGGATTGATAAAATACGAAGTCAAAGCAATAGAAACTAGAATGGCGCACTGCCAATGCGCGATGTGTCGTAAATTTCATGGTGCTGCGTTTGCAACGCAGGGTGAAGATCAAAGGTAGATGATTTTCGATGGGTCGATGGAACGTCCTATTTGAAAAGTTATCTTGGAGGCAAAGGTACTGTTAAAAAGTTCTGAAAAAACTGTGGGTCAAGCTTAATTTTGGTTCCTTCTAACAACGCTGCAAAATTAATTGAGTTTTCTTTGGGCACATTCGATACTGCAATCCCTGGCCAACCTGATGCCCACGTTTTTGTTAGTTCTAAACCTAATTGGAGTGAGCTCAATGATGATTTACCTCAATTCGATGAAGGCCGTAAAAATTAAACAGAGTCATAACAAAACGCTATTGTTGGACTCACTTACTTCTTTCATTCTTTGCAATGAGCAAAGTTAGCTATCTACAAGTACAAGGCGTTATTTTGAAATTAGAAGCAAACGTAGGGACATTAGATATTTTAGGCCATCTAATTTTGTGGTTTATAATCATCGTGGTTACATTTGGTATAGGTGCGTTCTTTTTCGCATATTCATTCTCTAAATTTATTATCAACCGCACAGAAGTGATAGATCAACAAGGGGTTGCACACAAGATGACCTGCCACACTGATTTGTTTGGTAGCATTGGACATATCATTCTTTGGGTAATAATAACTATTCTCACATTTGGCTTAGGGTATATATTTTATTTTTACAAAGTTTGGAATTACTCCCTTAATAATACAACTATTGGATAGTTTGATAGCTAAAAAAAATGAAGATGGGTGTTTCCATAGAATAACGCTGAACCACAATGTATTTTGGTGTTAGTGATACCCACTAGTTTAGGGGCTTTGTTTGTCGTTATGCGACCTAAAATGGGAGGAAGTGTGAAGATATTCATAAATATAACTTTGCTTATCTTTATGTTTTTAGCAATCTCATCAGGAATTACAAAAATCATGCTGATGCAGCCGGATGTCGAGTTGTTTGGTAAATACGGATTTACGAGTCCCATTTTAATTACCTATGGGCTTACTCAACTGCTTGGCGGCATCTTCTTAGTTATTCCAAAAACTAAAGCTGTTGGGGCTCTTGTAGTCAATATCACTTTTTTGATATCGGCCGTTGTCCTGGTGATGGCCGGAAATATCCCGCTTGCTATTATCACTGTAATTTGCGTTATATTACTGGGTATTGTTATCAAGCAAGTAATTGGTATTAAAAACATCGAATCCAATGATAGCGACACATAACCGTTAAATGAAGCCTGACATGTTACAAGAACAATGAATTTGAATGCGGATATTGCACAAGCGCAGTATTCTGCCGTTTACAATAGTGTAATGTTTTAAAAGTAGTAGTACTATAAGGAAATAGAGTATGAAAAACGAATGTTATTGCTTGTATTTGCATTGATGGGATTGTCGGGATTGTTGGGATGTAGCTCAACTAACGAGCCTGCCGTTTTATATGAACCTTCCTTTAATAGCTATATTGTAGTAATCGACGCAGCGGAACTAAGCACGTATTGGACGGCTGATACTGCTAAAAAAGTAATTATGCTATCTCGGCGTCCGGATTGGATACCTAAAGGAATTGGAAAAGCGTATTTTTATATTACTATCGATTCAAATGGAACTTCCGTTGGCAGAGAGTTGACTAGTTCTATGCCAGAGGGCTGGATGACACAAAAGCACTTAGATAAAATGCCAACACAACATTACATACCGTCTCTTGCTAACCCTACTAGAATTCCAGCCAAGGTTAAAATATTGTCAGAACTTAAACCTATGGGCTAATGCAAAAATAACATGAAATTTAAGAAGGACAAAAATCATAGACTGGATTTTAGCCTCTTTAAGGAGTGTTAGGCATTTCGATAATTATGGAGAAATTTGATGGATGAAGTTAGCAAATTTATATCTTGTCTTGACAATGAAACTAGGAAATTGGATTCAATCGCTTTGCTGTCTATTTTGGAGGAAGCGTCTGGGTATAAGCCCTATTTAAGTGGTAGCATAATTGGTCTTGGTAAATATCACTATAAATATGAAAGCGGCCGCGAAGGGGATTCAGCAGTAATAGCTTTCTCGCCTAGAAAACAAAACTTAGTTGTTTATTTAATGCCTGGTTTTGATAAGTTTGAAGAATTATTAAAAGAGTTAGGTAAGCATAAACTAGGTAAGTCTTGTTTGTATATTAATAAGCTATCTGATCTCAACCTTAGTGTTTTTAAAGAAATTGCCAAATTGTCAGTACAGGACATGCAGCAAAAGTATCAGTGTAAAAATACCTAATAAACAAAAAATCACCACTATTCAAAACGAATCTTGGGATGGGGTATTCTATCTTTGGGGACCTTGTGGAGAACTGCTACATGTCACGCAACTTTGTAATTAACAAAATTTTGAAGACAGAGGTGCCACAAGACGCTGTCTCGTCGAATAATGTATTTTTGTCTAGACCTAATACGGAGACACGATGAGAAAAATAATCATTTTTGGAAACTCAGGCTCAGGAAAATCTACATTGGCCGCACAACTTCGTAACGAAGGCTTAGCGCATCTCGATTTAGACGTACTGGCTTGGCTCCCTTCGCATCCCCCTGAACGGAGGCCTCTGGATCAAGCGTATGAGAAAATTCAGAATTTCATTTGGAGAAATGATGAATGGGTTGTGGAAGGCTGCTATGCGGACTTACTCGAATTAGTGGAGTCCTTTGCAAACGAAGCGGTCTTTCTGAACCTGCCAGTTCACCTGTGCATAGAAAATGCGATGAGCAGGCCATGGGAGCCCCACAAATACGAATCACAAGAAGCTCAGGATGATAATTTAGCAATGCTGCTAGATTGGGTTGCTGGGTATATGCTTAGAACAGACTCTCTATCATATATCGCGCACAGCGCTCTTTATGATAGCTTTCAAGGCAAAAAGACAGAGATACTCTGCAATGAACAGAGACATAGCAAAGTGCAAAAAAAAGACGCTTGAAAAACCGTGGTCATTGGAGAATAAAACAAAGCATTTCACGAACGGCATTTCCCCCTAGCCGCTTTTTCAAACATTGAATTGTTAAGCTTACGTTCTACCTGCGCTAAGCGTCTTGAAACAGTTGAGTGATTTACGCCGAGCAACTGACCCGCGCCTCTAATCGTGCCCGTGCGTTTTAAGGCAAGTAATAATTGGTAATCATCCCAGCTTTTCATTGGTGCATTAATGCACCAATGAAAAGCTAATTTAATCCGCTACAAGTTTATTTTGCACCGCATAATAGCGTAGCTTAATAACCCATTATTAATTATTACATTAGGAATCATTATGACCAGAGTTTTCCCATGGATGTCGGCTATTTGCTTACTATTATGCTACGTTTTTGCCACCCTTTTCAGTACAAGTAGTTTCGCACTTATGGCGGCTCAAGACATTGAAGTCGAGATAAAGAAAGGCGAGCTTTTTTCGCTGGTTACTCCAATTTCAAAAGCCGGTGGGGAAGAGTCTGTTAAAGCCTATTACGAATCAGCATTCCCACTGGCACAAGGGTATGGATTGCAAAATAGGGGCAGTTGATTACGGTTGCCAATCTTATTGGCAAACAAAAGGACAAGGCACGGTCAATGTTTACATGGCCAAGCAATGAAGCGGAAAATGAATTTGTTAGTCATCCGCAGTGGCCAGAAATTAAAGCCCTAAGAAAGTTAGGCTGGGACGAACTCAAAATTGCCACTTCGGTAGTGACTGAAACCACGACTTTGCGCTTTAAAGCGGAGAAGTTTTACACTATCGCTATTACTTGGTTTAACCCCCGATCACCCTGATGATTATGTGACATACTTAAAGAATAACGAAAAACCATTAGCAGAAGTAGGTGTGCGGTTTATGCACAAAATGGTCAACCCTAGTTTTGAAGTACACGCAACAGACCCCACGCCTCCTAACCAAATAACAATAGTGGAATGGGATAGCGCTGATGGGCTAAATAAACCACAAGCAAATGATGTATACCAAGAACATACACATTTGTTAAGAACGGGTACTAGTCGATTCGAACGACACTTAGTGAAAGTGCCTACCCCTAAGGCATGATAATACTGGCGAGGAGTTTATGTTTACTCGTCTCTTATTAAAGGTTCCGACACACGAAGTGAAGTTGTGGCAATGCTCACTTCTATAAAAAAGCATACCAACCCTAATGCAAGTAGCGCTAGGGTTAAAGCGAAACTCCCAACAATCCAGATGGTTAATGTAGTGGCAAAGTATCCTTGAATAACCAACAAGAAGATATTAATACACACCACCACGGCGGCGCCGCACAATAAGTTAATTGACCAATTAGCCCATCTCATTCTGCGCGATAAGGCTTTTAATTCTTGTTGCCTCTTTTGTTGGCAGTACTTTACGGCATCGGGTAAGTCAAACCAACGGACTCTATCGACTATTCGGGCTAATCGACTCGTTAAAGAGTTTAATAAAGTTCCTATGCCTACAATCAAAAATACAGGTGTGAGCGCTTGTTGTATAAGCAGTATTGCAGTAACCGGTTCTTGCAAAAGATAGTGCTCCTAGTGGTGCAAAGTAAAACGCTAATATAATAATTGCTCGCTTGTTCAGTTTGCAATGTACAGTGCGACTGAAGAAATGATACTTGCTAAGTGACTCGTTGGTCAACTCACCTATGTAAATCAGACCCTTAGCTATTTTTATAATTGTTTGTTCTTTTTTACGGGAGGCACAATAATAAGCCGCTGAATGACTGAAAAAGTGCTAAACTACAAAACTATACCAACAAAAGAACTCGTTTCCCTCATTATGTTACTGCTAGTCATTTATGTACTTATCGCGTTAATTTTTTCGTTTGTTTGCTCTGTCGCAGAAGCGGTTATTCTTAGCGTATCTCAAGCTTATATTTCAGTATTAGAAAAATCCGGCAAACCATCGGGTAAGTTGTTAAACAAACTCACCACCGATATAAACAAGCCGCTGTCGGCCATTCTTACTTTGAATACTGTTGCTCATACAATGGGAGCAGCTGGCGCCGGCGCTCAAGCAGCTCACGTGTTCGGTGACGCTTATATTGGCGTTATTTCTGCAGTGCTTACATTTTTAATATTAGTGTTTTCGGAAATTATTCCCAAAACGTTAGGTGCGACATATTGGAAAGCACTTGCACCCGGAACTGCATTTTTTCTTAAATATCTAATTTTTGCTTTGTATCCATTCGTTGTAATGTCGCAAAAACTAACGAGTGGTTTTACCGAAGAAAGCCCATTAAAAGGGCTTAGCCGAAGTGAATTGCTAGCCATGGCCGAATTATCTGAAAAAGAAGGGCAGCTTGCTGAGCAGGAAGCGCTATTTTTACAAAATTTATTGTTGCTTCACGAGCGCAAAGTTAAAGATGCAATGACCCACAGAACGGTGGTGTTTTCTTTACCTGAAAGTATGATGGTGAGTGAATTTGTTGAACAGCATTCAAACATAGCTTTTTCACGTGTTCCCGTTTATGAAAATAACGAAAGTGAAAATATCACCGGTTACATTATGCGCACCGAGATTTTGCTGGCAATGGCGTTGGGCGAAAAAGATAAACCCTTAGCTGACTTTGCCAAGCCTCTCGTTACTTTGTTGGGTGACATGCCGCTTTCAACGACATTCGACCACTTCTTAAATTCACGTGTGCACATGTTGTTAGTAGTCGATGAATACGGAGGTTTAGAGGGTATTTTAACACTTGAAGACTTGTTAGAAAGCTTACTGGGAATAGAAATTGTCGATGAACAAGACACTACTGTCAGTATGAAAAAATTGGCGAAAATCATGTGGAAACGACGTGAAAAGAAAATGATAGCGCAATTCAATACACAAGACGACGTTGAAAAATAGAACAATCTCGCCTGGGGAGAACCAAACGGGCCCTAACAGCTCTCGAATTCGTTTTTTACACCGCTTAAGTCTTCAACAATATGTTCCCATGTGCGCATATTATAATGAAACTTATCTTTGAGGGCTTTCGTTACAGTATCGTTATCGCGCAGATCGGCGGGGATTTCGTAAAGAATACGCCAATGATTTAAGGCACCAATAGCCGCTGCACATAACTGAGCACAATTTGCTAAGGCATTAGTGCGCTGCTTAAGAATATTATCGGTTTTTTCACAAAGGGGTTCAAGCTGAGACTGTTCTATAGGGGAGAGGTTTTTTGTTACCTCGTAGTCGCGCAGAAGCTGAATATACTCAGTATTGCTTGATTCAATATCGTGCCCAGTTTCTTCCACGTATGATTGAATGGTGCGGGCATATCCCATCGTTTCAAAAATACTTAAATGTAATTTTTGAAACAAACCCTCTCGGGCTTGCAGCCTAGGGTCAACAAATTTTGTATCTGGCATTGATAAACTCCATAAAAGCGACGCGAAGCATTGCGAATATCGACGCAAGCTTTAATACTAATTCTTTGATACGAGTATACTGTAATTGCGTTTTAAGTGGCAGTGTTACGCCAGTAGTATTGAGTAAGGTCATCTATCTTTAGGTAAAAATATGTACAGCATAGTTCACAAAGCTCTTCGTTTACTTGTAAATATGTAATGAAAAGCATCTAATATATTTGTTTTCAGTTCCCTTAGCGGGGCTTCACGTGCTTACATTCGGAGTACATAATGTTAATATGCGCAGCAATTTTAATATAAACAAAAATATGATTAGTTAACGTTATTCATCATGATTAAATAAAGGTAAGTATGTCTACGACTGAAAAAGCGCTTGATATTCAAGGCTTGCAAAAAACATATGCCGGCGGCGTGCAAGCGCTTAAAGGAATCGATCTACACGTTGAGCAAGGTGATTTTTTCGCGTTGCTGGGCCCAAATGGCGCAGGTAAATCGACCACTATTGGTATCATTTGTTCGCTGGTAAATAAAACATCAGGCAGTATTAATGTGTTTGGTCACGATTCTGTAGATCAAGAAGTAGATGCCAAAAGTTGTATTGGTTTGGTTCCTCAAGAATTTAACTTTAATCAGTTTGAAACGCTTTTACAAATTGTGGTTAATCAGGCGGGTTATTATGGCGTTCCCAGAAGTATCGCCAAAGAGCGTGCTGAAAAATACCTTAAAAAACTAGAGCTGTGGGACAAGCGAAATGCCAACGCACGCGAATTATCAGGAGGCATGAAACGAAGGCTTATGATAGCGCGTGCTCTTATGCACGAACCCAAAATGCTGATCTTAGATGAGCCAACTGCAGGTGTTGATATTGAGGTGCGCCGGTCTATGTGGGCATTTTTGACAGATATAAATACCCAAGGAGTTACCATTATTTTAACCACGCATTATCTTGAAGAAGCAGAAATGTTGTGCAGAAATATCGCTATCATCGATAAAGGAATTATTGTAGAAAACACCAGCATGAAAGCCCTATTGTCGACCTTAAATGTTGAAACCTTTGTTTTTGACTTAGCATCGGGTGCGAACAATATTCACATTCCAGAATTTGAATGCAGAGCCATTGACGATCAAACTCTTGAAGTTGATGTGCCAAAGGACAGTATGTTAAATACTGTATTTGAGGAGTTTTCAGCCCAAAAAGTAAAAGTATTGAGCATGCGTAACAAAGCTAATCGCCTTGAAGAACTTTTTGTACGCTTAGTGACGTCGAATAAACCTAGCAGTGAAAATCAAGAAGTAAAAGGAGGGCCTGCGTAATGAGCATTACAACTCACCGTAATTTTGTGGCTCTAAAAACGATTTGGATTAAAGAGTGCACTCGATTTTTACGCATTTGGATACAAACGCTTGTACCACCTGCAATTACAATGTCTTTGTACTTTGTAATATTCGGCAATTTGATTGGTAAACGTATTGGCGAAATGGGCGGGTTTACTTACATGGAATTTATTGTACCGGGCTTAATAATGATGTCGATTATTACCAGTTCGTATTCGAATGTATCGTCGTCTTTCTTTAGCGCTAAATTTCAACGCAACGTCGAGGAACTGCTCGTAGCTCCCGTTCCAACTTGGGTTGTAATTATGGGGTTTGTGGGTGGAGGTGTTGCCCGAGCCCTTATAATAGGGGTCATTGTTACTTGTGTGTCTATGTTTTTTGTTGATGTCAAAATTCATAACTTTTTTGTGATTGTTGTGACTTTGGTGCTTACCTCCATACTGTTTGCAACTGCTGGGCTTATTAATGGCATTTATGCGAAAAATTTTGATGATATTAGCGTTATTCCTACCTTCGTGTTGACGCCTCTTACCTATCTTGGCGGAGTATTTTACTCACTTACGCTATTGCCTGAGTTTTGGCAAATGGTAAGCCAAGCTAATCCAATTGTGTATATGGTAAATGGCTTTCGATATGGATTTTTGGGTGTGTCTGATGTTAACCATTGGACATCTATTGCCTTGCTAATTGTATTTAATGTTGTGCTCTTGAGTTTTGCCTATCGATTACTGAAGAAGGGCGTAGGCATTCGTTCATAATAAGAACTGCCTTGGCACTTTCACATAAAGTAAATATAACAAATACTCAGGAAAAAATAACATGACAGCCTCGCAGGCTCGCAGTATAACGACCAATCAAGTCGATGTGCATCCAGACTTAATTCAAGCACTGGCCAAACATCAAAGCAGTGATTTTAAGCGACCCATTGCAGCGCATACCACACAGGCATTTACCAACTTGCTTGATTGGTTGGGGGACTGGCAAGGTGAAGTGATTGTAGATGCCGGTTGCGGGGTTGGCGAGAGCTCAAAAAATATTTCTGAAGAGTATCCAGATGCTAAGGTCGTTGGCGTCGATAAATCATTAGCGCGTCTTGATAAGCACAAAAGTTATGCTGGGCAATCCAATGAAGAAACCTTAGTAAACGAAAAAACAGAACCATCACACACTGCAAAGAATTACTTATTGCTACAGGCAGATTTAAACGATTTCTGGCGCCTACTCGCGCAGTATATTGAAGAAAATAAACCTTCGTGGAAGATAGCGAGGCAATTTATTTTGTATCCAAACCCATATCCTAAAAAGACTCAGCTAGGTAAACGTTGGCACGGGTCGGCGCTATTTCCATTTATTGTGAAGGTGTCGCCGAATATTGAAGTACGTTCAAATTGGCGATTGTATTTAGATGAGTGTTTAATAGCGGCTCAACATTATGGATTGACCGGCAGCATTGAAGCTATTGTAAATGGCCAAGATAACAAGCCTTACACTCCATTTGAGCGTAAATATCTAGACTCGGATCAAACCTGTTTTAAATTAGTCATACGCCCTTGAGGCTGCGATAAGAAGTAACCTTGACCATAGTTTATCCCTAAACTGCTAACTGCATCTAAGGTGTTATCGTCTTCAATATGCTCAGCAACTAAATCACAGTTTGTTGTATTACAATGACTAACCATATGTTCAATAGTGGTTTTATTCTCCCCAGTTCGTGCAAAACGCGTAACCATATCACCTCTAATTTTAATAGCATGAACACCAGTTGCTATCACTTCTAGAAGTTTGTCCTCAAATGAGTGCACATCGTCTATCGTTACGTGTACGTTTGGCAATTTTTCTATTAGGTTGTGCAGCAAATGTGGATGATTCTTTACGCTGTCATAAGCAAGCTCGACACCCACCAAATTTGAATTCAGTTTACCAAATAAACTTTGCATCCATGACACTAGTGCAGCATCGCGCAAATCGCTTGGAAACATATTAATGCTCCAGCGCATGTCTTTTGCCATGCAATAAGCACAGCTCATTTCAAACATACGTTGGGTTAACTGTGCACTAGATTGTGAGCGACTAATGATGTACAAAAATTCGCTTGGCAAATATATATTATCATCCTTAGTAATTAGCCTAGACAAACACTCATAGCGCATCACTTTATGATTTCGTAAATCAAATATGGGTTGAAAGTAGGGCACTATTTGTTCAATAGAAAACTCTTCGACCACGGCTTTTGCTTGCACGGTTATTCCTAATTGATTATTGTCTATACTTGTTATCCGTAAATCTTTGTATAGCTTTAGCTTTTTAGACGCTTAATACACCTTTTTATGCACTATTTTGAAGAACTTGTTGCACAAAGCCATTGTTTTAGGGCTTACGAAAATTGTTAATTTAATAGTAATAGGGTAATATTTCGCCCCCTTGCAAAAACCTTAGAGGTTTTGGATTTGTCAAAAGCAGAAGTTAGCTTAGAACATTTGTTCAAAGTGTTTACTAAACCTGAACATAATGACTCTACGTTGGCCAAAATTGAACGCCATTTATCTGATAACGTCTCTGATTTTTTGTCTCAGCACGTCGTCGCGCAAAAAACCTCGTTAGAAGAAATCGAGCAAGACTTTATGGAGCACTCTGTTCCAGATCAGCCTGACTTTGTGTCTAGCCATGCTGAAGTTTTACTTGAGAAACTGGTAAGTCATTCGGTAAATACATATTCGCCTACTTTTATAGGGCATATGACCTCAGCACTGCCGTATTTTCATTTGTCTTTGGCCAAGCTTTTGGTTGGGCTAAATCAAAATTTAGTTAAAATTGAAACATCGAAAGCGTTTACTCCCCTTGAAAGACAAACGTTAGGCATGATGCACAACTTGGTCTATGGGTGTGATGCAGCGTTTTATCGTGAATATTTGCATAGTGCCAAGCATTCTTTAGGCGCTTTTTGTTCTGGCGGTACTATCGCTAATATTACCGCTCTTTGGGTGGCTCGAAACAAACTGTTAGGGCCAACAAAAAACTTTGCCGGTGTTGCCAAAGTAGGTTTAATGGCAGCATATAAGCAACATGACATTAATAATTTAGGGCTTATATGTTCTAAACGTGGACACTATTCTTTGGGCAAGGCGGTTGATGTGCTTGGTATTGGCCGCAACAATATGCTTAAAGTCGACAACAGCGACCTGCGTTTATCGCCTGAGCGCGTGCTTAAATTAGGTAAGCAGTACCAAAGTGAAGGCAATAAACTGCTTGCTATTGTTGGTATTGCTGGCACCACCGAAACAGGTCATATAGATCCTCTGGACGAGCTTGCAGACGTAGCCAAAGAACTCGACACTTGGTTCCATGTAGATGCAGCCTGGGGCGGTGCTACCTTGTTTTCGGATACCCACAAGCATAAATTGAAAGGTGTTGAGCGTGCCGACTCTGTCACTATCGACGCGCATAAGCAAATGTACGTGCCGGTAGGCGCTGGTATGGCTTTATTTAAAAACCCCCACGATGCTAACGCAGTGCGTCATCACGCCCAATATATTTTGCGGGAGGGTTCGAAAGATTTAGGCGCAACAACTTTAGAAGGTTCTCGTAATGGTATGGCGTTAACCGTATATTCATCTTTACATATTTTGGGTAAAAACGGCTACCAGTTACTCATTGATAAAGCGATTAGTCTGGCGCAAACCTTCGCACGAATGATAAACATGCACAGTCATTTTGAGCTTATCACTGAACCTGATTTATCGATTCTAACTTATAGATTGCGTCCGGCGCACTTATCTACCATGGGCGAAGCACCTACGTGCCAGCTACAAACTATTAATAGTGAGTTAGATAAACTTACTGTGTCTATACAAAAACAGCAGCGTGAAGCAGGCAAGTCGTTCGTGTCAAGAACCCGTATTGAAGCACCGAAGTACAATGGTGTATCGGTAACTGTATTTAGAGTGGTGTTGGCTAATCCACTCACCACTGAAAAAGACTTAGTGAATATTTTAAATGAGCAGGTCGCTTATGCAGAATCCCACGCCATTTGGGAACAACTTAGCCGACAAACGTTAATACAAATTGCCTGAGGTGATTTTACTCAGGCTTTTGAAGTTTATTGATAACGACTTAATCCGTTATTTTAAAGACAGCTTATTGATTACGCTTGGCGAACACGCGTCTGCGCACTGCTGTTAATACCGCTAAACCTATCACAAGCATTATCCCTAAACTACCGCCACTTCCGCCGTCATCCGTTGGCTGCTGGCCACCGCTGTTGATTCGGGTATTTAATGTGGGGTTCAATTCTGGATTAGTTGATACTGCAGCATCGATCACTACTATATCGCTAATGATTACTAAGTTTTCGTCGGTGGGCGTTATGTTATTAGAAGCATCGGCGCTGGTATAGTCTCTAAGGGGGAGCGCATTAAAAGGCGCAGCAAAACCAAATTTTGGTAATCCGGCTATTTGATCAACTATTTCCATACCATTTCCCAACACTTGACCAAAAACAGTAAATCCACCGTTTTGTGTATCTAGGTTTGATGGGCTTCCTGAATTATTCGACAAACTAACAAAAAATTGAGACGTAGCACTATTGGGGTTATTGCCCAGTTTCGCCATGGCCACGGTAGCACGTAAGTTTGATAGCTCAGGTTCGTTTATAACGGCCGTACCGGTGGCAATGGGGTCGGGTGGAAAGTCGTTATTGTATTGAAAACCACCCATTTGAATAACAAAATTATCTGCGCTTCTGTGAACCGTATTATTAGCATAAGCCCCAGCATTTACGTAAGACAAAAAGTTTTCAACCGTGCGCGGGGTAGCATTATCGAACAAGTTAATTTGAAAGTTGCCTACATTAGTGCGCACTTCTACAACGGTTGCATTTGCTGCACAAGAAACTAATAAACAGCTTAAGGAAAAGACAAGGGTACTGATTAGGTTTTTATTTTTCACTATGAGTTCCGGTTCCGATTTCTAAGGTGTAGTGCATGAAGCAAGCAAAGTGCATCACACCAATAAAGTTTATGAGGCAAATAATATAGTACGTATTTGTTGAATGCTAGCGATTATCGAGGAAATTCAGAGTAAACGCAAAAAGCACTGATCTTCAACGTTTTCGTGATACTTTCTTTATAAACACCTTGCATACTTAGGCGAACTTACCATTTATTGAAATTTACCAGTCCACGTTAAGGTCTTTTCTTATGCTAGATATAAAAACGCTTCACCCAAACAGTAAACGCAGTAGCCAAGAAGCATTAAGGAAAAGCATGGACAGAGTATTAGTGGTAGAAGATGATTTCGACATAGCCACCTTGATTACGGTTAACTTAAGTGAATTAGGCCTAAGCATAGATCACCATGCTGATGGACAAGAAGGGCTAGATGCGGCTTTAAAAAACGATTATGCCTTGGTGCTTTTAGACGTAATGTTACCCTCGTTAGGGGGCTTAGATATTTGCCGTAATTTACGCGATCAAAAACCTGAGCAGGCCATCATTATGCTAACGGCCAAAAATTCTGAGACCGACCGTGTACTTGGCCTAGAGCTTGGAGCTGACGACTACATGACCAAACCCTTCAGTATTAGAGAATTACAAGCAAGAGTGCGTTCTCAAATCAGAAAAGCCCATTTACTGACTAATATTCGCCAACAACCGCCAGCACCTCAGCATTTCATTGAACAAGGCACAATAAGAATAAATCAACAAACCCGTGAAGTCATATGCAAGCAAGTATCTGTTGACCTTACCGCTACTGAGTTTGATTTGTTGTACCATCTAATGAAACATCCTAATCAAGTTTTTTCACGAGCTCAGTTGCTTGAATCAGTATGGGGATATCAGCATAGTGGCTACGAGCATACCGTTAACTCCCATATTAATAGGCTACGGGCAAAAGTAGAAATAGACGCTGCTAATCCAGAATATGTGCAAACAGTGTGGGGTGTTGGCTATAAGTTTAATACTTCTAAACCTGCCGTTCAGGGTAATACCGACGCCAATCACTTAAGTCCAATAGCGCGAGAAAACACCGATTCCAGCACTGGTAGTGGGACATAATATGTGGCGTCCTAGACTTTGTTTTTATCAACGCTTAGCGGTAAGTTTGGTCGCGGTATTCTTTGGCGTAATTTCACTTTTTGTAGTGGCCTCTTCTTATGTGCAAGAATCGGTTACTCATGAAGGTGAGCAGCGCCTGCATTTACCATTGGCAAAACATTTAGTGCACGATAATCCATTATTAAAAACCGGCGTTTATGATTATGAAGCACTCAAAAACTTGTTTCATACCCTGATGATACTAGGCCCTAGTTTTGAATTTTATTTTGTTGACCCTGAGGGGAATATCCTTACGTATTCTGCCGATGTTGGTGAGGTAGTTACGCGTAAAATTGACCTAGCGCCAGTAAAGTTGTTGCTTGACGACGCAACTAGTCTGCCGCTTTACGGCACTGATCCTAAATCGACCACGCGGGACAAGATATTTTCAGCAGCGCCTGTGTTTAATGAAGACCAGTTACAAGGCTATTTGTACGTTATTATTGGGGGGGCTCAATACGATTCGGTTGTGGATAGCCTAAAAAAAAGTAATGGTATTCAACAGTTTGCTTTAATTATAGTGGCAGGCACTTTGTTTTTATTTTTCGCGTTATTGTTATTATTTCGCGTGTTTACATTGCCATTAAAACGCTTAAGCGATGACATGGATCTGTTTCGCAACAGCGGATTTAATTTAGAATCTTCAGGCGTAGTTTTACTGCCTTGGAAAGACGATAGTCGCAACGAAGTGCAGCGTTTGGGATATTCATTTAATGAGATGCTTAAACATATCGATTCACAATGGCAACAAATTAAATCAACAGATGCACAAAGGCGTGGTCTGTTGGCCGATTTGTCGCATGATTTGCGTACTCCTTTAGCTAACCTACAAGGTTATGTTGAAACGCTAGCCTTAAAAGGCGAAAATTTAGAGGCGCCGGAACGTAAGCGTTTTATCAATATTTCGCTTAAAAACTTGTACAACTTAAAGCGCCTAATTAACCAAATATTTGAGCTAGCGTACTTAGAAAGTGGCCACATAAAGCTTAAAAAGGAAAATTTTTTATTAACGGAGTTATTACATGATATAGCAGCTAAATTTACCATTAAGGCAGACGAAAAAAATATACAACTGGAAGTACATGGGCAGCAAGTAAACGCTTATGTAAATGCAGATATAGAGAAGTTAGAACGTGTATTAACTAACCTATTGGAAAACGCAATTCGCCATACGCCTCAAAACGGCAGTATAAATATAAGTGTGACCACTCTAAATGATCAGATTCAAGTCAGTGTAATTGACTCCGGTGTGGGTATTGCGCCAGAAGAACTAGCCTACATATTTGATGCACGCTATCAGGCATCAAATACAAAACGAGACGCGACTTCTCACGTTGGGCTAGGCCTGGCTATTAGCCAAAAATTGGTAGTGCTATTAGGCTCTACTCTTATGGTGAAAAGCGAACTAGGCAACGGAACCACATTTAGCTTCGAGCTGCCTGATGTTGCATCTACTTTGTCTAGTAATAGCTAAGCTAATGTTTTGTTTATTGGCTTAACTTATATTCAATTCTTTTAGTTTACGGGTTAAGGTGTTTCGCCCCCAACCAAGTCGTTTAGCTGCTTCTTGTTTGTGTCCATGGGTGTGATGCAATGCGCGGTCGAGCAAAACCCGTTCAAAATTCAAAAGGGCTTGGTCGAGTATATCGTTTTCCCCCATCTGAAGTTGGTCGTCGGCCCAATCGGCGAGTAATACTGTCCAATCGCTTTCTACTTTCTGGCCGCCTACCGTTTCTTTGCTCGACGATAACTCAGGTGGAAAATCAGAAGGCTTTATTTCTTGGCCGCTTGCCATTACCGTTAACCAACGGCAAGTGTTTTCAAGCTGGCGAACGTTACCAGGCCAGTTAATAGAAGTTAGTTTTTGGGCTGCGTCTTCACTCAAGCTTTTCATATCGACACCCAGTTCTTTGGCTGCTTTGACTAAGAAGTGTTTTGCTAGCAGTGGAATATCTTCGCGTCTTTCATTGAGTGAAGGAATATGGATTTTTATAACGTTTAAGCGATGATACAAATCTTCACGAAAGCTGCCGTCTGCTACTTTTTGCTCTAAATTTTGATGGGTAGCAGCAATAATACGAACATCGACCGATACAGGGTGATGACCACCCACGCGGTAAAACTGGCCGTCGGCGAGCACTCTCAATAAACGTGTTTGCACACCTACCGGCATGTCACCAATTTCGTCTAAAAATAAAGTACCACCATCGGCCTGTTCAAAGCGACCTGTTCGCATATTTTGAGCGCCGGTAAACGCTCCCTTTTCATGTCCGAAAAGCTCCGATTCAACCAATTCGGTTGGAATAGCCGCCATGTTTAAAGCGACGAATGACTGCCTAGCCCTAGGACTATGTTTGTGCAAAGCTTGGGCAACAAGTTCTTTGCCAGAACCGGACTGGCCGTTAATAAGGACACTAATAGAGGAACGCGATAATCGGCCAATAGCTCTAAACACTTCTTGCATGGCCGGCGCGGCGCCAATAATTTCTTTACTTGGATTTTCGGGTTCGATGTTAGTGCTGCTTGAATATTCTTTGGCGTGTTCCAACGCTCTTTGGGTTAGGGCAACCGCTTCGTCAACATCAAAAGGCTTTGGTAAATACTCAAATGCTCCACCTTGATAGGCATTAACTGCGCTGTCGAGGTCTGAGTGTGCGGTCATTATTATAAATGGCAGTTCGGGGAAGTGTTTGTGTACTTCTTCTAACAATTGCATACCGTCCATTTGCGGCATGCGTACATCTGATATTATTACCATGGGTGCCTGACCAGATTGGATCTGTAGCAATAAATCTTCTGGGTTATCAAACGACAGACAATTTATGTCAGCGTCATTCAATGCTTTCTCTAAGACCCAACGTATTGAACTATCGTCATCGACTATCCATACTGGCTTGCTCATATACTCTTTTCCTTTTGTTGGTTCGATGATGTGTCTTTGGCAAATATAGGGATGTATAGGCTAAATTCTGTAAAGCCGGGAAAACTTTGTACATCTATTTTACCGTTATGATAATCGGTAAGTGTTTGGGCTATCGATAAGCCAAGGCCGCTGCCATTTTCTTTACTGCTGACCATGGGGTAGAACAAGGTGTCTTTTAAGTCACTAGGTATGCCAGGCCCATTATCAGTGATGCTAACTTTGGCGCACAATTGGTGCCTTACTCCTTTTATAACGCACTGGCGCTCTATTCTTGTCTTAAATGTAATCATGGGTTGATGCGGTGTGGTCTTGCTATCGCTTTGTAGTGCCTGTGAAGCGTTGCGAGCAATATTTAAAATGGCTTGCTGTAGCATATCAGGGTCGGCGAATAAATCAGGGATAGACGGGTCGTAATCTCTAGTGAGTTCCATTGAGAATGATAAGTCGTTCATAATGACCGACTGCACTTTATCGAGAATTTGGTGCAAATTGAATTGGCGTTTTTGTGGCAGCGAATTAGGGCCAAGCAGCCTATCTACCAAGTTACTTAAGCGATCTGCTTGGTCGATAATCATTTGCGTAAATTCTTTTTCTTCTTGGCGGGGAAGTTTTTTCTCTAATAGTTGTGCAGCGCCTCGTATGCCACCTAAAGGGTTTTTGATTTCGTGAGCGAGGCCTCGTACAAGTTCTCTGGCGGCAACTTGCTGCGCATATTGCTGTGATTCTCGGGTGATTTTTCGCTGTTTATCGACAGGGTTTATTTCCAACAATGCCTTGGTTTGGCCGTTTACGTTAATAATATTAGCGTTAATATCAACGGTTATGCAACGGCCATCTCTAAAGCACATCGCAACGCCTGTTTCGCGATAGTCTTCTTGATTATTTAAGGCTCTGATTATTTGCTGTTGATTAAAGTTGTCGTCTACCAAAAAATCGTTGAGAGGACGCTCTCTTATTTGATTTATACCCGTTTCAAGCAGGTTTAAAGCGGCTTCATTTGCGAAGCTCACTTCAAACTTGTCATTCACCAAAATAAGCGCTGTTTTGAGTGAATTTAAAAATAGTTCGTAATTGTAACGATCGTCAACCAAGGGTATCTCCAAACACATCTAATTCGCCAGCGCACTTAATTGGTGCGTTGAAATATCATAATGTATTTAGCGCGTAAGATCAGTTACATTGAATACTTAATTAGCAGCTCTTAAAGCCTTACAAATAGAGGGAGGACAAAATGCTAATTAATTAATGCTGATGCTTGGTGCAAAAATACATTCCTTGATGCACTAGATGCAATAACCTTGCCTGAGTTGTTGATAAATTTTACTGAATATTTGTAGGAGCCTCTTTCCATATTGTTTAATTTAAACATACCGGTAGCAGACTCATGTACCTGATCATTTATATGAAGTTGGAAGAAACCACCCACTCTCGGTTCTATAGATGCACCTATCGATATTTCGCCTAAGTTATTGCGGATAGTGGCTTCGGGTTGTGGGCTTAAGATTGTGATAGCGTAAGCAATGTTTTGTTTTTGAGTGACTTGTGGTTGTGGCTTTGTAGGTGACACGTTCGATTGAAAAGTACTAGTAGGTACACTAAGTACCACTTCAACGGCGTCGGGTGAAGGTTGGTCTGAGTAGGTAATTGTACCGTCCTCATGAATGGTTTTATAGACCTGTCCATTCACCATAGACACAGCTTGTGATGCATTTGTTAAGCATAACAAGGCCGCAAATACTGCAGTTGTAATTATCCCAAGCGGTAGTTGTCGCTTGAATTTTGGCTTTATTTTCTGCGTCAGTTTATGCATAACATGTCTCTATTTCTATATAGTTTTATCATACATATTACTTTAATTAACCAAAAAAAAAAGCCTGCAGTTGCAGGCTTCGTATAACAAACGATAAGTGCTTACTTCATAAGCACTTTTACATGAGTGTATTTATACGCTGTAGTACATATCAAACTCAAGAGGATGAGTAGACATATTAATAAGCTGCACTTCTTCAGACTTAAGCGCTATGTAAGCATCAATCATTTCGTCAGACATTACACCGCCTTCAGTTAAGAACGCACGGTCGTTGTTAAGCGCTGCAAGAGCTTCTTCTAACGAAGCCGCTACTTGTGGAATACCAGCAGCCTCTTCAGGAGGAAGATCATACAAATCTTTATCTGCGGCATCACCAGGGTGAATTTTGTTTTTGATACCGTCAAGGCCGGCCATTAACATAGCTGCAAAAGCTAAGTAAGGGTTAGCGGTCGGGTCAGGGAAACGTACTTCGATGCGACGGGCTCTTTCACTTGTTACGAATGGAATACGAATTGACGCGCTACGGTTACGAGCTGAGTAAGCTAACATAACAGGTGCTTCAAATCCGGGTATCAAACGTTTATACGAGTTAGTCGACGCATTAGTGAATGCATTAAGGGCATGTGCATGCTTAATAATGCCGCCGATATAGAAAAGCGCTTCTTCAGACAAACCAGCATAAGCGTCACCGGCAAATACGTTCTTACCGTTTTTACTAATTGATTGGTGAACATGCATACCAGAACCATTGTCGCCTACTATTGGCTTAGGCATAAAGGTTGCTGTTTTATCGTAAGCATGAGCTACGTTATGCACTACATATTTATATATTTGTATTTCATCCGCTTTTTTAACAAGGGTGTTAAATAAACAGGCGATTTCGTTTTGACCAGCGGTAGCCACTTCATGGTGATGCGCTTCAACTGTCAAGCCCATTTCTTCCATAACCATACACATGGCAGCGCGTATGTCATGACCTGAATCTACTGGAGGTACTGGGAAGTAACCGCCTTTAATTCCGGGGCGATGGGCCAAGTTGCCTCCTTCATACTCCGCACTAGAGTTCCATTTCGCTTCTTCGGCATCGATTTTGAAAAACGAACCTGCCATATCTGTATGGAAACGTACATCGTCAAACAAGAAAAACTCTGGCTCCGGGCCTACTAATAATTTGTCACCAATGCCGGTAGAGACTAAATATTCTTCAGCACGACGCGCAATAGAGCGTGGGTCGCGTGAGTAGCCCTGCATTGTGGTTGGCTCTAAAATGTCGCAGCGAATATTAACCTGAGTTTCTTCAGCGAACGGGTCTAAAACGGCTGTAGATGGGTCAGGCATTAGCACCATGTCAGATTCATTAATGCCTTTCCAACCAGCAATTGAAGAACCATCGAACATTTTACCTTCTTCGAAGAAATCGTCATTTACTTGATGAGAAGGAATGGAAACGTGCTGCTCTTTCCCTTTTGTATCGGTGAAGCGTAAATCGACAAATTTCGCTTCGGTTTCTTTAATCAGTTCCAATGCTGACTCGTATGACATAAAGGCTCTCCTGTTTCGTGGTCATTTTTAATGTTGCGGACGAAGTAATTAAAAGAATATTCGCCGCAAATATTAGTAAATTCTTTTCATATTATTACAGTCTTTTTTCCTGATTGCACTACAAGCGATAAACGTGCCATTTATTAAATTTTAAATAGCTTACGAATCACGAGGGCTAAGGGATGCTAATACCTTACAATAATATTTTAATTGCACCTTATTCGTGCTTAATTAACGGGTCTTGCACTTTATGTGTGCAAGACTGCTAAAAGTATGGTGCAACCTAAATGCGGTGAATTATGCCTAATATGAATATTTAATGATAAAACCGCAAAGTTTGTCGCTTATTAAGCAATAAATCTGTACAATCCGCGCCCATCTAAACCATCACAACGAGCTGGGTGAACGCGTTTTTGCGTAAACAGCCCCTAATGAGAATCTGTAATGTCAGTAAAAAATATTCGCAATATCGCGATAATAGCGCACGTCGACCATGGTAAAACAACTCTGGTAGACAAACTTCTGCAACAATCAGGCACTTTAGAAAGTCGTGGCCAAGCTGAAGAGCGCGTAATGGACTCAAACGATATTGAAAAAGAACGCGGCATTACAATACTTGCTAAAAATACCGCTATAAATTGGAATGGGTATCGAATTAATATAATTGATACTCCTGGACACGCCGACTTTGGTGGTGAAGTAGAACGTGTTATGTCTATGGCAGACTCTGTTTTACTTTTGGTTGACGCTCAAGAAGGCCCTATGCCGCAAACACGTTTTGTGACGCAAAAAGCCTTTGCTCAAGGTCTAAAGCCAATTGTTGTTATCAATAAAATAGACAAGCCAGGTGCACGCCCAGATTGGGTTATGGATCAAGTATTCGATTTGTTTGATAACTTGGGCGCTACCGACGATCAGTTAGATTTCGAAGTAGTATATGCTTCTGCACTTAACGGTTGGGCATCTAACGATGCCGACGTTGAATCTGAAGACATGACTCCATTATTTGAAACTATTGTTAGTAAGGTAGCTGCGCCAGTTGCGGATCCAACGGGTCCACTGCAAATGCAAATTTCTCAGCTAGATTATAATTCGTACGTTGGTGTTATCGGTATAGGCCGAATTACTCGCGGTATTGTTAAAGTTAATCAGCAAGTTACCGTGGTAAATGCAGCCGGCGTAAAACGCAATGCTAAAGTTAGCAATGTGTTAGGTTACTTAGGCTTAGACAAACATGATGTTGAGTCTGGAGAAGCCGGCGACATTGTAGCCATTACTGGTTTAGGTGAACTCAAAATATCTGACACCGTATGTGATGTAAATCAGGTTGACGCCTTAGTACCATTATCGGTAGACGAACCTACCGTTACTATGACATTCCAAGTAAACACCTCACCGTTTGCAGGAAAAGAAGGTAAGTATGTAACCTCAAGAAATATCCTAGAGCGTTTACAAACAGAACTTATTCATAACGTTGCTTTGCGCGTTGAAGAAACGGGTGACCCTGATAAGTTTAGAGTATCGGGCCGTGGTGAACTTCATTTGGGTATATTGATTGAAAATATGCGTCGTGAAGGATATGAATTAGCAGTATCGCGTCCTGAAGTAATTTTAAAAGAAGAGAACGGTCAACTGCTCGAACCATACGAAACGCTTACTGTAGATGTTGAAGAACAGCATCAAGGCTCTATGATGGAGCAGTTGGGTATACGTAAAGCAGAAATGTCGAATATGTCTTTGGATGGTAAAGGCCGTGTACGCTTAGACTTTATTATCCCAAGCCGTGGCTTAATTGGCTTCCAAACTGACTTTATGACTATGACCTCAGGGTCTGGTTTGTTGTACCATACGTTTGATCATTATGGTCCTCACAAAGGCGGTAATATTGGTTTACGTAAAAATGGTGTATTGATTGCAAATGCTACGGGTAAAGCCCTAACAAACGCAATCTTTAACTTACAAGAGCGCGGCCGCATGTTTATTGGCCACGGTGTTGAAGTTTATGAAGGTATGATCATTGGTATTCATACTCGTGAAAACGATTTAACGGTAAACGCATTGAAAGGTAAGCAGCTAACTAACGTACGTGCATCTGGTACTGACGAAGCGCAAACCTTAGTTCCGCCAATTGTTTACACTTTAGAGCAAGCTTTAGAGTTTATTGATGACGATGAGCTAGTTGAAGTAACACCAATAAGCACTCGTATTCGTAAGAAGTTACTTACTGAAAACGAACGCAAGCGTTCTTCACGTCCACCAAAATCAAAAGACTAAAATTGATGATCAGCGCGCAGCCTAGTTGGTTGCGCGCTAATGTTGCTTTGATGGAGCTAAGTTTAAAGCAAGCGTAAACCACACTATACCAAACACTTTCAACAGTCTACTTATCAATACTCTCGCATATGTTTGCATGTTAAGCCGGTAGCTTATACGCACGTATCAGCACTTTTATACTAATTTGTCCTTATCATCTTAATGCATTTAGCGTAACCTTTGCCCATCACGGAACATTCCGTTTCAGGCAGTTTGCCTAATTCATACTTCAATGAGACTTCTTTATGAACTTTGACAACACGCCTTCGCGCGAGGGAACTTTTGCCTATAAGTGGGAAAAGTATAAAGGGCAAGACATACTTCCTACTTGGATTGCCGACACTGAATACACCTGTGCGCGCCCAATAGTTGATGCGCTTAAAAAACGGATTGAGCATGGTGCACTTGGTTATACCTTACCGAAACATTATACGCCGGCAAGCGATGCTATTATTAACTGGTGTGCTCAACGGTATGACTGGCAAATACAAGCTGACTGGATTGTATGGACGCCCGGCGTAGTGCCGGCATTCAATATGGCGTGTAAAGCTTACTGTAAGCCTGGTGACTCAGTCATTATTCAAACACCCAATTATCCGCCATTGTTGGCTGCTCCTGCATTAAATGGCTTGCATCCAGTGTTTATAGATACGATATTGCAAGACAATCGCTATACACTCGATTTTGATGAATTAGAAGCGCAAGCCGCAAAACCTGAATGTAAGCTGTTTATTTTATGCAATCCCATGAATCCTGTAGGCTCTGTGTTAACGAAGGATGAGTTAAACAGGGTTGCTGCTATATGTAATCAACATTCCGTTGTGGTGTGTAGCGACGAGATTCATTGCGATTTAGTACTTGATAATGTACCGCATGTTCCCGCTGGCGCTTTAGACAGTATTAGCGATAGTTCAATTACGCTTATGGCTGCGAGCAAAACTTTCAATGTGGCTGGGCTTGGCACCTCTTTTGCAATAATTCCCAACGCCAGTGTAAGAGCAAAGTTTAATAATGCTGCAGGAGGCATCGTGCCTTGGCCCAATATACTGGGTTTAGTGGCGGTAGAAGCTGCTTTTAATGAGTGTAATGGATGGCGCGAACAACAACTGTCATATTTGCGCACAAATAGAGACTATTTGGTAAACGCAATTAATGAAATTGATGGTTTAAGTGCAGTGTCGCCCCAGGCCACTTTTTTATTATGGGTAAATGCCAGTGGACTAGACGTAAGCAATACACAAACCTGGATTGAAAATAAAGGCGTAGGACCATCGCGAGGCAAAGATTTTGGTGAGGGACGTTTCTTTCGCCTGAACTATGGCTGTTCTTTTGATTATTTACAGCAAATTGTTGCACGTATACAGTCGTAATTTGTGGATAGCGCTGATGAATACTTAGCATAATTTAGAGCATCTGTAGATAAGCCTTAGCAGCCTTGAATGTTGTTTTTAAGCTAGTTTGCCGATGTGCAACTAAGTGTCAAAAGTTTGGTTAATATACCCATTTACTCAAATGAGTCAGTTTGTTGTCGCTGAGATTCTTTAAAGGCTTCTTTTGAATCGATTAGTTTACTAAAAATGTGCTTGCAGATTACTTCTGTGATGCCGGCTAAAGCCAGTCATAGTAAGGTCTATAGATATTCTTACTTAAGGATATTGGATTTTTTAGTGGTTATGTACAAACTAAGCATACTGGTTTTCACAACTAGGTGTAATTCTTGCAAGTTGCTGATATGCTTTGTATTAACAACAAATAGACCTAATGAGCGTTGGCAAAATTACTAAACTAAATGTAGTAACAGTGTGCCTAGTTGCACTTATGGCCTTTGCTTGCAAGGCGTCTGCTTTTACTGCCGCTATCGAAAACTTGCCGAAAAGTAAGTCGACTTCATATTCTTATAAAAATACGCATTCTAAACAAAAACTTCAATTAGCAATTATTATAGACGACATTGGCGCCAAAGCGTCTGATGCCAAAGCCTTCTCTCTTTCAAGAAACATTACATTTTCTATATTGCCGCATACCGATTACTCTACTCAGTTTTCATACTGGGCTTCACAACAAAATAGAGAAGTAATGCTGCATATGCCAATGGAGTCATTACATAAGGAAAATTTGGGGCCTTTCCCTCTACTCGCTAACATGTATCCAAAAGAGGTTAAAAGTGCGCTATTAAACGCCCTTAAAACTGTTCCTCATGCAGTTGGTGTGAATAACCATATGGGAAGTAAATTGACCCAAATGACTCTGCAAATGACTATACTTATGAATGAGTTAAAAGCGAATAATTTGTTCTTTGTCGATAGCCGCACGACTCGATTTACCAAAGCTAGATTTATCGCCAAGCAACAAGGTGTAAAAGTTGCTAGCCGTCATGTATTTTTAGACCATGTGCAAACCCCAGACTTTTTAGCTCATCAATTTGCGCTTGCCATAAAGCGAGCTAGGCAGCATAAAAAAGCTATTCTGATTGCGCATCCTTACCCCGTAACGCTCAAGTTTTTGCAAAAAAAATTGTCCAATTTACCGGATGATATAGAACTTATTACGGTGAGTGAATATTTGCAAGAAACTGATAAATTTAGAATTAACCCGCGCTTAGCAATGAACTCTTCGGTTTCAGCAGTTGAAGAATCAAGCATTAAAGCAGCCCCGCAGGATTAATTTTCAATCAAAATGTGAATCTGGATTCAGCGCAGTTTGAACCTTATATTCATAAAGTCTGACCGTCTAAAAATTTAATGTAATAACGTATCATTTCCACTTAAAACGTTATACTATAACATATTGCTTGCAGTTATAGTTTCGGCTGTTTTAGGTACACATATTTAATAGTTATCAATATTAATTAATAGGCTAGTTCGATTGAAAATAGTAGATATAAAATCACAAGATATGAGCAATAGCCTTGCTGGTATTCGCGTACCCATTGATATTCCTGATATTATTGTGAAAAACAACAGTAAACTAGACCGCGTTGGCGTATGGCTTACGAGTTTGTGTGCCTTGCATTGTTTATTATTGCCAATACTTATCCCCCTAGCACCATTAATCGCGAGCTCCTTTGTAGCCGACGCGTGGTTTGAACGTGTCATTTTAAGCGGCTCTATTTTGGTCGGATTTGCGGCTTTGTTTATTGGTTTTCATAAGTATCACCGCCAGTTATACCCTATCTATTCATTGGTGTTGGGCGCTTTGATATATTGGAATAAGCATATGTTTGGCGAGGCATATGAACCTATTACAATTGGTGTAGGGGCTTTTTTAATTATCATTGCCCATATTGCTAATTTACGCTTGTGTAAAAAGTGTAAGACTTGCTAAACCTGCTAATTAAGACAGGGTTAAACTAAACATACTTTCCTAATAGCGCTGGATCATTACTGAAAACAGCGTCTACACCCATCTCTCTTAGCTTTTTAAAACCTGCCTCAACATTAACCGTATAGCTCCATACTTTCATATTATGGATATGTGCGTGCTTCACAAAATCAGGGCAAACGAGCTCAGCATCTATGGCTGCTATGTCTACTCGCATATCAATAGCATATTGCGCCATTGTAATAGGCAGGTGCCCAATTAAGGCAGCAAATTGTATGTTATTGCTAAGGTTCTTATCTCTAATAAGTATTTGTAACTTTGCAAGCAGCGGATGATTGAAAGACGATATAACAACAGTGCCATTATACAGATTAATATAATGCGTTATCTGTGCTAGTAATAACTGCGGATCGCGCACGTTTTTGAGCTCTAAATTAAGCATGCACTTGCCTTTTACTAGATCAAAAAGCTCTGTCAGTATCGGCAGTTTGTGTTTGTTTTGTAGGCGTATTTTTGCAATTTGTTCAAGCGATAAATCGGCAATGTCGGCGCGCACGTTGCTTAGTCGGTCTAGCTGAAAGTCGTGAAAAATTACAAATTGGTCTTCTATTTGATGAAGGTCTAGCTCTATTCCATAAACATCGATGTCTAAGGCTTTCTGAAAAGCCAAAATGGTGTTTTCATGATAGTGTGCACTTATACCTCGGTGCGCGATAATATGCATGTTTTCTCCAATATTTTCACTGTTTGAAGTGTCAAAGCTAAGTCAGAGTTAGCTATCAGTAGCCTGCCTATCTAATGCTTTTTGTTCTCTGTGTGCGTTTATTGTTTCATAAACTGCCGCTGATATAACTAACAATCCGCCAATAAGCGTTTGCCAAGTAGGTGTTTCATTTAACAAGACAATAGCAAACACAACGCCATAGAAAGGCTGCATACAAGCCACTAATGAAAACGTTTTAGCCCGTAAATGCTTAAGTGCGGTAGCTACCATGGCGTGGGGCAGTGCTGTGAAAACAGTCCCGAGTAAGAGTAATAATAGTGCGGTGTTGGTACTCATGGTCGTTAAATCGTCAGACACAAAAAATATTAAGCATGGGCAAATTACCATTATTTGATAAGCCATAGCTTTAGAGCCTGAGTAGTGGGAAAAGTACCTACGGTGCATTAAGTTTCGAATAGCATATAAAAAAGCTGAAAACACTCCAATCAGAACTCCTAAGGTGACATCGTTAGAAAGGGATACAGTAGGCACAATAAACCATATACCTAGCAGTACAACGAAGGCACTGGCTAAGTCTTGCCAACAAATTCTAATTTTCTCAAAGAAGGGTTCAAGTAACACGGTAATTACGGGAAAGGTAAAAAGTGCAATTATACCTACCGATACCGATGCGTATTGCATAGAGGCAAAATAAGTGACCCAGTGCACAGCCATAATGATGCCTAAGCCAATACCAATTAGGTAATCTTTGGTGCTATTGAGTTTAAGTGATTCGCCGCTTAGCTTTACAAAAACAAACAGCATAATAAAACCAGGCAATGAACGGCCAAAGGTAATATCTATTGCCGAGAGGGGGATGATTTTTGAAAATAAGGCTGTGCCGCCCAGCAACATTACGGTAATGTGTAAATTAATAAGACTGCGCTTAACGGGGTTCAAAAATGCTTCCTATACCCTAGGCTTATATCTGTTTGGCGAGCGCTTCACCTAAGATAGTGACATCGCCTGCTGATAAATCTTCAAACGCAATTTTGTTTGATTCGAAACACAACACAACGGTAGAGCCCAATTTAAAACGGCCCATTTCTTCGCCTTTATTTAGGCTTATATCTTCTTGGCTGTGCTGCCAGTGTTGTACATATTTCCCAGCAGGAGGCGTTATATTACCTGCCCATACTGTTTCGATACTTGCGACGATAGTGGCACCTACTAAGACCAATGCTACTTTACCTACGGAGGTGTCGAAAATGGTCACCACTCGTTCATTTCTTGCAAATAAGCCCGGTACGTTTTCGGCGGTCAATGGATTTACAGAGAATAGTTCTCCAGGGACATGCAAGGTGTCGGTTAGTTTGCCGGCAATGGGCATATGAATTCTGTGGTAATCGCGGGGGGCCAAGTAGATAGTTACAAACTTACCGCCCTTGAAGCACTCGGCAAGCTCAGGTTTGCCACCTAACAACGTGGTAACGCTATAGTTGTGGCCTTTGGCTTGGAATACCTGATCACCAATAATATCGCCATACTGACTAACTTTGCCATCTACAGGCTGGCATAAGATATCGTCGCCTTCTATTATTGGGCGAATACCACTTTTGAGCTCGCGAGTGAAAAAAGCATTAAATGTGTTGTATGCACTAGGCTCTTCATACATTGCCTCTTGCATATTAATCTTAAATGCTTTGATAAAGAGCTTTATAAGAACTTGCGTGACAACGCCAGCTTTAGCGGCGGCAAGTTTACCAAGCATTCTTGACAGTAAATGTTTCGGCAAAATATATTGTATACGTACTTTAATCCAATCAATCACTAATTAATCTCCAATTATAATGACTGTATTGTATAACATGGTGAAAATTAAGGTAGTGTTAATCAATCGTAGATGGTTATTCTTTGATATAAGCTGGACGGTTCTGATCTAAGGAATCAACAATTTTAAGGTAGCTTTGATAGCGCTCGCTATCTATTTTGTGGGTGTCTACGGCTTCGCGGATTAGACAGCCGGGATCTTTCCGGTGGGTGCAATCGCTAAACTTACAGCCGCCTAAGTATTCCCTAAACTCTATGAACCCTTGGGTAATATCTTGCACGGGTAAATGCCATAATCCAAACTCACGAACTCCCGGTGAATCGATTAGTTCGCCACCTAGGCTAAACGGAATTAATTTGGCCGCAGTTGTTGTGTGTTGCCCTAAACCAGAATTGCCAGATACTTCACCAACTACTTCTTGGGAATCGGGTAACAACTGATTGATTAAGCTTGATTTACCCACGCCACTTTGCCCAACCAATACGTTGACTTTGTCTTTGAGTACAGTGGTAAGCTCATCTAAGCCTTCTTGGCTTACGCAACTTGCTAAAATTACTCGATAGCCAATTTTAGTATAAATAGCGAGGTCTTTCTCTACTTGTACTAGTGCTTCGGGTGTTAGTAATTCAACTTTATTAATAACCACAATAGGGGATATTTGTGCATGCTCGCAAGCCACTAAATAGCGGTCGATAATATGTGTCGAAAGTGCAGGCACAATAGACCCCACCACAATGATTTGATCGATATTTGCAGCAATGGGCTTTAAACCGTCGTAATAGTCGGGGCGCGACAACTCACTTTTGCGGTCAATAACTACTTCAATAATTCCACGGTCACGTTCTTCTTCAGTAGTGCTAGGCCTAAATACCACGTTGTCGCCACATACAACCGACTTTATCGTGCGGCGGATATAACATTTATGCTGCGCTCTATCTGCACTGGCAGTCTCTACAATCGCTTGTTTACCAAATCGACTAATGACCCTGCCGTCGGTTAGTTCGCCTAACGAGCTGGTATCTTCAGCTTTACTGGATTGACGGTTATCATTAGCTGCCAGGCGTTTACTTCTATTCTTGGCAATTTGTCGTTGCTGATTTTTAGATAATTCTGGTTTTTTGGACACGTAAGTAAGGGTGCATATTGGCGAATGTTGTGCAACATGATACCTTGTTGAGAAGATTTAACCTAGCGTACTAATTTGATCAATATAAATGAGTAGGAACCTAAATGTCGTTGAATGAACAAAATCTTGTCTGGATAGACATGGAGATGACTGGCCTTGACCCCGAGACCTGCGTGGTACTTGAAATTGCCACGATAGTAACCGATCCCCAATTACACATACTTGCCACAGGTCCTGTGATTGCGATACACCAAAGTGATGATGTACTCACTAACATGGACGAGTGGTGCGTAAAAACGCATGGCGGCACCGGGCTCACTCAGCGCTGCAAAGAAAGTGATATTAATGTAGACCAAGCATCGAAGTTAACAATAGACTTCTTGAAAGAATATGTACCCATTGGCAAATCGCCGCTTTGCGGAAATACCATTGGTCAGGACCGTCGTTTTTTAGTTAAATATATGCCAAGTCTTGAAGCTTATTTTCATTATCGCAATATTGATGTAAGCACCATTAAAGAACTGACCGCAAGATGGCAACCTGAAATTGCGAAAGGGTTTAAAAAGAAGGGTGTGCATTTGGCTTTGGACGATATAATAGAATCGATAGAAGAAATGAGATACTACCGAGAAAAGGTGTTCAAGATTTAGGCTTTTATTGCCGAAATCTATGTTTTTTGAACTAATGGCCCCTGATTTTACTACTACTTATATAAAAACTTAAAATAATACTTGCACGTGCGGTGAAATTTTCTATAATGCGCCTCCAAATTGCGGGAATAGCTCAGTTGGTAGAGCGCGACCTTGCCAAGGTCGAGGTCGCGAGTTCGAATCTCGTTTCCCGCTCCAATTTCTTTCTTAGTTGAAGGTTGTTGGCAAAATCATACAGACGCATAAGCTCTAAATAGATAGCTATTAGAACCACCGCTACTGAAAACACAGCCTCTAGAAATTCCAACAATACACCCAAGCAACATATAACCTCATACACTTATATGGCGCAAGATTTGTGCTTTGAGTGCAATCAATTGTATTTTTACTCACTAAATCGACGCAAACTGATGTGCCTAATACCTTAAAGAAGTCAGGCTCTAGTGTGAGTTTATACTCACTGAAATTTACCACACACAAGCACTTGGCAGAATCGCTTACCCTTAGGTAAGCAAAACTATGGTGGTTAGGGGCATCTACAAAGTGAGTTTTTGAATCGCCAAATATTCAATATTGCTGACGAGCATAAATTAAGTTGTCTATACTTTCAGATATCAGTGGGTGGGGGATTGAATGAGTTGGTCTTGGCTTATTGCAATACGATGCACCCATCGACCGTCATGGGCTTTGCTACTGTCACTGCAATAACTATAGTCGTTTGTCATACCTAGTTCATCACCTGCTCAAAGCAGTGGAATACCGCCAATGCTGAGTATAATGGAATGTACCAGTAAAATACGTTTCACGGCCAAACCGGCAAGATGCGGCTCGTTATTATCGATCGCTTTTTTGAGACCGCATAAAGAGGCCAAGCTACCACAAACTCTGCAATCGCCAGTGCTTGGATTCTCACCAAAAGTAACTCCTGAAGCGAAACTGCCGTGAAATTGACCAGTATAGAATTGATTTAAAAAGCGGCGATGGACATCACCTTTTATGCCTACCTGCGCGGCCACATCGTCGTCGAAGGTCCAGCCTATATTGTCATGATAGCGCACATAATTTACCCATGCGCAGTCATTGTTTATGTCCCCAGTTTTTTGCATCGATGCCGCAATAAGGCGGGTTTTGCGTGTCGCTAAACTATTCCAAATAAGTGCCATAAGCAAAGGATTGTAAGACAACTGGCATTCATCAATATTGATGTATTTAACTACTTCATCGGGATGAACTATTGCTTCGCTTTTGAATACAACCGCGGGCGAAACAATTTGTAAACACGCATTGAATGCTCGTATTAGCTCATGTGCCTTATCTTGATTTTCGCAAGTAGTGCCCATTTCTTTCCAAATAAATGCGAGCGCATCAAGGCGCAAAGCATCGCAGCCTATATTCGCTAAAAAGAGCATTTCTTCGGTAATGGCATTAAAACAGTGGGTTTGTATAATTTACGTCCCACTGGAAATTGTTAAATGTGGTCCATCCCCACTTTTGACAGCTTGGTTCGAAAGTAAAATTGCCTCGGCGTACCTGTGGAAATATTTCTCGCAGGGTTTCTTCATATTGATTGGGAATAAACATGTCGTCAAACATGTAATAATACTGCTGAAACTCGGAGTCACCCTGTTTGGCTTTTATTGTCCATTCATGTTCGTTGTAGGTGTGATTGAAAACCAAGTCTAGGACTAACTTAATGTCTGCTTTGTTAAGGGCTTGGGCTAAGCTTTTTAGCTCGTCAATACTACTAAGAGTAGGGTATGGTCTGGCGGTAATCTGAAACAGCATACCCACCATCACTGTCGCCCTCAGGCGATTTATACAATGGCATAAGGTGTAAATAGTTAATGCCCTTGCTCTTCAGATATGGGATACGTTTTTCCAAACGGGTAAAGTCGCCGCCAAAAAGATTAACATAACACGCCATTCCTAGCATATTATTACGGCTATACCAATTGGGGTCATTTAGTTTTTTTGTGTCTTGGTTTTTGAGTGCGCGACTCCGGCTGGCATGGCT
Organism: Acidiferrobacterales bacterium; assembly: GCA_964195425.1. Classification (GTDB taxonomy): domain Bacteria; phylum Pseudomonadota; class Gammaproteobacteria; order Enterobacterales; family Alteromonadaceae; genus Glaciecola. The sequence continues at coordinate 32,419 of CAXMOM010000004.1, forward strand.
CGATGCTAGTTTGGTGACTAAATATTGCAAGTGATAATAACAATCGTATTGCCCTTCGTATACTTCGTGATAACGGGTAAAAAGCTTTTCAAAATGTGTATGCAGCCGGTCTTCAAAAATGGCCTTGTCGGCTGCCTTAATGCCTTTCAAATTAAGATTGGCAAGTATGCGAGTCAAAGTGCGCTTGCTTTCTAGAGAATCATTCATGTATCTATATTTCTTGTTAGTTTTGATTCGATAATTAGTCAGTGCTAATTAAGTCAAATAGGGGTATCGGTCAATGTAATTCCAGTTTGCAAAATCATCGCAAAATCAATCACATTTAGTTTACACAATATACATCTTTTGTTAGCATGCCTTAATCGATTAAGACATGCTTGGAAAAAGTTTCCTATAGCTCCATTTTGCTTCTTCGAAACTTAACTATGCCAGTGTCCCCTAGTCAATGTGGCCATACTCGATGTTTGTTTGTGAAACATAGTTTGTCCCAAGTATGTGTAGTATTGGCCAAGCATGTAAGCTACAGCTTGGCCCTAAATCTGCAAGATATTAAGGTGGGTGTATACTGCTGTGGCTTGCTTCAAATCCATGCGCGTATAGCCTTACGATAAGTCGTATATAAAACGGTAACTTTTTATGAATAGTCAAAAATACAATCAAGCAGATAGCCAATCTTATACTGGTGCTATAGAAGCCGGTGGCACTAAATTTGTTTGTGCGATTATAGACCAACAACGAAATGTGCTTGAGTCGGCTCGCATACCCACGGCACATCCGTTTGAAACGTTAATCGCGGTGGTCAACTTCTTTACCAATATGATGCTTAAAGGATACAAAGTCGATTGCATTGGCTTAGCCAGTTTTGGTCCCCTGGATCTTGATGTTAGCTCTAAAACTTATGGCGCTCTTACCAGTACGCCCAAGCCTGGCTGGCAAAACATTGCTATGCCAAATGGAATAAGTTGCAAAGATATTATTGTTCATCCAGGACTAGGCACACAATCGGGGTTAATGGGTGCTTATGCGCTCACCTTAGTGTGAATTATTTAGCGCATATTCACTTAGCCCACATTACTAGTACAAGTATGCTGGGCAACTTCTTGGGTGATTTTGTAAAAGGTAGCAATTTAGATTATTTGTCGCCTGCTCTGCAACATGGTGTGCGCTTGCATCGTGCAATTGATACTTTCACCGATCAGCATGCCTTAGTAAGGCAGTTAAAAAAACAGTTCCCGAGTAGTCTTCGACGCATGTCGGGAGTCACCATAGATATTTATTTTGATCACTTGCTATGTCTTGATTGGCATCAATATAACGAGAGCACAATGAGCAGTGTACTAGAAAAGTTCTATGCAGATCTCGCCAGCAATGATATTTCTCTTACTGGAAGATTTAGCGAAGTTAAACAGGGCTTGTTAACTCACCGATGGTTGCATGAATACGCGCAAAAAGAGGCAATAAAGAGAGCGTTTTTTCAAATTGAGAAACGACTTAATCATCGCGTAACGTTTGCCCAAGAATCGATTGACTTTATCGCTAACAATGAAGAGCAGTTTAACATCGCGTTTAGCCAGTTTTATCCGGCGTTAATCGACTTCTGCGATTCGCAAAGTTAATTGTTTGAGTTTAATTCGGCCGCTTTTCTCCGCCCATTCTTTGGGATAGTTTACATAATAATCTCTTGTGTTTTTTTATTTGTGACGTAGATTATTAGCAAGGTTTCGCACATATCATCGCGAATAACGAATATTCACTTTACCTAATGCGTACACCCATAATTAGCATGCTTCTTTAGCGGTTTTTAAAATTAAGCTTGTCCTTATAAATATCCACAGGAAACCCATTTTCACGCTATGCCAGATAATAACAAAACTCACTTAGCGTTAGCTAATAAAGCCCTCAAAGAAGTCTTTGGGTTTGATCATTTTAGAGCTTCCCAGAAGCACATTATTGATAACGTGCTAAGCGGCACGAATACGCTCGCCATTATGCCAACGGGTGGCGGGAAATCACTGTGCTACCAAATTCCAGGCATCGTATTTGATGGGCTTACCTTGGTTATTTCTCCCCTTATTTCGCTAATGCAAGATCAGGTAAGGCAACTCGATGAACTTAACGTGCAAGCCTGCGTGCTCAACAGTACTTTAAGTGCTCAAGAGTACCAACAAAATATTCAAAATATTCAGAAAGGCCTTACTAAGCTGCTTTTTGTAGCCCCTGAAACAGTATTGCAACCCGCTATTATTTCTGTTTTAAAAGAAGTCGAGGTTGCTTGTGTTGCCATTGACGAAGCGCATTGTATTTCAGAGTGGGGGCATGAATTTAGACCTGAATATAGACAGCTTCATCAGCTTGTAGGGCATTTCCCCAATGCAGTGGTTATAGCGCTTACCGCGACTGCTACTCCAAGAGTGCGAGAAGATATAAAACGCCAATTATTAATTGATGACGATGCCGAGTTCATGGCTAGTTTCGACCGTCCTAACTTGTATATTGAAGTTGCGCATAAAGAGCAGCCTTATCAACAAGCAAAAGCGTTTATAGATAAGCATCCTGAACAGTCAGGTATTATTTATTGTCAATCACGTTCAGGAGTCGATGAATTAGCCAATAAACTGCAAGCGGAGGGTTACAAAGCTTTGCCTTATCATGCTGGGTTAAACAGTCAAAAGCGCAGCGACTATCAGCATCAGTTTGTATACGACGACGTAAATATTATTGTGGCTACCATTGCCTTTGGTATGGGTATAAATAAACCGGATGTGCGCTATGTGTTGCACTATGATTTACCTAAAAATATTGAAGGCTATTATCAACAAATTGGTCGGGCAGGGCGTGATGGATTAAACGCTGACTGTTTGCTGTTATTTGGATATGGTGATACCGGTAAAATTCGTTACTTCATAGACCAAATGCAAGACGAACAACAAAGCCGACTGGCGACTATGCATTTAGGGCAAATGCTAGCGCTTGCTGAAACTGAAGAGTGCAGGCGTATAGTGCTACTGCAATATTTTGGTGAAACTGATATTCAACAAAATTGTCAGCAGTGCGACAACTGTTTAAATGAAGGCCAAGAGAAATCTGATTTAACGGTGCCTGCGCAAAAGTTTTTGTCTTGTGTACATCGCACTGGTCAGCGCTTTGGGGCGAGTCATATTGTTGATGTACTTAGGGGATCAAACGCAGAAAAAATTCTGCAAAACCAGCATAATTTATTATCAACTTATAACATAGGCAATGAATTTACCAAAAAACAATGGATGACACTAGCAAGGCAACTCATTCAAAAAGGCTTGCTGTCTCAAGAGGAAACCTATGGGGGTTTACGCCTAACGTCGTTAGCGGGTGACGTATTAAAAGGCAATGTACCTTTCTTCGCGTTACTGCAACAAACTGTAGTGGCGCATTCATCAAAGGTTAAAGCCAACCAGGTAGCAGGTGAGCAAGGTTTAGTGGACATATTAAAAAGAAAACGCAAACAACTGGCCGACGAGGGCGCAGTGCCTCCCTACGCTATTTTTGCAGACCGTTCTTTACATGAAATGGCACATTACTTTCCGCAAGGTAATGAGAGTTTATTAAAAATTCATGGTGTAGGCCAAGCCAAACTTGATAAATACGGTGAAATGTTTTTGGCTATTATTGATGACTATTGCCGTTCTAATAGCAAAACTGAAATAGACAACTCCTCAAGTCCCTCTGCCACGCCTCAAAGCATAAAGGATGCCAAGGCTATCGGCGCTAAAACGATTGAAATAGCAAAGCAGTTTGCATCAGGGGTTTCGGTGTTAGCTTTATCGCAACAAAATAAGGTGCAAGTAAACACGGTTTATACGCATTTGTACAAGTACGTGCAGGCAGGTAAGGTATTTGAAAGCGATGAGCCTTTTAATGCTGAGTTAGCATTACCGGACGAAACGATAAAGACGGGTTTCGCAGCATTTAAAAAATGCGGATATGATCGATTAAAACCGGTCTATGACGAACTAGAACAGGCGCTCACTTATGAACAATTGCATTTGATTAGAGTGCTTTTTATATCGAAAGGTCTATCTCAGGGTTCATAACAAGTTGTAGAACAAGTTTTATAGCAGGGTCGGCGACGGGGTGGCCGTTAACCTTAAGCGATGAATGCAATGTTAAGTCCTGCGTATGTGCAATAAATTGGGCTTATGTTGAGAAGCACAAACACTGGCTAAAATAGGGTGATTTTTTATTCCTAAATGTGACACTTTTATGAAGTTTTATAGCATTGTCTTTTAAGGCCAAAGAACTAGTTGACAGCACTGATAATCAAGAGTAAACATAGCAAAAAGTTGTTGTCTTTATTGTTTCTAACTTGATTTGAAACTTGTTTATCGGAGTAATACGACGTGTCTATAACATCTTTGCAAAGCCCATCAAAAGCAGTATTGCTGAGAAGAGTTTTTAGTGATCCCAAAAACTATCCATATGGATTCTCCCGTTCTGGCGATTTTTCAATTGCTGAAAGTAAGGCTTTAGTCGCATATGGTTGTTACATTGCAGCCTTGGTCGATGGCCATATTCAACCGCAAAACAGCGATGACATGACAATACTTGCTGCAGTGCATGGTGATATGGAACCTAAAGATACCGCTCAGCGTGCATGGATTAAATACCAAAAACGTATTAATCGCCCAAAAACTGGTAGTATATATGGGTCGAAAAAAGCGGCGACTCAAGAAGATGAAGACCCAGTAAATGATATCGATGATGACGCTGATATGGTTTTTGACGATTAATAGGATGGTTTGGTTGTTTATACCCCTGTAAATCCCCATGTGGCGTTATGTTTATCCTAATAAAGCTGTATATAGGGATAGATATCGCGCTTTTTGATGTTTTAGTGTTTTTTCTTTTTATATGCTGAGGTATATTCTCAGTCAACCTATTAATTAATAAATTAAGGAGTCATTCTGGTGAGGATGATGTCAGGCGCTGCTATGGTAGTAGAAGCCTTAAAAGAAATTGGTGTTTCGCATGTTTTTGGATATCCCGGCGGAGCAGTCTTAGATATATACGATGCCTTGTTTGCACAAGACGATGTTAAACACATTTTGGTACGCCACGAACAAGGTGCTGCTCACATGGCAGACGGCTTTGCTCGCGCAACCGGCAGAACAGGGACCGTTTTGGTTACCTCTGGCCCAGGCGCTACTAATACACTAACGGGTATTGCCACCGCCTACATGGACTCTATTCCTATGGTGATATTGTCGGGTCAGGTACCGTCAATGCATATCGGTGAAGATGCCTTTCAAGAAACGGATATGGTGGGCTGTTCACGGCCAATAGTGAAGCATAGCTTTCTCGTTAAAAAAACCACAGATATTCCAATGGCTATTGCGAAAGCATATTACATTGCTAATACAGGTCGTCCCGGTCCTGTCGTTGTGGATTTACCTAAAGATTTAGTGAACGTTCAAGACCAGCATCCATATGTGTTTCCTGACGATGTTACAATGCGCTCGTACAACCCCACCGTTAAAGGCCATAGTAAACAAATTAGCAAAGCCCTCGCGAGCATGAAAAATGCAAAACGCCCTGTGCTTTACGTAGGTGGCGGAGCAATTACTGCCGAAGCGAGTGGACTGGTTACCGAGTTAGCTGAAAAGTTAAACGCGCCAGTCACATGCACGCTAATGGGTCTTGGTGCTTTTTCAGGTGTACATGAACAGTTTGTTGGCATGTTAGGTATGCACGGTCGCCTTGAGGCGAACAAGACAATGCATAACGCTGACTGTATTGTAGCCCTAGGCGCAAGGTTCGACGACAGAGTAACGAATAATGTTGATAAATTTTGTCCTCATGCAGATATTATTCACGTTGATATTGACCCAGCTTCTATCTCTAAAATCGTCAAGGCACACATCCCAGTAGTAGGATCGATCGATACTGTTTGTAAACAGCTTTTGAGCCAAATGGACGATGTTGACCCTGAACAGCAAAAAGTAAAGCTAGCAGATTGGTGGTCTCAAATTAATGAATGGCGTGCTCGCAAGTGCTTAGATTACAAGCAAGGCGAAGAAGTCATTAAGCCGCAAAAGGTTATTGAAGCAGTATATAAACACACCAATGGAGATGCATACATAAGCTCTGATGTAGGTCAGCACCAAATGTTTGCCGCACTTTATTCTCCTTTTGCTAAACCGCGCCGGTGGATTAACTCTGGTGGTTTAGGCACGATGGGCTTTGGTTTACCTGCCGCTATGGGTGTTCAGTTTGCACACCCTGAAGCATGCTCGGTCGTAATTACTGGCGATGGTAGTATTCAAATGAATATTCAAGAACTGTCTACATGCTTGCAATACAACTTGCCAATTAAGGTTATCTCTTTGAATAACAGAGCCTTAGGCATGGTGCGACAATGGCAAGACATGAACTACAAAGGCCGTCATTCTAGTTCATATATGGACTCTATGCCCGATTTTGTAAAACTTGCTGAAGCGTATGGGCATGTGGGTATTCGAGTAGATAAACTTGAAGATTTAGATGACGCCATGAAGCGCTGCTTCGCTGAGAAAAATAGACTTGTATTTATGGATATATTGGTTGACCAAAATGAACATGTATATCCTATGCAAATAAAGTACGGGGCCATGGATGACATGCGTTTAAGCAAGACGGAGCGTACCTAATGAGACGTATTATTTCTGTATTAATGGAAAATGCTCCAGGTTCGCTTTCTCGAATAGCAGGCGTGTTCTCGCAGCGTGGTTACAACGTAGACTCATTATGTGTAGCGCCTACTAGCGATGATAGTTTGTCTCGCTTAACTATTATTACGCAAGCCGACGATAAGGTAATCGAGCAAATTACTAAGCAAGTGAATAAGCTTATTGATGTGTTGCGTGTAACCGAGCTATCTGAGGCGCCGCACGTTGAACGTGAACTCATGCTAATAAAAGTCGCTACTCGAACTGATATTGCGCGTGCTGAAGTCAATCGAAACGTTGATATTTTTAGAGCACGTATATTAGATGTAACTGCTCAGCACTATACCATTGAGATAACCGGCACTAGCGATAAGTTAAGCGCTTTTGCCGATGTAATGGGTCACTGCGCCGATATTACTGAGTCTGCAAGAACCGGTGTTTGCGGATTGTCGAGAGGTGACCGCGCGCTAAGGCCGTAAAATTGCTAGTACGGCAATGAATGGCATTATCAAGAATAGTTAAAAAGGCACTTTTTAGTGCCTTTTTTGATTTTAAAAACACGAAAAACTAGAAACCGCACTAAATTGTTTATTTTTTGAATGATTGTTTTGAAATATGTGCTAGACTACTGGCGTTTTTAGTAAGTCAATGTTTTGAAAGTTCGTTCGTAGCTACATATAACCATTTGTTCCAACCGCAGTTCCAGTGTTAGACATCGTTATTCCTAAGTTATTAATTCTTGAAAGACTCTTGCAAAAAATTCAATTGCGTAAATTTTTGCGCGTTTTATTTATTTTTATTAGAGGTTCAATATGTCTAAAGTTACAGGCACAGTTAAGTGGTTCAATCCTGAAAAAGGTTTTGGTTTTTTGACTCAAGATAATGGCGGCAAGGACGTATTCGTTCATTTCCGTGCAATCGTTGCAGAAGGTTACAAGACTCTTCCTGAAGGTCAAAAAGTATCTTTTGAAGTAGAAGAAGGCCAGAAAGGCTTACAAGCTGCAAACGTAGAAACTATCTAGTTTTTATAAAAATCAGGAACTATCCAGTTTCTAAAGAAAATGGCACGCATAGCGTGCCATTTTTATGTCTGGGGTTTACTAGCTGGTGAATACTTTCGTATAGCACATTAGCACAGCACCCCAGGATTTTTCACTATACCCGTTCAAATATCGTTGCAATTCCTTGACCTAAGCCAATACACATAGTGGCTAAACCAACAGACTTGTTATTATCTTCAAGCACATTTATAAGGGTCGTTGAAATTCGTGATCCAGAGCATCCTAATGGATGACCTAAAGCAATCGCGCCGCCTTTCAAGTTCACTTTTTCGTTATATACATCTAACCAACCCAATTGCTTAATACAAGATAGTGCTTGCGCGGCAAAGGCTTCGTTAAATTCAGCAAGCTCTATATCATCCATAGTCATGCCAGCGCGTTTTAGTGCTTTTTGCGTTGCTGGTACCGGGCCAAAGCCCATTATCGCGGCATCGCAGCCAGCAACGGCCATTGCTTTGATTTTAGCTCGTGGTGTTAAGCCTAGGGCTTTAGCACGTTCACCAGACATTATAAGCATGGCTGATGCTCCATCAGATATTGCTGAGGAAGTCCCTGCAGTCACCGATCCGCTCACCGGGTCAAATACCGGACGCAAACCCGCAAGGGTTTCAACGGTGGTTTCAGGGCGAATTACTTCGTCGTGCTCTATTAATGTCAGTAAGCCAGCTGCGTCGTGTCCCTCAATAGGTACAATCTCGTTATCCCAGCCGCCGTTTAAATGAGCTTTATGTGCATTTTGATGCGAACGAGCGCCAAACTCATCTTGCATTTCTCGGCTAATACCGTTTTGACGGCCAAGTAATTCAGCAGTCATACCCATGCTGCCAGAGGCTTTTGCTGTATTTATAGCTAAGCCAGGGTGAAAGTCGATATTGTAGTTCATGGGTACATGTCCCATATGTTCTACTCCGCCAATCATATAAACATCGCCGCGTCCGCTCATAATGCCAGAAACAGCATCATGCAAAGCTTGCATTGAAGAACCACATAAACGGTTAACCGTAAACGCGCCCGTGCTACGTGGAATATCCGTCAGCAACTGGGCGTTACGAGCAATGTTAAAGCCTTGCTCTTTAGTTTGTTGTACGCAGCCCCAAATAATATCTTCTATTTCAGTAGGATCTACATTTGGGTTACGCGCTAGTAACTGGCTCATAAGGTGAGCCGATAATGTTTCGGCGCGCACGTTTCTAAATGCACCGCCTTTTGAGCGTCCCATTGGTGAACGAATACAATCTATTACCACTACATCTTTCATTTTATTCTCCTCATTGATTAAACGAATAATATTCGCTTAAGCAAAATATGATTTGCCTGATGCGGCCATTTCGCGCACACCATCGCTAATTTGATAAACAGGCCCTAAACTTGCGTACTTATCGGCTAATGCCACAAAGTTTGCTAAGCCCATGGTCTCGATGTAGCGGAAAATTCCACCTCTAAACGGTGGAAATCCTAAACCATATAACAATGCCATATCAGCTTCTGCTGCACTGCCAACAATGCCTTCTTCTATACAACGAATGGCTTCGTTTGCCATTGGTATCATTACGCGTGCAATAATCTCTTCAGTATCAAAGTCTCGCTTAGGCGCAACGTGCTCAGTAAACAGTGCATAGGCCTCGTCAGCAGCAGCTTTTGTTGGGCGACCGCGCTTATCGGTTCCATAATTATAGAAACCCTTGCCGTTCTTTTGACCCAAACGTGTGTTGCTATAAAGCAGCGTTACTGGATCATTGTCAATTTTCTGCATACGCTCGGGTATACCAGTAGACATTACGCCGGATGCATGATCAGCAGTATCCATACCTACCACATCTAACAAATATGCGGGGCCCATTGGCCAACCAAATACTTTCTCCATAACTTTGTCTACCGCGGTAAAGTCAGCACCGTCAATTACTAGCTTACTAAAGCCCGCAAAGTAGGGGAACAATACACGGTTGACTAAGAAGCCTGGGCAATCATTAACCACAATAGGCGTTTTACCCATTTTTAATGTGGCAGCAACCACTGAGGCAATGGTGGAGTCGCTCGTGGCTTTGCCGCGAATAATCTCTACCAATGGCATTTTGTGTACGGGGTTAAAAAAGTGCATACCACAAAAACGTTCAGGCTTGCTTAACGACTTAGCCAGCAAATCGATTGAAATAGTGGAAGTATTTGAACAAATGATGGCGTCGTCGGCCACGGTTTGCTCGGCTTCTTTTAAAACAGCTGCTTTTATTTTTGGATTTTCAACTACCGCTTCAATAATTAGGTCGGCATTGGCAATCGCTTTCAGGTCTAGGGTAGGCACGATGTTATTAAGCGTTGATGCCATTTTTTTAGCGTCAACTTTACCGCGTGCCATACCTTTGGCGAGTATTTTTGAGGCTTCATTTAAGCCTAAGTCAAGGGCCGGTTGTGCGATGTCTCGCATAACGGTAGACACGCCTTTCACTGCGCCTTGATATGCAATACCGCCGCCCATTATGCCGGCACCTAAAACAGCATGTTGTTTGACAACTTTAGTGGCTGCTTTGGCAATTTTCTTACCTTTGCTTTTTACCAGTTGGTCAGCTAAGAATATGCCCACTTGTGCTTGGCATGCATCGGTTTTTGATAATGCAACAAAGCCTTCGTTCTCAAGTTTTAGTGCGCCTTCTCTGCCACTGCGAGCGCTTTTGCGAACTGTTTCAACCATTTTGTGGGGCGCTGGATAATGCTTTCCAGCTTGTGCTGCTACCATAGCAGCGGCGGTTGAAAAACTCATTAGTGATTCATTGGCATTGAGCTTGAGCGGCGCTTTTTTCTGATCTCGTTTGCCTTGCCAGTCAAATTTACCGGCAATGGCGTTAAGTAACATGGTACGAGCACCTTGATGCAAATGGTCTGGTGCAACAACGGCATCGACTGCACCTTCATCGAGGGCTTTTTGAGCAGTGCGATCGCGGCCTGTGGTCATCCACTCTAATGCGTTGTCAGAGCCTATTAATCTTGGCAAGCGTACGGTGCCACCAAAACCAGGCATTAAACCTAACTTAACTTCGGGCAAACCAATTCGCGCGGTGACATCAGCTATGCGCAAGTCGCAGATTAAGGTCATTTCGCAACCACCACCCAATGCAAAACCATTAATAGCGCATATAGTGGGCATGGGTAGGTCTTCAAAGCGGTCAAAAACTTGAGATGTTTTAGCGACCCAAGCAAGTACTTCAGATTCAGGCAAGCTAAACAAACGGGTAAATTCTGTAATATCAGCACCCACAATGAAGGTAGATTTTGCTGACCTTACTAATACACCTTTGATTCCTTCACTCGCTTGAATTGCGACTGTTGCTTGGTCAAGTTCAGATACTGTTAGTTGGTCAAATTTGTTGACCGAGCCTTGGGCATCAAAAACTAACTCAGCAATACCGTCGTCAGTCATTATTACCGAAAGACTCTTGCCTTCGTAAACCATGATTATCTCCTATATTTAAAAATTTATAGATTCTTACAAAAAAATAGACCACTCGTAACGCAAGCTTAGCTTATAATCAGTTTTAGTGGCATGTTGACATAATATTATGTGAGTAACTCTCACCATTAACGTTCAATATATACTAAATATATTTAGTAAAAAGCTTGGCGAACTTTATGTACTGTTTACCATGTTTTTTCATTAAATATATCGAACTATTACGGTTACTTGCTGTATAAATAGTAGATTAGCAGATATTACGCAATTAACCCTTTATTAGGTTTGTTTTTCTTTCAAATTGTCAATAGAGCTAGTTTTGTGCAGATACTCAGTAATATCTTGTTTGGCTATGGTAGGTGATATCATATTAACATTCAGGAGAACATTCATCGAACCTTCAGGCATAAAAAATGCAATGCGTGTTAATACAAGCGATGCTACACCAAGTTTTTGCGTGCTTATTTTAGTATTCATGAAAGCAAAGTCTGCTTTGGCGGTTAAAAACCTGATACTTATTAGCAGTGTATTTTTCTCTATTCTTAGTTTTAGTTCATTTAGCGTAGCCCAGACAAATAATACAGATGCTTTATTTGCTATGCCCGATCGCGCAGACCAGCGTGCAGCATTTTTGCGTGCAGAAAGACGAGTTTGGCAAATGGATAACGCCGAATTAGCAGAACTTGTCAAAGAACTTGCGGGTTATCCACTCATACCCTACTTAATTGAGCGTAAACTGAGTGACCGCATTCAGTTATCTGACAAAGAACAAATACGGGCTTTCTTAGAGATATATAAAGGTGGGCCGTTGGCCCGAAAACTGCGACGTAACTGGTTAGAGTATTTAGAAAAAAGGCAGCGTGCATCGCTATTTGTCGAGTTTTATAGGCCAACGAGTAGTGCAAAACTTGCATGTGCCTTTCTTGATTTTCAAATTGAGTTGGGAGGCGATATCACCGAATCCTATTCGAAAATTGCAGCTTTGTGGACCGTAGGTAATTCGCAACCAAAGCAATGTGACGACCTTTTCAAAAAATGGATAAACGCCGGTCAACTCACTGAAGATCTAGTTCTGCTACGCATAAAAAAGGCAGCTGATGGCGGGCGTCATACACTTATTCCTTACTTGCGCACTTTGCTACCTAAAGAGAAACAATACTTGGCCGACCTGTGGCACAAGACTCGGCGCGATCCTTCACATGTGAAAAACGCTAAAAATTTCTTGGGTAAGTATCCTTTGATTGAAGCTGAAATTATGAGCTACGGCCTGTCCAGATTAATTTGGCGTGACCAAGCCTTGGCTATGCGTACAATGGAAAAGGCTGAGAAACATATGATTTTCACACAAGTACAACGTGCAAGGGTGTATGGACGCTTTGGCATAAAGTTGGCTATGGATAATCATGAAGCAGCAGAAGAGTGGTTGTTAAAAGCTGCCGATGCGGATGACGATCCTGAGGTAATGCGTTGGCATCTTGCATATTTACTGCGTCAGCAAGACTGGGCGCGTATTATATTGTTAATAGAAAATGCGGCTCCACAAAAAGTAGCGGCGAAAGATTACAGCTATTGGTTAGCGCGGTCATACGAACAACTTGGCAGGCAAGATGAAGCCAATGTGCTTTATAAGCAAGTGGCTACTCATAGACATTACTACGGCTTTTTAGCCAGTGCGCGTATTGATCAACCTTATCAACTTGAAAACTCACCGGTGGTTGTTTCTGATGAATCTATCTTAAAAACAATGTCGCTTTCGTCAAGTCACAGAGCGTATGAATTACGCCAGCTCAACCGGCATCACGAGGCACGCCTAGAATGGCGCCATACTCAAGGCCAATTGGGTGAGGACGAAAAACTCGTAACAAGTGTTATTTCGAGCGCGTGGGAATGGCACGATCAAGCCATTTTTACATTTTCTCGTGAAGGATATTTAGACGACGTAAATCGCCGTTTTCCAACGGCCTTTGAAAACATTATCGTGCGCGAAGCCACCAAAAACAATATAGAGCCTGAATGGGCGTTCGCCATCGCGAGGCGGGAAAGCTCCTTCATGCCTGATGCTGTTTCCCCTGCAAACGCCAGAGGATTAATGCAGTTGTTACCCAGTACTGCAAAGTACTTAGAAAATCGGCGCATCAGTTCACGAAAGCTCTTAGATGCAGAAATAAATGCCAAGCTAGGCAATAAATATTTGCGCTATCTTATGAATAAATTAGACAACAACCGTATTTTGGCGACGGCTTCGTACAATGCAGGATGGCGAAAGGTGAGACAATGGCTGCCTGAAAACGAAGCACTCGCTTCAGATATATGGGTAGAACTTATACCCTACCGCGAGACTCGTAATTACGTAAAAGCAGTCACAGCCTACAAACAAATTTATAATGCAAAACTAAATGACGAGGTGACATTGTCGCCTGATGTAGCTTCTGCAAAAGCGACGGTTTTCGAACAGTTTATTGAGACAGCTATTCCTGTTTCACTTTAATGGATAAAAAAAGGTAGATAACAAAGTATGTCAGAACAATCTATGGCGACTATGTACGCCCAACATATCGACACCTTGCAAGCGCGCACACAAGAAGCATTAGCGCGAGAAAGTATAGATGGTCTTGTTATTCATTCCGGTCAAGGAAAGCGACATTTTTTAGACGACACCAACTATCCGTTCAAAGTTAATCCACAATTTAAAGCTTGGTTACCGGTAATAGATAACCCTAACTGTTGGTTGATTATTAACGGGGTAAATAAACCCAGACTGGTGTTTTATCAGCCAGTAGACTTTTGGCATAAAGTGCCGCAAACGCCGACTGACTTTTGGGTTGAGCATTTTGATGTTGTCTATTTACAGCAAGCCAATCTGGTTGAAAAGCATTTGCCTTATGATAAGTCCCGGTACGCTTATATTGGCGAGTATATTGAAGTTGCAAAAGCCTTAGGTTTTGACTTAGTAAATCCTGACAGAGTAATGCATTATTTGCATTATCATAGGGCATATAAAACTGACTATGAATTGGCGTGTATGCGTCAAGCAAATAAGATTGCTGTGGGTGCACACAATGCAGCGCGAGACGCTTTCATGGCTCATTCGAGTGAGTTTGAGATTAACCAAGCATACTTGTTAGCGGCAAAGCAGGGTGACAATGAAGTGCCCTACGGTAACATCGTGGCACTAAATGAACATAGCGCAATATTGCACTATACGATGCTTGAAAACAAAAAGCCTTCACAAAATTTGTCTTTCCTTATTGATGCCGGTGCCGGTTTTCATGGTTATGCTTCTGATATTACACGCACTTACACCAGCCAAGAACATGAATTCGCAGATTTAATAAAGGCCGTTAATGCGCTTAATATGTCGCTAGTTGATAAAATGAAACCGGGGGTAAGTTACGTAGAGATCCATAGTGCTGCTTACCTTGGTGTTGCGCACATTCTCACTAATTTCAAAGTATTGAATATGTTACCTGAAGATGCCGTTTCGATGGGTATAGTCAGTACCTTTTTTCCACATGGCGTTGGCCATCACTTGGGTCTGCAGGTTCACGATGTTTTGGGCCATACTAGTGACGACAGAGGAACGCCTAATCCACCACCCGATCAACATCCGTTCTTAAGATGCACACGCATAATTGAGCCAAGACATGTTTATACTATTGAGCCAGGCGTATATTTTATTGATTCATTGTTGGCGGCTTTGAAAGGCAGTGAACATTCTAAATACGTAAATTGGAATGTGATTGATAATATGCGACCTTTCGGCGGCGCCAGAATTGAAGACAATATTATTATTCATCGTGAACGCAACGAAAATATGACGCGGGAAGCTGGCTTAGACTAATCTAGCAATCTTAGCTTGTAATATAGGGGCGATTAACTGCCCCTATTTACCGAAAGTTCGGCGAGTCCAAGTAGCGCTTGTTTGTATTGGGAATCGGGTATAAGCGATAACGCAGCCTTTGCCATATTGGCTTCTTCTATGGCTTTGTTTTGCGTGTATTCAATTGAGCCTGTTTGATGCATAAGTGCCAAAATAGTATCGAAATTAGCCATGCCATCAGAATTTTCAATAGCGCTTCTAATAAGCTTAGCGTTCTCTGGAGACGCGTTCCACATTGCATGTAATAAGGGCAATGTGGGTTTGCCTTCTGATAAATCATCACCTGCTTTTTTGCCCATGTCGTCTTCGTTGGCCACATAGTCGAGTACGTCGTCGACCAATTGAAAAGCGGTTCCAAGATGCTTACCGTAGTCTTGCATAGCCTTTTCGATATGAGCAGGTTGGTCAGTCAGTACAGCAGCAAGTTGAGTGGCCGCTTCAAACAAGCGCGCTGTTTTGCTGTAAATAACCTCTAAGTAGCTTTCTTCGGTAGTATTAGGGTCGTTGCAGTTCATTAACTGCATAACCTCACCTTGGGCTATTCTATTGGTCGCATCCGACAATATATCCATTATCGTCATTCGTTTTAAACCAACCATCATTTGGAATGCACGAGAGTATAAAAAATCACCAACTAACACTGATGCTTGATTACCAAATACCGCATTCGCGGTTTCGCGTCCTCGGCGCATGGTCGATTCGTCGACCACATCGTCATGTAATAAAGTGGCAGTATGAATAAATTCAATGATGGCTGCCAAGGTATGGTGGTCGTTGTTTTTGATACCAAGTGCCCGTGCACCCAAAACGGTGATCAAGGGGCGCAGGCGCTTGCCGCCGCTGTTGACGATATAAAACCCAAGCTGATTAATTAACGCGACGTCGGAAGACACTTGTTGCTGGATGAGTTTATTAACCGCCAGCATGTCGGGTTCGCTTAGGGTTTTTATGTTGGTAAGCTCCATGCCACTCTTTATTTTTTTATTGGATTTACGCTATTTTACATTAAACACGATGTATCTCTAGTTATGTCGATGTTTTAGATGCAAAATAACACTGTAAATTGTAGAAAATGTCACGCAAACGGATATTGTGTGAATTAAGTGCAATTTCCCCTTGTAACGAAACGAAAGTTTACCTATAATTCGCGCCCTGTTTTTTGAATTGAGCGCATGATTGCGCAGTGCGGAGAAATATATGTACGCCGTTTTCCAAAGTGGTGGCAAACAACACCGTGTGGCCGAGGGCCAAACCCTTCGTCTTGA
Source organism: Acidiferrobacterales bacterium (assembly GCA_964195425.1). Classification (GTDB taxonomy): domain Bacteria; phylum Pseudomonadota; class Gammaproteobacteria; order Enterobacterales; family Alteromonadaceae; genus Glaciecola. Next base: position 48,747 of record CAXMOM010000004.1, read on the forward strand.
AAAAATCGAAGTAGCTCCGGGTGAAACCGTAGAGTTCGATGACGTGTTGATGGTAAGTAATGGTGACGATATTAAAATTGGCACGCCTTTAGTAGCTGGTGGTAAAGTAACCGCTGAAGTAGTTACTCACGGTCGTGGTGATAAAATTAAGATTGTTAAGTTCCGTCGTAGAAAGAATTCTAGGACTCAGATGGGACATCGCCAGTGGTTCACTGAAGTGAAAATCACTGCGATAAACGCATAGCTAACAAATAAGTATTAGGAGACGAACTCATGGCACATAAAAAAGCCGGTGGTAGTACTAAAAACGGTCGCGACTCAATAAGTAAACGCTTAGGTGTTAAACGCTTTGGTGGTCAAGACGTATTAGCTGGCAACATTATTGTTCGTCAGCGTGGCACAAAATTCCATCCTGGGGACAACATGGGTATTGGTCGTGACCATACTCTTTTCGCACTTACTGATGGTAAAGTTCAGTTTGAAGTGAAAGGTCCTAAAAACCGTAAATTCATAAGCATTATTGCTGCGTAATACGGTTTAGTAAGCGATATAGAAACCCCGCTGTTGCGGGGTTTTTTTTGGCTTGATCTTTGTTAGCCCCGAGGTATTTGATGAACCGCTAGTTTGTGAGTTCGATAGTTTGTTTATGAAGACTGCTTATATAAGCCGCTCATGGAAACAGCTTGTAAAAACCTTTGTAAAGCCTTATTTATTTACCAATTTGATTGAAATAGATTAGGCAGTTATCGAAATTTAATAAAACTGATATACTAGCGCTAGAGCATCAGTTACCCATACACAGTAATACAGGATTAAGCCAAGCAAATGAAATTTGTAGATGAAGCAGATATACGCGTTGAAGCCGGCGATGGCGGCAACGGCGTGGTTGGATTTAGACGCGAAAAATACATACCCAACGGCGGTCCTGATGGCGGTGACGGTGGTGATGGTGGAAATGTATACTTAGAAGCTGATGAAAACCTAAATACATTGATTGATTTTCAATTTGAGCGCTTTCATCGTGCCGAGCGCGGTAAAAACGGTCAAGGTAGTGATTGTACCGGCCGCAAAGGTGAAGATCTTTACGTGAAAGTGCCTGTTGGCACTCGTTCTACAGATAATGAAACCGGTGAAGTACTGGGCGATTTGACTGTGCATGGGCAAACGATGAAAGTAGCCCAAGGCGGCTTTCATGGCTTAGGTAATGCACGTTTTAAAAGCAGTACTAACCGTGCTCCTCGTCAAAAATCAGATGGAACCCCAGGAGAAATACGCCAGCTAAGCTTAGAATTACTGTTGTTAGCTGATGTGGGTTTATTAGGTTTACCTAACGCAGGTAAATCCACCTTTATTCGCTCTGTATCGGCCGCTAAGCCCAAAGTAGCTGATTATCCTTTTACTACCCTGGTGCCTAATTTAGGTGTGGTAAGACTCGATTCACAGGCTAGTTTTGTTATTGCCGATGTTCCCGGCCTAATTGAAGGTGCTTCCGATGGTGCAGGATTAGGAATTCAATTTTTAAAGCACTTAGAAAGATGCCGTATATTGCTACACCTTGTCGACATTATGCCCAGTGATGGCAGTGACCCGGTTGAAAATGCATTGACCATTGTTAATGAACTTGAAACCTTTAATCCAAAGCTAGCAGCTAAGCCGCGCTGGTTGGTCTTTAACAAAGTCGACTTAATGCTTGAAGAAGAAGCTGATGCCCTTTGCCAACAAATAGCCGACCAAATGGGCTGGGAAGAAGATTATTTTCAAATGTCGGCAATTAATAAGCTAGGCTCAATGGAACTTTGCCAAGAAATCATGCAATTTATTCTTGAGTTACCGCCACAAGAAGAAGATCCAGACGAGGAAGAGATAAGCTTTACTTGGGATAATTCAAAGACGGCTACCCAAATAGATGAAGTAGATGACATTGATGATGAAGACGATTTTGGCGATGACGATGACGACGAGGATGATCATCCAAACGTTGTATATACAAATAAATAAGACTTAAGACGCTTTTTATTCGTACTCATTAATCGGGCCCAACGTAAAAGATTAAATAAAACACTGAATTATTATGAAAATTAGCATGATCGCCGCAATGGCGAAAAACCGAGTAATAGGTAAAGATAACAAAATGCCATGGCATTTGTCTGCTGATCTAAAGCATTTTAAGTTAGTGACCTTAGGTAAACCGGTGATTATGGGTAGAAAAACTTATGAATCGATTGGTAAAGCCTTGCCGGGTCGTAAAAATATAGTGGTTACCGCTAATCAAGCTTACTCGCTAAGCGATGCCATTGTTGTGCATAGCTGCGATTCAGCGCTAAGAGTTGCTTCATTAGAAGCTCCAGAGGTCATGATAATTGGCGGCGGGGCAATATACGAAGCTTTTTTACCTAAAGCTGAACAGCTGTTTTTAACCTTTATTGATTTAGATATAGAGGGCGACACTCAATTTCCTGACTACGAAAAAGCCGGTTCTTGGATTGAGCTTGAGCGAGAAGCACATACGGCTGATGAAAAAAACGCGCACAATTACGAGTTTGTGACCTTAACTCGCGAATATGATTAGTGCTAATCTAAAAAGAACTAATCCAACAAACGCTAATTTTCATGCTGCCACGTAATTCTCAGGCGCTTGCACAATGATCAGAATAAACTACTTAAACGTTTATCGCGTTTTTACGCGCAAGTGCGATTGAATATGTGTAGCCATAAATAGCGCTAAACACGATTGACGGTGCTACCGTTAACCATAAATTTGGTGTGCTAAACGCAACGTTAACGCCTATCACCATAATAGTTTGGATAAGTAGCGCAGGCAGAGGTGATATCAATTCACCTGGCAAACATGCGCCTTTGCATTTTTTTTCTGAGAACACCAAACTTGCTTCGAATGTTTCTAATGTAGCGCATTTAGTTTTTAGGCTAGGTTTGGCGTTTATTCTTGGCACAATAAAGGGTAAACAGTAAACACTTGAGCCAAATTTTTTGTAAAAAACTTCTAATAACACAGTGAAAAAGAGTGTTATTCCGCCGCTATAAAATCCTTGAACTAGCGCAGACTTGAGTAATACATCAGGATCGTTTGTTACAAGGCTGTTCGCATAATAAGCCCAACTGGCGTAACTTACAAAGGCGATAAGTGCTGATAGAAATAAACGAATGAAGACTTTAAATGTCATAAAATATTATACCAAACTATCTATTAGGGCATACAAACAAGCATGCTAGAGGTAAAGGAAGATGTGGTTACATCGGCGAAAACACTGATTCTATATTAAGACCTTCATGACGCAGTATTTCTTTCAAACGTTTTAGTGCTTCTACCTGAATTTGACGAACGCGTTCGCGAGTGAGGCCAATTTCTGCGCCTACATCTTCTAAAGTAGCTGGCTCATAGCCAAGTAAACCAAAGCGCCTCGCCAGTACTTCACGTTGCTTAGCGTTTAACAGTCTTAACCATTGGATTATATCGGCTTTCATGGTGTTATTTTCGAACTGGTGTTCTGGAGTGGTATCGTTTTCGTCGGCTATAATGTCTAATATAGCTTTGGTGCTATCACCCGCAATTGGTGTGTCGACAGAGCTTATGCGCTCGTTTAGCTTCAGCATTTTTTGTACACTTTTAAGCGGTTCACCTGTGGCTTGGGCAATATCTTGCGCAGTGGGTTCGTGATCAAGTTTTTGCGCAAGTACTCGAGCGGTACGTAAATACACGTTGAGTTCTTTGACTATATGAATAGGTAACCTAATAGTACGCGTTTGGTTCATTAAGGCGCGCTCAATGGTTTGCCTAATCCACCATGTTGCGTAGGTTGAAAACCTAAATCCGCGTTCTGGGTCAAATTTTTCAACGGCGCGTATTAAGCCTAAATTTCCTTCTTCGATTAAATCGAGTAATGCCATGCCTCTATGATTGTATCTACGGGCTATTTTGACCACCAAACGCAAATTACTGACAATCATTCGCTCGCGCGATGACTGCACACCTGCAATCGCTTCACGTGCATATTTAACTTCTTCTTGGGCACTAAGCAGCGCTGAGTATCCAATTTCAGTTAAGTATATTTGGGTGGCGTCTAGCTGTTTTAAAGCGGGCTGGTCTTTTTTTTCTTGGTCAGCGTCGTTTTCGTTGCTATTGATAAATACATCGCTGTCGATATGGCTGTTTGAATCTGAGCTTTGACTAACCACAATGAACATCCTTATATTTTTGCGTTAAAAAGTATATAAACGCTGCATAAGGTCGATAGAGTCTATTTTGCGGGCAGGTACCGAAAGGGATCAATGGATTTCCCTTTTTTCCTGATTTCAAAATGCAGCATAACCTCGCTTGCACCTGAATTGCCCATAGTGGCAATTTGCTGACCCTTCTTAACATACGTTTGCTCACCAACTAGTATTGCATTGTTGTGCGCGTAGGCACTCAAATACTCATTATTGTGTTTTAGAATAACTAAATTCCCATAGCCTTTTAGTGCATTGCCAGCATAAACCACTTTTCCGCCAGCAGCGGCTACCACTTTAGATCCGAGCCTGCCTTTAATATCTAGACCACGTTTACCGCCATCGCTACCAACCGTTGCGACCGTGCGACTTCCGTTTGCAGGCCATATCCAATCAAGTTCACCATGCGGTCTATCCGAGCGTAATGGTTGATTTTTTTTATTTTTATGATGTATATCCTGCTTATTATTACGATACGCTTGCTGCTGCTTTGGGTCAATCCCTTTTTTGTCTGTTTTTTGTACAGGAACTGTTTTGCTCTTGATTTCAGTCAAGTTTTGCTCAGTTAGTACCGGGTTTAAGCGCAGAGATTGGCCTAATTTAATAGTGTAAGGAGGTGATATATTATTTAGTTTTGCAATGTCCCTATAATCATTACCACTATAAAATGCGACGGCGAATAGTGTGTCGCCTAGCTCCACAATATATGTGTCTGTGGTGATTTCTGTTAGGTTTTCTGGAGTAGCAATCTTGGTCGACAAATTTACCACTGGCGCGGGTTCAAATCGACTGGAACACGCACTTATGCTCAGCACTAAAGATAAGGGTAACACCCACATCCTACAAAAATGCCCAATTTTTCCAAGCAGCCGCATTACTTTATCCTTATTAAACAGGCTTATGTTTAGTCTACTATTTCGAAACCTATTATGTTTAAGGTCAACGCAGAATTAAATATGCAACTAACGCCAATATGATGACTGCCCAGCCAATGTACTCAATATATTTCTTTAACTTTGCTTCCATCGGTGGGCCGCCATATTTCATTAAAGTAGCCACTAAAAAAAAGCGTGAACCGCGGCCAACTGCTGAAGCAATCACGAAAGGAAAAAATGCCATAGACAGCGCACCTGCGCTGATGGTGAATACTTTATAAGGAATAGGTGAAAATCCGGCTATAAAAACGACCCACACACCATATTGAGTAAACCATTCCTGAGCCAGTGTGAGTTTATCTGTGTATCCCCATTGATCAATAAGTGGACTAATGAAGGATTCAAACGCGTAGTAACCAAGAGCGTACCCAATAATGCCGCCAATAACAGAGGCTATGGTGGTTACCCATGCAAAACGCCAAGCTTTTTCTGGCTGTCCAAGTACCATTGGTGCCAGCATTACGTCAGGCGGTATAGGGAAGAATGTACTCTCTGCGCAGCTTAACCCAGCCAAGTATTTCTCTGCATGTTTATGTCTTGACCATTTTAAACATGCATCATACATGGTGGTAAAAAGCTTCATATAATATCTCCAGCGACTAAGGGAACAAAGTTAACAACTTCAACAACGGCTTGTGAAATATGACCGTCTTTTTTATCAATGCAAAGCAACTGTTGTTGTTTGTTTCCTACAGGGATAACTAAACGTCCGCCGTTGGCCAGTTGGTTTATAAGTTGTTCCGGTAAATCCGCGGCGGCGGCTGTTACGATAATGCCATCAAAAGGAGATTTACTTGCCCAACCTTGCCAACCATCACCATGTTTTAATTTTACATTATGAAGGTCGAGTTGGTTTAAGCGACGTTTTGCCTGAAACTGCAGCGATTTAATTCGCTCAACGCTACACACTTGCGAAAATATACTGGCCAATATCGACGTTTGATAGCCAGAGCCGGTGCCAATTTCTAGCACTTTAGCTTGCGGACCAATTCCGCCTAACAACAACTCTGTCATTTTAGCCACAATATAAGGTTGCGAGATGGTTTGGCCCTGACCTATTGGTAGTGCAGTATTTTCGTAGGCTTTATGAGCAAGTGCCGCGGGTAAAAATAGCTCTCGAGGCACGCTAGCGATAGTAGACATTACTTTTTCATTGGCAATGCCTTCTTGCTTCAGTACGGTGGCTAACAACAAGCCTTTACGTGATGTCATTTTTATACTTCCAGCCAAGGTTTCATAGACGCTATTTGTTGATGCACCGTCATATCAGTAGACAGTGGGGAAACAGAACAGAATTGATTTGCAATGGCATAAAAGTCTGTGCTTTCGCCAGCATCTAGCTCTTTGCCTAGTTTTCCATACCAATAAATATCGTTGCCAAAAGGGTCTTGGTTTTTTACCATGGTTTCTGCTCTATGGCGTTTTCCACAGCGAGTAGCGCGAATGCCTTTAATATCTTCAATGGGCATGTTTGGTACATTAATATTTAGAATTTGCTTAGCTTCCAGGGGATGATTTTCAATTTTATCGATTATTTGACAGGTTAATTTTGCGGCGGTTTCAAAATACTCGTGTGCATTTGATTGTTTGTGAGAGCATAAGGAAACGGCTATAGCCGGATGACCCAAATGCCTGCCTTCTAGCGCCGCTGCGACTGTTCCTGAATATATTGTGTCATCGCCTAAGTTAGGTCCGTGATTAATGCCCGATACGACCAATTCAGGCTCTTCAAAGTGACCACTGTTAACACCCAGTTGAACACAGTCTGAAGGTGTACCATTAACCGAGTAAAACCCGTGCTCAGTTTTTTGAATGCGCAAAGGGTGATGAAGCGACAATGCGTTGCTCATTCCGCTGCAGTTGCGGTCGGGGGCGATAACCGTAACATTATGCAATTTACTCAAATAATGATGCATTACCTCTATACCTTTAGCAAAAACACCATCGTCATTGCTGAGTAAAATTCGCATAACCTGTTACTTCCTTCGATTATAAATTGGGTTTAAATTGCTATATATCTGTAGCTACGTAAAACAGTTAATGGGGGGTAGCTGTTCTAAACATCCGGCATATTCTAAATAGGCTAAACATGCGCACCTACCTTCACATTGGCAATTTCGCGCAGCACTGACGTGGCAAAACAGCCCGACGGTAGACTAAACGAAAGCGTGGCTGAATTATCGCTTATTTGCGCCGTAAAATCTTCAACAAAGAGCAAAATAGGGCGTCTTTGCTGGGATAATTGTAAACGTTCTAAAGCTTCACAAGCCAATGAGTACTCTTTTGCAGTTTGCTGTTCAAATGCATTTGCTTCACCTTTGCTGTCGAGTTCGCCTTCTCCCCATAAAGGTGCAGTAACTAACACGTCACCTTGTGCAACTCTTTTGTTGGTAATGGCTAATTGTGCTTCGTCATCTTGGGAATGAATGAAAAAACTGTTGCTACCGCTTAGCGATAAGGCATCGCCATCGAGTAAGGTTTGGTAAGCTATTTGGCTTATACGTTTGCTTACAAAATGATTGAAAAGCCAACTGCGAAGTGCCGAAATCGCCATAGATCTTTTATTGCGATTTCGAATGTCCTCGCCGTTCACTAACTTTTCAGCCAGTTGTAAATTACCCCCTAACTGAACGCTACCATCAGACTTTATGAGCTCACCAAAACGCTGATTGCCAAAGTAATTAGGCACTCCACGTGATTTAATGGCTTCTATTCGAGCTAATAGATCTTCTTTGTCTAAGCTGTCAATATCACGAAGTACAATCTCAAATCTATTTGCTTTTATTGCGCCGGTACGAAGTTTTCGCTCATTTTGCACAATGTCAATAATACGCACGCCTTCCATCTGAAAGCTTGGCCAATCGGCTTTGGCGCTGCCCGCGTGATATATTCCAAACCATTGAGAGGTAGTGGCGTATTTGTCCTTTCGCCCAGCATAGCTGACGTTTCTCAAGTGGAGTCCGCCAAATTTAGCCAGGGCTTCAGCTACAAATGCCGTGTTTAAGCCGGTTTTTTCAATGTGTATAAGAGTATGCTCACCGCTGTTGCTTGGCTCAAAACTTAAGCTTTCAAATACTTTGAAATCGCTCAGCTGAGTTTTTATGGTGGCGTTAAAAAGCGGGCCATTGTGCAAGTATGTCCATGGATCTACTTGTAAATTCAGCATGATTGAATCAACACAACTGCGTGGGCTTCAATGCCCTCTTTACGCCCTACAAAGCCAAGCTTTTCAGTGGTGGTGGCTTTTACGCTTACTTGGTCAGGATTAACCTTAAGTTGCTTAGCAATATTGTTGCGCATTTTCGTTATATGAGGAGCAAGCTTAGGTGCCTGAGCCGCAATTGTAATATCGGCGTTACCTAATTCGTAGCCCTTCTCAGCAATTAGTGCGTACACATGCGCAAGTAGCTGCATAGAATCGGCATCTTTAAATTCGTTGCTAGTATCAGGAAAGTGTTTACCAATATCACCCAGTGCTAGGGCACCTAACAGGGCATCACATAGTGCATGAATCGCGACGTCGCCGTCGGAGTGGGCAATGAGCCCATAGGCGTGGTCAATCTTTTCACCACATAAAGTGACTGGTCCCTTGCCCCCCAATTTATGTACATCGTAACCGTGTCCTACTCGTATCATTACTTATTGTCCTTGATAGTGTATTTGTCTGCTTTGTTGTTCGCCGATACACTGTGGTTTATTCGTTAACCTGATTTATTGTGCTTATTTATTTCGCTTAGATAAAATGTAGCTAAGGCTACGTCACTGGGTTTTGTAATTTTTATATTACTAGACGGACCTTCTACTAGCATCACGTAATTCCCCATATTTTCCATAGCAGATGCTTCGTCGGTTATTTTTTTTCCATTGGCTAAACCTAATTCAATAGCAGCAATGAGTTCATTTACCATAAACATTTGCGGAGTTTGTGCTTGCCATAGCAATGATCTATCTATGGTTTTGTCTATTACATACGTGCTTTGTGTATTTGCTAAAGTTACTTTTTCCGTACTGGCCTTTTTAATTGTATCAGTAACCGGACACGCCAATATTGCCCCGCAGGCTTCATCGCTTGGAGAAATTGCTGTGCACTGGCTAATTAGTTTTGTTATGTCTGAAGGGTTTATGCATGGTCTAGCGGCGTCGTGTACTAATACAAATTGAGTAGCGAGGTGCTTATTTGATATAAAATTCAGGCCAGCAAGCACCGAATCTACTCGTTCGCTTCCGCCAACAATAGCTACCACTTGCGGATGATTAGCAATAGATAAAGTAGCGAATATCTGGTCTTGGGGATGCAAAACCACAACAATTTTACCTATGTCACGATGCGATAAAAATACCTCTACGGTATGTTCTAAAATTGTTTTTTGTTGAATGCTCAAATACTGTTTTGCTTTATTGGCAGCCATTCTGCTGCCAATTCCTGCAGCGGGGATTATCACAGGAAATGTAGAGGGTGATGTCAAGGCATTTACTCTTTGGGCAAAATACGGTAAAAGGTTTCGCCTTCTTTAATTAGGCCAAGTTCGTTGCGAGCGCGTTCTTCCATAGACTCTATGCCTAGCTGCAGATCTTCTATGTCGGCTCTGAGCAGTTGATTGCGCTGCTGCAAATTCGCATTTTGTTTTGTTAGTGTGGTGATTTGATCCTGCTTATATTGAAAGTCAGAAACACTATTTTTGCCAAACCAAAGCCTATATTGCAATGCACTTAGCATGACAATTAGCAACACTGCAATCCATTTGTTTTTCATAGACGCCTCTGCGCAGACTTAAGGTAGCTTGCTTACGCTCGTTGAAAAAAGTACAAGCAAAACAACAAGCAAAAAGACCTTTTGTAAGCTACAGAATACCACAAATTTTCCTTAGTTTAAGTAAGTTGACACTTACTTGCTAACTGAATGTAAAAAAATTGTCGACTTTGATAGCTTATTACGTTAATTCCTACTATTGTACGCGAAAATTTGCCATGCAAATGTTTTATTAATTACGATTTATTAACCATTATTTAGAGGTGCTACATGCTCATAAAAACAAGTCTTGCCAGCAATTGCGCTATACGCCAAAAAATCCGTGATTTTTACCGGATAAATGAAGCGCAAGCAGTTGAACATATTTTGCCTGAAGCAGAGGTGAGTATGCGTGCAAGAAGTAGAGCATGGGAGCGTGCCCGCACCTTAGTGTTGCGTATTCGCAAAGACCAAGAAGGTCATGGTGGCGTAGATGCTTTATTAAGTGAATATTCCTTATCTTCAGAAGAAGGTGTGGTGCTAATGTGCCTAGCCGAGGCCCTGCTTCGTGTGCCTGACAAAGGCACCCAAGACGAGCTCATAAGAGACAAGCTTTCTAGTGGGAAATGGTCAAGCCACTTGGGCAACAGCGATTCATTATTTGTGAATGCCGCGGCATGGGGACTTATGTTCACGGGCAACATGGTTAACTATGCCAACGAACGCAAAAAAGCACAGTTTGGTTTGTTAAAGAAAACCTTAGGGCGTATGGGCGAGCCAGTTATTAGGCGGGCTATGAACATTGCTATGAAGGTAATGGGCAAGCAGTTTGTTATGGGCGAGACCATAGAAGATGCGGTAAAACGTGCGCAAGAAAAAGAAAGAATTGGCTATGTATATTCATACGATATGCTAGGCGAGGGTGCGCGTACTTTCGACGACGCCGACCGCTATTTCAAAGCGTATTCTGACGCGATTGAAGTGATTGGTAAGGCAGGTGCAGGTAAAGGCCCGCGATTGAGCCCCGGTATTTCTGTAAAACTATCGGCAATTCACCCGCGATATGACTTCTTAAAATACGAAAAAGTTGTTCCAGAAATCTGTGAGCGTTTAAAGCAACTTTGCTTGCAAGCAAAAAAACATAACATTGGTTTAACTGTTGATGCCGAAGAATCGGAACGTTTAGAAATTTCCTTGGATATTATCGAAAAGGTGTTTTGTGAACCAGATCTTGCCGATTGGCATGGCTTTGGTATTGCGGTGCAGTCGTATCAAAAGCGCGCAATTTTTGTGATTGAGTGGCTGCGCGAGATCACGACTCGCATGAATAAAAAGATGATGGTGCGCCTAGTTAAAGGTGCCTACTGGGATACTGAAATTAAACATACGCAACAGGGGGGGCATGAAGACTTCCCCGTGTTTACTCGTAAAGCGTCGACCGATGTTTCCTATCATGCGTGTGCCAACCGATTACTTGCCTATAGAGATTCGATTTACCCACAGTTTGCTACACATAATGCATATACTGCTTCGGTCATCATTGAGCTTGCAGGAGACGACAAAGAAGGCTTTGAGTTTCAGTGCTTGCACGGTATGGGCGACACTCTTTACGACCAAATAGTAAAAGAAGATGGTATTCAATGCCGCGTATATGCGCCGGTTGGTCAACATGAAGACTTACTTGCTTATTTAGTACGAAGGTTGCTTGAAAATGGCGCGAACTCTTCATTTGTGAACGCAATTGTAGACGACAGCAAAGCAGTAGAAGAACTATTAAGCGACCCTGTTGAACACACCCAAAGACTTGCTAAAAGAGTCAATACGCAAATTACGATGCCAGTGAATTTATACGGTGACAGCCGCGCAAACTCGAAGGGATTTGATGTTTACGATATTAATAAACTAACTGACTTGTCGAAAAGTATCAATAAATGGTTTGATTCGCACACAAGTAACCTTGTCGCCAGTGCCAGCGCAAATCATATTGTGCGCAATCCGGCTAATTTGTCTGAAATTGTGGGCTACCACCATTTCGATACTCCAGAGCAAATGCTAACTAAACTCACAACGGCCAACGATGCTTTTGCTGCGTGGTCTGTCACCGCTGTCGAAGAGCGCGCTGAAATACTCATGCGTGTGGCCGACATCCTTGAACGTCATATGGACGAGCTCATTGGCTTATGCATAAAGGAAGCTGGTAAAATTACAGAAGATAGCGTCGATGAAGTGCGTGAGGCAATAGATTTCGCGCGTTACTATGCGGTTGAAGCACAAAAATTAGATCCCGATAATAGGTTAACACCGCGAGGCGTTATTTTGTGTATAAGCCCGTGGAACTTCCCGCTAGCTATATTTTTAGGCCAGGTAGTAGCGGCACTCGCCACAGGTAACACTGTGGTCGCCAAACCAGCTGAACAAACCAGTTTGATTGCGATACGAGCGCTTGAGTTGATGCATGCTGTAGGACTGCCTAAAGAAGTATTGCAAATGGTCATTGCTAATGGCCCAGAAGTGGGTAATACCTTGTTACCCGATGAACGGGTACAAGGCGTTATGTTTACTGGTTCTACTCAAACTGGCACAATAATAGCGAGAACCTTAGCTCAGCGCGCGACTACGCAAGTACCTTTGATTGCTGAAACTGGCGGCCAGAACTGCATGATAGTCGACTCTACCGCCTTACCTGAGCAAGTCGTTGATGATGTTGTAATGTCAGGCTTTAGAAGCGCTGGCCAGCGCTGTTCAGCGCTTAGAGTATTGTTTATACAAGACGTAGTAGCCGACGATATTATTGAAATGATCATTGGGGCTATGAAAGAGCTCAGTGTAGGCGATCCCCAGTGGTTGTCGACCGACCTTGGCCCTGTGATTGATGAAAAAGCGTTAAAAGCGCTTACCGATCATCAAGCGTTTATGCATGAAAATGGCAAACTCTTATACAAGTCCGAGATCGACAGTGAATTAGATGGCACTTTCTTTGCTCCACATCTATTCGAAATTAGTGACTTGAGCGTGTTGACCAAGGAAGTATTTGGGCCTTGTGTGCATATTGTTCGCTTTAAAGGCGATGAGCTACATAAAGTGATGGAACAAATAAACGCAACAGGTTACGGCTTAACGATGGGCATTCACACCCGTATCGAAGAGCGCGCATATGAGTTGGCACAAATGTCGCGGGCAGGAAATTTATATATCAATCGAAATATGATTGGCGCGATTGTGGGTGTACAGCCTTTTGGTGGCCGCGGCCTATCAGGCACTGGTCCAAAAGCGGGAGGCCCTAACTATTTGCCTCGTTTGATGATGGAAAAAGTGACGCCTGACTTAGTCGACATTAATGATGATTTTGGCTACGATCAAGCATTGGTGAGCGATGAACAATCGGCTCAAGAAGTTAGCGAAATGATGGCTAGCGCAGATAAGGTAGTACAAGAATGGCGACTAACTAGCCTTACTTCACGATTGTCGGCGGTGCGTCAGTTACTGGCTAAAATAGCTACGGTAGATATTGTTGAAGAACTAGCAGAAGATTTAAACAGTACCTTGGCAAGTGCTCGTTCACAGCTTTTATCGATTGAAAAGCGCTTGAAAAAACCACAAGTTTTGCCAGGTCCAACAGGTGAAAGTAATACCTTGCACCTAGAGCCTAGAGGCATTTTGGTTACCTTCGCCGACAAAGAAGTAAGCTTTGAATACTGGACACTGTCTATAGTAACAGCTCTTGCTACTGGCAATATAGTGCTTGCTGTTGTTTCTGATTTATTTTACGAAGAAGCACTTACATACAAAGATAAATTTGAGAGCACTGGCGCGCCAAAGGGTGTATTCCAAGTTGCTAGGCTTAAACACATTGAGGCCCTGCTAGAGCACCAAAATATTGCTGGTATGATAGTTGATAGTGGTACATCTAGAACCTCGCGATTTGTGCAAAAAATGTCCTTAAGAACAGGTGCGATATTGCCGGTTATAACTGCTGAGCACAACGACAATATGATAGGCCGTTTGCTTACCGAGAAAACCATTAGCATAGATACTACCGCGTCGGGCGGTAACACCTCGCTAATGACGATGACTGAAGATGATGAGTAGCCTTAAAAATTAAGACTGTTTTACCGGTTTATGCAACAGCTAGTAGCATTCATAAACGGATGTGAAAACTACATAAGCCGGTCGTTTGATTTGCGCTTACGCCCGAACAATCCAAGAATATAGCCAATTAGTAGGGCGATTACGCCTAACATTGCGCCGCGTGTAAACCACTGCATATTATTGGCGCGTTCACGTCTTTCAAGCTGTTCATTTAAGCGTGCAATGTCTTCAAGTTGTTGCGTAATTTGTCTGTTTAACTTGGTTTTTTGTGCGTCAAAGGTGTTTAGATTTTGCATCACTGCATTTAATTCAGTTTGTATGCTTGCAAGGCTTTCATCTCGTTGTGTTAACGAGGCTTGAAGATCGGTAACATCGTCTCTTATTGACTGATTTCGACTAACAAACTTAATCTCTATCCAGCCCGTGCGCTGCCGATTATCGATGACTTCGGCATAACCATTTTCACGGTCTACTTGCAGCAACTGTATTTGAGTACCGGCAGTAACCGAGCCAAGCAACCGATAATCATTTCCTGGACCTGCATGTAAATAAGTGAATAGGTCATCTGAAACCCATCTAAATTCGCCATTTTGATCATTGGGTTGTTTGCCGCCCTCGCTGTCTAAGCGCTCTTCGCTTTCGTCACTCTGCTCACTATCCTTATATTGGGTTCCTTCTTCGACTAGCACATCCGGTTGCTGCTGTTGAGGAGTTTGCGCTTGAGAATAACCACTAAGGCCCGAAAGCAAAATAGTAAAAAAAATAATTGAAAAGTAGGCAGGCATTTGCATATACGCGTATTTATTTCCGTGGTTCATTTACCCAAATGGTAAACTTATGTAATTTAAATAACAAGATTATGAATGTGTTATAGTTTTGCTTAATTTGTTATCGCCATTTGCGCCCAATTCAGTAGTATATTTATGGAAATAGAACTTAAACTTATATCAAATCAAGATGCTTTATCGCTTTTTGAGACGAAAGTGCTTCCTGGCTTGTTAAAACAAGATATTCAAATAGAACAAAATCACGCCCACTTATACAACGAATACTTTGATACGCCAGATGAGTTTTTTGGAAAAAGAAAAATGGCTTGTAGAGTTCGTTCGCGGAATCAAAAATATGAGCAAACCGTCAAAACCAAGGGGCAAGCACAAGGCGGCTTGCATCAACGACCAGAATATAACGTTGATTTAGATTCCGCCCGCCCCGATCTGAGTAAATTTGACCCGCAAATATGGGGTGAACCCTTCGATGTTAAAGCCGTTAATGACCAGCTAGAAGGCCTATTTTCGACTCACTTCGAGCGAACTACATTTGAAATTTCGACTAAAGAATATGCCCTTGAACTAGTCTTCGATCTTGGCGAAGTAAAAAGGGCTCAAGATACCCTACCTATTTGTGAAATAGAGCTTGAACTTGTTCGAGGCGAGCCCACTGCATTGTTTGACATAGCGCAGCAGTTGGTTACTTACCTGCCATGCAGACTAAGCAACGTCACAAAGGCTGCGCGGGGCTATCAATTACTGCATGGGCGTATTCCTGAAATTATGTATTTGCCTCAGTTTTTACCCTTAAACGTAAACGATACTTCCGAGCAGGCTTTTTGTAAAACAGTGCAGGTTGCTTTAAGTCATTGGCAACATCATCAGCAGGTATATTCACAAAACAGCAATCGCAAAGCGCTCAATGAAATTTATGAAAGTATATTGCTGTTGTTACAAGGCCTTGCTTTATACTTGCCTGTTTTGCAGTGTAAAGAATTACTCAATTTACACAAACAACTGGTAAAACTTGCACAAGCTTGGTCCTGGCAAGAACAGCTAGAAAGTATCCATCAGTTACGCTCCAAAAAAGGGCCCTTCAGCCGGCGAATTCCGCGGAATCAGAACCTCATGAATTATTTAATGGGACGTCGTGAAGGCTTACTCAATGCCCATAAACCCGATGTGCTAAATATGTCTTTGTTAAGCACTTCAGTGCAGCTTGCAGCTTCGCGGGTATTGGTCGACAAACCATGGCGTTCACAAAATGATGAGAACGATACTAAAGTGATAAAACACGCTAATGGGTGGCTGTCACAAACTTGGCAAACGGTACACCAGTCGTTACCAAAAAACGCGAGCATGGACGACAAACAGTATTTAGCGCTAGAAGTATTGTTACGCCAATCACTTATTAATGGTTTTTTACTTGCTGACTTGTTTGTTGATAGCCGAGGCCAATTTAGAGCACCGTGGCTAGACTTAGCCACGGGTGTTAAGGAACTTAAGTGTCTTAGGCTATTGCACGAAGCTCTTAATGATATCGATATAGAAGGAAAAGCAGACTTTTCGAATTGGATTGAGGAAAAAACCCATAGCGTGATCCACGTTATGGAGCAAACACGAGTGGTGGCAATGGATGCAGACGCTTATTGGTAATCAATGATGGGGTTTATATCTTCATTCTAGTTCTATTGCAGAGCTTAATCGCTTTTTCAGATTAAGCGCATCGTTTCTTTTCATTTTATTAATAACAAAAACATCTATATCTTAGTCATCAACGTAAAGAGATACGCTAAGGCAAGTTACTGCTCTATATGTTTTGTTGAACCTAATGAGAACATATACAGCCCTGTAATAGCGTAGCTTGCTAATCGCTTTACATTTTTACTTATACTAAGTTGTTTAAATTAAAAGGAAACAATCAATGTCAATGATTAACCAGATGATCCCCGATTTTTCAGTAGAAGCTTTTCACGATGGCGAATTCAAAACCATCACTAGCGAAGACGTTAAAGGTAAGTGGTCAATCTTCATGTTTTACCCTGCAGATTTCACTTTCGTATGTCCTACAGAGCTAGAAGATATGGCTAACATCCACAGCGAATTAAACGACCTTGGCGTTGAAGTATTCGGTGTGTCTACTGACTCACACTTTGTACATAAAGCATGGCACGACACTTCTGACGCTATCGGTAAAGTAAAATACCCATTGTTGTCAGACAACGTGTTTGCATTATCACGTGCTTTTGACGTGTTAATTGAAGAAGAAGGTCGTGCACTACGCGGTACTTTCCTTGCAAACCCAGAAGGCATTGTGAAAGTAGCAGAAATTCATGATTTAGGCATAGGTCGCAGCGCTAAAGATATGCTTCGTAAAGTTAAAGCAGCACAGTATGTTGCTAATAACGACGGCGAAGTATGTCCAGCAGCTTGGGAACAAGGTCAAGCGACCTTAACACCAAGCCTAGACCTAGTCGGTAAAATCTAAGTATATATCGATAGATATTGATTAGATGCTCGTGGGTTCTCCTGCGAGCAGCTTCCTATAGGCATTACTTGCAGGTTAAAGACTTGTAAGGAAAATATTAGGAAGTAAAATCTTGTCGTTGTGCTTTGCTGTTTTGCACAGTCCAATACGTAAATGACCACAAGCTTTTACTTCCCAAAAACGACTGTTCTTATTTGGCAATACTAATTGCTGAACGCTAAATATCAGCTGGAATTTGATACTCTTATTTAGTATTAATATATGAAAATAGCGAAAATAAGATACCAACATTTACAAGCACAAGAATCATTAAGAACAATGTGCGACAAGTACCAAAGGAGTTATGCAGATGCTAACAAAAGATATTTTGACAGCCCTACAGGGCTATATGAAAGACCTACAAAACGACATCACCTTTGTTGTACAAACAGGCAAGCACGAAAAACGTAGTGAGCTAATGGAAATGTTAAATCAACTAGCGACTACGTCGAGCAAAATTTCGGTTGTAGAAGCTGATCGCGGCGGCGAACTTAGAAGCGCAGTGAGCTTCGCGGTGCAATCAAATGGCATTGATACGGGCATCACTTTTTCGGGCGTTCCCGGAGGGCACGAGTTTAACTCTTTGATATTAGCTGTTTTGCAAGCCGGTGGAAGTAAGCTTAAGCTAGATGAAAGTATCCAAAGCATGGTCAAAAAAGTAAACGCTAAGCTCAAATTTCAGGTGTACATAAGCCTAAGCTGTCATGCATGTCCGGATGTTGTGCAAGCAATGAATCAGTTCGCTTTGCTCAATCCGAACATTGAAGCTGAAATGATTGACGGCGGTGTATACCCAGACTTAGTAGAAGAAAACAATATTCAAGGCGTGCCCACGGTATTTATGAACGGTGAGGTGTTTGCCAGTGGTAAAGTAGAAATTGCCGGAATTATTGAAAAACTAAGTGTAGCGCAGCCAGAAATATTAGTGACCGGTGACAGCGCTGAGACTTCCGCGCCTAAAATGCTATTACAAGATGTAACCATTATAGGTGGAGGACCAGCGGGTATATCAGCGGCTATATACTCAGCTCGTAAAGGACTCAAAGTGACTATCGTTGCCGATCGTTTTGGTGGTCAAGTTAAAGACACCATGGGTATTGAGAACCTAATTTCAGTGAAATATACCACTGGACCAGAACTAACAGGATCTTTAGTAAGCCATTTAGACCAGCATGAAGTAACGAAGAAAGAACATATTCGGGTAGAGAAAATTGAAAACGGCCCTATTAAGACCATTACCTTAAGCAACGGCGAGGTATTTAAAACCCGTAGTATTATTATTGCAACAGGTGCCAACTGGCGTGAGTTGGGTGTACCAGGAGAGAAAGAGAACATTGGCAACGGCGTAGCGTACTGCCCACATTGCGATGGCCCGTTCTACAAAGGTAAAGACGTTGCGGTAATTGGCGGCGGTAACTCAGGTGTGGAAGCTGCACTCGATTTAGCCGGCATTGTTAAGTCAGTTACGGTATATGAGTTTTTGCCTGAATTAAAAGCAGACCAAGTGTTAATTGAACAGTTATACAAGCGCGATAATATATCGGTTGTGAAAAACGCAGCCACTAAACAAATATTGGCTGAAAACGGCAAAGTAACGGCAATTGAATATATAGACCGTGCTACCAACGAAGTCTACCAGCAGCCACTCAAAGGCATTTTTGTGCAAATTGGTTTAGTGCCTAATTCAACAGTGCTTCAGGGTGTGGTTGACTTAACTAAGCACGGCGAAGTAATCATTAATGAAAAAGGTGCAACGAGTGAGACCGGTATTTTTGCATGTGGCGATGTTACCACTGTGCCATATAAGCAAATCGTGGTCGCGATGGGCGAAGGTACAAAAGCATCGCTATCGGCATTTGATTACTTGTTAATGAATCCGGCGCCGGTTGAGGCTGAAACTGATGTACGCAAAGAGGAGGCAGCTTAGTCTTTATTTGTTAGTGCCGCCCAATAAGCATTTGCTGATTGAGTATAGTGTAGATTTTAGAGGAGCGTTTATCGCTCTTTTTTTATTCTTTTTTATCGATAAAGTTTATCGAGCGTTTTGTTTAGTTTGAAGCTGTTTACCAACAGCAAGGCCAAGCATACAGCTTAACAGGCCAATAATGTTAGCGTAAAGCGTGATTTTCACAAAGCCCATTGCAAAGCCATCGCTCATACTTGCGCCCTGAGCGATAGGCACCCATAAATCCCAAGTAGAGACAAAGAAGTAAAGTGCGCTGGCACTTAAGCCGGCCCATAAACTGCAAAATTTTGGTAAATATTCGCGTTTTCTGAATAGGATCCAACAGAAAAATACACTGGCATAGTTAAATGCATTGCCCACCAGCATGTACAGTCGATCCACTAGGGTGCTCGACTGCATAAAAGCGAATGCTTCTTCGACATTAACACTGCCCGAAAAGTAATAGGCGGCCGCACGCACTAAATCAGTGTTTGAAGCCAGAACGATAATAGCAATGGCGTAATAAAAAAGTTTGTGCAAGTGAGAATCCCTTTGGTAAGCCTGCTAGCATAAGCCCGCAGCAGCGGGCCGCAAATGCAGGCGCGCCATCATAAAACAATTCGGCAATTGATTACACAAAAGCATTCCAAATAAAGAAAAATTTGCTAAGGTACTCCGTATAACAAGACCAACTCGTCATAATGCTATTGCGTAGGATGCTAGGCTGCAGTTAATTTTCCTACTACTTGGTTTATTTATGACTCAAAAATAAGAATAAAAAATGGCTAAAGGCACACATCAGTTCCAAGACGACCCGCGTAATCAAACTATATTAATTAATATTAACGGTGAGCTATTTCCAAGACGCGAAGCAAAAATTTCAGTTTTCGACAGTGGATTTATACTAGGCGACGGCGTATGGGAAGGAATTCGTTTACATAAAGGGCACTTAGCCTTTGTAGATATGCACATGCGTCGTTTATTTGATGGTGCAAAAGCCCTCGACATGGATATTGGCTTGTCGCCTGGCGAACTGGTGCAACGGATTTATACAACTTGTAAAGCGAATGACATGACCGATGGCGTGCATATTCGATTAATGGTCACCCGCGGCGAAAAAGCCACGCCGTATCAAGACCCTAGGGTGACTATCTCTGATGCGACAATAGTGATTATTGCTGAGCATAAAAAAGCCCTTGGCTTGGCAAATGGCGAGGGCGTGAATTTGTTTACCTCGCATGTAAGGCGCGGCTATCCCGATGTGCAAGACCCAAAGCTAAACACCCATTCCAAACTAAACTGCATATTTGCCTGTATTCAGGCTGCAAAAGCGCAGGCCGATGAAGCGCTTATGCTCGACCCGCACGGCTTCGTGGCTACGTGCAACTCCACTCATTTCTTCATTGTAAGAAGAGGAGAGGTATGGACTTCGAGCGGCGATTTTTGTTTAGACGGAATTACCCGTAGAAACGTGATTGATGTATGTAAAAGCAACAATGTTCCTGTGTTTGAAAAGAACTTCTCACTCGCCGACGTATACGGTGCAGATGAAGCCTTTATAACAGGCACTTTCGCTGGCCTCACGCCTGTTTCGCAGGTAGATGGCCGGAACATGGGTGAAGGTCAACATACTATGACAAAACACTTAGAACAGCTATATGTGCAGTTGATAGAGCAAGACCATAAAACGCATAGTGCGTAGTATTTGTGTTTGCTGCTGTTCAAGAGTCAGCCTGTAGTCATAAGCTCTTATTAATCATCACCTGCGCTTTAATAATGAGATGGAAGTTTGTATATGACAAATCGAATTGCTATGTGGTCAGGACCTCGTAATATTTCAACAGCAATGATGCGTAGTTGGGAGAACAGGGCTGACTGCACAGTGGTCGATGAGCCCTTTTACGCTTATTACTTAAATCAAACGCAAAGTCCTCATCCTCTGTTTTCTGAAATAATTGAAAGCCAAGCAACAGATTTTGCTGAAGTGGCTAACAAGATGAGTGAGGGGCAATGTAAAAGCGCATTGCAATATCAAAAGCACATGACTCAGCATATGCTTCCCGGTTGCGATATGAGTTGGACTGCTACGCTACAGCATTGTTTTTTAATACGTCACCCAGCAGACGTTGTTAATTCTTATACCAATAGCCGCGGAGCATGCACGGCAGAGGATATAGGCATTAAAAGACAATATGAACTATTGACAGAGATTGGGAGCTTAACAAAGCAACAAATGCCGGTGATAGACTCTCCCACGGTGCTGACCAACCCCGAACGACTTCTGCAGGCCCTGTGTGAGGCATTATCAATAAGCTTTGATCCAAATATGCTGGCCTGGCCAACAGGTAAACGAAGCAGTGACGGCGTCTGGGCGAGCCACTGGTATCATAGCGTAGAAGCGTCAACAAGATTCGGGTCTCCCAAACAAGCCTCGTTTGAGTTATCTAAACGTCAGCTTGAAGTGGTCGACGAGGTGATGCCTTATTATGAGAAAATGAAGGCTTTAGCGATAAGCTAGAGTAACTCAAATATGCACTTGGAAGTGCTTCTATACTATCCGCCTAATGCTAGTAAGGTGAGTGCTTTTATATGCATAAAATGCTAGTTTATGAATCAACATCGTTTTACCTTAAATCGTAGCAAGGACTTATGAAGCTTCCTATCAGTGTGTTCATTATTACCAAAAATGAAGAAAAGCATATTAGCAAAACACTTAGCAGTGTCGCTGATATGGACGAGATTATTGTGGTTGATTCTGGTAGCACAGATAGGACGGTAGAGATTGCATCAGAGTTTGGGGCGATGACTTATTTTCATGAGTGGCAAGGCTATGCGAAACAAAAGCAATATGCCATGAATTTATGCAAAAACGAGTGGGTGCTTAACCTTGATGGAGACGAAGCGATTACCCCCGATATTTTGGCCGCCTTTTCACTCATTGTTGAGCAAGACACTGCCGATAGTGTTAGGTTTTGGCGCAACGATTTGTTTGTAGGTGAACCGCTTTCAACATTGAGCAAGAAGCCTAACAATCATAGACTATATAAACGTGCTAAAGCTTACTTTGATGATTCTAGGTTGGCACACGAAAGTGCGACAGTCGATGGCAAAGAGGTGTTTATCAAGCTAGCGTTCGATCATTATGGTTACGATGCAATAGATACTATCACCGCTAAAAACAATCTTTATTCATCGCTAAAAGCCCAAGAAAAATACGACAAAGGCAAATCTTATTCTACGGGAAAGCTGACGTTTGTATTTTTCCTTACGTTTATAAAAGAGTATTTCCTTCAGCGCAAAATATTCTCTGGACGGCGAGGCTTTATTCTATCGATTATGGCGGCATACTATTCTTTTATAAAGGAAGCCAAGCTGTACGAGCTGCATGAAAATTTTAATAGACAAGATCCTGACTAAGCAGCTTCTCGCAAAATAATATCGTTCCTTTTACCACGTGTTTTTTTGTTAGTATTGCTTGTACCCTGCGGTATTGGTTTTGTACAAGATGATTTAGTTGGCGGTTTGGTCTAGTTGCCCCTTGCTTTTCGCTTAGGGAGCTTTTTGCTTTAAAACACATTTTGAAACTGATTTAAGCCTCTGCATTAGCATTACAACACGCTATTCATTTGTGCTTCATTAGTCAGTGCAATCCACTTAAACCCAACAAAATCGATGCCTGTTGCATAGACTGGGGATAGCGTTTATTCTTCTTCTACTTAAGCTATGGGGATCCCAAGGTAAAAATCTGACTTATATTGGCCATAAGGCAGACACGAAAAGTTGGCCAGTGTGTTAACTCAACTTTCACATTATGCTGTGCTTTAGTTATTTGGAAATATAAAAGTTTGTAAAGTACTTAGTCAATAATAATTAGAAAATCCGCGCGAACCCTTTCAAGGGTGCAAAGACGGATTCAGAAAAGGAAAGTTCATGTCTACACAAAGTCTCGCTGACCAAGCCTTGGTCAACATCCCACTTTTTACCAACGACGCCACAGTAATGGGAATTTTGGCTATTCTACTGGGCTTAGTGTTTTATACTGCCAACAGCCAAGCTTCTTTTTGGCGCAAGTTTTATACGTTTGTACCATCTGTTTTACTTTGTTATTTTTTACCTTCTTTATTAAATACCTTTGGTTTAATAGATGGTGAAAACTCGCAGCTATACTACGTAGCATCTCGTTATCTGTTGCCCGCCTGTTTAGTCTTACTGACCATTAGTGTCGATTTAAAAGCGATCACCAAGTTAGGTAGCAAAGCTATTATTTTGTTTTTCACAGGTACTTTGGGCATTGTGATTGGCGGACCAATTGCCTTGCTTTTGGTGGCGACATTTTATCCCGAAATGTTAGGTGTCGATGGCCCTAATGCGGTTTGGCGAGGTATGGCAACCGTTGCGGGAAGCTGGATTGGTGGAAGTGCCAACCAAGCTGCAATGAAAGAAATTTATGGCGCAGGAGACCAAATGTTTTCGGCTATGGTAACCGTTGACATCATTGTGGCAAATTTATGGATGGCAGTGCTGCTAATAATGGCGACAAACGCTAAAGCCATTGATGCAAAAACGGGTGCTGACACCTCCGCTATTGATGAGCTTAAAGCAAAGGTAAAGAGTTTTGAAGCTAAACACTCGCGTATTCCAAGTCTACCTGACATTATGTTAATTGTGGCAGTGGGGCTAGGCGTAACAGGTTTCGCGCATATGTTTGCCGATACTATTACGCCGTATTTTATTAATAATTTTCCCGACTTAGGCAAATTTAGTTTCCACAGTAAGTTTTTCTGGATGATTATTTTTGCCAGCTCGGTTGGTGTGGCATTATCTTTCACCAAGGTACGTCAGTTAGAAGGAGCAGGGGCTTCAAAGATAGGGTCTGCCTTTTTATATATTTTGATTGCTACCATCGGTATGAAGATGGATGTGACTATGATTGCAGATCAGCCTTTATTCTTTGTGATTGGGGCAATTTGGATGCTAATTCATGCCACGCTTATGTTGATTGTCGCTAAGCTGATCAAGGCGCCATTATTCTATATGGCAGTAGGTAGTCAAGCCAATGTGGGCGGCGCAGCATCTGCACCGGTAGTAGCAGCTGCTTTCCATCCTTCATTGGCACCTGTTGCGGTAATGTTAGCTGTATTAGGCTATACACTAGGCACTTACATGGCTTGGTTCTGTGGGCAAATTTTGCAAGCAATTAACTAGGCTCAATGACTATGAAGCGCAAGCAAGCAAAAGATAATTTTTGGGGTTTAACCCCCATAGTATTATTTATGATCTTGGTGATTGGCAGTGGGGTGTTGACACAAAACTTTTCTACAATGCCTATATTAGTGGCTTTTATTATTGCTACGGGTTTCGCTTTACTACTAAATAGAAAAGAGTCGAAATTATCGGTAGCTGAAAAGGTCGATGTGTTCTGTAAAGGTGGTGGAGAAAAAACCATCATTTTACTCGCGATAATCTTTCTCTTAGCGGGGGCTTTTTATGCCGTCACAATCGACATTGGTGCCCGTGATGCCACGGTAAATTGGGCCTTGAATTACGTACCAACCGCCTTCTTATTACCCGGTTTATTTGTGATTTCCTGTTTTATCGCTTTCGCCATGGGTACTTCTATGGGCACTATTACCGCCATTACCCCTATCGGTATTGGCTTAGCTGAGAGCTTAGGAGTGCCTATCCCGCTTACGGTAGGCATTGTGATTGGGGGAGCAATGTTTGGTGATAACTTATCTTTTATTTCTGATACCACTATTGCTGCTACACGCACTCAAGGTGTGCAACTAAGAGACAAGTTTAAAGCTAACCTGATTATTGTTCTGCCCGCTGCATTACTGACCGCGGTATTGCTCATGTTTGTGAATATTGATGGCAGCGCTATAATTGCATCTAAGAGTTACGATGCTTGGCTAATACTGCCCTACTTATTGATTATTATCTGCGCGTTATTGGGTATAAACGTTATTGGAGTATTAGGGATTGGTATTGGTACTGCCTGTGTGGTGGGTATATCAAATGGCTTATTTACTCTTCCTGTTATGCTGCAAAGTCTGCAAAAAGGTATGGGCTGGATGCAAGATCTGGTGGCCATAGCGCTAATACTTGGTGGTATAGTGGCGTTAATGAAAGCCTATGGCGGTATTGCGTGGTTGGTCAGCAATATCACAAAACGAATTAATAGCAAAAAGGGCTCTGAGTACGGCATTGCGGCTTTAGTCAGTGCTTTGAATATCGCCATTTCAAACAATACTATAGCCATAGTAAGTATAGGTCCTATAGCCAAAGAATTAGGTGAACAATACCAAATAGATCCAAGACGTACGGCAAGTTTATTAGATATATTTTCTTGTGGAATTCAAGGTCTTGTGCCGTATGGAGGACAACTCTTAGCGGCAGCTAGCCTGGCCGGTGTGTCACCCTTGGCGCTAACGCCTTACTGTTGGTATCCGATGTTAATTTTAGTTTTTGGCATATTGGCCATTGCCACGGGTTTACCCAAATTCAAAGACAAATCAATAGACGACTTTAACTAAGCTATAGTTGAGAAAAAAAGTGCTGTATATAATGAGTTGAGGTTTATGGTGCTTTGATTTATGGTAATTTAATCTTCCTGTACTCTAACGTTACGAGTGTCTTAAATTGATGTCAAAATTTAGGTTTACTTTCTTACTGGTCATAGCGGTGTTTACTGCAACCATACTAACCGCCTGCAACATTATTGCCCTGCCTCCACAACCTATTCGAAATGACTCGACTGGAAAACAGGCTGCGCCGCCATTACTGCTAATTTCGATTGATGGTGTTCGGCATGACTATCTGGAAAAGACTGAACTGCCAAACTTTGCTCGACTAGCTAGAGGCGGACTGCGGGCTGACTCTCTACAACACGTATTTCCAACCAAAACATTTGTGACTCATTACTCACTCGTCACTGGCCTATACGCTGATGGCACCGGTGTAGTAGCGAACAGCATGTGGGATCCAGATCGTCGTTCCAGATTTTCACTTGGCAATTGAGACGCCGTAGGTGACGGCTATTGGTATGAGGGCGAACCCATTTGGAACACCCTAGAGAAAACCGGCAAACATTCAGCCCCATACTTCTGGCCGGGCTCGGCAGCTGAAATCGGCGGCATGCGTCCAAGTATCTGGATGTCCTTTGCCGGCAATACACCGCATGATGATCGTATTCAACAGGTGCTTGAATGGTTATATTTACCCGATGAGCAGCGCCCGGAATTTCTAAGCCTTTATTTTTCCGTTGTCGATAGCGCCGGCCATCGTCATGGCCCCGATTATCCAAAGGTTATTGAGGCCCTGCAGGAAGTTGATAGAGCGTTGGGTCTTCTCATTGAGGGTATCGAGCAGCGCGGCCTGTTCAACAAAATGCATATCTTAGTCACCTCCGACCACGGTATGGAAACGGTTGCAATGGATCGTTACGTGTTGATTGATGAATTTATAGATCTTAGTCGAGTCCACTTTTCGGATTGGACTCCTATCGCGCAAATCTGGGAAACCGAAGACGGCTTAAGTACCGACGAAATTTTTGAAGGGTTAAACGGTGCGCATCCAAACATGCGGGTATGGAAAAAGCTGATGTGCCTCCCAGATATCACTTCAATAAGCACGAACGGGTTGCTGATGTTATTGCCGAAGTTGATCTTGGTTGGATGATTTCAAGCAAACCCTACTACGCCGAGATGAAACCAAACGCATTAAACGGCATGCATGGCTGGGATTCCGCTTGGCACAACATGCATGGCATCTTTATCGCTCACGGCCCCGCATTTGCTCCAGGAACCCGCGCTCCAACCGTTCGCAGTATTGATCTTTATTCATTAATGGCTGAGCTGATGCAGATTAAACCAGCCGATAACGACGGCAGCCTTACTGCGTTCGCACCGATTCTGTATAACCCACAGCCCGCCTCAATCCGCACCAGCGACTGGGTTTGTGACAACGCTGAGTTAGTCCTTCGTGAAGGACAAGGGCTAGCCAGCCTTCAGCGCGGTGAGCAAATATTCTCGCTACCGCTTAAAGTGAGTGCTTCAGGCGTCCGCTATGAGGACACCGACGTGCTGTTTTGGTCTAAAGGCAATAAGGCTGAGGTGGTCATTGACGGTCAAGCACTTACTAACTGCAGTGATGTTGCTAAAATAATACTAGAGTGATTTTTTCTCTGTAGGCAAATTTATGATGGAAAACCTTTTTGATCAGAGTTTAATGATACTACAAGGGTGAAATTAAAGTCTGTTGCGTTGTTCATAGATGTGATCTATTCTTGTTGTCGTCATATTCCTGAATAAAAAAGCTAATAGCCGAAAGTAAGTTATTGATATAATGTTAGATAAAAGCATAATCTTGTGAACCAATGCACCTTTCATAGCATCAGTTTTTGCCCACGGGGCCGCCAAATTTAGCTTACGGCACAGCTGTTAAATTTAAAAATTAAGGCAATACGTAAAACTAGTCCAGTCAAAATTTTGAGTGGTCTGTAATTGTTCACTATAAGGAAATTCATATACACATGCTCAAAACAATCAAATTTACCCTGATAATGGCTTGTTTTACGTTTTTATCAGCTTGCACTATAACGCTTGCACCTAGTTATGATGCCGATTTATATCGCGGGATTAATACCTTAAATTCACAGGTACTTGCCCTTTTCGTAAGTGTTCCTGCCGGTGGCGACAGTTGTGATGCACACACAGCCACCTATGATAAAGTCATTGGTTTGTCAGAAGCACTGGCTATGCAATCTAGAGCTAGACCCATGCCCGACAACAAAATAATAAATAAACTCACAGAATTACTGAAAGATTCTGAACAAGATTTTGACCTATCGGATGAACCCCCTAGTGCAGGTTCACTAGATGAAATACAAAAAGTGCTAACGAAGATGAAAATTGATCATTGCGACGATGGCAAAGTAGGTATTATTGCAAAACAAACGTATAAAGTGGCTATTGTGACTTCAATGGACCAAGCGATTACCTATGAAGCCTTTCTAAACAGAGCATCAGGAGAATAATTATGGATATTGATATACAAGCAATGATAAAAACCATTACAGGCAGCGTATCTGATATTACCGGTAAAGATGCCAGTACACTTAAAGGATTCACAAAACGTCAAATGAAAGGACTTGCAAAACAAAGCAAATTGATTGCATTAGGCGTTTCTACAGGCGAGTTTGATGACGAAATGCGTGATTTCTTTTTGGCCAATTTAAAAAAGACGACCCTCAATTTTGCCAAATCGTTTGTAGGTATGATGTTAGTCACAATAGAAAAAATTTGGAATGCCGTTGTTGGTGTTTTATGGGGAGCAATTAACAAAGCAACTGGCCTTGGTTTGGCTATTCCGGTTATGGGCTCGGGCAGCGAGTAAATAAATAATCACGTTAAACTACAAAGTGATTACTTTACAAGCCACGCTTACTTTATAAAAATTAGCTTTGCCATTGCCGCCGGTTTCGTCTTTAATACAGCCGGCGTCGGTTTATGCGCCAATGTATCAAATCTCTCCAACTTCGCCCGCTTCATCATCATTACTTAAACAACCCCATTTCCTTTTTTGCCATTGCCATCCATTTACAATAATAAACTCGATGATATTTACAATTATAGACAAGCCAAATTCAAAATATTTCAGTCTTGTAACCGTTAAGTTTGGTAAATAAAAGCGTATTTTCCGTATCTAAAATTTGCAGCAGTTTAAGACTTGATTCCTCAAATTCCATTATTTTATTTGTTTGCGTGAGAGATTTCTCTTTGTGAGTGCACTTCTACTAGTACCACGATCAAAATAACAATATATAAAGGAAACGCAAAATGCCAAATAATAATATTAATGACCTTAATGAAGAGGATGGACTCTTCCCGCCAATGCCTGAAGTTTTAGAACATGCAATGGCAAAAATTCCTGAAAACGCCGCGCCACAGGACATGTATCGCGGCATGTTGGAATCCATGTGTGGTGCGATGGATGACTCGCAAGCCGTTGAGCAATATGACGGTAGCTTAGGGGTTAGCAAAGCCTTTGTTAAGGCACATCAAAGTATGGGCGGTCAGTTACAATGTAATAATAATCTTGCCGATAAATTCACCAAGCACGGTAATGTCTCTGGCGCAAAGTGGTGCTCAGGAACAATGATCAGCGATAACCTCTTTTTGACCGCGGGGCATTGTTTTGACCAAACTGGCGGCAGTTGGCAACGACCAAAAGTTAATGGCAGTAACGAGGTGATTTCACCTGCTGAAATCGCAAAGAACATGCATGTTAATTTTAATTATCAAGTTGATGCTAGCGGCACACCGCAAGCGGTTAGCGAATTTGCAGTGCAGGAGATCATTGAATATCGACTCGGTGGCTTAGACTATGCAATTCTGCGCCTTGCAGGCGCTCCAGGTAGAACCTTTGGGGTAGGCGAGATTGCAACACGAGATGCAAAATTACAAGATATGCTATGCATTATAGGCCACACAGCTGGCGTGCCAAAGCGCATCGAGGCTGGACCACTGACTCGATTCGACAGCAATCGCCTGCGCTATAACGATATAGACACTTTGGGCGGTAATTCTGGATCAGCCGTTTGGCAATCACCATCAGGTAACATCGTTGGAGTGCATACTAATGGCGGTTGTAATGCACCTGGTGGGTCAAACTCAGGCATGCGTATAAGCCGACTTTTAGAAGAGTCGCCAATACTGCAAAGCCTTGGTTTGCCTGCCTTGCAAGGGCGCTTTACCATTTGGCAGAAAAGTAACAATCGTTTTATGGACGCACACAGAGGTTCGAATAATGACTTCTCCGCGGTTACAAGAAACGCGCAAAACAATGATACGCAACGCAGGGTACTAAGTCCTGTTGGTCAGGTTTGCACAAATCAGTGGCGATCGCTTTGTTGATGCACATGAGAATACAGATAAAGATTTCTCCGTGGTTAGCCGAACCGCGCAAAAAAACGACACGCAGCGCTGTGTTTTTCGCCACATTACAACCTACAGCATTCAGCAGTTAAGCAATGGGCGTTATATCGATGCCGACTATTCTGATTATGCAGGTTTAATAACGAGTGCAGAAGAAAATAGTGATTCACCACTAGGATACTTGAATGTGGATGAGCTGCTAACGAAGACTTTTTCAACCAACCTAATTGTATTGAGCGCTTGCGACACCTAACTTGGTGGCTACTACGAAAGCGAGGGTAATACAGGGCTAGCCTACAGGTTTTTGGCGCAAGGAGCTGACTCGGTTGTGGGAATATTATGGAAAGTAGCGGACAAACCAACCGCAATTTTTATGCGCTATTTTTACCAAGCACTAAAAACAACAAATGGCGATAACGCTGAGTCATTAAGACAAGCACAACTGCAACTAAAAAGGAAAGGACGATACAAACACCCGAGATATTGGGCCGGATTTGTACTCACAAATACTTATCTAAAAACAACTCACATTTCGCTTTAACGATGGTTCTTCAATTTACACATTAGTGAAATGGTTAAAGGTGGGTACTTTACCTTCGTATTAGACTTATATTGATTACTGTATAGGTGCAACGCTTGCGCCATATTGATCTTGGTTCTAATACTGAGAAGACCCCATCTTGTATTAATTTTTGAAGTTTTATAGCTCAGTTTTCTAGCTCAGTTTTCAGCCAAGCTTTACCCACTTTCGCATCACGTTCAGCGGTTGCGAGGGAAATTCCCAAGACCAGTGCAATATCGCTGTTGTTTAGGGCAGCAAAAATACGAGGCTCATATACTTTGGCTGCGCGTATATCAAATGAAGCTAGCTCCTTAAGTAAATGGTCAACATGAATGAGCCCTACAATGTCGTCGTCAATACCTCCCACTCAAGATATGGTTATTTGAATAGGAGGAGTTTCTCTCGTGCATGATCCACTAAAAAAATGGGAAGTTACTCGCTTAAATAATCATCAGGCAATGACTCAATTTGAGCGACGCCTGAGGCAATAGCCGCTTTAGCAACTGCCGTTGCAATTGTTTTACATAAACGCGGATCCATAGGTTTAGGAATAATGTAATCTCTGCCAAATTCAAGCGACTTAACATTACTGGCTATTAACACTTCTTCAGGTACTGGCATTTTGGATACGCTACGAATAGCTTCAACCGCAGCAACCTTCATTTCATCATTTATTTGCGAAGCGCGCACATCTAAAGCGCCACGAAATATAAACGGGAAGCAAAGTACATTGTTCACCTGATTTGGATAATCTGAGCGACCGGTGGCCATAATTAGGTCTTGGCGAACTTCTAGGGCAAGCTCGGGTTTAATCTCGGGATCTGGGTTTGAACAGGCGAATACAATGGGGTTTGGCGCCATTAATTTAAGGGCTTCAGGCGGCAGTAAATCTGGGCCTGAAACACCTAAAAATACATCGGCGTCTTCCATGGCATCTATCAGTGTGCGTTTGTCGGTGTTGTTGGCAAATAAGGCTTTGTGTTCCGTTAGGCCTTCTCGGCGAGTGTGGATAATACCTTGGCGGTCAAGCATATAAATTTTTTCACGCTGTGCACCACACTTAATCAAGAGCTCCATGCAGGCAACGGCCGCAGCTCCTGCGCCTAAGCATACAATTTTCACTTCTTTGATGTTTTTACCTTGAATTTCTAGAGCATTTAACATGCCCGCAGCTGTCACTATTGCTGTGCCATGTTGATCGTCGTGAAAAATAGGGATTTTGCAGCGCTTTATGAGTTCTTTTTCAATTTCAAAACACTCAGGAGCTTTGATATCTTCCAAATTAATCCCGCCAAAGGTATCTGCAATATTGGCCACCGTGTTTATAAATTCTTCGGTGGTACGGTGTTTTACCTCTATGTCGATAGAGTCGAGTCCAGCAAAGCGCTTAAATAATAAAGCTTTACCTTCCATTACCGGCTTGGAGGCTAAGGGGCCTAAATTTCCCAGCCCTAAAATAGCGGTGCCATTTGATATAACAGCGACCATATTGCCCTTTGCTGTGTATCGATAAGCCGCATTTGGGTCCGCGGCAATTTCACGCACAGGTTCAGCTACACCTGGGCTATACGCTAGGGCCAAATCATCAACGGTTGCGGCAGATGTTGAAAGTTCAACACTGATTTTTCCGGGTTTAGGGAATTCGTGGTAATCAAGAGCGCGTTGGCGAAAATCATCCATCTCAAGTAGGGTCCTTTACGAAAAGCTGTATTAAAAAATATGGAACAATATGTGACTTGGATCACAATAACACAAATGGCCTTAGATGAAAGTTTATAACAAGGCTTTAATCCATTGTTCTAATTCTTTTCTATTATTGTTATTTAAGGTGCTTAGTAAGCCTTTCGCGTGCTGTGAAATATGCTGATGAGTGTTCAGTTCATCGTCAAATACGTAATAGTCGAGCATTGCTTTACTGGTATCGCCTGGCCCAAACTCTGCCGTTAATCCGCGGACATACGCTTTTTCGTAGTGAGGATGAGTACTTAAATTGGGCGCGATTATGTTAACCAAGCTGATGGCTTGTCCTACAGGGGGTATGATTTTGGGCAAGTCATTTTTAGTGCCATCGTTTTAGCGCAGTTGTTTTAATAAAAGTATTTTTGTCCACGCTATATTTCAGACATAAAAAAACCGCAGTAGATGCGGTTTTTCTTTTGATATGTCGTGTTTGACAATTAGCAATAAACTTACTTCTTGCTAATGGCGCCAAAACGCTTCTTAAAGCGATCTACACGGCCACCAGTATCAGCTGTACGCTGCTTACCAGTGTAGAATGGATGACATGCAGAACATACGTCAAGGTTAATATCTTTACCTAAAGTAGAACGTACTTTCATTACGTTGCCGCAAGAACATGTTGCTGTCATTACTTCGTAAGTAGGATGAATATCGGCTTTCATGGGATACCTTTATATTTTAAGGCCGCCTCGCTATACAACCCGAAGTTGCACACCAAGCGATGTTAATTAAATGTGAGTACAGATTATTCTATACTCGGAAATTTCGAGGGCGAATATTATACAAATTAAGCAGGTCGAGCAAGCATTATCTTCCAGTGGCTAGTATATTTGTGTTATTGAGTTTGGCAATCACAGCAAAGATTAGTGTGTATTGAGACGAAATTGTGAAACTGTTCATTTATGATCGTAAGGTTCGTATTTACTGATGGCAATATATGCTAATTTATAAACTGATTTGTTTGGACTGCATTCGATACTTCAGTCACACTATTAAACAGCAGCCGAACAACCCGCTATTGCACTTTTACTAGGTATTTTTTTAATTTTATAACCATGTCGCTAAGCCATTCAAAAACATCCAAACAAGCTACTCTTGCTTATGTGCAAGTAGCGCTGCCTGTGCCTTTGCATAGAATGTTTGCGTACTCGTTTGATGCAAAAGACATACAGATTTTTCAAAAAGGCTGCAGAGTTGTGGTGCCTTTTGGTAAAAAGAACTTAGTTGGCATAATAACGGGCACTGCCCATACAACAGACTATGAAGTGGCAAAAATCAAATCGGTTGTAGAATTGATAGATAATGAGCCTATTTTCTCACCGAGCATGATTACCCTCGCAAAGTGGATAGCCGATTTTTATATTTATCCGCTAGGCGAAGTATATGCCGGTATGTTACCGGTACTTTTGCGAAAAGTAAGTTCTGAAACCTTAAAAACGACCAGTGTAGAATTACCCCTACTTGCGCTGTTGCACGCAAATAAAGTCACTAAAGAAGACGTAATTAAGCTACATAAAAGTAAGCGACAATATGGTCTATTTCAAGCATTGCAAGCCCAGCCCTTGTTGCTTAAACAAGCAAAGTCAGACTTTTCACCCGCTATTGTAAAGGGCTTAATTGATAAAGCCTATGCTCATATTGAACAAACAGTTCCCGAGCAGGGTCTATGGCCAACACATATCGTGTTAGGGGAGAAAAAACGTGCTAATCCTGAACAAGCTATTGCTATTGCCAGCATTAATCAAGCCAGTGAATTTACCGCTTTTTTGCTAGAGGGCGTTACTGGAAGTGGCAAAACGGAAGTATATCTTCAAGTTATTGAAGAAGTGCTGCTACAAGGCAATCAAGTTTTAATATTAGTCCCAGAAATTGGCTTAACGCCGCAAACGGTTCGCCGTTTTCAACAGCGCTTTGGCGACATTGTAGCCGTTTGGCATTCAGCATTAACTGACCACGAGCGTTTACTGGTATGGCAACAAGCAAAATATAATCAAATAGGCATTATTATAGGCACACGCTCTGCGGTATTTTTACCTTTAGCTAAGCCGGGCATGATCATTGTTGATGAAGAGCACGATGAATCTTTTAAACAACAAGATACCTTGCGATATCACGCAAGAGACGTGGCGGCTTACAGGGCAATGCAAGCAAACATAAGCCTTGTGCTTGGCAGTGCAACGCCGTCGCTAGAAAGTTTACACAATGCGCTTAGTCACAAATTTAGGCATCTTACGCTAAAACAGCGGGCCGGCAGCGCGAGTTTGCCTACCCAGCATTTGCTCGACTTAACTGGCGTGCCTCTTGAAGCGGGTATAGCGCCAAGCATGTTGGTGCGAATTGAACAGCAGTTAAAACAAGGCAATCAAGTTCTTGTTTATGTGAATCGCAGAGGTTATGCACCTGCGCTTATTTGTAAACAGTGCGGTCATGTTGAAAGCTGTATAGATTGCGACAATCCTTTTACTGTGCATTTAAGCACTCACAATTTACAGTGTCATAGGTGTGGTCAATATCAAGACTATATACATAAGTGCCGTAAATGTCATTCAGGCAATATCACTACGCAAGGTACGGGTACTGAACAAATTCAAGACATGTTGGCAAAGCGTTTCGCCGATTTTTCGTGTGTTCGCATAGACAGTGACTCAACGCGGGGAAAGCGAAAGCTAAATGAGTTGCTGACGGCTATTGGCGAAAATAAACACCAGTTGCTAGTGGGCACGCAAATATTGTCTAAAGGGCATCATTTTCCCAATGTGACATTAGCCATTATTTTAAACGTAGATTCTTTCCTTTTTAGCAGCGATTTTCGTGCTCCCGAAAAGCTGGCGCAACTGGTTACACAGTTTAGTGGTAGAGCGGGCAGGGCAAATAAGCCAGGTGAGGTATGGTTACAAAGTTATCAGGTGGGTCATCCTCTACTGCAAGATTTAGTCAATAACGGCTATGAGCAGTTTTCTCGTTTACTATTGCAAGAGCGCAATAGTGCAAACTTGCCACCTTTGGCTTGGCAAGTTGCTTTGCGCGTTGAGCATAGCGATCGCGCACTTATTATGTCATTTATGCAATATGCCAATCAGCTACTGGCACAGTTTAGTCAACTTACCTTTGTTGGTCCCTTTCCAGCAGGCGTTGAAAAGAAGCAAACAAGGTTTCGATTCATTACCGTGGCACAAGGTAGTTCTCATAAGTACGTAAATAAAGCCATGACTCAAGTGAAGCAAGCCCTTAGCCAGCATAAGCTAGCACCCAAAATGCGCTGGAGCATAGATGTAATGCCAACAGATTTTAGTTAAAAACTAAAGCAATTGGGCGTCAAATTTCCTATACTGACCGACTGCGTCTGCGCAAGCGCGTTTTTTCACAATTATAAAAAGTAGTATCATATTATGGCTCCAAAAGACTACGTTAAAAGACCTAGGGCAAAAAAGCCTGCTCAAAAACGCAATACCCGCAATCCACGGGCGGGCCAAGCATCTGCGTTGCCTTGGGTGAAAATCACTTTTTCTTTGCTTGTGGTAGGATTATTTATATTTGGGCTGTATCGGCTTCAGACTATTGATGTGGGCGAAAATGGTCAAAACAGCACTGGCCTTAGTTCGCAGGGACCTAATGTAAATACTGCTGATGGCGACACAGTCGACAGTGATTCGAGCAATCTACTTACTTCAAATACAGACGATTTATTAGAACTTGAAAAATTGCCTGAATTGCCAGTGCTCGGCGAGGAAGAATGGGAGTACATAGACTCCTTACCCGATTACTCGGTTGAAGTAGATGCAACAGGACCACTGCAAAGTGACAAAGACTTCATTATGCAATGTGGATCTTTCAGAACGCTAGATAGAGCACAAACCCTGCGAGCAAAAATCGCTTTTCAAGGATTAGAATCACGAATACTCACCAGCAACGGTCGAAATGGTTTATGGTACAGAGTAGTACTAGGCCCATACGAGCGTAAACGAAATGCTGAAAGGCATCGCCATCAGCTTCGAAACGGGAACGTAAATGGCTGTAAAATTTGGTAATACATATTGGTGACTTGTTCTTGATTGCTTCAATTTACCCCTAAAAAGCTTAATAACAATATCTTGTGATTGATGGCTTGAAAACCTCAACATTTCCCCCACCTATTTAACACAGGATATTTTGCATGGAAGGCTTCGAAAGCGGCTTTTGTGTTTAACAATTCGATTTGAACATTCCATTTGAATAAGACGGCTACCACGTTTTACGCGTTAGCCTTAGGAGAATATAATGACTACTATTGTTTCAGTTCGCAGAGGCAACCAAGTTGTAGTAGCCGGCGACGGCCAGGTATCGCTTGGCAACACAGTAATGAAAGGCAATGCACGCAAAGTCCGCCGTTTATATCACAATAAAGTACTAGCGGGTTTCGCGGGCGGAACTGCCGATGCTTTTACCCTATTTGAACGATTTGAAAGTAAACTAGAGAAGCATCAAGGTCATCTCACCAAAGCAGCCGTCGAACTGGCTAAAGATTGGCGCACCGACCGCGCACTCAGGCGACTAGAAGCACTGTTGGCCGTGGCTGATCACACAGGATCTTTTATCATTACCGGAAATGGTGATGTTATTCAGCCAGAAAACGACCTGATTGCTATAGGCTCAGGCGGACCGTTTGCGCAGGCCGCGGCGACCGCTTTGTTAAATAATACAGAGTTAGGGGCGTCTGAAATTGCCGAAAAAGCATTGTCGATAGCAGGAGGTATCTGCGTATTTACTAATGGCAACCAAACTATAGAAACCCTCGATTATTAAGTATTGCTAGTAGTGCATTACTGGCACTGCTAATTAAGCTCAAAAAGGAATAATGATGTCTGAAATGACGCCTAGAGAAATTGTACATGCGCTTGACGAACATATTATCGGTCAGGCAGGTGCTAAACGCGCAGTCTCTATAGCGCTTCGCAATCGCTGGAGAAGAATGCAGCTTGAACCAGAGCTTCGTCAAGAAGTTACCCCTAAAAACATTCTTATGATTGGTCCTACAGGGGTAGGTAAAACCGAAATTGCGCGTCGCTTAGCGAAACTGGCTAATGCGCCTTTCATTAAAGTGGAAGCGACTAAATTTACGGAAGTTGGCTATGTGGGTAAGGAAGTAGAAACTATTATTCGTGATTTAGCCGACATAGCGGTAAAAATGACCAAAGAAAGTGCCGCTTCAAAAGTTAAATTTCGCGCTGAAGAAGCCGCTGAGGATCGAATTTTAGATATTCTTATCCCTTCAGCAGAGAACACATCTGGTGAAAAACAACCCACTGAAGAAAAAGGTACTCGCCAAATTTTTCGTAAAAAGTTACGTGAGGGAACCCTCGATGATAAAGAAATAGAAATTGATGTGTCGCTACCGCAAGTGGGCGTCGAAATCATGGCCCCTCCTGGAATGGAAGAAATGACCAATCAATTGCAAGGCATGTTTCAAAATTTGTCTGGTGATAAAAAGAAAAAGAAAAAACTTAAGATTAAAGATGCGTTTAAGTTATTGATTGAAGATGAATCTGCGAAACTCATTAACCAAGAAGATTTAAAAGAAAATGCAATTGAATCTCTTGAGCAAACCGGCATCGTATTTATAGATGAAATTGACAAGATTTGTAAACGCGAAGGCAACAGCGGAGCCGATGTATCGCGTGAAGGTGTGCAGCGTGATTTATTGCCATTAGTTGAAGGCTCTACTGTATCTACAAAGCACGGCATGGTAAAAACCGATCATATTTTGTTTATCGCGTCAGGTGCTTTTCAAATGGCCAAGCCTTCTGATCTTATTCCTGAATTACAAGGTCGTTTACCTATTAGGGTAGAGCTGTCGGCCTTAACCACAAACGACTTTGTCCGTATACTTACTGAGCCAAAAGCATCGTTAACAGAGCAATATAGAGCATTGTTAGCAACTGAGGGCGTAACAATAACTTTCGATGAGTCGGGTATAAAACGCATTGCTGAAGCCGCTTGGCAAGTTAACGAAAAAACCGAAAATATTGGTGCTAGGCGTTTACATACTGTACTTGAACGTTTGATGGAAGAAATTTCGTTTGAAGCATCAGACAAGTCGGGGGAGTCTTATACAATAGATGACACTTACGTAAACGACCATTTGCAAGCGCTAGTAGACAACGAAGATTTATCACGCTTTATTTTATAGCTACGAAATAGTCAGGGCAATTAAATCGGCTGTTTAATTAAGCCCTGTGTTAATTCATTTAATACAGGGTTTTTTAATTGCTCCTTGTTTCGTCGCTGCACAAATGTAAGTACTGCATAGCTACTTTGTCTGAGTAGACTTCCTGCAAAATAGGGATGTCGTGAATTAGTGGCCTGTTTGCTATTGCATCGTTTATTGAATTAGCGAGCGCATTGCTGTCGCCCGTTGGAACGAGAAAAGGTAGCAGTGTATTTTGCAGGATTTCACTTGGTCCATGTGGGCAGTTAGTCGATACGACGGGCGTGTCGCATAGTAAAGATTCAATCAATACCATCGACAATCCTTCGTAGTCAGAACTTAGTACAGTTAAAGCCGCTTGGCGCATCCAAACATAAGGGTTTTGGGTAAAGCCTATTACCACTAAGCGATCTTCTACATTATATTTGTTAGCTAACTTTTTTAGTTTCTTCTCATTTTTGCTTAAACAGACAAGTTTGTATTTTGCATCTACCTTTTGTAATGCTGTAAATAGCACATCATGGCGCTTCGCTTTTGCAGCGCGCCCCACATGCAATATATAAGGTGCTTTGATATCGTCAATGCTAAGGTCAGATTGATGAGACAGGGTTTTGATATTGGCAACATCACACGGGTTATATATGTGAGTGACCGAGCCTGCAGTTAACAAA
This sequence comes from Acidiferrobacterales bacterium, assembly GCA_964195425.1. Taxonomy (GTDB): domain Bacteria; phylum Pseudomonadota; class Gammaproteobacteria; order Enterobacterales; family Alteromonadaceae; genus Glaciecola. The sequence goes on from CAXMOM010000004.1 coordinate 88,060, forward strand.
GTGGCATTTTTTAGTTCACTGGCAACACCTTTGGATACCGCGATTAAGTGCTTCCCATCTAAATAGCTGAGTATTTTACGCATTTGAAAATACTTGACTGGGCCGAGCAGTTTTTCACGCTTTAGCTCTTGTACATAAGAGTTGTGTATCACATAAAAGCAATTATTTAAATTACAAGCACTGGCTAATCGATAGCTTTCATGTAAATTTACTAGCGTAAGATCGAATAGTTTGTCGGCCTCTTCAATCTGACTAACCCGTTTTTGGAGCATCTTCGCAAGCGCCGTTCTATTAAAAAAGCCTCTTAGCCTTCCTGTATAAGAATCGAAGGGAAATACAACATTAATACTGTCTGGAACATCATATTGGGACGTATTTCTTAATGAAAAAAGGGTGACTTTGTGGCCCGCACCCGCTAGATGTTTACCCAGGGTCAACATTACCTTTTCAGCACCACCACCGGCTAATGAGTCGATAACAATGGCGATTCGTTTGGTAGTGCTTATCTGCACAATATTGGCCTAAAACGCATATTGGGCTTTAGCATATATAACGGCGTCTACTCGATCGTCTAAGATATTGAATCTTCGATCGGCTACTGAACCGCCTGCTTTAAGTAACCAATTCCCCAACGGTTTTTGATAAAATCCTGAAATTTCGAGCACATCTTCACTATCGCCTCGAGTAAGCACCGGTGATGGTCTAAGACCATCTGGATTTAGCTCAGCGCTTCTTAAATACAACTCCATTATATCGCCGTTACTGAAACGAATATTTGTCCCTAATGTTATTTGTTTGGCGTCGCTATCAAAGGTGCTACCCAAGGTGCGACCGTACGTTCTGTAGCCATTGGTATACTGGCCATGTTCATAATAACAATCAAAAGAATCTTCGTTTGGGCTGCAAGCAACATTAGTATCACTGGTTTCTAAGAAAATTTTAGCGCCCCGCCAATAAGTAGATATGCCTACCAAATTAGCGTTGTCGGTAATTTTATAATCATCTACTGAATCTTCGCCAACACGCTGGGCGTAAAAAGTGACTGGTCGGTCAAACAATTGGGCGGTATAGCTAATATCGAAGCCTGAAATATGATTTCCGCGCTTGGAATTTTGTGAGGGATCACAGTCTCCAATGTCATTGGGGCAAACATTTTGAAAAGTCACTAATTCAATAAATTCTTTAAAACCTTCGCCGCTTCCCTTGCCGCCCCACATTGCTACCCAGGAAAGTCCAATTTCTAATCCTTTCAATGGGCGTGCGTTAAATCGATTCATCAACACGTCTACATTAGGTACAGCGCGATCCTTCTCAAATTGACCCATTTGAGTAGTAAAATACCACGGGCCCATCCAACTTAACCATCGACTTTTGGACTGTGTATTTACTGATCGCGAAAATGCGACTGCCTTTACTGGACGAGTATTATTGCTCATTATTAGGCTAGATGACTGAGTCGGTCCCCACCATTGGTCAATAGAACCCACACGTAAATTCCAATCGCCAAACTGATACGCAATAAAACTGTTGTCGTAGTAGCTGCTACTTGGACCACTATTGGTATACGAAACCGCGACTTGACCTGACCAGCGGCCACTATAAAATTCACTCGAAATAGATATCTTGTTGGTGCTTTCAACGCCATCATCAAAACTGCGAAAACGAACATCGTCGCTGGCACCTTGAAGGGTAATAAAACGCCTGTTTTGTTGTTGTTTATTTAGATACAAATAGTGACTTAAGCGCAAGTAGGCTTGCTGTGGCCGAAAAGGCATCCCTTGCGCTGATAATTCAGATAAACCAGCTGAAACACCTTTCCATGGCACAGGGAAGGTAGAAACTGCAGCATCCAAGTATCCCCATTCAACTAATGTTTGTAAATCGTAATGCAGTTGTTTGTCTTGTGTACCCACATAGGCCGAAGCATAGGTCTTCGTGCTCAATAATAAACTGCCAATAATGATCACGGCAACCAATGAAAAACGATTGAAAATCAAAATATGTCCTTGAATAAATATTCTATTAAAAAATACAAATGCACAACATAAATTATATCGCAATTATCACCTTTAGTGCATGTTTTTGCCTAAATAAGTGAGGTAACGGTTTCGTCTTATTTACTTAGGCAAACATCAAATCAACAATTGCGCGGTCAATGTCGACACCCAACTGCGCTTGCGCTTCCACAAATAACGGAGCTGGGTTTGCCTCCAAAAAGTAAAACTTGCCTTCAGGGCTTAATCGCCAATCTATAGCCGTGTATTGCAGGTGAAAAGCGCGCATTATTCTTACCGCGAGTTGCTGCGTTGCAATAGGCAGCTCAAAAGGGATTAACTTTACGCTTGCGGCTTCTCGATAATCGCTTACTAAGGATGGCTTTTGGTCTACATTACTCTTTTCACTATCGTGTGCTTCAATCTCTCTTTCTTCAATTTTCGCCGAAATCATGAATTGACCTATAATGTAAGTGCGGATATTGTCACCGGGGACAAAGGTTTGCAGAGTAATAGGGTGACTAGCCCATTTGATAATTTCGTCATAGGATGTCAGTGACGTTGGCAAACGTTTAGTATGCCCCCCTGCAAAAACAGGTTTCACAATTGAGTCGGGATGTTGTGTCAAAAAAGCCAGTATTGATTGTGGGCATTTGCCAATATAAGTATGGGGAATATTGGCTCCTAAGCTATTCGCTAGGCTTAATTGTTTGGCTTTGAGTCGATGAAACTGTATAGCGGCAAAAGAATTAACCCAATTTACTTGTGACTGTGCAAATAATAGTTGCATTAGGCAAGCAAGATCCATACTGGGGTCGGTCACAAGCGTATCGAGAATGTTTTGTGTTGGACTAATTTGCTTAGGGTGAACGTCTTTAGGAATAACGTTGTTCGATAGCGTACTTTTAGCGGCTGTGTTTTCATCCTTAGGTTTTTGACTCTTAGCCGGCATCACAATAGGGGAAGTAACACTGGCCCAATATACACCAGATATTTGTGACATCGACATTCTGCGTCCATAGATAATGAGGCATAAAGAGGATTCAGTAACATGATATTCAATATGTATGTGACGTGAAATATTGCGGGTGTCAATAACAATGGCTAGATGCCCTTGGCGTTCAATTTCTTGCATAATAAATTGAACTTCAGTGGACGTTTGCTGGCCCAATATAAGCCCGATTTTTGGTATTGTATGCATGTCTGGTTTCCTGCGATGGTATTTTGGGTAAAGCTGAAATAGAAAAGGCCTGCGAACAGGCTTTTTATGAAGCACATTGCTGATTAATCAATGATGTTAAATCGTCCACCATTCTCTTTTAAAGCCTGCGTAATGAATACGTATGGTCGCTCAATCCAATCTGGAGTAAGGCTAGGGGTATCGTTTTGTGCGTGATTTTCGAGTTTAAGCCCGCCGCTCACTTGCTTTGTTTCAAATAAAGATAGCTGTGTTGTTTGAGTTTTCATATTAACTCTCCATAGTGGTTATTGAATGAAAGTGTTAAAATGTGTGATTCAAACAATGATTGAATGAATTACACATCCTTGTGCTGTTAACTGCGTCCTTGCAGTGTTTATTATACTAGCCAAAGATTGCCTTTTGGATAACTGATCAAAAGGTCTGAATGTGACCTGAATATGAAAAGAAAGGAAAATAGTGAGTTTGTTTAAGCAAAAATGGCTGTTGCTATGGATGTTGCCAATGTTACCAATGTTGCTGATGTTACCGACAGTTTCCTTCGCTGACGGAGATCCCGAGCTTGTAATAAATGGCGTAGACTCTGGCAGCATTGAAGACAATATCAAACTGTTCGTTAAGCAAGTGAATGCGCCTGTTTCAGAATTTGATGTGGATGATTTTGAGCAAAAAGTCATCCGAAAAGCCGAAAAAGCCGTGCAAGCTTTCGGTTATTACAATGCAGATATTCAAGTGACGCCTATTGTTTATGAAGCAAATGGTAATTTTGAGCTAACGTTTAATATTAGTCTTAAGGAAGTGACTGTCGTTAAGGCTGTTGTATTAAAAGCTGACTATATGAGCCAGCCAAACACGCAATTACATAATATTCCGGCAAAACTATTAAGTGTCATTGACCAAGTGCGGGCCATGCAAGGCCAAGCACTCAACCATACTCAGTACGAGAGTCTAAAAGGGCAACTTAGTACTTTTGCCCTAATATTTGGTTATTTTGATTTCAAATTTTTAGTGCATAAATTACTTATTCTGCCAAATGCCAGTGGTAACGTTAACGGTAGCGACGCCACGGTTCATTGGCTATTTAATTTAGGTGAGCGATACCAATTTGGCGATGTAGTATTTTTGCAAGAAACCCGTGGCCAAGGTATCGCCTCGAATGTAAAACCATTCAAAAAAGGAGAGTTTTTTGACCAATCAAAAATAGGTCAATATTCAATAAACTTGGCCAGTACAGGCTACTTTGATAATGCGATTGCTCGTGCAAACGCCGAAAAAGCAATTGATAACATAGTGCCCGTAGAGTTGATTTTAACACCCAAACCTAAAGATTTTTATCAATTTGGGGTCGGATTCTCAACCGATACGAAAGCAAGAATTAGTATGGATTGGAAGCGTCCTTGGGTGAATTTAGACGGGCATTCTTTGGGCGCAAGTTTGTATTTATCTAAGCCCAGAAAGTCTTTTAGTCTTGATTATCGAATACCAAAAGCGAACCCGCTAAATGATTTTTTAAATTACCGCATTAGTTTTAAGCAAACTGACGAAAATCAGACCCAAAGTGACAATGTGGGCTTTGAAGTATTAAGACAGTGGGGAGCTAAAAAAGACGGTGGGTGGGATAACATTGGTTTTTTAAAAATGGAACAAGAATCTTTTACACAAGGCTTACAAGAAAGACAAACTACTCGTCTAGTCATGCCTGGTTTCACATACAATCGTACCCGCAAAGACGGTGATATTTTCGTGAATTGGGGAGACCGTCAGCAGCTCACTATTCAAGGAGCAAGTAAAAGTCTGTTGTCAGACATCAATTTTTTAAAAGTGCTGGCAAAGACAAAATGGATACGGCAATTCGACAAACACAGAATAACGTTCAGAGCCGACGCAGGTGCTATTGCAACCAATGATTTTGCGCGTGTGCCATCGACCCAACGGTTCTTTGCCGGTGGTGACCAAAGTATTCGAGGCTTCGGCTATAATGAGGTGTCTGAAATTGAGCCAATCGAAGTAGAAGGTAAGATTGTGCCTGAACGTTTAGGCGGCAAATATTTGGCTGTTGCCAGTGTTGAATATGCCTACAATGTAAGTGATAAGTGGAGGTTAGCTGCATTTATCGATGCCGGTAGCGCTAACGATAAATTTGCTAGCGATATTGCCACAGGCATAGGCATTGGATTGCATTGGTTATCGCCTATTGGTAACGTCCAACTTTACGTCGCACATGGGCATTCGAGCTATGAGCAGGATAACAAAATACACCTAATTATTGGACCGGGGCTCTAAGTATGAAAGTAGTTAATTTAACTAAATGCTTGGCCTATGCTTTCCTAGGTACGCTATTGTTATTGATTATAATAGTCTTGCTCGTACTGTCGCCGCTAGGTGTTAGCACACTTGTTAGCATTGCAAATGATCAAAGCGGCGTAATAATTGAAGACTCATCAGGAAGCTTTTATTCAGAAGTAAGCTTGAGTAAAGTTCGATTTAGCAACCCTCAAATTATGATTAAGGGTGATGTGGTCAAACTCGATATGGGCCTAAATTGCTTATTTGCTGGTAAAGCATGTATTGATAATATAAGTGCTCGAAACCTTGAAGTCGTGTTACTCGAAGATACGTCGCCACCCGCAGTATCTGAGTCCACTGCCCAGTATATTGAACTGCCCTTTGCCGCTTATCTAAACAGGTTTGCGCTTGATCAGTTATCGATTTATACACAAAAAACAGACGCACAAAAATCGCTGCTTGCTAAATTACTCAAAGTAAACGCGAAAGCCTCTATGCATAAAGCCCTAGTGGTAGACGAGCTAAACGTCAAAGACGCTACCATTGTAATGGCAAGCCCATCAGCACCTGAAGAAAAAACAAACGCTGAGCCCATAAGCAATACTGGTGAGCATTGGATTGAACTGCTCAAAAATGCACAATACACACCTATTGCTTTACGCAATGTGTTTGTGCCGATAAATGCACGCGTAGAACAAATAGCTATTGCAAAATTATGTCTACTGCAGGGAGAGGCTTTTTGTACTGAACAAACGCAAATCAACGGTAATATTAATGCGCAAAAACTTACGGCTAATATTGTGACTAATCCTCAAAACCAAATAGCGTCAAGTATATCCTTAAAAGCTAAAGTTGACTTTGCTGACGGATTTTCTCACGATATAAACTTAGTGCTGCTGCCTAACGCTAAGGTAAGTTCAAAGAAGGCTGAATCTGTTGTTATTAATCTTGTTGGCAAGATAAATGATATAAGCCTTACAATGAACTCAGCAAAAGCGAAAAACAGGCTGTTGACCCTTAGTGCACAATTTGATGTTTCTAAACCGGCTTTACCGCTTAATATCGAATTGGCTGTAAATAACTATCAAACAACTCTAAGTGCTTGGTTACCCGAGTTAAATATCCCTATTTCTCGCTTAACAGCCTCTATAGCTGGCAACACACAGGCATATGAACTTAACGCTGCTGCCAATATTGACACCGAGCAAGTAAGTGAAATCAGTCTTGCTGGCACTGTCTCTTTAAGCGATAAGTTTTTTACCATAAGCGAGTTTAAAACAAGCGGGAATTTAGGTAATCTTAAGGCTAGTTTACAAGCAAAGCTGACTAAGTTTGCCGGTACAGATGGCGTTTCCTTAACAAGCGCTATTGGGTTTAACAAGCTGCAAATAAAGCCTTTAGTTCCTCAAATAGATAGTCAGCTAAATGGAAATCTTAGTGTAAATGCCAGCATTACGCCCACACAGTTTTGGGGAGAACTAAACTGCCGCAAAGTGCAAGGCTTACTACAAGGACTTAATTTATCTTTGCTGTGCGATGTTTCAGTGAATAAAGCAGGGTTAGTAAATGTTAAGTCGTTTACCCTTATCCAAGGTAAAAACCGCGTTCAGGGCAATGGACATTTTGAACTACCGTCTGGTTTACATACAAGTGATTTGAATTCATCAAGTAGCGCTAATACTCAATGGGTTCAAGATACAAAAGCGGCGTTACAACTTAATCTTAACTTGGTTGATTTAGCCAGTTTGTATCCAGAGTTAAGTGGCACTATTGTAGGTATGGCGAAGATAGAAGGCCAAGTTGACAAGCCTTCTATGGTAGCCAGTGCAACGATTGATACATTGAAGTTTGAGACGTTCAGCGTTAAGCAAGCGCAAATTGACATAGCCGTCGATATCGCTAATGGTTGGCAAAGTAATATCAAGCTTGCTGCAAAAGAAATTTCGCAAGGGACAACGTTAGCACAGCAGGCAGATGTGACGATAAATGGAGATTTATCATCACATACACTTAAGCTTAATTTACAACATCCCGAGTACTCTTTTAGCCACAGTTTAAGTGGTGAAGCAACTGTTAATGAGGATGATTGGCGTTGGTCGGGTACATGGGAAAAAGGCGTGTTTGCATCTGCTTTTGATACTTTTACCCTAACAAAGCCAACTAGTATTCGCGTTAATCAAACTACGGCAAACGTCAGACCACATTGCTGGCTTTCGTCAAAGGGTGTCGCTCAACGTTCTGTCCGGGTAAGCGATGAGCAGTCCTCAGCAGTGAGCAATGAGGCCGTATGTATAGAGAAGATGCAGTATTCTAAAATGCTAAGCGAGGTAAAAGCAAAGCTTGCGTATAATCTAAAAGTACCTTTGCTACATTACTTCCCCGATATTATTCAACAGGGGACTAGCATGCCTCTTAGTACCGACATTGAGCTTGTTTATTCGCCGGTTAAGGGCGTCGAATTAGACGCTTATAGTCTGATGACAAAAGCCAATATTATTATGAGCAATCATAATGTTGAGCTAGTGGCTTTAGTGGCTAATTCATCTTTAAAAGATCACGTTGTTAAAACCAATGTCTTTGCAGGCACAAAGGCCACTGGCGCCATTGGCTTTCATTCAACGCTTGATGTAAATCCCAATAACAGGACTCACAAAGGACTATTGCGCATTGATAATTTTTTATTATCGCCCCTCCAGCGTTTCTTGCCTTATGTAGAGAAATTGACGGGCGCATTGGTCGGCAATATTGTATTTGACGGGCCACTTATTGAACCGGAACTAAATGGAGAGTTACAGATTAATGATGTTGAGTTGATCTTAGATAGTTACCCATATCCGATTACCAATTTTAATCAAACCGTAACGATTGTGAATAAACAAGCAAATATTGAAGGTGAGTTTGAGGTAGGCGCTGGCACAGCAGATTATTCAGGTACCTTAAACTTGTTTAACGAGGGCAAAGCCTTCAGTTTTGAGGGCGAAATACAAGGGTACGGAATACAACTCGCCTTTGCCGACAACGAATTGCTGGCTTCGCCGTCGTTAAAAATTGCCGTTGATCCCGGTAATTTTACTTTGCAAGGCGAAGTTACCATTCCCAACGCGCAGATAAAAATTGATAAACTTCCTGAAAGTGCTAAATCGCCTAGTAGCGACATAATCATAATTGGTAAAATACCAGATCCGCCACTTCTGCCCATTGGCCTCGACATTGATGTACGCATTATACTCGACCCGCCAAAGCTTAAAAGAGTGACCATAAACGCCCTCGATTTAGAAGCCAGCTTAGGGGGCGATGTTAGGGTACAAGTAAGGCAAAAACGAAACCCGTTTGATAATCAATTTTCGCCTCTTGAAACCTATGTACATGGCTCGGTAAATATATTAAGTGGTAGCTATGAGGCATATGGCCAAAACCTACAAATTAAGAAGGGAGCTATCTTTTTTAATGGCGCACCGAGTTTACCCCAATTTGAAATTACGGCCATTCGTAATCCATTAAATACCGCCGATAAAGTGGTAGCGGGCATAAGAATAAGTGGTAACCCAGCGGTTCCCAAAGTTAACTTGTTTTCTGAGCCCAGCATGATTCAAGCGAGGCAGATATCTTACTTGCTGCGAGGTACCGATTTAGACGGCGGGCCCGTTCAAGGCCAAGATGTAATGCTAGTGAACTTGCTGGTAGGTTTTGGTTTAGGTAATAGTGAAAATGGCGTTAATAGATTGGGCAAAACCTTGGGTTTCGATTCGCTTAATGTTCAAACTGCAGGTCAGGGTGCCAATACTCAAGTACAATTAACGGGCAGAATTTCAGACAATATTCAGGTGACCTACGGTGTTGGAATCTTTGACCAAGCTAGTGAAGTGATTTTACGATATCAATTGTTTCCTCAAATGTATTTGGAGGCAAAAAGTGGTGCAACAAGTGCGGTTGACTTATTTTACGAATGGACGCGCGGAGAGTAGCGTTAAAATCGCAGCAAAGAAGTGTTGACTTTAACATAGCTTATACGAGTATTAGTCGTTGTTACGCAACAGTTCGCGATAATACTTAGCCACTAAAGCGTGGCGGTTTCTAATGTCGAGTTTCCGGTAAATGTTGGCGCAATGAAATTTAACCGTGCGCTCGCTTATAAATAAATCACAGGCGATCAATTTGTTGGGCAAACCCTCCAAAATTTTTACTGCGATCTGTTTTTCTCGGTTTGACAGTATTTCTATGTTACTCATCATAATAGTCTTCCTTATCTATTTTAGGTTTAATGTTGGTTTCTGTTTAGCTTAACGTTGGGTTGGTGGCGGAGGGTAAATTATCGAGTGAATAACTGATTTCAGTCAGGCCATGGTTCGATAACGCGTACACCTTATTTGCGGTGGCGATAGTTTGTGGTCTATGCGCGACCATAATAATAGTGGTGTTTAGGGTTTTTAGCTGCCTACATACCTGAGCTTCGGTGGCTAGGTCTAAATGGCTAGTAGCTTCATCTAGTACTAATAAATCAGGCTGTTGATAGAGCGCTCGGGCTAATAATATTCGTTGTTTTTGGCCACCGCTTAAGCTATCACCCATGTCACCAATTAAGGTTTGATATTGCATGGTCATTGCCATAATGTCGGTGTCGATACAGGCAAGTTTGGCGGCTTCAATAACGTGCTCAATATCTATTCTTTCGGCAAATTGCGAAATGTTGTCAATAACGCTACCGCTAAGGAGTTGGTCATCTTGCATTACCGCAGCAATACGCTGATATTGTCTGCTTTGTGGGGAAAAAGGGGCTTTATTGAAGGTGATTTGACCTTTGCTGGGAGAAATAAGCCCCAGCAAACAATGTAGTAAAGAGGTTTTGCCACAGCCACTTGGACCAACAATGGCGATATGTTCGCCTGAGCATATTTTTATTGATAAGTTGTCAAATAACCATGGTTGATTGTTATGATAACGAAAACCAATATGGCTAAGGTCTATGGTGGCACCCCCTTGATGTGCGCTGCGAAGTTTTGTTAATTGCACTTGACCGCTTACTGATAGCAGCTCATCACCATTGTTCGTTACCTCCGGCGCCTGATGAACAATATCTTCAATTCGCGCTAAGTGAACATTTAAGATTTTATACTCAATCCACATTTCAATAAGACTAATTGATGAGCTTACAAAGCGAGTCTTATAGCTCATAAACGCAAACAACATACCTACTGTGAATTCGCTTGCAATAACCAAGGTGGCAGCTACATAAACCACCACTATATTCTCAATTCCAAAAAGAACCTTATTACCGATAGAAAAACCAATGTTCCACTGATCTAATTTTATACGCTGATTGATATTGCTAATAAATAGGTTGAGCCATTTTGTTTGTGTGCGTGCTCCGGTATTGGCTAACTTGATGGTGCGCGCCGCCCGTATCGACTGCATAAAAAAACTTTGTTGTTGGGCATCGCTTTGTAAAATTTGTTGGTTGAGATGTTTAATAGGATAAAACAATGCCCAGCGGCCAAGGCTATACAAAACCACTATCGCAATAACGATTAAGGCTAACTTTGCCGAATATATAAACATCACCACTAAGGTAGCCATACTCAGTATACCGTCAATAAGTGCGGTGACTAAACCTTGGGTGAGAGCATCGCGTACTGGTTGCAGTGAACTAAAACGGCTTACGATATCGCCCATATGACGGCGCTGAAAGTACGCCAAAGGCAAGCTCAATAAGTGAGCTAATACACTGCTTGAAATATGTAGGTTAAATGCATTTGAAAACCGCAATAACACAACTTCACGTAGCCATTGAGTCGCACTTTTAATTAGTAACAACAAGCCAAAACCAAAAGCTAGGACTAATAGCAAAGATTCAGAGGAGATAAGCAATACTTTATCAACCACAGTTTGCATATAGAATGGCGAAGCAAGGGCAAATATTTGAATGAGTAAGGATAGGCCAATCAAAAAACCAAGCTGGTGTTTGACACCTTTTATAGGCTTGGTAAAATCCCATAAAGATAGTGTGTTAGGTTTTCCATTAGATGCAAATGTATGGTTAGGTTTAAGTTCAAGGGCAACGCCGGTAAAGCTCTTGCTCGCATGTGACCAACTAAGCTTGCGTTCGCCAACTGCAGGATCGCTAATATACACATGGCGTTTAGTCACTTTGGTGAGGACCACAAAATGCGAAAAATTCCAGTGTAATATAGCGGGGCTCTGTAGCTGACTAAGTTCGTCTAATTCTAGTTTTAATGCCCGCGAAGATAAGCCTATAGTGTGGGCGTAGTCTATCAACTGATGCATGCTCAAACCTTGTTGGCTAGCGGGCATAACGGCGCGCAATTGTCTAAGCAATAAGTGTTTGCCAAAAAAGCTGCTAACCATGCACAAGCAGGCAAGACCGCATTCACTGGATTCGGCTTGCATCACCAATGCCACCTTACTTCGCCAGGAAAAGCTTAGTTTTGTAAACCAGTGCTTGCTAGTATGCTCGGCATTGCTTGCACTATCACTCATATTGAGGGCTTAATTAAGGGCGTATTGGGTGCAAACACCGGGTCGGCAATATCGAATAAAGGCGCTAATAGCCAGCTCAAAATAGTCGTTTCTTGTTTATTGACTGACGCACTTATGGTCATGCCTGAGCGCAGCGATATACTGTCTATACTCGATGCCGGTGGCACATAGTCAATATCGATATTAACTAAGTAAAGCGCTTGATTAGCATTAATAGTAAGACCATCAATATCTTGTGGCGCAATCACTTGTTCAGATATATGGGATACTACGCCATCAAGGCTGCCAAATTTTTGGTAGGCAAAGCCATCCACTTTTATTTGTACCTGTTGCTCTTTTTGCAAAAATGCAACCTGATGCGATGGAATAGCCAGTTGCACAAAATAGCTTGGGGTTGAAGGCGCAATTTGCGTAATGACTTGGTTGAATGAAACACTTTTTCCCGCACCAATTTGTATGTTATCTACAACGCCAGTGCTTGGCGCAGTGACGGTAATTTGGGTGTCGTTTATCAGCGCGTCTAGTTGTTGCTGAGTTTGAATATTGAGCAAGTTTATTTCATGCTCAATTTGCTGCTGTTGTTGCTTGTTGGTGAGCTGTTGCTCTTCTAAATCATGATGATTGGTTTGTATCGATTGGGCCCGCATAAACAGCTCAAAATCTTGCTGATGTAACGACAACAATTGCAATTCACTTTGTTCTAGCGGCACTAACGAAAGCAAACCTTTGGCAACTAAGTTTTTGACCGACTGCCATCTTTGTTGCGCAATATTTAGCTGTATTTGTTGGTTAGTTTGGTGATGTTTTATTTTGGCAAGTTGCTCGCCTGTCTGCAAATAGCGTTGCGCGATGCCTTGTAAAGCGAAAACTGCGTTGGTGCTATTTTGCTTTAATATAGCCAGCTTATTACTTTGTTCTTGCAAAATAAGTGTGCGTTTAGTTTGTATGCCAGCTTCGCCTAGTGCCTGGCCTAAGGAACGAGTTATAACCGCAATTGTTTCGCCGGCCTCAACATATGAGCCATTGCCTACCAATACCTGCTTAACAATGCCTGCCGATTCTTGACTGCGCACTTCTATCTTGGGTGTTTTAGTGTTTACCCAACCAGTCACACTAACCGTTTCGAAGAAGGATTGAGTGCTAATATATGTAACAGCTAACGCAGCAAGCACGGCGCTTACTAGAGACAAAACTATTTGACTAATTTTTGGCAACATACAGACATTGCCATACTGGTGCATAAAGCTAGCATCTATTGCAGATCGCCTGAACATAGAGGAACCTTGGTCTATATTTGGAGAAGTATTTTGAGTCATTAAAGTCCTTTAAATAATCTATTTGGTAAAATGAACATACAATTCACTTTCCTGTTGTTGATTGCCATATAAGCTAAAATACAAGTAGGCAAATGGCTGTCAAAGATAGGACAAACGCGCGTTGTTTTTTTACATTGACTTAAATTGTCCGAATTTTATGGCTGAACATTTAGGCAGGTTTGGTGTTTTTGACTGAACATCAGCGCGGGTTTTGACGTTCTTGGGAGTAATTGCATCAAATATGTAAATGTGAAAAGCTGCGTACATAAAAAAAGCTGGCGAATAAGTAAGCGCCAGCTTTCAAGATTTTGTAGCATCGCTACTGCATAGTTTTACCTATCGCAGTAAACGTTTTTTACTAATGTACCCAATGGAAGCGTTCAGATTTCTCTTCCATCCTAGTAGCGGTATGCTCGGGCATAAATAATTGATTATTGTTTTCAAAGAAGAACAAGTTACGTTCTTTTTTGCTGCCGACTTGATTCATTGTCGCACTTTCAAACACGCGGCCATTAAGGACGGTATGGCTTACGTATTCACTTTTTCTAATATCGGACAGTACATCACCTTCTATAATGGCCATGTCGGCTAGTTTACCCACTTCAATACTGCCAATGTCGTGATCCATGCCTAAGTGGGTCGCGCCGTCTATGGTAGCGCCGCGGATTGCTTCAAATGGGGTGAAACCGCCTTGTGCCATAATCCACATTTCCCAATGCGCTGCTAAGCCTTCGCGCTGTCCGTGAGCACCAATCATGACGCGTACGCCTTCGTCGCGCAGGACTTTGGCATATTTAGCAACTTCTATGTGGTTGTAATAATTTTCGGGGCTTGTTGGGCGGCGTATAGCGCGTCGATCAACCAAAAATGATGGGGTGTAGCGCATTAAGCGTTCGTTTTTCCACACTTCTGTTTTGTCGTAAAAATATTCCTCACCCATCATGCCGCCATAGGCAACTACGAACGTAGGGGTGTAACCAAACTGGGTGGCTTTCCAAAGTTGGGTTAAATCGTTGTATCCGCGCGCAATAGGAATATTGTGCTCAAGACCAGTATGACCATCAACTAACATACTGATGTTTTGTTGGAATTTACCACCGCCTTCTGGCACTACCATCATGCTTAGTTTGTCGGCGGCGACTAATACTTGCTGACGTTGGTCTCTGCGGGGTTGATTATAGCTTTTCACGGAAATAGCGCCAATGTCGCGCAGACGTTCCACATGAAAATAAGCGTCGTCATAGTCGTTAATTATGGCCTTAAACCCTAGGGCTTCAGCGCCATATAAAATAGTACCGGTTGAATATATACGCGGAGCAACACGTAAGCCTGCGCGCTGCATTTCTGCTGCAGCCATTATTTCGCTTGTATTGTTTGAAGGGTCATGGATAGTCGTTACGCCAAAGGATACGCTAGAATATTGGCTCCAGTTTTGTTCTGGTATTATTTGAGCAGTACCTTGCGAGCCATGAGCGTGTGCATCTATTAATCCTGGAATAACCGTTTTGCCGGTAGCATCAATCTGCAAGGCATCTTCTGGAATGCTAACATCGCCCTTTTTACCTACTGCAGTAATGCGGTTACCTTTAATTAATATTACCGAGTCCTCAATGATTTCTTGCTGATTGTTTGCATCCCGCATGGTGACCAGTTTACCGCCTACAATTGCCGTAACCGTATTAGGATTGTCGGTCTTTTGGGTAAAACTTACGTTTATGCCTGTGTCGACTGGCTCGGGCATATCTTCAGTATTCGCACCGGCAATAAAATCGAAGGCTTCATTAAGGCTTCGTTCATAGTAGGTTGCTGCATGCGACCAGCCTACTGTCGAGTTGTCATTGCGCCAGGTCATGTAGTTGCCCGCATGAGCCGACAGTTGCTTAACTGGTAAAGCCTTCATATCAGGCGCTAAGGCAAAGGTTTTACCATTAGTTTGAAAAGGAGCCACGTAGGTTTTGAACTGATGCACAAAAGCAATCCATTTACCGTTGGGAGACAAGCGGTATTCACTGACTTTGTCGCCGCCGTTTAAATGTACTTGTTTGTCTTTACCATTTAAATCAACACTCGAAAAACGTGTTTCACGATACGAATCAAATTTGTTTTCTGTAAAATAAACACGCTTGTTGTCACCGCTAAAGTGAGGTTCAAAGCCGCTTTTAACTAAGCGCTCAGTAGTTTTTTCGTCCAACTTAAGCACATATATGCCGGGATCATTTGAATATTTTGGGTTAAGCAAATAGCCGCCGGTAATTTTACGATACGCAATCATTTCACCGTCGGTAGAAAAGCTAGGCTCTATATAATGACCAGCGCTTATGCTTACTACTTTGCCTTTGCCACCGCGGGCAGACACTACTCTTATAGCGCCTAAGGTTTGGTCGTTCCATGTGGTATAAACAATACGCTTGCCATCGCTTGAATAGCGTGGGTAATATTCATCGTGCTCGTCTTGCTTAGTTAGGCGTTTAACTTTTCCTGACTTTATATTGTGCAAATGCAGCTTGCCTAGTGCTTGAAATAAAACTGACTTACCATCGGGAGATTTTTGTGCCCAACGTACCGCTTTCACATCAAATTCTTGTGGGGCTACATCTACTTTAAAGCGCAATGCATCAGCGTAACTTAAGGTGGTTTCTACTTCTACATTAAGTGTCGTTAAGTCTTTGCTTTTCACATTTAATGAATGAAATTTACCGCCTGTCCAAAATACGATGTTTTCTGAGTTTGGCGTCCAGTCGAAATAGGCAAAATAGCCTTCAGATCCGAAGCCTGCTTGCATATCGCGCTCTAGGTCAAAAAACAGAGGTTCTTCAAGACCAGTCGCAATATCTTTTAAGAATAAAACGGTTTTGTTTTTTACACGTCTAACAAACGCTACATGCTTACCGTCGGGTGATGGAGTGGGCACAACGGCGCCGCCGGTGCCGGAAATATAGCGCTCTTCTTTACCAGTCTCGCGGTCGTAGCGGGTAATTGCAAAAATAGCTTTAAGCGGATCGCGGTTATATTCGAATCTAGAGCCTGCGCTTACATCATGGGTATAGTAAATGTATTGTCCATCTGGCGAAAACGCAGGGTCGGCTATATTTTGCTGTTCTACTTTACCGTTTTCACGTTCTTTAATAGCAATGCCTGTGCCGCCGGTGTGATGATACAGCCATATTTCACCCGCAGGTATTGAGCGAGACGACATGATGCCTTTTGTTACGACTAAATACTGCGAGTCAGGACTCCACTTTGGAGCATGAATAAGATTGTTTTTCTCTTTGGTAACCTGTTTAAGGTTTTCACCGTTGATGTCCATTATCCATGCATTTGACAAACCGTCTCGGTCTGATACAAACGCTACTTTTGTGCCGTCGGGGCTAATAGCAGGATGAATGTTCCAGGCAAAGTCTTGAGTAAGGGCGGTCGCTTTACCGCCTTTTGCGCTCACAATAAAAATATCACCCAACATGTCAAAAACCATATTTTTGCCATCGGGTGAGATGTCTAAGCTCGACCATGTTGTTTCGTTGGTTGTTATGTTGACCTGCTTCAAATCCATCGGCGGCGATAATACATCCCATTCTTTTAATGGGTTTTTTACGACGGCCTCTTCTGACTCTGCTTCATCTGACGGTGATTGAGTATAAGGGGATGCGTATAAAGTAGTGCTGGCTAAGCACGATAACAAGCCAAAGCTTAAGGCTATTGCTAGCGAATTAAGGGATTGTCGTTTATTCATGAATTTAAGATTCTTATTATGATTATTATAGTTAGATAACCATAATTGTAACGAGCAAAATTGGCAAGCCCTAGAGGCAGATTAGGTAGTTTTGAAAGAATATTTAGATATGGGTAGGATAAACTGACTAACTAACATTCATCGCGACATGCTGGCTAGGTCAAACCGCCTATTTTGCAGTGAAAAAATAGTCGATTCAGCTACTTTACCTAAAGAAAGTTGAGCTGGGCCGGTGGGCTCAAGTAACACGAAGTCCTTGCCTTGATGGCGTAGGGTCATTTCGTCATTATTGCTGCGCATATCAATGGCGAGCAAAGCGTGCTCTGGTAGGTATACCATTTGAACGTCTAAGCGCGCATTGTAAGCCTTTAGCAAAGCCGCCATTAAGGTTGACTTACTGTCGCAGTCACCTTGATTTTGCAATAGTAGGTCACGCGGCGAGACAAAGCCTGCACCGTTGGATGAAAGCCTGTCTTCAAGTCGGTTATAAGGAATAGACTGAATCCAGCCCAAAGCAATAGTAATAAACTCTCGTGAGTTGAGCGGGTTTGTTTGTAACTCCTTGATTGCTTCCACAACACTGATTAAGCTGCTGCTACTGTTAGTGGTATATTTTGCATGATCATGACGAATACCTGAAGTGCCAGTCGCAGAATTGTACTTTACAAAGTAATTGTCTGCCCAGTAGTCATCTTGTGCTTTGTCGTGCGATAACTTCAGTTTATCTAGTACTTTTTGAGCTTGCTCAGGCTCGCGGCTGCTTACATTAAACGACAATCCACTATGATTTTTACTGACCTTGATTTTGGCGGTTTTTGGGTCGATATTTTTAGCCGTTTCCATCACCTTCATATACACATTGTCTTGGAATATTTTCGGGCTATAAGCGGGCGGAGAAGGCGGCATTGCATAAAGCGTGGTTGTTTCTATTGCGAACGATAGTGTGTATTCGGCATCTTGGTGTTTCCAAGTATATGTAAACTCAGTATTAAGACCACGGTTAGCTTTATTGAACTTAGTTTGTTGTGCATATGTGGGCACTGATGCGGTGGTTATGGCAATAAAGAACAGGCTTATAATAAAAGGGGTTCTAGACAACATAACTGAGCACCTTACTCGGAAAGAATGTATATATTTTTCAGATAACAAAAAGCATAAGCCAAATAAGAAGTGTTGAATGTTCTGCATAATGGAAAAAGCTCTGCTTTAAGCGCTTATCAACAAGCGACATACAATAAGTAATGATTAGTTAACGGCAACAGGTGGGTATTTGTTTACCTGTTTATTGGTGCGCATTAGCTAGTTAGCAAATAGCACGTTTACATCCGTCTATTGGTAAGGTCTTATCCGCCAAACCAGTTCAGTTTTTTATGCAAACTCACCACACCACCTACAATAATAAGAGTTGGTGGTTTAAGGGCAGCCGTAGCAGGATTATTAACAATATCTGCAAGTGTGCCAGTAATCACTTTTTGGTCGGTGCGGGTGGCGCTTTGAATCAAAGCAATTGGCGTATTGCTAGGCATGCCATGGGTAATAAGTTTTTCACATATAATGGGCAAACCGGTAAGGCCCATGTAAAACACTAAAGTATGATTAGGCTTTACCAGCGAGGGCCAATCTAAATCAATGGTGTTGTTGCGTAAATGCCCTGTGGTAAAAGTTACAGATTGTGCATGGTCGCGGTGAGTTAAGGGGATACCAGCGTAGCTTGCTGCGCCAGTTGCTGCGGTAATACCCGGTACAACTTGAAACTCGATGCCTTGGTCAATTAAGGTTTCTATTTCTTCGCCGCCTCTGCCAAATACGAAAGGGTCACCCCCTTTTAGCCTGACTACTCTATTGCCTTTTTTAGCCAAATCAGCAAGCAATTTATTGATATCTTGCTGAGGTATAGTGTGATTACTCTGTTCTTTGCCGACATAAATTTTTTCAGCGTCGCGACGTACCAACTCTAATATATCAGGAGACACCAACCGGTCATAAACAACAACATCGGCTTTTTGCATTAAGCGCAGAGCTCTAAACGTGAGTAAGTCAGGATCACCTGGCCCAGCGCCAACTAGATAGACTTGACCTGCCGGTTTATCGCCACTGGCGTATTTTTCAAGGGCCGTGTTTAGCTGCTGTTCGGCTTGTTCATTGTTGCCTTGTAATACATTTTCGCCAATATCACCGTCAAGTACATCTTCCCAAAAATAGCGTCTGTCAGTCACGCTAGCTAGGGAGGTTTTGACTTTAGTTCTAAACTTTTCTGAAAAAGTACCCAGTCGTTTAATATTATGAGGGATGACCGATTCTAGTTTTTGACGAATATAACGCAACAATACCGGTGCCACGCCACCACTGGACATAGCAATAATAATAGGAGAGCGGTCAACAATTGAAGGCGTAATGAATTTACATAGAGGTGTATTGTCGACTACATTTACCAATATGCTTTGAGCGTGTGCTTGATCATGTATTATCTGGTTAGTATTTTCGTTGTCAGTGGCCACAAACACCATTTGTTTGTTGGCCAAATCGCTTTGTTCATATTCACGTCTAATGAGCGTGATGTTTTCTGATTTTGCTAACTTTTCAACTGTATCGCTCACCCAAGGAGAAACAATCGTTATTTTTGCGGGTGTTTTTAATAATAGTTCACATTTACGAGCGGCCACTTCTCCTGCACCAACAACTAAGCAGTGAATATGTTGTGCATCAACAAAAATTGGGAAATACTTCATATGGCCTCTCTATTAGATCGCAGTGAAGTGTGCCATAAAGTAAAAACAAAAAAAGGAATAAACGCTTTACTTTTTATTCCTTTTTCGTATATCAAATTACTAAGCCCGCACAATCAGCAGGGTTTAAATAAGCGCTACTTTTTGGTTCGTTTCTTTGGCGCTTCATCGCTCCATTCACGAATATTTAGACGTTGACCCGCCACACGAGTTTTCATCAATGTTTCTTTGGTCTTAGCTGGCATGCTGTCGGGTAAATCAATAAGCGTGAAGCTATCGTGTATATCAATAGCACCAATGTTTTTACTGCTCATATCACCTTCGTTAGCGATTGCGCCAACAATGTTACCAGGCTTCGCGCCGTGCACATAACCCACTTCAATTCTAAAACGTTTCATGCCTGCTTCAGGATTGCCACGAGGTCGTGATGGCTTACGCTCACGTCCGCCTTCTCTGCCGCCATCACGCGCGCTAGGACTACGACCGCGATCGTTACTACGGCCACCTCTGTCATTTCTTTCAGGACGGTCTTTGAATGAAGGTTTAGCATGAACGTCTGGACGGTCTTGCTCGCTTAGTAACAAAGGCTCATCGCCTTGGGCTACTTTGGCAAATGCTGCCATAACCATTTCGGGCGAGGCTTCAGATTCCTTTATAATTTCTTCAATTACTGGCATATACGATTCAATCGAAACATCTTTTAATGCGTCAATAACGCTTTTCTTAAAGCGGCCTAGTCTAGACTCGTTTAGCTGACCAATTGATGGAATCTCCATCACTGTAATTTCTTGCTTAGTGGCTCTTTCAATAGAGAATAACATACGCTTTTCACGATGCGAGATAAATAAAATTGCATCGCCTTTACGACCAGCACGACCGGTGCGACCAATTCTATGCACATAAGATTCTGTATCGTGTGGCACATCGTAGTTTATTACATGACTAACACGTTCAACGTCTAAACCACGTGCAGCAACGTCGGTTGCTACTAAAATATCGATTTTACCTTGTTTGAGCCTTTCAACCGTGCGTTCACGTGCAGATTGTGCGATATCGCCGTTTAACGCTTCAACATCATATCCGCGTGCGGATAGTTTTTCGGCAAGCTCAAGGGTAGCTGTTTTTGTGCGAACGAAAACAATGACGCCTTCAAACTCTTCAACTTCTAAAATGCGCGTTAGGGTTTCAAGTTTATGATGGCCTGCTACCTGCACATAGCGTTGGCGAATTGTGCTGGCAGTGGCAACTTTGGATTCAATTTTAATAAGTTTTGGATTGTTTAAATATTTCTGCGATATTTTCTGGATTTGAGCAGGCATAGTGGCAGAGAACAATGCAGTTTGACGTTTGTCAGGAGCATGACTCAAGATTAGCTCTACATCGTCGATAAAACCCATGCGTAACATTTCGTCTGCTTCATCTAAGACTAAAAAGCGTAATTGGTCTAGTTTAAGTGTTTTGCGTTTAATATGGTCGATAATACGGCCTGGTGTACCTACAACAACCTGAACGCCACGTTTTAATTGGCGAATTTGGTTGTCGTATGATTGGCCACCATAAACAGGTAGCACCCGAATTTTTTTCGAAAAGCTCGCATACACTTGAAACGCCTCTGCAACTTGTATAGCAAGTTCACGCGTAGGCGCTAAGACTAATAGTTGTGTAAAAGCTTCATCTGGGTCAATGTTAGCTAGCATCGGTAACGCAAATGCGGCAGTTTTACCTGTACCTGTTTGCGCTTGGCCCAATAAATCGTGGCCTTCAAGTAGCAAAGGGATACTTTTAGCTTGGATGGGTGATGGCTTCTCGTAACCCACCTTTTCTACTGCTTGCAGTATGGCGCTCGGCAAGTTTAAATCTTTAAATGTTAAGTCGACACTGTCGGTCATGGTATATCCTGAATAATAAAAGAACAAAAAGGCCAAGCAGTGAAGGTGCGAACGCCATTATCTGACCGCGTAGTATACGCGAAATTGCTTGCAGATACCATTAAACATATTTGCAAAAATGTGTTTAAATGTCAGAGTATTAGCTACAGTATAGGCAACATCAGTTTAACAATTCGTTTTTAACTGAACGTCAAGGACAATAAGGTAGAATTCAATATGCACAACCTACGCTCAAACACATTTACTTCTCGGTTTTCACCAAGCTTATTTAAGTTAGTTGCCGTGATTAGTTTGGTTTTCTTAATGACAGCTTGCCAAAAGAAAACATCGGAAGAATATATGCAAGAAGCGGCTGCCTTTGCTGCTGCTGGAAATAATCCGGCTGCTGTTGTAGCCTTGAAAAATGCTGTGCAGCAAGACATTCGATCTGCTGAAGCAAGATTCGAATTAGGCAAACTTTATTTAGAGTTAAGAGACTTTACTTCAGCCGAAAAAGAACTCAGTCGTGCGAAAGATTTAGGTTACCCTGAAAACGAAGTAGTGCCATTACTTGCATTAGCTCTGCAAAAAACGGGCGCAAACGTTGCGCTGGCTGATTTAACCTTCATTGAAGCCGAACTTAGCAACTCTGACCAGATGGAAGTGGGTTTTCGAAAAGTTCGTTCACTTATGCAGTTAAACCAAACACCTGAGGCTAACGCACTTATTAGCGATTTGCTTCTCCTCGATACTAATGACGTCTACAAAGGGCTCGTGCAGGCCTATCAAGAAATACTTGATGAAAAACCTAAAGACGCTCTTGCTACTGCATTAGCTATGTATGAACGAGCTCCATTAAACAGTGATGTGCTGAACTTTACAGCGCGTTTGTATATGATAAATGGCGAAGCTGAAGAGGCCGCGAATATATATGAAAGCTATATAAAAGTAGAGCCCAAAGACTTAGAAGCCAAGTTTTCGCTCGCCAATATGTTGGTTGAACAAAGACAGCCCATAAGAGCAGAAAAATATATTGATGAACTGCTTGAAATCATCCCTGAAAACCCGCTACTTAATCAACTTAAGGGCGTTGTAAGGGCCGCAGCCAGTGACTTTGATGAGGCTAAACTTTATTCTGAAAAGGCGATTTCGGCTGGCCGTTCTGATCCCGCTTTGCGCTTGATCGCCGGCTTTTCATCTTATCAGCTCCAAGAATATGAAGCTGCCGTTAGGCATTTATCATTTATTGCATCTATTTTGCCCGACAATCATCCTGGCTTGCGTATTCTTGCGGCGAGTCAACTACAAGGTAATCTGGGCGATGACGCTGGTGAAGTACTTGCGCGAATTAATGATGTAACAACTCAAGATGCAAGCTTGTTTTCAAGAGCGGGCTACGAGTTAATTAAATCGGGTAATACTGAAGCAGCGCAAGCCGTAATTGACCAAGCCGATAAGATAAGTGAATCATCTGAAGATTTAACGCGTTTAGGTATATTGAAGCTTTCAATGAACGATGTTGAAGGCCTGGTCGATTTAGAAAGTGCAGTTGATAAAGCGCCTGATTCTATTACTGCAAAAACAACCCTAGCAAGTGCATACTTAGGTACAAAGCAATTAGACAAGGCAATGGCCTTGGCGAAACAATGGCAAGAAGATGAACCAACCGTAGTTGATGGTTATTTATTAGAGTCAGAAGTATTGCAGCGGCAAGAAAGGTTTGCTGAAGCGTCGATAGTGATTACTAAAGCGAGTGCTTTAGACAGCAACAGCGTTCCCGTCAAATTAGCCTCTATACGTCAAGATTTACGTCAAAAGAAACTTGACTCCGCGCTTACCAAAACCGAGGCGTTATTAGAAATAGCCCCGTACAATTTGCCCGCATTAGCCAGTTATTTTGCGCTTAAAAATGATGCTAATGATGCAATGCCGGCTATTGATAAAATTCGTAAAGCAGTGAGCGATAATCCCGACGATGCTAACCTTGGTTTGTTACTTGCTCGTATTACACTTTCACTTAAGAAGCCTGATGAAGCTTTAGATGCGTTAAAAAATATTAAACCAGACCGTCAAGCTCCACCTTCTTTTTGGCAAATAAAGGGATTTGCACTGACCCAAAACAAGCAAAATGACGAAGCGCTTAAGCACTATGCGGCCTGGGCGGAGTTATTTCCTAATCAAGAAAAGGCCGTAATGGGACAATTGCTAATACTAGAATCATCACGTGCTTATGAAGCAGGTGCTCGTATCGCAAGCAGTTTTGTGGCACGTAAAGATAATTTGCAAATTAAAATAATGCAAAGTTACTTTATGGTCATGGCAGGTGATGTGATTGGCAGCAAGGAAGTAATTGCTTCAATAGACGATAAGTACCAACCATTACCGTTTTTACGTGGTGTTAAGGCTCGAATTGCCCTCGCTGAGGGAAGAGGAGGCGACGCTGTAGAAGATGCATTGCTCGCGTATGAATCGGCTAAGTCTGCCGACAACCTATTTGTTTACGTGCGCACCTTAGATTTATCTAAGCAGTCAAATCTAGTATTAAATACAATTGAAAAGCACGTAGAAGAATTTCCTGCTGATGGCCGGTCTAGGTTGTTGTTAGCCGAACGTCAAATTTCGCTAGACCCTTCATCTGCGCTTGCTGGTTACGAGGCGCTGCTGATAGATTTTCCTAATAATTTTGTGGTATTAAATAACGCGGCACATTTGCTAATGGTAGCCGATAACCTTGATAAGGCGTCTGAGTATTCGAGCAGAGCATTTGTTATTCAGCCTAAGAATGTTGCTATTGGAGATACTCATGCGCAAATATTGCTTCGTCAAGGTAATGCCCAAGAGGCACTAGAAGTTTATAACAGTGTAATGAACGACAAAGTGAGCAATGAAGAAATTTCGCTTAACTATATTGAGGTATTATTTATAAATAACAATATGACTATTGCTGAACGTCGTATTAAAGATTTAAATTTAACGACTTCTCAGGCAAAAGCACGTTTAGCCGATTTACAGAAGCAATATGCAAATTAGAGAGTAAATTTGTAAAGAAGGCTCACGTGTTGACCTAAGGTTGGCAACACGTGGGCCTTTTTAGGGCTCGAAATTAAAGAGCCGCCCGTTGTGTAATACCACTATGTATAGTATTCCTAGCGGTATGCTCAATAATCCTAAGAGTAGAACACTTGTTCCAAACTATCCAAACAGCATTCTTAAAACTACGTAACAACAAATCTTTCGAATTTTTTGTGATTGCGGTGATCATAATTTCGGCATTAGAGATAGGTGCGAAAACCTATGATTTGTCTGATACCGCTATAGCTGTCACCCAGTACATGGACGTATTCATTACCGTATTCTTCTTATTTGAAATACTCGTTAGATTTATAGGGGAAGAAAGAAAGAAAGACTTTTTAAAATCTGGATGGAATGTTTTCGATACCCTAGTGGTAGTCATTAGCTTAATACCTGTTGATGAATCTGAGATGGCATTGCTTGCGCGTTTAATCAGGATTTTTAGAGTACTCAGAATGATTTCTGTTGTTCCAGAGCTGCGTATACTCATTAACTCTCTGCTTAAAGCACTGCCTAGACTAGGCTATGTGGTGCTCCTTATGTTTATTATTTTTTACATCTACGCGGCCGTGGGCAGCTATTTGTTTGGCGAAATCAACACCACGCTTTGGGGCGACATTGCTATTTCAATGCTCACCCTCTTTAGAGTTATGACCTTTGAGGATTGGACCGATATCCAATATGAAACCATGGAGGTGTATCCCATGAGTTGGATATACTACATGAGTTTTATATTTTTTACGGCCTTTGCATTTTTGAATATGGTGATTGGAATTGTAGTGGGCGTGATGGATGAAGAGCATACTAAAGAGCGTAATGAAGGCCAACCAAGCATGCTAGATTTACAAAATCAGATTACGCAATTAGGCCAGCAAATTGAACAGCTAAGTAAAAAATAGCGCAAAGAATTTAGCCTGATTTAAGGCTTCAGCCATTTTTAGTAGCTTTTTTATTAGTTAAAGGCATGCTAGGGAATGGTCTGGCAGAGTTCACACCAATAAATTCGCCGGCCATTTCTTACTCCTTTAATAATATCAGAGACGCATTCACGACACGGTAGGCCTTCTCTGTTGAATGCCATAAAGCGCACACTTTCATAGTTTCCCGTGGTTTTTTTAAGTTGTTTCCGTAATCGCTCAGGGAGTGTATGTCCTTTAGTGTCATAAGCGCGCCTTGATATTATCAGTGTTTGCTTTGCTAATGTTTCAAGCTGTTTCGGGCGGAGTTGATTAGGTTTCATATCAGGATGAATACCAGCGGCAAATAAGATTTCAGTGCGCAAGTAATTACCAATGCCAGCTATAAAGCTTTGGTCTAAATACAAAATAGATAGTTTTCTATTACCAAACCGTTTATCGGACAGTCGCTCTGAGATTGTTTGCCATGCTAAGGCTTTGTGCAATATGTCTGGACCAATTTTTCGTAAAAACGGATGCGCTGCTAACTCTTGTCGCTCATATACCGCAATGTCAGAAGCGCTGTACAATAATGCACTATGCGTGCTTGTATGCAGGGCCAACCGCAACAAACGTTTGGTTTCAGGCAATTGTCCTCTTTTACAGGTTTTCCACACACCATAAAGTTGGTTGTGGGAGTAAACCGATTGTCCATTAGCAAAATGAATGAGCATGGCTTTACCGCGCGTTTCTACTTCCTCTACTACTTTACCTTTTAGTATCTGCGCGGCATCACTCAAACGCGGCAAGCCTACTTCAATGTCTTCTATTATTTGATTTTCTATGACTTTAGCTATTTTGTCGGCAGCAAGCCTAATTTCAGGGCCCTCAGGCATTAATTTATCCTATATAGTGTGGTCTGCATGCTCTATTTTTGCCAAGATAGTTTGCAGCTTTGAATTGCGCTCGTTATTTATTTTAATTGACTGCAGTATAAACGATAAAAAGTGGATGTAAAAAAACCCTCGTTTAACAGAGGGTTTTACATGAAGCTATATGTTTACGATTGAGCTGGAGGTGCCGGTTTTAAAACCTTATTAATATCCATCAAATCTTGTTGCGTTAAGGTGCCCGAGGCTTGTTTCAGACTCACAATCGACACAATAAAGCTGTATCTTGCATCGGCTAAGTTACGGCGCGCATCAAATAAGTTACGAGTGCTATTAAGCACATCAACAATGGTTCGTGTGCCGACATCGAAGCCTGCTTCGGTTGCCTGCAGTGCACTTTCTGCTGAAACAACAGACTGCTCAAGTGCACGTATAGTCGAGATAGACGCTTTTACATCGTTAAACGAACTACGCACTTGGCGCACAGTTTGGCGATGCGTTAGCTCTAAGTTTTCACTTGCGACCACATAATTAGCGCGTGCTCTTTCGCTGCCCGCAGAGACACTTCCACCTTGGTAAATGGGTACGCTTAGTACAACACGAATAGATTGGCTATCGAGTGCTCCTGGATTGTTCGGCAAGCCACCATTAAAGATTGATTCGTTGTCATTGATATCGTATGAAGCGCCAAGACTAAGCGTTGGGTAATGCCCACTTTTTGCTAAATCAATATCTTGCTTAGCAACATCTTTTACAAAACGCTGAGCTAACAAGTCTAAATTAGAATCTTTGGCTAATTCTAACCACGCGTTAACGGTATTGGGTGAAGGTTGCACTGCACTGAATAAATCGGTATCAAGAACCGCAATCCGGTCATGATATTTCCCCGTGATTTCTCTTAATTCCTCAAGGCGTGCTTCAAGAAAGTTTTCAGCGCGAATTTGACGGGCCACGGTATTGTCGAAGTTAGCTTGAGCTTCGTGTACATCGGTAATTGCGGTTAAACCCACTTCAAATCGTTGTTTGGTTTGTTCTAACTGTCTTTCAATCGCTTTAAGCTCTGCTTTTACAAACACGACGTTGTCTTGTTCACGTAAAACCGCAAGGTAAGCGTTAACTGTTCGTAGCATTAACGCTTGAAAAGTTGCCCCTAGCACAGCATCGCTTTGCTGAGCAACGAGTTCTGCGCGGTCCATTCCCAACCAGTTTGAATGGTCATATAACGACATACTCAGATCAACGCCGTAATTTAGACCGCTGTTTTCTACTTCACCAATGCTATTCACAAAAGTTTGTCTTCCAGCGTCATCAAGAACAGGCTGGTTGTTGGCATCAGTAATGGCTTGGTTAAACTCAGTTTCTCTATTCGATTTAGAATAACTAATACTGCCTGATATTTGCGGCAATAAATTAGCGCGGCTAATAGCTATGCCTGTGTAAGCTGCATCTTTTTGCGCTTTTGCTCTATTTACGATTGGATCGTTAGCCTGTGCCAATTCATAAACGGAGGCTAAGTCGTCAGCAAAAGCTGTGCTTGAAAGGGTTAGTCCAAGGACTAATGCAATAAATGTTTTTTTCATCGATGAGTGCTCTGCGAGTTTAAATTGGTTAAAGCTATTAATATGCATAGTGTATGTCACCCATGCGAAAATGCGTAACGAATGGATGTATCAAACAATGTTTAAGTGTAACAGAATGTAATGTGTTTGCAGATTAAAGATATGTTAGTTTGTCCGATTTAAAGCTGCTCTTTAGTGCTGTAGACAGTATTTGCGGACGGCATCTAGCTTATTTATGGTGAATGGGTAAAATAGCGACTATCTTCATTACTGTCATTTGAGTCAATCTTATATGTCAAAGTCTAGTACGAGCTTTACCAAAGCCGATGTGAAAGTATTAAAGAAAGAATCCTTATATGAAGGTTTCTTTACCTTAAACAAGTATCACTTAAAGCATAAGTTGTTTGACGGCGGGGAGAGTAGGCTGGTTATACGCGAAGTTTTTGAACGTGGGCACGCGGCAGCGGTTTTACCTTATGATCCTATTCTCGATGAACTCGTTTTATTAGAACAATTTAGGTTTCCGGCAATGGAGACTAACAATAACCCGTGGCTGATTGAAGTTGTTGCGGGCATTGTTGAAGAAGGTGAGGATTTTGAAGAGGTTTGCCACCGCGAAGCTCAAGAAGAGGCCGGAATAATATTAACTAAGCTCATTAAAATGAATTCTTACTTAGCTTCGCCCGGCGCATGCACTGAACGTATCCATGTTTATTTAGGCAAGGTTGATGCTAGCAGCGCAAGTGGAATTCATGGATTAGATAATGAAGCCGAAGATATAAAGGTACTTAGGGTGCCTTTCGACGAAGCGGTAATGTGGTTAAATGAAGGTAAAATAGATAATAGTACCGCTATTATTGCCATACAGTGGTTGATGCTTAACAAACATAAGGTGCGTCAAGATTGGGGCCAACAGTAAGGTAAGCTGTGGCAATAATCTGGATGTTTCGTATGTTTGAACACCATACATTAATTAAAAGGTAACAAACGCATTTTACGAAAGAAATATGTACCTCATCTACCCAGCATACTGGCTACCTGCGAGCATAATTATGTGTGCATGTTAAAGCTACTGCCCGACTGTGATACACATAATCTACACTATGAGTTCGACGTAGGTCATAGCTTAAAGTATCGAGTTCAAATTGTTGATTCCAGTCGTTATACAAGCACGCTTGAAATGGCACAAATAAGTGCTAATACTCCCGCTTTTTTACAACCTAAAATGATTATCCGCTTATACCATGATGCAAAAGTGGCGGAAGTACTCGAAGCTCAGCGAACATCAAGATTAAAGGCTGTGTACGAATACCCAAATTTAAACATGCATCAGCGTAACGAAAAATACATGGTAAATGTGTTTTTAGCAGAGTGGTTGCACTTTTGCTTATCTCAAAGGCTTGCGTCTACTTCTAATTAGCCTTATTTTAGTAAGCAAACTAGTTCAGTAAAGTTGTTTATGCATCATTTAGTATACTTACATGGGTTTTTATCAAGCCCACAATCGGTGAAAGCACAACAAACAATTTGTTTTGCGAAAAAGCATTTTCCAAGCCTTAACCTTCATGTGCCACAATTGCCAGGTGATGTTCACAAAGCGCTTAAGATTATTGATAATCTTGTAGCGACTTTGCCATTACAGCAAACAGGTTTCATTGGCAGTTCAATGGGTGGATTTCTATCAACGTATTGCATTGAAAAATATTCTATTAAAGATCATGCAACTGCACAGGCGTCCACTACTAATCGTAAATTAGCAGCATGCCCCAAAGCGGTTTTGGTTAATCCAGCGGTTGAACCTTTTGAATTGTTGAGAGATTATTTAGGCCAACATGTAAACGAATATACCAATGAAGTGTTTCATATTTTGCCGCAACACATTGTCAAGCTAAGGCAGCTTTTCGTAAATAAATTAGCCGACCCATCAAGGTATAAGGTGCTATTGCAAAAGGGCGATGAAACCCTCGATTATAAACTGGCTGCAAAAAAATATGCTTATTCTAACTTAGTTGTCGAAGAGGGCGGCGACCACAGTTTTGTAAATTATGAAGCGCACTTGCCACGTATTTTTAGGTTTTTATTTTCTTAGTAATTATTTACAGTAAAGCACAATATTTACAATCTAATTGTATTCGTTGAATAGCGTAGCGCGATCTTTAAATATGCACTTAAATATATGCTATAAACTCATGGATTATGCACATATGATGTGTAAATTCATGACATATAAATGCTAAACAAGGCGGTTGCTCATTGTTAACTTGCTTGTTACTATTGGATTTATATACAGGTGTTTTGTTGATTGTTTATTAGGATAATTAATCATGCGGTGAAAAGCCGGTTTTTAAGTACTAATTGAACGTTAACTCAGGTCTAAACGTACATTGAAATATAAATCACAATACTTATAAAAGATGTCAATAAAAACACTTATAAAAATAACGACTACCTACATGAGTTCAAAACATGTCCGAGCAATATAATTCTGATGCCATTGAAGTCCTAAACGGACTCGACCCTGTAAAACGTCGCCCAGGTATGTACACCGATACCACAAGACCTAATCACCTCAGCCAAGAAGTTATTGATAACAGTGTTGATGAAGCGCTTGCAGGTCATGCATCGAACATAAAAGTGATTTTACATGAAGACCAATCTTTAGAAGTCACCGACGATGGTCGCGGCATGCCAGTAGATATTCACGCGGAAGAGGGCATGAGTGGGGTTGAGCTTATTATGACCAAGCTGCACGCTGGTGGTAAGTTCTCAAACAAGAACTACGAGTTTGCCGGCGGCCTTCATGGCGTGGGTATTTCGGTAGTCAACGCGCTTTCCAATCGAGTTGAAGTAACTATTCGCCGTAATGGACAAGTTCATCAAATTGCTTTTGAAAATGGTGACAAAAAAGAAGAACTCGCCGTTATTGATACTTGCGGAAAGCGCAATACCGGCACACGCGTGCACTTTTGGCCCAACCCAAGTTACTTCGACACGCCCAAATTCTCGGTAAGCAAACTACTGCATATATTGCGCGCTAAAGCGGTGTTGTGTCCCGGTTTACTAATAAAATTTGAAGACAAGATTGGTAATCAATCCTATGAATGGTATTTCGAGGATGGCCTGCAAGACTATCTAACCCAAGGCTTAAAAGACAGCATTACTATGCCTGCGGATGTGCCTTTTATCGGCAGTTATACGGGCAATGGCGAAGCAGCTGACTGGGCTATAATGTGGCTGCCTGAAGGCGGCGAAATGGTCACCGAAAGTTACGTTAATTTGA
Organism: Acidiferrobacterales bacterium; assembly: GCA_964195425.1. Lineage (GTDB taxonomy): Bacteria > Pseudomonadota > Gammaproteobacteria > Enterobacterales > Alteromonadaceae > Glaciecola. The sequence goes on from CAXMOM010000004.1 coordinate 119,370, forward strand.
TTCCCACAGCCCAAGGCGGTACCCACGTAAATGGGCTGCGACAAGGCTTGTTGGATGCCATGCGCGAGTTTTGTGAATTTAGAAACTTGTTGCCTAGAGGCGTTAAAATGACCGCCGATGATATTTGGGATCGCTGCTGTTATATTTTATCAACCAAAATGCAAGACCCTCAATTTGCCGGACAAACGAAAGAACGTTTATCATCACGTCAAGCGTCTGCGTTTGTTTCAGGTATTGTTAAAGATGCCTTTAGTTTGTGGCTGAATCAACACACCGATGTTGCCGACTTGTTGGCTGAAATGTGTATAAACAATGCACAGTTAAGGTTGCGAGCGAGCAAGAAGGTAGCGCGTAAGAAAATAACTTCAGGTCCTGCATTACCGGGCAAACTCACTGATTGTTCTACACAAGATAACGATCGCTCTGAACTGTTTCTGGTGGAAGGTGATTCAGCCGGTGGATCTGCAAAGCAAGCCCGCGACAGGGAATTTCAAGCCATTATGCCACTGCGCGGTAAAATACTGAACAGTTGGGAAGTTGATTCCTCACAAGTCTTGGCCTCGCAAGAAATACACGATATATCAGTAGCATTAGGCATTGACCCCGACTCAGATGATTTAAGCGGCCTGCGCTATGGCAAAATATGCATTTTAGCAGATGCTGATTCAGACGGGCTGCACATTGCCACTTTGTTATGTGCGCTATTCGTAAAGCACTTTAGAAAACTGGTCGACACCGGTCATGTTTATGTCGCAATGCCGCCTTTATTTCGTATTGATATAGGTAAAGAAGTATACTACGCGCTCGATGAAAGTGAAAAGCAAGGTGTGTTAGACCGCATAGAGGCAGAGAAAAAACGAGGCAAGGTTAACGTGCAACGCTTTAAGGGCTTAGGTGAAATGAATCCTTTGCAACTGCGCGAGACTACCATGGACCCTAATACTCGTCGGCTTGTAAGGCTCACCAGTGAAGACGCTGAAGGTATGCTTGAACTAATGGATATGTTGCTGTCAAAGAAACGGGCTCCTGACCGTAAAGCTTGGTTAGAGAGTAAAGGGAATTTAGCGCTGGTATAAGTTGTTTATTAAAGCATAAAGTGCCATTGCCGATATATTTATTTAAGTAATTAGATGAAAGTATCGATTAAATGGGCAATTCAAATACAATAAAAAACGAGATCTAAAAAAGATGAAGGGTAAAACGATATGCCGTTTTCCTTCATCAAAGCCATCTCCTGAAACTATCTATACCGAAGGTGTTTTAGAAAAAGAGTTTTGTTACCACCTAGAGGCTGACGACACAGTAGTTAGATATGAATCACAGCCTGTCGGTTTTCACTATTGGATAGATGGTGAAAGGGTACTGTTAAGTTAACGAGTTGACTCAGAAACATGCGATAATCGGGGCATGAAAAATACCAATATTTATACCGGATATCGCTATCCATCCCAAATAATCAGTCAAGCTGTGTGGCTTTATCACAGATTTACGCTTAGCTTGTGTGACATCGAAGAATTGCTGGCAGCAAGAGGCATTACCGTCAGTTACGAAACTATCAGAAATTGGTGTGATAAATTTGGGCAAAGGTATTGTAGTTAAATCAGAAAGAGTCGAGGGCAATTAGGTGATACCTGGTATCTTGATGAGGTATTTATCAAGATCAATGGTGCTGTGCATTACCTTTGGCGGGCTGTTGATCAGGATGGCGATGAAATCGATATTCTGGTTCAGAAACGTAAAGACAAACACGCTGCTAAGCGTTTTTTCAGAAAATTATTGAAAGGCCAACAATGCGCGCCGATCAAGATAGTCACCGATAAACTCAGGAGCTATTCTGCAGCTAAGAAAGAGCTGATACCGGGTATAGAACACTCAACCCAGCAGTACGAAAACAACTGATGTGAATTATCACATCAACCTGGTCGGCAACAGGAGAGGCAGATGAGAAAATTTAAATAACAAGGCCAGGCTCAACGTTTTCTATCATGTCATGGCGTGGTTAATAACCTATTTCGGCTTGGTCGTCATTTGATGAAAGCAAGTAATTACAGAGATTTCCGAGAACGAGCATTTGTTGAATGGGCTAGGGTGAGTTGTGTCCAAAATTTGGAATAGGTAGTCATACTGGCACTTTACTAATCCAATTGGGATAACTTGATAGGCCCAAAAAAAGCATCAACCAAACTGGAAAATGCTTCTTGATGATTATCAACAACGTTGGTTTACATGGGTTTATTCAAGTATACCGTCGTCGATAATTAATTTTGATAGTGAAACTATATTAAGATTGTTTCTTAAATCGACGTGATGCTAAACCCATTAAGCCTAATCCGAAAATAGCTAGTGTTGATGGCTCTGGTACATTTACTTGCACATCACGCGAGGCTATAGTTGATATTCCAGTCAAAACGTCTAATAGTGGATCGGTTTTAAACCCGAGCGAACTCGCTCCATTGTTTCCATCGCATATTGTTGGGGTGCCATTCAAACACCAATACCCACTATCAAATCCGCTAGCAAACCAAAAAATAGTATACCCTCCATTGCTTATCCCGTTGAAATCGAATGTCAACTCACTTTGAGAAGCTTTAAACAGGCTACCTTCTGAGGCTAACCGATCGAAATCAAGTAACAAATTGTTGTTTATGTTAGTTGATTGTAACGATAAATTAATACTCACTATGTTGCTTAGGGCTATATCTCCGATCGTTCCATCGGTTTCGATGGTACCAAATACACTGCCTGTACCATGATCAAGGTTAACATCATAAATCAAACCTGCGTTAGCCAAATTACTAAAGGCTACGACTATTCCCACTAACGTAAATTTTAAAAATTTATTTTTCATTTTAATTCCATTTTAATATCTGAGTTTTTTGTTTTTTCCCCACAATGGGGAGCTTAACACCTGAGGCAAGGCCTTCATCTTTGGAAAATTCAGCACTGAAATGTGAAAGAATTGACAAAAAATGTAAGGGGCTACTGCCTGCTTCTCGCCCATTCGCAATATTCATACCGGAAGTTATTTTTAAAGATAAAACAATAGGTTACAAGGTTTGTGTTTTTTAGAAATAAATTTGTGTAAAAAAAACTGACATAATATGAACCAATTTAATGAATTAGGTAACACTCCTTATGTAAACTACGCAGTCTGCACCTTGTTGTAAGACGTGAGTGTATATTTGTGTTGTTTTCACATCAGAATGACCAAGCTGCGCTTGCACGGTTCTAATATCAGCGCCGCCTTGTAACAATGGCTAATAACAATCCATACTTCGAAGGTAAAACTCCATTGTCTATCATTAGCAATGGTCATTTAAGCTCTTTGGGAGAAGTATTTAAGGTAAGCGTACGCCCGTTACTTAGTGAAACCTGCTTTGTTTACAATGTGTGTTGAAATGGCGCGATGTAAAATCGACATGACTTTACTTAATTCACTTGAGTTTCTTGCTAGCAGCAGCCGAAGTGGAATGGGTAAGCTTAAGACCCACTGCCTTATGGGATAGCCCTGTAACACATCATCAACCAACAACGCGGCACTTTCTGCCATGCGCCTGGCACCACAACTGGGACAGAAACCCTTGCGCTTGCAACTGAAGGCGACCAGTTTCTCATGTTTGCAGTCACCACATACCACGCGTAAAAATCCGTGCTCAAGTCGGCCGCAACGGAAGAATTCATCAAACTCACGTTCAACATATTTGGGTAAGTACTTGCCTTGCTCGGCTAAGCTGGCGGTAAATTCTGGATAGTACCTTTCGACCAATTGATAGAGTAGCGTTGTTTCAGGGCGATGTCGTTTGTACTTTTGTTCTTGCTGTATTGGCAGCAAAATCTTTCATCCTTGAATAGTGGCATTCTAGGATGTCAAACAAGCGCTTAGAAAACGACTGAACTATGAGCCTGATTTAGGATGTATGGTGATGCCGTACTATCTTGAATGACCGCTTCCAAGAATGACAACTCAAAATTTCAATATGACCGGTTGAACTCGCAGGGCTTTGCGGTCATATTGATTCTAACAACGACTGTCGCCTTCATGCCAAAGCTCCTGACACTTTTGTTTTGGCATAGAATGCTCATTCAAATTTGAACGGAGTATAACCGTATATGGACTCCACCTGTTTCACAACAATTTTTAACGAATTTTATTAATTAAGTCGCGAGCGTATATGCGGCTTCTTTATTGAGATAGCTAATCTCTAGCCTTCGATGTGTTCGCATCTACTGTCCTTCTCGCTTTTGCAGCCTCTTAGAGCTTGCGGTCATAACAGGTTTCCAATAGATTGTTTAATCAATGTCTTTGTAGTGGTAAAGCTTATAATCTTCTAACTGAAGCTCTGCCTTTTAAGGTTGGTAATAAGTATAACTCCTGCGCAGTGACTGCAAGAATCAAAAACCACTATGCCCCAGCTGAACTAGGCATGTTAGAGTCCCTAAGAATTAAAGCTGGAAATCAAGACCTAAAACCCGTTAGCTATTACCATAAGGTGAACTGGAAAGGTGTATGCTTTTCTATGTATAATTGTTTTGAGTTATCTGATATCGAGCATCGTTCAATTTTCAAATCAGATATAGATTTGTTAGTTGCATGTGTCTGGAATAAGGATACCAATTATTATCAGCATATTCTTGAATCAGCAGTCAGGGATTTGCATTGTTATGTTGTTTAATCCAACACGTCACAATACATGTGTGCTAACTGTTGGTATTGATGTCGAAGCTTTGAGAAGTTTTCAATTCAAATCCAAACCAAATGAAAAAGATAAGTTTAAACATTTTCCGCCTGGTTATAATAGCGAAGATGTTTTGAAAAGATAGTAAAATAAATTGTCACTTTATGGCTTAATTATAGGTTTTTATGCCATCTTATGATTGTCTTCTTTTTACTGGAAGATGATAAATTGTTATCACTACCCGCTGATAGAGCTTATATTTTGTCAACTTATGCTTTATTAAACAATTTGGCTTGTAGTTTTTAGCAGAAGTTTGTAAAAATTTGGCATAGGTAATCAAATCGTCGTTTCGTTTGTCCGAATTCGGTAACTTGACAGACCTTGCGGGTATATGAATATGCGAAATTTCAAGTAAAAAAGCGGATTTGCCTTGCTACAGGCCGATGGTGGGTAAGGTTCCTGCCTTCGCAGGAATGACCTTGCGAATGCAGGAAACACTGTGAGTTAAAGCAACTTTTTACGCACTAACAAAGCTAGGCCCGCTAACACGATAAACAGCGTACCCACTGGGCTATTAGCAGATATTACTCGAGTGCCTTGGGTAATTTCAACGAACGAGCCGGCTAGAAATACGCCGTCTACACCAGCATCATTGAAGGTGTCAGCAATTAACACTTCCCAGTCTCCCGCGCCGTTTACAATGGTGTCGATTGCGAGTGAGATAGTGCCAACTGCTGAAAACACGCCAGAAACGTCTATCCATGCCAAATCAAAATCGCACAAAACCCCTAAATCGGCACAACCGAAGGCTTGTGTGCCTATTTGATAAAAGGTTCCACTTGTTATATGGGCAACTTCTACTACCAAGTCGGTAGACCATGATGGGTCAAACGCTTCGTAATTGAAGTTGAAGTTTATGTCTAAGACTTCTCTGGTGTCGGTGTTATTAAGCGTTAAAATATTAAATGCTGCGCCGTCGGCCTCTTCACCTTCAAGTGAGATAACAACCGCATTTGCTTGGATAGAGAGTAATAATAATACCGCTGCAATAAAACTTTGTTTTTTCATATCAGTTCCATGTAAAGTATGTGATGTTAAGGTTTGTTTTCGTTGCACGTACTAGTACTGGTTGTTTTGCTTTTTTTCCAAACATACTGCATTTTGGAAGCACACAACAACTGAGCGTTAGCCAGACAACTGCGTTTACAAATTAAGCCGTTTATTTGCCGTGCTGCTGGTAGCAAATATAAGATCTTAAAATGATTCTTTTTACAGCAGAGAGCGTTAGTTAAAAGGACTAACATAATCATTCCCCTACTGCTGATTGGGCGGGTTTACTGGGCGATTTCACCGCGTGTGGATTGAACCGACTCGCAAACAGCAAACCAAGTTCAAACAAGAGCCACATGGGTATGGCCAGCAAGGTTTGAGAAATCATGTCGGGAGGCGTGAGTAGCATGCCAATGGCAAATGCACCCACAATCACATACGACCTACTTTGCCTTAATTGCGCTACGGTGCAAGCGCCACTCCATACCGCAACTACTGTAAATATGGGCACTTCAAAGGCCAGGCCGAAGGCAAAAAATAGCTTTATCATAATATTTAGACTATTGGTCATGTCGGGTATGTAGCGAATACCGTCGGGGACAACAGATGGTAGAAATTGAAACATGACCGGAAACACAACAAAGTAGCAAAACATTATGCCTGCATAAAACAACACAATGCTGCTGAGTAAAATTGCCCTGCCAAATTTGCGCTCGCCTTTGTATAGGCCTGGCGCAACAAAGGACCAAATTTGGTGAAGCACCATGGGCACCGCCAAGAAAAAAGATAAAATAAGCACCAGCTTGAACGGCGTGAAAAATGGGTCAATAAGGCCCGTGGCCACCATTTCGCTGTTTTCGGGCAATTGCTTCATTAAGGGCTCAACCAGAATGAGGTAAATTTCGTTCGCAAACGCTATTAGGGCCACAAACAGCAATATTATGGTTAACACCGCTTTAATGAGGCGTGCTCTTAATTCGATTAAATGTGACAGCAGCGGCATTTCGTTTTTTTGGTATGGGTTTTTAGTGCTATTTGACATCTTTCACCTCTAATGCGCCGGTACTTTCGCTAACATTTGTGGTAGTTTTTGGGCTCGCCTTTGGCGTTTCTATGGTCTCGTTCAGCTGTTTTTTGTGTGCGTCTAGTTCGCGTCGCAGCTCGTCCATTTCAAGCTCTCTACTCATTTCAGAGGTAAACGAATTAATGTTGCGACGCATGCCGCTAAACCATTTGCTTAACTGCCTAGCAGCCACCGGCAGCTTGTCGGGGCCAAGTACCATCAGCCCAACCACCAGTAAAATGCTAAGTTCAATAAAACCGATATCAAAAGGCATAGTGTTTACCCGCGATCGTTAAAATATGATTGAGGTTTTTCGACAAAGTCAGCGTCTAGTGCTTCTTCTTTTGCCGCCGCGGTTTGCTCAAGTGACTTTTGCGGCTCTTCTTGTGGTTCTTTCATACCCGATTTAAAGCCTTTGATGGCTTCGCCTAAATCGCCGCCTACGTTTTTCAGCTTTTTTGTGCCAAAAAGTAAAACGACAATGAGTAACACTATTAATATTTGCCATACGCTGATGCCCATTTTTATTCCTCTATTATGTTGCTTGTATGCACACATAGGCCATGCTGGCGTTTATGCCAACGGTCTACTTACAAAATCCATGTGCTACTTATTTCTAATCTATGTGTAAACATGTACCGCAAAAACGCCAAACATCCTTGTTTGGCAAGAGATACATTGCTGCTTTATGAGCCCACTATTGCCCCGTTTTTACGACGCAGTACCAGCGTAACGTCGCGCGGTACGGTAAAGCCGTCTGGCAGTGCCGGGAAGTTAGTAGACGCCGGATTGCCATTGCCTGGGTGCTGCAAGTTTACAAAGGCGGTGCGCCTGTTAGGGGTTACCGTAAACCCGGTTACCTCGTCGCTATTTACTCCCACTAGCAAACGCTTAGGCTCGGGCACGTCTTTGGTAGTGTCAATTACGGTTAACTGGTCTTGTAAACCGTCGGGTTGACCGCCGTCGGTACCAATAAACAAGCGTCCGCTGTTATCGGCCCATGCTAGATCAGGGTCGGTAAACACGCCTTCTGTTCCTCTGGTGTCGTTAGACAACAAATAGATTTCCCAAGTAAAGCTATTGCCTAAATGATCGCCAGCATCTTTGGTGCGAATAATGTGGCCGTCGTTATTGGGTGAAAACGGGTTAGCAGCATCGGCTACCGTTCTTTGGGAGTTATTGGTTAGGGTCCAATACACCTCGCCATCTTTACCAATAGTAGTCCATTCTGGTCTATCCATAGGGGTTGCGCCCAGTAGGTCACTAGCCAAGCGTGTATAAATTAGCAGCTCGGCTTGATCTTCAAATCTTTCGGCCAGTAGTGGGTTGTCTATGGTGAGTTCTAACCACTCTCCGCTGCCGTCATCATTGTAGCGGGCAACATATAGCTTACCGTCGTCAAGCGGGCTTTCGCCAAGCTCGATAGCCCTTTCCCAAGGCTTGTTAGAGACATACTTGTAGCAGTAGTCAAAACGTTGGTCATCACCCATGTATGCAGCAATACGGCCATCGCTACTTTCAGCAATTGCAACGGCTTCATGCTTGAAGCGACCCATTGCGGTGCGTTTGGTGGGTTTTTGAGCACCGTCAAAGGGGTCTATTTCCACTATCCAACCAAAGCGATTTTTCTCATTTACATATTCAGGATTGGTTAAATCGAAACGCGGGTCAAAGAAGTGCCAGCCATATCCGAAACCATCAAAATCGAAACCGTATCGGCTTTGTTCTTCGGTTCTAACGCTGTTGAATTCATCTGAATTTAGGTCTGCAGACCCAAAGTAGCCGTTGAAGTTTTCTTCACATGTTAAATAGGTGCCCCAAGGCGTTGGGCCTGAACCACAGTTGTTAACAGTGCCTAATGGCATATTACCTGCAGGGTTTTCAAGTAAAGGTGAGCCTGCAGCAGGACCGGCAAAAGCGACTGGCGTATTCACCGTGATGCGTCTTGCATTTTCACTTGCCTCTACCTTCCAGCCGTCAAAATGCTCTTTTATGCGCAATACAGACACACCGTGTACGTGCTGTGACAAGCGCACGTCTTCTAAGCTTTCAGGAGCGCTTTTTCCTAACACGTGGCTGTTACCGCCAAATTCGTGATTAAGACAAAGCATGCCTTCGTCGCTGCGCGCACGGTAGCGTTTGCCATATTGCTGGCCAGTGGGCAAATCAATCGGGAAAAACCACATGCCGTCATGACCAATACCGACTTGCAAAGCCGCTTCAGCAGAACTTGGGCGGGTGTTCGGGTCGCCTGCATATTCAGTGGTTATTCCAGGCATAATAGGCGTGCCCCAAGGGATGAATGATTGGTACTCGTAATCATCGGAAATGGTAGGCATGCGGGTGTCAATAATATCGCTAATGGCGACGGGTTTAAAACCGACTAATTCGCGATTAATTCTGTCGTTACCTCTGCCTATACCGTCGGTGCGACCTAATCCTCGAAGGCTCGCGGTGGCGGCAGGTGCAAAGAATCCAGCCGCAGCTGCAACAGCACCGCCAGCCAACACTTTACGTCTAGATAAGTTACACTGCAGTACATCTACAAAAGAGCGGTTGCCAGAATTGTTTGATGCAATTTCTTCTTTGTCATCATGAATCTGAGCATTATCAATGGGGTTATCTTCATATTTAAGCATTACTCATTACCCTAGTCAGTTAAAATTGTAGTGATGTTTAATTTTCTTTGGTTACATGGTGTAGTGACATGAACATTTACCGCAATCCACGTGATGCAAGATTATGGAGGGCAAAAATGACAGTTTGCGGACAGATTTGTGAAAGATCCGTGGCGTTTATGTGACAAGGAAAAAAGAAAGGGATCAGTGTTAATACGCAACGTGTACGTTGCAAAGACGAGCAAAATTGCTAGTGCTGGTGTAGTAGGTCACTCACTAGATAAGCTTGTACTGTACAATATTTATTATACAACTTGCATAGTAAGTTTTCTGCAATTCCAGTAGGAGTGGTCGATATGACTATGGATTTTTGATTGCGGTAAGTGTTGATAGCAAGCATGAGTAGTTAGTGGTCTTTAGCTTCAAACGACGCGTCTTTGGCTCTAGCTGTCGCGTTATAAAAAAGGGCAAAAAGTGCCGCTTTATGAGTTGATGCTGTACTTAAGGGTAGTGTCAAGCTCATCCAAATTCGGTAACTTTACAGTACCCATCAGCCCACTCAAAAAGACAGCTGTAACACAGGGTAGTGTATAGCGTTGATTTGTCTTATCCTCATAAAAAGCAGGTTAAGTGAAAAAATTTAATTTTTACAATAATCAGCATTAGTTTGCCACTAATATTCTGGGTTTCAATGTGTGATGGGTTCACTTTGTTTGTTATTTGAAACGGCTTGCTGCGAGGTCATTTTGTGCGCTTTTTCACGCCTTGCATGCGGTGTGTTTTTGCCTTTTGCTTCAGTAAAACAAAATACTAGTAAAGCTGAGATTGCTAATAGTATGAGAGCGCCAAACATTAAGACGAGATCTGTATTCATCGAGTAGTATCCTTTCTGAAATTCGCAACCTACTAACGGGTTGGCTTTTGTGTGTTTATTTCGGCTGCACATGGTGTCGTGACATGAACATTTACTGAAATCCAAGGATCAGGATTATGGAGGGCAGAAATGACAGTTTGCAGACAGATTTGTGAAAGATCCGTGGCGTTTATGTGACAAGGAAAAAGAAAGGAGTCAGTGTTAATCTGCAACGTATAAGTTGCAAAAACGAGCAGAATTGCTAGTGCTGGCGTAGTAGGTCACTCAATAGATAAGCTTGTACAGTATGTATTATAAAACTTGCATAGTAAGTTTTCCGCAATTCCAGTAGGAGTGGCCGCCATTTAATTAAAGCGAGTCATTACAGAGTTTTCCATGACCGAGGTTTCGTTGAATAGGATAGGGTGACTTGTGTCCAAAATTTGGCATAGGTAGTTAATTAGTCGTTCCGTTCATCCGAATTCGGTAACTTGACAGTACCCTTGGATCACCTTGTGATAATGCATCTTCAACGCTAAACCCCCTCTTGAGTATACATTATTAGGCCAATATCTAATTTTTGATAGCCCTCTAACACAACTGAGTTTACGTTATCTTCCAGGCTACGAAGACTGTCTGGCCAATTCGTTACTATTCATAGACAAAACTAGAGATAATATCTTTCCATTCTTGATAACCTAGTCCATTTAAATGTAAGCCATCAAAAGTAAATGCAGATTTCAGCTGATTATTAGCGGATAAATTTTCATTTAGATCGATGAAAAACGAGTTCTCATATTTTAGTGATAATTTATGCAGCCTGTTGTTTAAAAGAATCACATTTTCATTTATCGAAGACTCTTTGTCGTAAACATGCAAAGTAGATTGAATAAAAACAAATTTATGATTAACTACTAGTTCTTTCACAACCTTCTCATAGCTCCTAGCAATATCGTTAACACTGTTTTTCCTGAGCAAATCATTAATACCAATCATTAGAAACACTTTGTGAGCTTTTGTGTCTGTTATATTTTTTAGTCTATTATACAAACCATTGACAGTGTCGCCCTGTATACCTCTATTTGCGACTTCAACGTCAGGAAAAAACTCATGCCACTCAACGTTGTCGGTAATGCTATCTCCAACAAAAACGATTTGATGCTCTTTTTTAGGGAGCTTTTCAAACAAATCTACTTTTTCCTTATAATAAGTTGATGATATATTTGGGGAGAGAAACAATGTATTTATTACGCAAACAGAAAAAGCAAATATGCTTATGAATATTATGAGAGCGTAACTTTTAGTTTTATTTAACATGATAATGGTCATCGTCTTTTTAATATTTTATTTTCTTAGCAAGCAGTGAAAGCTTGTAGCGTAAACATCAGGGTTGTTTAGTTATGAGTTGATTTAGCTCTTCATTGTGTTTACTTTGTAAAAATTTTTTAGCTGCTTTTTCGCTTCTATAAATACTGATATGACGATCATCCCAAGAGTAAGGGACGTTATCATCAGTAAGGGAAAGGTCACCAGTTTTGTATTTTTAAGTAGGGACTCACGTTTTATAAACATACATTTTGACTTTTATTGGCTATGTTTTGAAACACTGCGTTTTGCTGCCTAGCTGACTCTTCACCTGTATCATATCTTAAAACTAAATCTTTATGACTAGCATTTATTACAGAGCTTTTGGTTAATGATGGAGGCTCGGGCATAACTATTACTTTCACGTTCTGCTTATCTGCAAGTCCAATTAATTGAAGAATCTCGTTAAGTATTTTGTTTCGATCTAATATCGTCCAGAGACCAGAAATAGCTAGCGTATCACAGTCACCCATTGCAGTTTCCAAGTATTTCCTATTAAACATACATTGGTCTTATGCTGGCGTAGGTGATCGCCACCCAAAAGTTTTTGTTACGCTCGGAAAACACCAATTTGTAGTTACTGCATTAACAAAAATTGAATATTCTTTGCCTGTAACATCCCAAAATGGCTCGCACATTCCTGCATAAGAATCCCCAAATAGAAGAATACGGGCCTTCGCAGCTTTAGCGCCTATTAGGCATTTTATACCTTCACTTGGTACTGTCAAGTTAACGTTCGGACTCAGAAACGTGCGATAATCGGGGTATAAAAAATACCACTATATACGTTGGTTATCGCTATCCATCCCAAATTATCAGCCACGCTGTGTGGCTTTATCATAGATTTACACTTAGCTTGTGTGACATCGAAGAATTGTTGGCAGCAAGAGGCGTTACCGTCAGTTACGAAACTGTCAGAAATTGGTGTGATCAATTCGGGCAAAGGGATTGCAGTCAAATTAGGAAGAACCCAGGGCAATTAGGTGATACCTGGTATCTTAATGAGGTATTTATCAAGATAAACGGTGCTGTGCATGACCTTTGGCGGGCGCCGATCACGATGGTGATGAAATTGACATTCTGGTTCAGAAACGTAAAGACAAGAAATCCGCGATCCGATTCTTTGGAAAGTTACTCAAAGACCAGCAGGGCCCGCCAATTAAGATAATCACTGATAAATTGCGCAGTTATTCAGCGGCAAAGAAAGAGCTGATACCGGGTGTAGAACAATCCACCCAGCATTACGAAAACAAGCGATGCGAGTTATCCCATCAACCTAGTTGACAACAGGAAAGGCAGATGAGGAAATTTACATCACCAGGTCAGGCTCAACGTTTTGCCTCCTGTCATGGCGTGGTTAATAATCTATTTCAGCTTGGTCGCCGTTTAGTGAAAGCGAGTAATTACAGAGGATTCCGTAAGCGAGCGTTCGTTGAATGGGGTAGGGCAAGTTGTGTCCAAAATTTGGCATAGGTAGTTAATTCGTCGGTCTGTTCATCCGAATTCGGTAACTCGACAGTACAGTTATGACCATTCAAATTTGTAGCCCACGCCATATACAGATCGAATAAGGTCTGCATTGCCCTCATCCAAGAGCTTCTTTCTTAGTTTTTTAATATGGCTATCAATGGTTCTGTCACTAACAATACGGTTGTCAGAATAGATGTTGTCCATTAACTGTTGGCGGGAAAAAATACGCCCGTGATCTTTAGATAATTGTTTCAATATCGCAAACTCAATCGCGGTCAGTACAATAACCTGCCCCTTTATTTGCACTTGTAATCGCTTTGAATCAAGCACAATACCAGAATCAATAAGTTCACCAGACTCCATAGACATTGCCGTTCGTCTTAGTACAGCTTTTACCCTAGCAACGACTTCGCGTGGACTAAAGGGTTTACAAATATAATCATCTGCGCCAATTTCTAATCCCAGTAAACGATCTATTTCTTCAGCTCTAGCGGTGACCATTAAAATGGGAATTTGACTAAACTCACGTATTTCTCTGCAAATTTGTATCCCATCTTTACCGGGTAACATCAAATCTAACAATACCGCATTAGCCGGGTTATCTTTCACCCATTTCACAACGTCTACACCGTCATTAAAAATCTGTGTAATAAAATAAGACTGGTGTAAATAGTCACGTAAAACATTGGCTAATTTTTGCTCATCTTCTACAATAACGATGGTTTGTTGTTGCATGGATTTAATCCGCTTGATAATGGTTAAACTGCATATGCACCGCCAGTCCGCCTAACGTGGAACGACTAGCATTAATCGTTCCGCCATGGGCTTTGACTATTTGAGTACAAATGTTCAAACCTAGACCACTGCCACCAGTTTTGCGATTTCGCGACTGCTCACCCCGAAAGAGATGGTCGAATATTTGTTCAAGTTGTTCATCAGGTACACCTGGTCCGTTATCTTCTATCACCAAACCCATCGCCAATTTTGAGTTGGTCAGGCAAACGTTTACCGTGTCTGCGCCATGTGCATAGCGTAATATATTAATAACCAAGTTGCTTATTAATTGTTTGATTCGTTTTTCATCCGCATTGAATATAACCGGGTAATTAGGGACGTGTATATTAAGTTGCATGTGTTGCTCATTGAGCTTACACGCAAATTTTTGAACTTCCTCAGCAATCAATGTGGCGAAATCAACCGGATGTTTTTGATAATGCAAGGTGCCAAGATCAGAACGAGCGAGCTCATGCAAATCCTCAATTAATCGCTCAAGCTGCAGTATTTCTTCTTGAGCGGATAGAAATTGTTCAATATTCAATGGACGAATACCATCAATAACCGCTTCAATTTCACCTTTCAATACTGAGATAGGTGTGCGCAACTCATGGGAAACATCGGCTAACCAGCGCTTTCGGGAATTTTCGTTGAAGCTAAGGGTGTTAGCCAGTTCATTGAAATCTCTTTCCAATGTTTTGAATTCATCTTGTCGCTTCAGTGCTAATTTCTGCTCAAATTTACCTTGTGCGAGGTCGTTCATGCCTGAGGCTAATTGCTTTATTGGGCGGATAATGTGGCGTGCCAAAGGCAATGCGATTAAAAGTGTTAGTATCAGCAATACACTGGCCAATAAAAACAAGGTCGTCTTTTGTTGTTTGACAAAATTTAATTCATATCCATCTGTTAAGCTTTTTTTGGTAGCAATTACCAAATAGCCAACCGTGATATCACTAATGTTAAGTTCGATTAAACTGACATCTTGTTCAGACGCCAAGTTATACCTATCTATTATTGACACCTTGTTTTGATCTAGCAACGCGAATCCGTGAGGTGCCTTAGGCAATCTGCCATCCTTGGCATTAGGACTGCGATGACCTGGCCCTTTGGGAGGAGGCCGAGGTATATTATTAGCTTTATCTTGCTTAGGTCTGTCTAAGCTCGGTGGATCAAAATGCCTAGGCACTCGTCTATTTGGCGGAGCAAATTCACTACCTGGGGGTCGATTTTGTATAAAATTACTGTCTTTGATTTGGTCGAAAATAATATCGTAAAATATTTTTGGATCGCGTTCAATTGATGACCAAGAACTTGCCTGAAGATATTGTTGCACTAATGCTGCTCTAACCGGTTGAAGTGCTTCTAATTCTTTGGCATTGACGTAGTCAATCATACCTTTGCCAATACTCCATTGGATAACGGCAATTAAGGTCACCGTTAGAAAAACGCTGGAGAGCAGAAATGTGGCAAACAGTTTGGATTGAATTCGCATGATCAACGAAGGTTGTAAAAAGTCATAACAAACCTACTTGATTTACCAATGACATCAAGTGTTTTGAAGTAGATAAGTAGAATTTGCACGAATTGTGCGTCTATTTCCTTATTTCTTGCACATTTCTTCCCTATTTTTTGCACGCTTTGCGCCTAATTTGGACAATACTGAAATCCTTCATGGTTAAAGCATTATGTTAAATTGTAAGCAATATCGAATCCTAGCATTATATAGCTTTTTGTCGATCGGGATTATTTCCGGTTGCGGTGGTGGATCGGATACACAAGAACAGGAAAATCAATTAGCCGCTGCTACTCCTGTTCCTGCCGCGGCAAGTGACATTGCACTCCAAAACCTGATTAATGCGAACAATTTAGAAGCTTTCGCGGCTGACTCGGTTGATTTACCTTCTATCGATTCTTCGGTAGCCCAATTGGGTAAAAAACTGTTTTTTGCAAAAAATCTGGGGGGTGAGCAATCTGTTGCTTGTGTGAGTTGCCATCATCCTATGCTGGGCGGTGCTGACGAATTATCTTTACCTGTAGGTGTTGCGCCCGTTAATCAGTTTGACCACAATAGTCACGCTTTATTGGGAGAAGGCAGATTTAATGGTAATCATGCAAACAATCTTCCCGTAGTGCCAAGAAATGCACCTACGGTATTTAACATAGGCCTTAATGATGAAGTGGTGTTTTGGGATGGGCGAATTCAACGTTTAGCCAATGGTGGTATTTCTACGCCCGATTCGGGACAAAACATTAGCGATACAAACTTGCCCGCGGGTATTAGCTTGGCTAATGCTCAAGCCAGATTTCCGATCACCTCTGCTGCAGAAATGCGTGGTGAGTTTGAAACCCAAACAGATAATCAAACATTAAGGAGTATTTTAGCTGGCCGCTTTGATAACAGCAACGCAGACTTTCAAAGCACGTGGCGGCAAGAATTCGAACCAGTATTTGGTGACCAAAATATTGATTTTGATGAAATTGCTCATGCATTGGGTGAATATGAGCGCTCAATGTTGTTCGTCAATAATGCATGGCAGGCATATTTACTTGGTCAAAATGACGCATTGACTGAGCAGCAAAAGCAAGGCGCCATTTTATTTTTTACGCCTACTAATCAAGGTGGGGCTGGTTGCAGCCAATGTCACAGCGGCACAACACTCTCTGACTCTGAACATCATTTAGTCGCCTTTCCTCAACTTGGTCCGGGCAAAGGAAATGACGATGGAGTCGTGACAGCAAATGCGACCAGTGCTGACTTTGGTAGAGAAAACATAAGCGGTAATCAGCAAGACCGTTATCATTTCCGCACGCCAACATTGTTGAATATTGCTACGTCAGCTCCTTACGGCCATGCCGGCGCTTATCAAACACTGCAAGAGGTAGTTCGCCATTACATTAATCCGCAAAATGAGATTGATAGGCTGTTTGCGGCGCAAGCCGGACTGCCATTTTCTAGGGGCAGCGCGCCTGTGTGCCAACTCCCACAATTTGCAGATATTATTGAGAAAAATAATGTCACCTGTGAGTCTTTGCTTGAAAATGCTTATGAAAATTCGAGTAATGCTGCTGCGCATTTGCAGCAAGCGCGCAGTGGTATGGTGCAGGCGAGTGCTATTTTAGACAATAATGCGCGACTCAATGGCAATGAAGTAAATCAAATAGTGGCTTTCTTGGAGGCCCTAACCGATCCCTGTGTATTAGACAGGGATTGTATGTCTCCATGGATAATCGATGGTGATGATGTGGCTGAGTATCCTGACGCTAATCCATTAGTGGCCACTGACCTCCAGGGAATTGAACTCTAGGCCAGTGAAGATTGATGCGGTTGGCGCTATCCATCCCCTATCATTAGTTATGCCGTTTGGCTGTATCATCTATTTACACTTAGCTTTTGAGATGTTGAAGAGTTATTGGCCGTAAGAAAGCTCATTGTAAGTTACAAGGGGGTGAGAAATTAGTGCATAAAGTTTGGCAAGCAACATGCTAATTTGATATATGAACAGGCGTGAACTTTTAAAGGCGGTTTCAACTTAACGCTCGTGCGAAAGTATATTAGTTGTTTAATTACTAATTTCATTGGTGTGAAAAGTGTCAGCGAGCGAATATACTGACAAATGGCCTTTTACTGTTAGCAAAGGCATTGTAGATTGCAAAAATGGCTACGCAGCGGTGTTCATATCTGAGAATATAATTTATTAGTTAAATGGTGTGGCCTCGACTATGGGGTTTGAATCCATGGACCCTATTTGGAAAAACAATGTTTCTATTCCGGGTTCAAAGGTTAGTGTGGGTCCTATTATTGAATTAGCATTAAAGCAATGTTAGCAGACTCTATAAAATCATCTATTACCTGCTTAGCGCTCAAATAATACGGGTCATTAATGAAAAACTTCTACTACCATCCTTTCTTATGGCGCTTCGGTTTTTGCTGTTGCTCAAGACAAAGATGTCTTGCATTTGCAGTATAAAGGCATGATTGAAGAACAAACAGAGATGTATCTTATAAAAACAAATGAAAATAATATCCTTAGGAATGGTTTCGTAGAAGGTGATACCCATATACTTGAAATAGAAGTAAATCACCTTACCAAAGAGGAAATGGATGAAGACGAAGGAGTTAGGGTAGAAAATTAGCTACGAAGCACTAGAGGCGCGCTGTACTGTAAAGACGGTGCCAATGAGAGTATCCAAAGGACTATTGGAATGAGCATTGAGTAAAGGGATTTTGATAAAAAACTCTGAACTCTTTCATTCAATATTTTTCAGTCAACAAGAATGTGATAGGGCTGTCAACAGCGATGCACCCGCAAGAACGAATAAAGAGATAAGAGTGGACATGCAAATAAGAGCACTGCCCATGGCGGGCAAGGGTTGTGTTAAAGTTTGCGAAGTTTGTCTTTATGGTGGCATTATCAATACTGATTATTCAAATGAACAGGGGAAGCTTGCTTCGTTTACGGTCTTGATGAGTATACTGTCAATTCGCTTACTATGGACCTAAGCAAATAACAGTCGTAATCGTTTCGCAAGCAACTGGTCAATGCTGAAAATATGGTAAGAGCTAAACTGAGTTTGGACAAATTGAACGTAGGGAAATTCAAATCTAGACTCGCAGAGTTTCTTTATTGAGCGTTAAAGGATATTTGAAAGGTTTTTTCAATTCGCAAATTGGTCTAGATGCAATGCTGCTGAATTTGTATCCGGCGAGAATTTCTCGTTGTTTGAGTCAAATTGAAAACCATTTATAGTTTTAACCACTAATTAATTATCCGAAATCCACATACGGATTTTAATGTATATAATGCTAAACAAAAGCAAACATCCTAGTGATCCGATACTATAGTATCGTTGATGACATAAGATAAAAGTCAGGCATGTGTGTATATGGTAGAAATAAACATACAATATTAATATTTAAATAGGTTCTATTAGGTTTCATTTGTGAAAATTCAAACTTCCTTATACCGTAATAACAATCAGATTATCATTTTGTAGATGAGCAAAATATATGACAACTTATGGTTTAATGATAAGCTTTTGACGACAGATTATGGTGAACGGAACGTGATTTTGTTTAAGTTATCAAATTGTAGTATGTATATTTTGAAAGAGTTTAATCTCTTTTCAGGACTGGGCTAGAGCGGAATTTAGTGGTAAGTTGAAGAGATTTAAAACATGACAGCTTATGGTGAATTCATCATAAGTATTTGTTTTAAGGTCGAGTAAAACGAATACACGCGCAGTGTAATGTTCAGCAGAAGGTAAACAATGCGAAAAACGATTAAAGTGGTAGTGCTAACACTACTGCTAATAATGATGGTTTTCACAGTTTTGGTATTTGATTTATCACCTTCTGTGGAGGTTAGCTCATCTGAGCAGGTAAACAATGCTGACACCGTGCAACCTTTAGTTGACGATCTAAGAAAAAGCCTAAGAAGCCGCTATGAATCTCAGCAAATTAATGTCAGTGCTGCCCAAGCAAACAGTTTAGCTGGGTTCATCCATCGTGCGCTTGGTCAAGCCAATGCACAGTTTGTTTTTTCAGAAGAGCAGGTGATTATTGCGGTTACCTACGAAATTAGAACCGGCTTGTTTCCGTTGTATTTTAATCTTGAAGCTGTTGTGCTCGAGAGTAATACCTTGCAAATGGGTTCTGTGTCATTGGGTGACTTGCCACTTCCGGGTAAGTTTGCTTTGTCAATTGCTGAGTCATTAGCGAACGCCTATACCTCCTCAGAAGTCGCTACAAAAGCAATTGCAAGCGTTAAATCGGTGGCGGTAGAAAGTGACGGTATGCTCGTTACACTAGCCCCACTAGATAGTTTGTTAAGAGAATTTAAAAATATTGAAACCGGTGGCAGCCGAAAAGACACTCGGATTCTGAAAATAAGAATTGCACACTACTTGCGATTGCTCGATGGTATGTATATTCCGCCAGGGCCTAGCAACACAAAAAATCCGTCCTTGAGTATTTATTTACACGCAGTTATGCAAGAGGCGGCGGTACTGAGCAAGGACGGTTCTGCGACGCTTGAAAATGAAGCTGCCATTTTGGCTGTCGCGATATATGCAGGTAGCCGTCGTTTTACCACGCTAACAGGTGATTTGAGCTTCGCTATTGATAGAATCCCTTTTGCATCGCCAAAGCCAATGCTGTCAGGTAGGCAAGACTTAAGCTTACATTTCATTTTTTCTGCGGCTATAAAATTGCTTTCTGAAAAAGGCGTGAGCATTGCTGTTGGTGAATTTAAAGAGCTAATGGACAGAGGCAAAGGCGGTTCGGGATATAGTTTTGTTGATTTGGCTGCCGATTTGTCGGGTACACATTTTGCAGATTTAGCCGTCGATCCTAAACGCGCTCAAACAGTGCAAGAAGTAATGCTGGGTGCTGCAAACGAAAACTTGTTTTTGGTTTCTACAGTAGGATTTGATGAAGGCTTAAGTAAAACTGAGTTTACTGAAAAGTATGGCGGTGTAGACAATCCGCGTTATCAAAAAGTTGTCGACGAAATAAATTTACGAATTAACAATTTACCTATATCTCAATAGGATACGATTATGCCTGTACATGAAATAAAACATCCACTGATTCAACACAAAATCGGATTAATGCGCGCCTTTAAGGTTAGTAGTAAGGATTTTCGCGAACTGGCTAGTGAGGTAGCAAATTTACTCACATACGAAGCCACAAGAGACCTCACTGTTGAAGCCACATCTATCAAGGGGTGGACAGGTGAACCCATTGGCATCAAGCAAATCAAAGGTAAAAAAATCACTGTTGTGCCTATTTTGAGAGCTGGCTTAGGTATGCTGGATGGTGTTTTGAAATTAGTCCCTAATGCAAAAATTAGCGTTGTCGGCTTATATCGCAATGAGGAAACCCTCCAGCCTGTGGCCTATTTTGACAAAGTTGTTAAGGATATTGACCAGCGTATAGCCTTGATAATAGATCCTATGTTAGCAACCGGCGGCACCTTAAATGCCACAATCAGTTTACTCAAAGACAAAGGCTGTAAGCATATTCTAGGTTTGTTTCTAGTGGCGGCACCCGAAGGTATTAAAACCGTTACTCAAGCACACCCCGACGTAGATATTTACGTGGCCGCAGTTGACGACTGTTTAAATGAGCAAGGCTATATATTGCCTGGTTTAGGTGACGCAGGCGACAAGATATTTGGCACCCAGTGATAGTGCATATGCATGTATATACATTTTGATGAGCTTTCTTTTATCTAGAAATCGCTCACTTTAATTTACATTGTTAACCTTACGCTATCAAAAAACAGCTCACAATAAGACATGGAAGGCTTACTATGTCATTAGCCTTTATCAGCAGAATTATGTTTATTACGTTCATTTGTATGACTAGCATAGATGCAAAGGCGCAGAAATTTTTTCTGATGTATATCAGTAATAAAACAAGGCTAAACAAAACGATAATAAACAAGATGTTATTACCTATGCACAACGGTCGCTGGCCTTAGGTAAGATTAAATTTGGTGAGATGTCTGAAAACACCGCTAACCTGAAATATAATCTAGCGCTTAGCTTGGTTGATGATAAACAAGGCATCTGAGCCTTCAACATGCTTTCAGATGTTACTGAGGATTATGTAAGGCTTTACGGCGAAAACTCAGAGGAACACTATGGCGTAATACTAGAGCAACTACTTACCGTCGATGACTTCTCTTTTAAAAAACTTGGTAAGTCACGAGGCCAATTTAGACGGACTGTAAGAAGTGCCGAAAATATCGCAGAAGAAATTATGAAAAACCCCAAAAAAGCGCCGGTTTTATCCACTTTGAGATAGCAAGGGCACTCAACAATAACAATCTTAGCAGTCAATTTTTCAAGCGTGTCCAAAAGGTAAACGAGTTAGCGGAAAACACTTACTGGCGCAAGTTGGTGAAAGTGATTTGCGTACGCTTGAAATTCGCTTCATGTTAGGTAAATTTGCAGAAGCAAAGAATAGAAAAGATGCTGCGATTGAATATTTCGAACAGGTTATTACCAGCATTACCAGTGAGCTTGATACATCCCACCCATACGAATTAGCCGCGCATGCATCTTTAGTTAACCTTTATCAACGAAAAGGGAAGTCTGACGAAGCGACTGAACACTGTTTGGCAATTGGCCGAATGAAGCCTTGGAATGACAAGATAGAGCACATTCCACTATTTAGAAAAAATCCAGAATACCCCATAAGTATGGCGAGAAAATCTAAAGAAGGTGCTGTTGAACTAGAATTTGTGATTACCAGCTTTGGCTTTGTGCAGGATATTAAAGTACTTAGTTCTAATCATGAAGCGTTTCAAAGAAAAGCAAAGAGGCCCTAGCGCAATGGAGATATGCGCCAAAAATAGTTGATGGTCAAGCTGTTGAATCTGACAAATTAAGAGTGCGGCTAGATTTCACTGTTGGATAATGCCTCTTGATCACAGATGACTAATAAATTCCTGCACGTAATTCGAAGGTAATATCCTTTTTATAACTTGTTATACTGACAACTGCCGTTGGTAGCTTATTTGGGGTGAGGGTTTAGATAATTTGGAAAGTGCACATTAGTGGTGGTTTTCCCTAATGATGCTATCCCTTTTTTACTGTGTGGCCAGAACGAGGAAAAAGACGCATTTCAATATAGCACTAAGTACAGAACATTAAGCCTTCTTATCTATGCGAGGCATATAGTTTCTGGATGTTACGCTGCTGATTTGGTCCCTGCTAGATTGCATATAAACTTGGTAACAATATTGCATAGCACTGCAGTATAAAAGTTTATACAAAAGTGCAGTATGAAAGCATATATAAAAACAATTTCAGTACTTTGCGCGCTTACCCTTTTAGCGTCGTGCGGTGGCGGTTCTAGTGAACCTAGATCTCAAAGCTCAGATGGTACGTCGCAAACAGCTGCTACTGTCACGGTGAGCACATCTTTGTCGGCAGGGGGGCAAATATCTGCCAGACAGGCCGTCATTAACAAAGGCGCTAGCGCTGAGTTTACGCTCACTCCCAACGCAAACCATATTATTGATAATGTGAGCGGCTGCAACGGTAAGTTAAGTAATAACATATACGTTACCGGTGCTGTTTCGGCAAATTGTACTATATTAGCTAGTTTCCTTTACGTGAATCAAATACCCACCGTTAATACCATAGCAATGCAGACAGTTGATGAGTTTTCGACGGTTACCTTGCAAGCAAATGCAAACGATGCCGATGGCCTTATTACCAGCTATTTTTGGACGCAAACCAGTGGCGTGGGCGTGACGATAGACGATACAAGCAGTGCTATTATAAGCTTTAGCGTGCCGCCTGTTTTTCAAAATGAGACTTTGGAATTTTTAGTTAGGGTCGCTGATGACGCAGGCGCACAAGCGAGCAGTTCAGCCACAATAATTGTCCAACATACTAACCTTCCACCTATGGTAAGTTTACAAGATGATGTGACGGTAAGTGAAAATTCTAGCCTCGTGCTTAGTGCAACGGCAAACGATATTGACGGTGAAATAGCGAGCTACTTTTGGACGCAAACCGAAGGTGAAGTGTTAGTTACTTCAGGTAAAGACACCAGCCTTTTAAGGATAGAAATTGCCGATGTCGATAAACAGAAACAGGCTACCTTTCAAATTCTAGTTACTGATTCTGAGGGCGCCATAGCCGTCGATACTATTACACTTACCATGATAAACGACAGCGAAGCGCCTACAAATGTAGTGTTAGTAGGAGCTACGGCGTTGTCGTCAACAGCAATAAGTATTGATTGGCTAGAAACTACCGACAATGCGATTGCCAGCAATAAAATCACCTACAGTGTGCATGTTTCTGAACAATCTGATTTTTTGCCCAATGCTTCAAATAGTAAACTGCGCTTAATCGCGCAGGCGATTGCCCAAATTGAAGGCTTGCTAGCAAATACTGCTTATTATGTGATTATTTCTGCCCAAGATGCTGATAATAATATTAGTTATTCAAATGAGTTAACGGTGACTACAATGGCCATCGACCCCGCTGTTAACGCCACGCAAATCTTCAGAAATATAGACAATGTTGTTGTGTCTAATAATTCTTTGATTTATCCCTTGAGTGAAGAATATTTAGCGCCTCAAGTTGGCGAGATAATCGTATCATCTAGTCAAAATGGTATTCTCAGAAGAGTCACCTCGGTTACGGTTACTGACGGCATTGTTGAGGTAACAACCGAGCCTGCAGCATTAAATGAAATTTATGACGACGTCGCTATTAACACCACAATTAAGCTAATCGATATTCCCGAAGTAAGTTCTTTACCCGGCAATATACAAAGGAATATGAAGTTAAATGGTTTAGCGCTTAGCAACAGTATGCTCAACGCACATAATAGCCAACGCGTATTAACGTGGCAAGACAGTCAACTAGTGTTATCGCAAGTTACCTATGATTTACCGCCTGCAAGAGCCAGTTTAAGCATTCAAACAAACAATGACGATACTTCTCAATTCGCCCAAGATGTAATAGATAAGCATTTGTTAATACAAGGGCCCAAGAGAGTCGCGTTTATGCCTAATAAACGTAATACCCTTGAAATCAGCGCTTCGGTGATTAACGATCCCAGCAATAAATTTGAAGTGTTTGAGTTATCGCTGGTAAACGTTACACACAATAGAATTGCACCGCTTGTAGCTAATTACAATGTGAGATCATTAGACATAACCCAGACACCTGACTCAACGAATAGGAATTTACAATTAATTTGGGAGCCAGTGCAAGGTGACGTTGATTCAAAAACAGCGCAGCCTTATATTGCAACATTTACAGCGAAGGTGCGCGAAAAAAACTGCAGTACTTCTTGCACCAAAAGCATTGCCACTTTGCGCGTAAAAATACACGTAGGGGACGCAGACATAGGGCCTAGTGCGGTATTAGCGTTTGAAATGTCTGACGAGATCACTATAAGCGGCACGGGCCAATATGACTTTGAGCCGACACTTAATGTTGCTGCAAAAATTGAGGGCGCTGTGTTAACCAGCGCACATGCTACGGTACAAGGCTTTTTAGATTTCCAGGTGAATTTGGAAGTTGTTGCTGATGCGCCGGGCAATGTTAGTGGCTCGACAGAATTCATTAGAAAGTCTTTCTCCAAAATACTGGTGGTAGGTGGTGTCCCGGTAACAATACACGGGGACTTTATATTAACCGGCGAATATAGCGCAAAAGCTCTAGGGCAACTTAATATTGAGCAGGCCCTTGATATAGCTTACTACTTTGAAGCGGGTTTTGAATACAAAGATGGCAATTGGGACCTCGTTTATACGGGAACGCCCGAATTGTCATATCAGCTTATTGGCGGGGCAAAATCGCAGGCTTACGCCGAATTAAAGCTAGTACCAGAAATAAAGCTACGATTTTATGAGCTTGATGCTGGGCACATAAAATTTGAACCAAACATTTATGGCGAAGTAGCCGTAGAAGGCGATTTTATTGGATCGTCTTCTTTGCAGATCAATGCCGAGACAGTTGACGACTATCGTTTCACCAAGCTTAGTGCAGGTATTGGCTCTGATTTAAAGCTGCGAGCTAGCTTTGAGGCTTTTGATAGTTCTGTTTCAGCTTGGCCAGATCAAAGCATAAACAATCTCATGAACTTTGAAGTTTTGGAAAAAACCTCACTTTATGGTATTCCAAGCATCACTTTAATAGATGAGCCAGCCCTTAGTTTTTTAAACAGCTGCGTTATTGGCGCGATATCAGAAGTTGCGCCTGTGATATCAACTTTTGGCGAACAAGTTACGCTTAACAAATGGGAGTCTGAAGGCTCCGTCTGGAAGGTTTCTTCCGCTGATTCGCTTAATCAAACAACGGACAATGTTTCATTCGTTAACCAAGCGCTTTCCTCAAGTGCACAAACGATAGCCACAACCTTTTCACAATACAAATTACGCTTTTCAGGATACAGTGAAGTAGGCGCTTGGGCCAATCAATATCAAGATATATACTTTGATTTTAGAGATAACAACAACGATCTGTTACCCGATTATTGGGCCAACAAATATGCTGTGTCGAGTGCAAATGAAGACACCGATAACGACGGCATAAGTAATGCCGATGAATTCCAATATTGTACCTTTCCTAGTAATCATGACAGTGATAGTGACGGCATGCCAGACGGCTGGGAAGTTGCAAACAGTTTAGATCCTATTGCTAACGACGCTAACGATGACAACGACAACGATGCAAGAACGAATCTTCAAGAATTTCTGGATAACTCCAATCCACAGCTTGTTGACATCAACGAACCGCCTGCCGTGCTTGCTGGCCAGAGTCAAACCGTAGATGAACTAGCCACTGTAACATTGTTGGGTTCTGCCTTTGATGGCGGCACAATTGATAGCGTAATGTGGATACAAACATCGGGTCCATTTGTGGGGCTGATTGGAAATAATGCTGTAGAAGCCTCATTTACTGCGCCAGCGGTAGATGAAACCACGGTGTTAACCTTCGAGTTTGAGGCCACCGATAACAGCAATGCGTCAAGTAGCGCACAAGTCGATATTACGGTGAATCCTGTCAATGCTAAACCCACTGCTGTGGCAGGCACCGATCTGCAGGTAAATAGCGCAGAGCTTGTTTCCTTAGATGCCAGTAGCTCATTCGATACAGATGGCAATATAGTCGCTTACCAATGGACGGTGCTCAATGGACAAGCTTTATTTCTTGGCGACTTTGAAACGGCCATGACAAGCTTTATAGCGCCTGAAGTTGTATCTATAACGACCTTCGAAATCTCGTTGGTGGTAGTCGATAATCAAGATGCATCCGATACTAGTGTAATCAGAGTAACGGTTAATCCAAACGCAGATTTACCTGCGCTTTCTAACGTTGCACTGACACAGTTAAACGATACAGTTGTAGTGATTAGAGAGACTGACGCAGACAACCTACATACTACATTTGCATTGCTATTAGTTGACCCCGCATTAGCAGGCCCAGCAGCAAGAGTTTATATTGCTACTGAGCGCACAAACGCTGCAAGCAACGAGATTGTCACTGATATAACTGAAGCAGCGCTGGACTGGCGAATAGAAAACAATACCTTGTTTATTGAAAGTTCGGCGTTTGGAACGCGCACACTTCCATTTACCGATGGAACAATTGATGTGAATGAGAACGTCTTAAGCCTAGGTCCAAGTATCGGTATAAACGCAAGAGTAGCTGAACTCTACAAGTATAAATCGCTCATCACCGAAGATTTGAAGGGCTATCGCTTCACCATTTTAGAAAATAATAAAAACACCTTTATTGATTTCGTTACCGATACCCGCGCGTTTATTTATAAACAAGGTAGCCTCGATATCCAGTCAGCCCAATGGGCATACACAGATGATGATCAAGGCAAACAGCTGATGCTAGCTATAGATCCTGAAGCGCCCACCGTAGGCAAATACGATTCGTTTAATACATGGGATACCATCGCAGATTTTTTGATTGTGAATGTATCTGTGTTGCCAGCAATTGATAAACCGCTATCAGAAGCAGTATTTGCTGACAATAACTTAAACGCTTGTGTGCAAGATATTGCCCAGATTAATAATTGGCTAAGCGTAAATGATTTTACTAGTCTGGATTGCAGTTCGTTAAATATTAACAATGCTCAAGGCCTTGAAAGCCTGACTGGGCTGGATTCTCTGAACTTAAGTGGCAACTCACTGGTGAATATTAACCTTTCACAGCTTAGCAAATTGCGCGAACTAGATGTAAGTAACAATCAACTGAATAGTATCGATTTCACTAACAATACGCTATTAGATATTGCTAAGCTCAGTAATAACAATTTGAGTAATGCGACCATAGCGTATTTATCATCCATTTTCTGGGTTGATGACTTACGTTTTGATGAGACCGTTGTGTTACCCACGGGCAGTGATTTCGTGTTTCTGCTTACTGTTGATTCGCTCCAAGATTTTAAAATTTCTACCAATTTAAGTTTTGAGTATGACTTTTCAGTAGACTGGGGTGACGGCACCGTGACGTCCAACCATACCGAAGATGCTCTATACACCTATGCTGAAGCCGGCGTTTATGAGGTCAAAGTTAGCGGAACGTATCCCGCATTGAAGTTTTGCGACGACAATGACGGATGCTCTTCTATCAGAATGGATCTATTGCAATGGGGGAGTAATAGATGGCTGTCTATGGAAGGTGCATTTTCTGGATTAGCTAAGTTCAATATATTGGGAACTGACAGCCCTGATTTGAGACTTGTTAAAAATCTCAGCTTTATGTTTTATAAAGCAACTAATTTCAATAGCGATATTAGCACCTGGGATATCAGTGCGGTTACCGATATGAACTTTATGTTCGGTTTTGCCTCTAGTTTTAACGGCGATATTAGCCAATGGGATACTAGCGCAGTTAACAATATGGGAGGTTTGTTTCATTTTGCTTCTAGTTTCAACGGCGATATCAGCCAGTGGGATACTAGGTCTGTGACCAGAATGCACTCTTTATTCGCGTTTGCGACTAATTTTAATAACGATATAAGCCAGTGGGATACGAGTTCGGTTACCTACATGGCAACGATGTTCTTAGGCGCATCTAGTTTTAACGGTAACGTGAGTTTATGGGACACCAGTGCAGTTGAAAACATGAATAAAATGTTTTATGACGCAACTAGCATGACGGGTAATTTAAGTACGTGGGTTGTTGGCACAGAAGTCAGGCATAAGGACTTCACCCACGAAGGCAGCATGTTAGTAGAGCCTATTTGGAGAGATTAGTATTTGTGCACAACATATGTCCACAAATACTATAGCAGAGGCTATCTAGTGATATTCGTAAGGTCACTAAATGATGAAACTAATTAGGCTTGAGTAATAGGTAGCAGTGCAATTTCCACTCTTCTGTTTAGCCTTTTGCCTTCTTCAGTATCATTTGTTGCTATTGCTTGTGTTTCACCAAATCCGATTATTTCTAATCTATCATTGATAACGCCGTTTCTTAACAAATAATCAGAAACCGACTGAGCCCGATTTTCAGATAAAGTTTGATTCAGAGCGTCAGAACCTGTGCTATCGGTGTGTCCGCTTATAACGACTAGCGTTTTGTCAAACTCCTTCAACACCAGGATTACGGAATCTACAACAGAAAGAAAGTCTTGGGCAATATCAGCATTTCCTGAAGCAAATGTAATATTACCTGGCATAATTAGATTGATATTGTCACCATCACGCTCAACACTCACGCCCGATCCGCGTAGCTGTTTTCTTAGTTTAGCTTCTTGCGCGTCCATATAATATCCAATGCCGCCTCCAATTGCCGCGCCACCTGCAGCAGCTTTCAGAATTCTTTCATTTCGTTTTCCGGCATCTTTGTCTTTGTTCGCTAGGTATGCGACAACAGCGGCGACGCCAGCACCAATACCAGCGCCTTTACCGGCCTTACTAACTTCTTTCTCACCAGTGTAGGGGTCGTAAGTGGCGCAAGAGGTGATCAGCATTAAACAGGACAGAGAAAGAGTTGCGCTTAACATTTTCATTTTCGTATTCCTTTATAAATTATGTAAATAAGATTGTAGATAATTCTGAATTAAGATTGGAGTATATGATGGCTTTAGTGTCTTAGTTTCGTGATTTTACCGCTCACTCAAAACGAAAACAACATTGTTAACTAATATAAAGTAATAGTTTATTATACGCACGTATGCCGGTCAGATTTTTTGTTAGCAAGTGATGAGCTCAAAGGTTTGCCAAAGCAAGAAACGGCGTCATCATTTATTATCTTATAAATCACCGTTCTTGGAGCACCGTTGAGTTTGAGAATTGATACAGCATATTTCTATATACGCCAATGTCAGTGACGTTCTCAGGGGTATTTTTCGAAGCCGCTCTATAGTTGGTTGATACCCTGTATTGTCCAGTGACTTTTTCGACCTTGTGATAAGAGTGTCCATGTAACATCAATAAATCGCCTTTTTTGGGGCTTATGGTTATTGCTGCTGTTTCATCTAAGTTTTCATGAATGCTCGGAATCATTCCGGTTAAATGTGAACCCGGCACCACTGTGGTTTGCCCGCCTGTGGTGTGTTGTGATATGTCCATGGTATACATTAATCGATTCAAATTGAATTTATCAGGGTCGTCGCAAAGGCAGTCCTGATGCCACGCTTGACCTACCGTTCCTTTTTTTGAAAACATGACCATTGAATACTGTTCGTACCAACCTAAACCCAAAATTTGCTCGGTTAGCGCAACTAGCAATGGATCTTGATTTGCCTCGTTAAAACAAGTTTCGCCCTGCTGCTGCGGAAACCAAGGAATAACGTCCGCCCCAGACTTTGCAATAAATTCATCCGTATGCTCGAAATTGGGATTCATACCAAAATGTTCTATAATTTTGCGGTTATATTTTTCAGCCAGTTCTATATTGAAAAATTCTGGAATATGCAGATACCCTTGTTTCCAGAACTGTTTTGCTAAGCCTTTTGCATCAAACGTATTGTTCATGTATCTTTTATACCTCTAAATAATCAAAAAACTAACACCGCGCATTCGTCACTTACCTCGTAAAGTATAACCGACTTGATGCTAGTTTCAATGGCGATATTAGTCGATAAAATATCAGTTGGCTCATTACATTGCACTTTTGTAAACTTGACACGTATTAACGATGTTAATGTAAGAATGAATAATTTATGCCGGTCACTCAATATTGGTATTAAAAGGCTTATCTATGAAAAAATTACTATCGCATGCACTAGTTTATTTATTTATGTTTGCTCTGTTCTCTGTCGCAACGGTTAATGCTGCGCCGGTGTTTAAAATCACTAAGGACGGCGAAACTATTTATATTGGAGGCACTTTCCACTTACTTACCGAAAGCGACTACCCTTTGCCTGAAGCATTTGAAAAGGCCTATGCGCAAGCTGATGAAATATATTTTGAGACTGATATTAACGAACTTGATACTCCTGATTTTCAGCGCAAATTTTTTGATGTCATATTGTATAAAGACGGAAAAACACTGCAATCAGGCTTAGATGCAGTAACGTATGCGCGGCTTGTTGCATATGCTAAATCGAGACAGTTAGATCCCATGCAACTTAATGTTTTAAACCCAACTGGCATTATGCTCACTATCACTATTATGGAATATCAAGCGCGCGGCTTTGTTGCCGAAGGGGTAGATAAATTTTACTTTGAAAGGGCTCAAGAAGATAATAAAACGATTGGTTGGTTCGAAACGCCAGATGAACAATTAGCCGTAATAGATGGTTTTGACAATGATGACCCTAATTCTTTGATTAACTACACCTTGGATGAAATAAATAATATCGATGGGATTGTCAAAGGTTTGCACAATAGTTGGCGTAACGGCGATATGGATGGTTTAGTCAAGCTAGGAATAGACAGTTTCGCAGATTATCCAGACATTTACGAGTTAGTGTTGGTGGACAGAAACAACAGTTGGATGCAAAAAATTGAGGCTATGTTTGGTGATAAAGGCACTGAATTTGTATTGGTGGGCGCGCTTCACTTACCCGGCAAAGATGGCGTGCTGACGCAGCTAGAGAAAAAAGGATATACCGTCGAACAGCTTTAATTATTGAGTGAAACGACGGTTCGCTAGTGTAAAACGCTTAGCTAAGGCATTGTATTTGCTAGGCGTTTTTTAAAAGAGTTTTACAAGGTTATGATATAAAGAGTTTCTTTAGCTCTCTATAGGTGCTCTTTGCAAGGACCTTGCACACAATCTTACTACAAGGTCTTTTTAAACTGGGAAAGTGTTGTCAGCAAAAGCTCTATTTTTTTAACAATGACCGGAAGCTCATCATTCAATTTTTTTTGGTCAGCCTCTACCAAAGGAGCGACTTCACCTGCCAACTCCTCTACATACGGACCGAAACGTTTACTGCGTGTGCTAAAGCCTGAACCATCAACAAAAATAGTCTCAAACTTACCTTTGCCTTTAGATTGTAGTGTATTTAAGGCAGTGTCGGCGTCTACCGCTTTGCGATATATAACACGCAAATTCTCATTTAACGCCTCTATTATTTTATTCATGAAACCCCTTAAATTGCCGATATTATCCTAGCGGGCAATTGTGCCTGTATTTGGTTTTTGCTACAAGCAAATAACGAAAAAGGAAACGCAATGGATATACAAGGTTCATCTGGCGTTGCGCTTTCTCTTATGGTGAAGTCTGCCCAAATGGCAAACAATCAGCAAAAGCAGGAAGGGCAAGCGGTTTTAGAACTGCTTGAGTCAGCACAATCTGTTTCAATGCCAAGTACTGCTAGTGTAGGTAGTAGTGTTAATACTTACGCCTGAAAGTTAAGGCTCGAGTCCTAAATCGATTGGTGTCTTACCGGGTTGTCCAGGCAGTTCTTGAACTAGCTTAGGCACCAAAAAGCCCGGTAAGCGCTTTATTACATCGGCCATAATATTCTTTGCCTCGGTTTTACTCACATCAAAATGCGAAGCACCTTTTACTGGGTCTAATATATGCAAATAGTAGGGTAAAATATTAGCGTTAAACAAGGCTTCACTCAATTCGCAAATAATATCTGAACTATCATTGACGTTTTTTAGCAATACCGACTGATTGAGCAAGGTAACACCGGCCTGCATAAGTGCTTTTGTTTTTTCTATCAATGCATCGCTTACTTCATTTTTATGGTTAATATGCAAAACAATTACGGGTTTAACTCGCAAATCTTTTAGCCAAGCGATGAAGTCATCATTTACTCTAGATGGGATAACCACGGGCAGGCGAGTATGTATACGTAGTCTTTTTACATGCGCAATTTCATCAAGCTGCTTGGCGAGTTTGGCGAGCTGTTGATCGTTCGCCATTAAGGGGTCGCCACCTGAAAATATTACCTCGTTAATGCTAGTGTCTTTTTTTACGTAGTCTATCGCCGACTGATATTGAGCTTGGCCTAGTTGGTTATCTTGATAAGGGAAATGGCGTCTAAAACAATACCTACAATTGACAGCGCATCCGCCCCTTACAATTAACAAAATACGACTCTTATACTTGTGGATTAGGCCTGCTGTTGGTCCCCCTTGTTCTTGTAATGGGTCGCTCACAAAGCCCAATTTTTTTATAAACTCGGCCTGCTGCGGAACAACTTGCTGAAGTAAGGGATCGTGCCAATTTCCAGCTTGCATTAGGTCGGCAAATGGCTTTGGAACACGCATAGGGAAGAGGGTGCGTGCTTGGCTATGCTGTTCTACAATACTGAGTACGTTTTTGCTGGGGATAACAGTTTGCTTTATAGGGTTTTCAGACTCATTTATGTTCACAGCACTTGGCAATGAATTAGGGTCAATGTGCAAGTATTCGAGGAGTGAATGTAGCGTAGTAAAAGAATTAGCTAATTCTTTTTGCCAATGTGTCTCTACAGACGGCGTTTTTTTAGGTATTATTGGCATGTTAATATTAATGACCCACAGTATCAGAGGATTGAATGGCTAATTTCAGTACAAACGAATTTAAAGCTGGCCTAAAAATAATGATGGATGGCGAGCCTTGTAACATTTTAGAAAACGAATATGTAAAGCCGGGCAAAGGCCAAGCATTCAACCGAACAAAAATACGCAAATTAGTATCGGGGAAAACCCTTGAAAAAACATGGCGTTCTGGCGAAACAGTTGAAGCCGCCGACGTAATGGATACTGAATTAGCATACTTGTACACCGACGGTGAATTTTGGCATTTCATGAACAACGAAACCTTCGAGCAAATTGCCGCGGATGAAAAAGCGGTAGGCGAAAATGTTAAATGGTTAGTTGAAAATGACATTTGCACGCTAACCTTGTTCAATGGTAGCCCAATTGTGGTCACGCCACCAAATTTTGTTGAAATAGAAATTGTAGAAACAGACCCCGGATTGAAGGGCGACACTGCAGGTACAGGCGGCAAACCCGCGACCCTATCTACCGGCGCTGTTGTACGTGTTCCTTTATTTGTGCAAAGAGGTGAAGTTGTAAAAGTTGATACCAGAAGCGGTGAATATGCTTCTCGTGCACAAAAATAGCCTGCTTGTGTTCATTCGATAGTAAAGTGAAGTATAGATTGCTCGTAGAGTTGTATATAAGCTTGGTCACTCTTTAATGGCAACTTTATGGCAACCAAGCGCGAGTCTAGATACGCTGCATAAACGTGCAGCTATCATGCAAAACATACGAAAGTTTTTTGCCGCGCGTACTGTGCTTGAAGTAGAAACTCCTTGTTTGTCAGCGCATACCATTACCGACCCATACCTTGAGGCTATGCATACCTTGCATACGCAGCCCGGAGCATGTAATTCTAGCCGTTTGTATTTGCAGACCTCACCTGAGTATGCGATGAAACGCCTTTTAGCTGCGGGCAGCGGTGATATTTTTCAGCTATGTAAGGCCTTTCGAGACGATGAAGTGGGGCGCATGCATAACCCTGAGTTCACCATGCTTGAGTGGTATAGGGTAGGCTATTCAATGCAGCAATTGATTGACGAGGTGGCTGCGCTACTCATCGCTACATTGCCCATTGATCAGGTTCACCAATCAAACTATCGCAGGCTTTTTGAAAAACATTTAGAGATTGACCCACTTGAAACGGATTTAGCTACCTTAATTGCACTATGTAACAAGCTTGGTCTGAGTGATTATGTCACTAGTTTACAAACCAATTTGAATACGAATGAAAGTGAGCAAGGCAATGCGGTCTTAAAAGACAGTATATTGCAGGTGTTGTTCAGTATGCATATAGAGCCGCATATAGGCACTCAATGTCCTATGGTTGTGTGTTTTTTCCCAGCCAGCCAAGCTTCATTAGCAACATTAAGTGACGATGGAAAAACCGCGAATCGTTTTGAAGTTTTTTACAAAGGGATAGAACTCGCCAATGGATTTGATGAGCTTACCGATGCGCAAAGCCAGTTGAATCGTTTTGAACAAGACAATCAAAAACGAATAGCCTTGGGGCTTTCAACTAAGCCGATCGATAAACATTTTATGGCGGCGCTTAAAGTTGGTTTACCGCAGTGCGCGGGGGTCGCTATTGGCGTCGATAGATTGATAATGCTTGCTTTACAAAAAGACAATATTGAAGAGGTGACGAGCTTTAGTCATCGCAATTGCTAATACAAGTACGACTAATGAAAGCCACTGTAATATCTCATTTAAATATCAACGATTTCATCGAGTCGGCCAAAAGCAAAGTTTTGATAGCAGGTTATGGTAGCTTGTTAAGTCAATATTCACGCCAAACCTATAGTCAAATTATGGGCCCAAGCATTCCCGTTATGGTGAAAGGCTGGGAGCGAAATTGGATTACGCGTTCGATAAGCGAAGAACAAACCTACGCGGGTGCAATACCCAATAGGACAAGCCAGCTAAGTGCTCAACTAATCCCCTTACAGTTTAACGATAGTTTTGAAAAACGAGAACAGGATTATCGCTTTACTAAAATATTACCCCAGAGTGTTCATCTGCAAGGTATCGACACCTTGCAGAATAAGGCATTACAGCAATTATTGATAAAAACGCCTATATATATTTGTGAAACATTAGCTATTGAACCATCTACACCAGAATATCCAGTTAGTTTATCGTATGTCGAAACTTGCCTTGCAGGCAGTTATGAAAGTCGTCGTGAAAAAGGCATAAAAGCTTTCCTGAAAAGTACCAATGGTTGGGAAAACACACAGTTTTATGACGACCGGGAGAATCATCGTTATCCGCGTTCAAGCCTTGTCATGCCTGAACAACGTAATGAGTGGGGTGAGCTATATCTTAGGATGTTCAGTGCTTTAACGCGTAATATTACATTTGAATAGACACATGCTTTTTCGAGTAATTTAGTCGTTGTAAATTACATGGGTACGCGCATAAAACAGCTAGTTCTTTGTTTTACTTTAATTAATACTTAAATTTATCTCATTGATATGGTCAATTAACCGATAAATTAAGGTAAAATAGCGGTAGCATAAAATGTACACGATATAAAATCATCCTCATTTTCTGGAGACCCCATGGAACATAAACCCGTCAGCTCTCGTTCTACGTCGCAAAAAGCATTGCGTTTAAATCTTGACGACAAGAAATACGGCACCATTGTAGAAATAGGTGCAGGACAAGAAGTCGCTAGGCAGTTTTTCTTAGCAGGCGCCGCCGCCGGAACTATTGCAAAAACCATGTCGGCCTACGACATGAAATTTTCAGATGCCATATACGGCGTGCAAAACGATGGCCGCTACGTGAGTAAAGCGCGTGTTAAAGCCATGATGGAACAAGAGCTCGATTTGGTGCTTGAAAGAGTGAGCGATGTACGTTCAAAATCTTCACGCTACTTTGCTTATGCAGCTACTGTGTCGGCTAAAAGCTTTAATCGCCAAAACGAATGTCATGCTTGGTGTGGTATTAGGGTGCAAATGTATCCAGGCGCTGAACCTTCAAATATTAAAGTGCATGTGCGTATGCGTGACGACAATGCAGAAGCTCAGCAACAAGCGCTTGGCATACTAGGCGTAAATTTAATTTATGCCGCTTACTATTATTTTGAAAACCCCAAAATGATCATCGATTCACTCACCGACAGCATTAAGCCTGGCCGAGTAGAAATTGATTCAATTGAATTTATTGGTCCTTACTTTGAAGATCTCGATA
The DNA here is from genome assembly GCA_964195425.1 of Acidiferrobacterales bacterium. Lineage (GTDB taxonomy): Bacteria > Pseudomonadota > Gammaproteobacteria > Enterobacterales > Alteromonadaceae > Glaciecola. The sequence goes on from CAXMOM010000004.1 coordinate 155,864, forward strand.
ACAGGGCGATTAACCTTCATTTAATTCGAAGCTGGAAAACTCGCGCGATAATGTTTAGGCCAGACGGCAGTATTTGTGTGCCAGCCGAAATGTTGTATAAGAAAAACGTGATCACCATACGGGGCTCGTTTAGGCCTGTTACCAACCTCAATGTCGATATGATAGAGCAGGGTAAAAAGGCGTTTTTTGAACAAGAAGGTATTAGTGAAGAAAATACCATTGCGATAGCCGAAATTTCGCTCAACGATGCCAAAGGTAACGACAATGAAGTGCCAGGAGAAGACTTGGTGCAGCGTGTACAGTTGCTGAATGCCTTGGGTTATAACGTAATGATTTCAGATTACACCCGATATTTCTCCTTGCGTGCCTATTTTCGTCAGTATACCAAAATGAAAATTGGTATTGTGGTCGGGATGATTAACATGAAGCAAATCTTTGACGAAGAATCATATCGCGGAGTTGAAGGCGGTATGTTGGAAGGATTCGGCAAACTATTCGCTGACAATACTCGCATGTTTATTTACCCAGAAATTGATGCTGATAACGAACTGCGGGACTTTTCTGACTTAAAAGTTCCTGAGCACCTTAGATTTTTATATAGGCACTTGCTAGAGAACGACTTTTTGACAGGCCTAGAAACCAGTGATGCAGAATTGTTTAATATATTCTCTAGAGATGTGCTGAAAAGTTTAAAAGCAGGACGAGGCGACTGGGAAGAAATGGTGCCTACGTTAGCAGCTGAACAAATAGTCGAAAATGGTTTGTTTGGATTTAAAAAGAAGCGTAAATAGGCGTATTACTTTCTAATGGCAAAGAAGTTGAAACGAACCTTACTACACTCGATGGTATAGATTCAGATATAAAAATATCTTTACATAATGTACAGCAAGCTATTAATGCGGTGCAATCGTGTACTAAGAGCGAAGAGAATCAAAAAGCATGTCATTGGCAAACCTAGTTATGCGTTTTCGGGTCATATTCATCGCAGAGTCACTCTGGAAAGCAAAGAAGGGTTCATTGGATAATGGAAACTAAATCAGCGTCCACATCTCTACGTATCAGATTGAAAAATAACTGCTGGTTTTCTATATATTCTAGATTCTGATGAAAGGCAGCGAACCAGAACTGGTCTGGATAACACTGTGAACTTGATGTTAAACGATGAAATTCTGCCGAATCGGTTATGTTATAATTGAACTGAAAAACCGGATATACTTTTCGTCTTTCATCACCAAAATCCAACGCCCACAAAGCGTTTTGGTCAATACCCAATTGATGCGCTTTTTTGAAGGCTTTAGCCCGACTTATTACGAATGATGACCGTCTAACTCGTATAGCCAGTTGGGGAGCCACAGATTTTAGGTAATGATGCCCGAAAAT
>CAXMOM010000005.1:0-2160 GCA_964195425.1 Acidiferrobacterales bacterium
CGTCTCTTCTAGCAATACTTTGACCGATTCTTTAATACGTACAACATCTTTGTCTTTTATACGTGATGACAGGCTAGTTTGGTTGCGGTTGTAGTCACGCTGCCAATTATTTTTAAAAGCCACCGTGCTCGGAGCAAATTGCACTTTACTATAATCAGCAAAGTTAACACCTTCTTTTCTGTACTCAATTGTTGAACGGGTATTGTGGGTTAATTGCATGCCCTCAGGAGATACTGGCGCGGCATCTATTGACTGGCAACCTATAAAAAGTATAGCTACAGGCAAAATAAAACCTGTTTTTATACACTGTAATTTTTTCATTTTATTTCCCTTGTGAAAACTTCAATTAACATCAACTATAGAATCCAATAGGTATTTTAGAAAGACAATAAATATTATTTTAATGACAAACTCTAAAATATAAAACTGCCCTAATCTTCTTGAGATAAACTTTACTCAACTTGTGAAACACTTCCAATATAATAATAAACAGTCCACCCAGACTTAAATAAACTTGCTGTGGGTACCATATGTGCAGCCAGCATTAAATCAGAATCTTCTTTGTTAAATTCAACTATATAGCCCTCATCATTTTTCCTGGCGCTTTCCTTTATAACCCATTCTGTTCCTAAACAACTCTTCGCGGTATTTTTTGCATTTTGAAAATAATATTCAGCAATTTCTTTATTAGGAACTATATTGCTACAGGAATAAGTATGTTTGTTGCCAAACCATGCCCAAACTTGGCAGTTATCACCCACCAAATGATATTTAGCTTTCCAGATACGACTATATTTAGTCGTCATCATTTTTAATTTTATTTTGTTAAAATCATTGTCATACTCGTTAATTAAGGCATTAATTTTATCACAAGGCTTGGTGACTTTAGGCAGTAACGTAGGCTCTTGTTTCTTTGAGGTTTTTTGGGTGTTACTTGAGCATGAAGTTAATAATATTAATAAAAGAAAAATGAGTGTGACATAGATTGGTTTCATCAAAATTTCTTACCTGAATTATTATTTATACTAAACAGTAGCATAGTCCATAATAGTAGCATAAGCCACTAAATAGTGGCATTGCTGGGCGGCCTTAAGGCTACTGAAATGAGATTTGACTATCTTTTTAAATTCCTCTATGTCGTTAATATTACCGCTTTGTGCCTGCATATAAATGGGAATGCCAGAGAGGTTTTCGAATATCAAGTTAAGTAAAAGCTGATTGAGTCTAAATGGGCGAACTCACAGGGGAGTTTGAGGTAGCCAACGACCTTTTCGGCAATTTTTTGGTACAGACCACAAACGCCTTCATCATTGAGTGGTTCAAGGCAACGGCCCAATGCATCGTCATTGATATGTGATGCCTCAATCCCTTCGCCAATCAGGCGGGAAACCGGTTTGTCATCAAAGAACTCGCTGTACATATGCAATGTTCGTAAGCGTCGTTAGAACCACACTAGCCTAGTTCGACATTCCATGGAAGCAGCTGCTCTGGATCTGTTTCACCCTGTATTATTTTTTTCATTACATGCATGAGGTAGTCGTAAGGAATGAGGCCGTTTGCCTTAGCGGTTTCTACGATGGAATAAAGTGTGGCACTGGCGTTTGCGCCATTGGCAGTCTTCGAGAACAACCACGATTTTCTGCCCACCACGAAGGGTTTTATAGCCCGCTCACTTCTATTTTTGTCGATGTCTAATCGACCATCATCCACATAGCGCATGGCTTTTTCCCATCGGTTTAGCGCGTAGTTGAGTGCTTTGCACGGTGAAAAAGCACTCATATCTGCGTACCGAAAAAAGATGCTTGGCGTCAAAGCAACGCACCGATACCCGACCCACCATCGAAATCCCCATAGTCACACATCTAACGTAACCCACCGCGGTTTCGTCCTCTCGAGGTTATCCGCCACCTGTCTCAATGAATACAAGGGCTACAGCAGAATTAGTGTGCTCGACAGCTAACAGATAACCTTAAGAGAACCGGTCATATTGGATTTTTGAGTTGTCGCTCCTTAGAGCAAACGTTCAAGGTAAAATGGCAATACCACACCCCCCAAAATCAGGCTGATTGTTCAGTCGTTTTCTGATCTCTTGTTTGACATCCTTGAATACCATTATTCAAGGATGAACCAATGTGCTGGCAGTGCAAAAGAGTGAGCAAT
>CAXMOM010000006.1:0-13449 GCA_964195425.1 Acidiferrobacterales bacterium
TTTGTGTCGCTAACTTACGTGTCATTCTTCCAAAAGCGTGGCGAATCCGTGCCGAAAATGTGGCGAATCTGTGCATCAATTTGCCCGGAGCTCTTTATTCTCATGGGCTGCGAGACTTTTTATTTTGCGCGCTATTTTACAAGCGAACTTAAGAATATTGATAAAAAGCACACAGTTGAACTCGTCGGTTATGAGCAATGACTCACTCTATTTGGTGAACAGTTCTCTTTAACTTGTAAGCTTTTCTTTGAATAAAATACCTCTCACAAATACTTTCTCAATAGACATTCAAACTAGGATCTAATTGAATAGAAAAAGGTTGTTTTTTGTTCATGGTTATTGTTTTGAGTGGCTCCAAAGGGCAGTTTATAGTCGTAGCTGTTTTCGAGGATTTAGTCTCCTTAGAGCGATCAGGAGACGTAGCCTAACATCATCTTCAAGGGCAAGTTTACGGCCAAAGGGGACGTACGCCGTTCAAATTTGAATGAGCACTCTATGCCAGAACAAAAGTGTCAGGATCTTTTGCACTTATTTCGGCTTATCGGCAAACCGGCCGTTCAGGCAGTCGTTAATTACGTCTCTTTTTGCCACACTTGCTTGTATAAAATTCAAAGACGAACGAATGTGCCGGCAATACGACAGAGTGAACAATACAAACGCCATCGACCAGAAATTACCTTGCTTTATCAATTGGTCGAACGGTACTATCCTGGCTTTACCGTAAACTTAGCCGAACAAGGCACATACTTACCTAAATATGTTGAAAGTGAGTTTGATGAGTTCTTGCGTTGTGGTCGACTGGAGTACGGTTTTTTGCGAGTCGTCTGCGGTGACTGTAAACATGAGAAGTTAGTTGCCTTTAGCTGCAAGCGCAGAGGCTTCTGCCCCAGTTGTGGAGCAAGACGAATGGCTGAAAGCGCAGCGCTGTTGGTTGATGATGTGCTTAGGGGCTACCCAGTTCGCCAGTGGGTGCTAAGTTTACCCATTCCCCTTCGCTTGCTGCTAGCAAGATACCCAAGTGAGTTAAGCAAGGTGATGCAAATCATTCACCGCGCCATTTCCACTCACATTATTAACAAAGCAGGCTTTACAACTAAACAAGCAAAGACGGGTGCTGTTACACTTATTCAACGCTTTGGCAGCGCGTTGAATCTAAACATCCACTTCCATATGCTGTTTCTTGAAGGCGCAATTAGCGAAAATTTATGGGGTGGCACCACCTTCACTCGCATCAAAGCACCATGTCACAGCGATATGGTCGAGCTCGTCCACACCATCAGCCATCGCATCGCTAAATATTTAGAGAAAGTCGGCCTAGTTCAGCGCGACATGGAAAACAGTTACCTGAATTTGCCTATCGATGATGAAGATAGTTTGCTGCAGTTTCAGGGTGCATCTGTTAGCTACCGTATTGCTATGGGACCACAACAAGGGCAGAAGGTCTTTACCTTACAAACCCTCCCTGCGAGCAACAAAGGTGAATATGGTCAGTTAGCCAATATAAGTGGGTTTTCTCTGCATGCAGGCGTGTTTGCTAATGCCGTCGAGCCAGAGAAATTGGAAAGGCTATGCCGGTACATCAGTCGACCAGCCGTTAGTGAGCAGCGTTTGAGCATGACTGATCATGGAAAAGTGCGTTATGAATTAAAGACTCCCTATCGTGACGGAACCGGTAACCGGCGCGAACACACGTATTCTTTGACCCTCTCGATTTCATCGGCAAACTAGCCGCTCTCATTCCGCCGCCTAGACCCAACTTAACAAGATTTGGATTACCCGCTAGTTCGGCGTGTTTGCTCCCAATAGCAATCTTCGCGCACAAGTGACGGCGTCACAGAGAGGAAAAAATAGTCCTAAACTAAACAATCAAGAAAATAGCCAGTCTGACAAGCCTTACCACGCTAGAAGCATGAGTTGGCTAGCAGGGACTGCACAACGTCCGGTAACCGGCAAGTAAGAACGTGTCTTCAACATAGACATTATTGAATGTGAGAAATGCCAAAAGCACAATGTGACGATAATTGCCTACATAATCGAACCTGCCATCATACACAAGATATTGTCGTATTTAGACAAACAAGACTCAGCCATCACTGGCAACAATACCAGAGCACCGCCACTTGAAGCTTTAGAGCAAACGGCTATGTTTAATGATTTCACCATCCAAAGAGATTTTGACTTTGGCGCATGACACACGAAAAACACAATGATGCTTGAACATGCCATATGTTGAGGCAAGGAGCTTCGCACCTCACTATCCAGATTTCAGTATCAAAGGCCAGCTTACTTACTCACCTCAACGACAAACATCCCGCAAATTTCTTCAACACCACAAATGAGTAACTACAAGACCACCCGCAAGTAAAGCCAAGTAAAGCTGTCACAGAGGCTAGTCGGTAGCGTTAATTTGTCCTATACTCTTGCAGTATTGTTGACCGAATTTTAGACACCAATTTCTGATGGTTTCATAGCTGACGGTGATCCCTCTGGCTGCCAATAACGCTTCGATATCTCGAAAACTTAGGGTAAATCGATGGTAAAGCCATACAGCATGGCTAATGACCTGAAATGGGTAGCGATATCCGGAGTACATTTTGGTGTTTTTCATGTCCGGATTATCTCACAATTTGGAATAAGGTCGATAAGTTGACAATACCCTCGATGGCTTAGGTTAAACTGATGATAGAGCCATACTGCATGTTGAATGATTTCTGATGGAAAGCGATAACGTTTATAAATATTCATCCTTAGAGTCTACTTTAACAAAAGTTAATTTGTCAGTACCCTAAAAAACACTAGAGGGACTAGATTATAGAATTAAGTATTGGCTAATAGAGTTAATCCTTGTATGAAATAGCATGTTCAACAATGAAATAATTCTTATCTAGTGCATCAAATAGGCTTTTCAAGCGATTGTAGTTGACTAATTCGTTGCCCCCTAGCTCAAATAAAAAACCTCTTACTTTACGCCCTTCAAATTCTTTTAATGGGTGTTCGAAGCCAACTAGCCAATACTGCCTATTTTTAAGTCTGTTGTTCGGAAGAGGGAGGGAAAATTGAGTTTCCTTCAAAACGATATTTACCACCGCCCTGGTGTCTGCACTTATCAACAACATCTGCTGTGTTGGCACATTAACCTTACCATTAAGTGCACATAGCGTATCGTTAATATAAAGTGGAGTAATAGTATAACCCTCGATAGTTAACATTTCGCTTAACGATGAATTGCTATCACAATCTAGGCCGCTTAATGCAACTAAAGACAAAACAGGTTGATTTTTGGGTGTTTCAGCGATATCTTTTTTGACGATGACATTTTCGCTTGCAAGCTTTTTAGCCTCCGATTTTGCATTTTTAGGCAATGCATTATTGACTGGAAGCAAAAAGTCTAATGGGTATACTTTGGTAATGTGTAACACAGAAACCAACATTAGCGCCAATACAGGCGCACTCCACATTAACCATTTACCCAGAGAAGAACTTGAATTGAGCGGTATCAATTCCCTATTCTGTTCCACAATAAGCTCGGTAGCGGCATATGCGGGTAATAGTTCCATTGCATCAGCAATTTTATTAACCGGAATAAGATCAAACTCTTCATTCACATCTAGTTCTTTGTGGTTCACAGATGGCAAGACAAACTTTACTTCACATATTTGTTGCCACGCTTGAATTTCAGCTCGAGCAAGGGTTAACTTTAAAGGGACTTCACTTACTTTTAAAACGGTACGTTCGCTTGAATTAATGGCGCCAGTGGCACAAATTACAATATCACCCTCTTCCGGCTCGCCGTTACCTAATACACCTTGAGCTTGTGCGGCATGGGCCAAGTAAAAACCCAATTGCCAGCTATTTCCTTTGTGAATTTCACCCGAAACATTTACTCGATATGAAGCGCCATCGAAGTCTTCATGGATCAAGCCCAAACCTTTTTTCACAAAACTCCTGTAAGCACTCGTGATAGGCAAGGCTTGCGGCGTACCTCTAAGGGATACAACAGAACCTAATTCAGGGTCTAACGGGTAAATTTTTTGAATGGCGACCAAACCTTTGGTTGTCGCTACCATAATATGATAAGCCATTAGCGCTATATCCTTTATTTTACGCTACAATAATTTCAGCATCTTTGTTAGCAAGTGCAAGCAACTCTGGCGCACTGATATCGAACAACATTTGCGTCTTGTTGTCATCTAATAGAGGAAAGTCAATACGATATATTTGTTCCGCGCAACTAACATTCAGTGTAACACCTTCGGTATTATGTGCTTCTGCAGGAAATAAAATCGTCAACAACACGTAAACCTGCTCAGCATTTTCAGCATCGCGTTTAAATTTCATTGAAAATTTTTCAGTTTCTCTATCGGCCCACTCATTTCCAGTGCTCGCAGCAGCTTGCGTCATACTTAAATCAAAAGAAAATTCTTTGCATAACTCTATATATTGCTTTCGTGCAGATAAAGATTGATTTACCTTTTCCATCTGTGCTTTAGCATTTATGACACTTGCTCCTGAAGCTAATTTAATCATATCGTTAAACAAAAGTGCTTTATTGCCGCCGGTTTGAGACATCACCCTATAATGTTGTTTTTCAATAAAAATGGCCTCTGCACGTTTTTCGTGTTCAGACTGCATATGTTTCTCCGTAAATTTCAGTAAACCTGGTATTGAATATGGAAAGGTCAGAGACAAAAATCTCATTTAAGCGCTTATTTTTAAGCATGTCATTGATCGCCTCTTTATGCTGCATCATTAACGCTATCAAATTATTTACGTTTTCTAGACAATCATAGTATTGCTCAATGTCTTCTTCATGAGGAAGTTCTCTAAAACCTTGTTTGGTGTTTTTTCGAAAAACTGTCGCGGCGTGTTCATATTGTTGTTTAATAATGGGGAATTGCAAGCATAGAGATGCCAGCTTGGCCTTAGAAAAAGAATCTGCAAAAGACTTCACAATACCCGGCTCTTTCTTTAAAAACTCTTTCAAGGCAGTAGTTTGTTGATTATTTTCAGAGAAAATAGATTGTAAATGTTCACTAAATACTTCACTCGGGTAATGTTCTGTCAGGACATATAACAAAGAACTCTTAGCAACAATAAGTGACTTCAGCAGGCTGTCTAATTCTTCACAATAATCTAGATAAGAACCGACAAAATTTTCTTGTAACTTTTCATATACTCGTTGCTGTGATACCCGTTTTGCTTGAACTAAGACCGACTGCAAGGCAGAAAAACAATGTAAACGCAAAAAAGACAAGCCATGCTTTGATAGCATATTTTGATAATTGACCAAAGGCTCACTTAATTTCACATGTATTTGTGTAATACACTTAGGCTGCCTACTCAAAGCGTCAACAAAAATAGCTGGCCTCTCTTCATAAACCAGTGAGCCTGCTACTTTACCCACATCAACTTCACCTTCTGCATCAGCATCGCCAAATGAGTCTGCCCAAGCAATTTGTTCACGTTGGTTTGCAGTATAAAACGCATCTGAGGCATCCAAGATACTAAATAGTGCGGTAGAATAGAGCACATAACCCTCAGATTCCTCGTCGCCGCTTGCTGCTAACCAAAACGATAATACATCCTGATCATCTATATTTCCTGGGTCAATTTCATTAGATTTCAACCACCGAACAATGTAAGTAAAGCGGTTCCTTACTTGTTCTTTAACCAGATGTGGCTTTAAAAATTCACGTATCTCTTTTTGTAAATAAGAGGCTACTTCCTTGATTTTTTGATTGTTTGCTTCAAGCAGCCTTTTCTCTATTTCTTTAAGTAAACTTGTATCGATTGTGATCAGAAACTCCATTAATGACGCAAGTGTGCCACTGCGTGTAGGAGACACATCAAATTTGCCCCCACTTACATTAATACTCAATACATCATTAGTTAGCTTAATTGAACCACATTCAGACTCCCAAGGCGATTTGAATACCTCCCTGAAACGTTTTGGTGTAGTAGGTTCTTGGAACCAAAAATAATCCATAAGTGCGCTAGGGACGGACTCGTGATTGGGCTTATTAACAATAGCCCAACAAAAGTGACTTAGCTCAAAACATAAAAAACCATAGTTGCGCTTACAGATTTTATTGACTAGTTCGTCAACATCACTGTAGTGATACTTTAAACGATCGGGATTAGATACACATGTTGCCTCTCGAATCCCTTCAAAAATACTCAATAGCGTATCGCTAACTCCGTTTTCAATCATGGTACTCACTTCAATTTTATTTTTTAGTAATGTGTCATTTATATTTAGCTTAAAGCTCCGCGTCACAACATTAATTGTTATATGCGTCTCAGTCAAATATTGCTTCCCAAGACTTCACCTTTGAACGTCTGCTACTGTTTATTGTGTGCTGATTAACAAACTCAGTAGGGCTGTTTAAAACACGTGTATTATTGTTATGTGTAATGCCTTGTGTACTGCTTTGTGGACGACCAAAATCATTTGCTAATGAACGCGTTAAATTGTGCACTCTTAAAGCCTGAAGCGCAGCTACTCGCGAATCTGAATGTGAATACTGAGCAGGAAGTGACTGAGTATTTGTGCTAGCACTGCTAATATATACACTCTTCGCTGTACTGCCAAAATTGTCAAGAGCAATGTTGTACCCTTTTGTGGAAGTCTGATTTAAGGTCCGGTATTTTTTTTCGAAATTAAGCACTTTATTGACATATTGTCTGGTGGCTGGAATAACACTGAGCCGGCCATTTTTTGATCGCACGCGTGATCCACCATTGTAATGTGACAGTGCAATATCGATTCGGCCATCGTATTTTTGGATGAGATGCCCAATAAACCTAACACCCAAATCAATATTAGTGGTGGGATCGTATAAACGATAGCTGCTTACGCCAAATTCGCCCATAGCCGTTGCCGGCATAATTTGCATAACACCTTTCGCACCCGCATGACTATGCGCCTTAGGATTGAAATCTGATTCGACCTTTGCAATTGCCATTGCTAAAGACGCGGAAACGCCGTGTTTATTTGCTTTTAACGTAATTATATTTTGTATATCTTTTTTACTATACACCACCGAGGCCGAGGCTTGCGCAATAGCTGCAATACACATCATTAAGCAAAATACATATATAAGACTCTTCATTTGTTTATCTCCAATCTTTTAAGCCATGCTTCATCTAGTGTGGTTATAAAAAAGTTAGCGTGATTTATTTGCTGTTTAACAACAATAATGTTTGAAAGTGACAAATCGGGGCTCAATGCCAACACCAAGGGCTTTGATTTATCGACCTTTGAGAGTGAAACAAGCTTAGCTTGTTCATTGTAAAACTTACCTTGATAATACAAGAGATATTGAGGCTCGCTTAAATCCTTATTAGATGTTTGAGCACCCTTTTCACTTAACTGCACAAACTCTGGTGTACCGGTTTTTTTATCGCTTTTTTGTTCTGCTTGAGAGGTGTTCACACCCATTGATAACAAGGCCACTATCAAAATAGCAAAAAAGGCCATTGATAAACCTAAGGCGACTTCGGTCATCGCTTGAGTGCTGGTGTCTTGGGTTTGTGTATTATGCATGGTTTGCTCCGCTATAATTTATTCAGCAGGGTCCTGCTTTTGTATTCTGCTGGGTTTTACTGTGTGCTGCTTGGTTATAAAAAACATTGACCGCTTTATTGGCAAACACGCTTAAATAAAGGCCATTCGCCGGGCAGTTTTTTTTGGTTCAAGCTCAAACTCCCAAGCACCAGCGCATTCCCGCGTAGTGAATATTGGCCTCGTAATGACTGTAATTTACTGATACCCAAGGTTGAGGAAATATGCTGCGACAAATTCATATCTATTGCTTGTGGAAACAAACGCACATGCTGCCCACTATGATTAACGCGCCGCGCCCAGGCTTGTTCTTTATTGCTCATTTGCCCTTGCACGAGTCTTAGCCACTTGCTTTTTTGTGAATATTGTTTGGGTGATAAATAGGTAATTTCTTGGCCATTCAATAACGCAAGCTCTGCCCCCGCACATTGATACAAGTAATCGAGTAAACGCTCACGCTCATGACGATTAGCGGGTAAAGCAAGCTGGATATCTAATAGCGTGTCTGTGCTGAGTTTTTCGTATATCTGTTGTTTGTTTTGTTGAGTGTGCTCAGGCTCGGTAGTTGTTGCTTGCCTCTGCATACCGTCGGTTTTCACCGGCGGCGCAACCACTCTTGTCGAGGGCCGCGAGGCTGGGGGCGGCGGCAAGGGTAAACTCCTTAGTTTTATAGGTGCTGCTGGTGTAATTGCTTGAGTTTCTTTTGTTACCTCTTGAAGAAGGGCTTGAAGGTGCTCGTTCGACGCTACTTTTTGTAAAGCTTCTCTCCATTCTTTTTCTATCCAGTAGTCCAGAGCTAAATTAGCAATAAACGCAAGGAACACAATACCTAAAAGGCTGTAGCAGAGCGTTTTCTTTGTGTTCATTGCCGATTTCACGCTAGCTACCTTTTTTCAAAGAAATATTCTGCATATTGCTGGCAATTTCTTGTAGGCGCAGTTGACGTAAGTGCTGCTCTTTTTTAAACGTTTGGCTTTGATCTAATAGTTGAGCTTGCTCTGGCCCGCGCAAATTCCCATGTTGAACACCATGCTCAGGCAAGGCATGCAACACAACTTCTTGCGGTTGTCGCAAAGACTGAAAACGCTTATCTACATTGTCATTCTGCTCTGGTTGTTCAGCCATTGTGGTAGTTGATACTACATTCTCAAAACTCATCGCCTTTTCAAGGGCTTTTACTTTTGTGTTTAGAGCGGCAATTTGCTCATTAAGCTTGCCAATTTCAAGCTTATGTTGCGCTTTATATTCCTTTGCATATTGTTCTGATAGTTCTTCGCTAAGCTCTTGTTTTATATTATTAATACGCATATCTATTACATCTACCACTTGTTCAGCGGTTTCGGTTATTTTATTCCCTGGCATGACATCGTCTATCCACGTTTGTGCCATTTCACTCTGCACTAATAAGTACGAGCCTGCACAAAGGGCAATGATTGCAAATATTACAGTTTTCATGTTGTTTGCTCCGTTAGTTCATTTTCTGAATGATTAATTTGACGCAATCGAATGCTGCTCCATGCTCGCAATACAGTGGCTGCAGGCAAACCAACAACGGTGGTCATAAATGCAGTTGAAAACTGCTTGGTCAGCTCACCAATAACGTCTTGAATAGTGTCGGGCGACAAGGCTTGATCGGACAAACTGCCAATGCCCATGCTTATGCCTAACAAGGTAAAAGTCAGCGCAAGCGTGGCGACACCGCCACCTGCCTGTTGCGCTAGCTCCCACCAATAAATAGCGTCGGCTTGCTGTTTAATTTTGGTGCACGCATGCACACCCACCACCATAAGCGCAGCAAATATCCCAGCAAACCCCCAACCAAACACCTGTTTTGCGTAGGCAAAAAAGTCAACAAGCGACAGCTCGGTGACGTAGCTTACGCAAGCTAAAGCAATCACCAACGCACCTAAAAACCACAGCAACACTGTTAACCACTCTCTACCGCTATTTACAATATTCATCGTTATTGTGCCGCTCTTTTGTTACCTAAACGCGCCTGCTGTATTTCTGCGCTGCTTAGATTCAAGCTATATAACCAATGCGTTAGCGGTTGCTGACTCTGCTCAGCACTGGCGTGTACTAAAAACGTAAGGTCGTAGCTTTCAAAGGCTTTTTTAACAATGCGCTTATTACTTTGTGTAATTCGCTCGTCGCGCAACACCATGCGTTCAATATCCGTTAAGCGCCGGTAAATATTGGTCGACTTTGTGGCGCGCTCATTCATGTCGATGTTTGCATCAGTTAAGGTCGATAATAAACTGGCCCGTTCGCGCTCTAAATTTTCTAAACTAAATAGTGGGTTTGCGCTTACGCTAGCCGCAAAAATAACCGTACTTACCACAACACTCTTTATTAATGTGTGAATTTTCATCATGTTCTCCTTATAAAAACAAATCGACGGCAGTTGCTGCTTTTGCCACAGCGCCATTCGTAGATGCACTGCTAGATGCGCTACCGTCTTCGCCATACGCTATTTGGTATTCAAGCTCTTGGGCGTCTAGCGCGACAATTCGAGCCATGTAGCTCAGCATTAAGCCTTCTTGGTCGAGCAAAGAATCGTGCATTGAAACATCTAACAATAGTTGTCTTAAATATTCTTCTGAGCTCACTTCAGCCCCGTTTAATGTGGGCGATGCATTTGCTTTATGCTTGGCAATTGCCTGTTTTAGTTGGTCTATTTTTGCTACGTTAACCGCGTACTCGTTGGCATAAGGCGAGGTTTCATTAAACCCTACATGCATCAAGTTTTGATCGACTTGTGCCATCACTTTTTCCATTCGCAACAAGGCATTTTGTTGCTTTTGCTGCAACTGCACGCGTTCAGGATTTTGGTTTTTGCTTTGCTTAGAGCGATACTTCTGCAGAATATCTTGATAAACAGATTGTTTCTGCATAGACGCCTGCTTGCGCAAGGTATGGCTTTCTTGCAACAAATCTAAATAATCAGATTTTTGCTGCACCATTTCGTATTTGATGTTGATGCGCGTTTCGCCAGTGGCATTGCTTAGGTCTTGCTGCAAAGCACTAATACGCGTGGTTTTATCGTTCATTTGGCTTTCAATATCGGCTAAACGACTGGCCATAGGCGAAGCGTTAAAATTTTGCTCAACACGCTTTTCAATAATGTTGGCGGGTAATTGAATGAGCCTTTCACTCGCCTCGGGTTGCCAATCGCTTGCTACTGCAAAGCTTGATAAGCCCGCCAGCACCAACGCAACAGCAATAGGTTTAAGGTTAAGGCTATTTAGTATATTCATGGTTTGCTCCTTAGTTGCTTAACCAATATTGCTTACGTTCAATTTCTTGGCGTAAAGCAGGGCTAATATTCAACACGAGTAAGCGCTGCGCGCTTAGGTCGGTGCTGTTAAGTAAAGCGGTAGCTGTATCAACAAATGACGTGTAGTCAGGTAAGTACAAGTCTTTCCCTGGGAAGCTGGTTTCAAACTTGTTTAGTTCTTTTAGCGCCTCGTCGAGCGCGCCGGCTTTGATATATGTTAAGGTAGTGTCGGCCATGACTTTCATCACTTCTTCGGTTTCAGCCTTGCTTAAATACGAAGGCAAGGGGGAAATTACGCAGCCTTGCATGGCATTTGCTGCCGACAATAACAATGCCGGTGAACCCGATGTTTCACCTTTGTCGCGCATATTGCTTGCATAACTGACACAGGCCTCATCAACCATATCTTGAGTAGCTGTTTGTTGTGTACTTGAGCATGCCCCTAATGCAGAGACCGCCAAAAGCACTGTTAAGTATTTCCAGGTTTTTTTTACTTGAAATTGTTGTTGTTTGTTTTGCATAACCAACTCCTATTAATCAGTTGAAGTTGGCTATTAAAATGTTAGAGGGGTTTTTCTATTGGGTAGGTTAACACTCGTTTCTACAGGAGTAAAAATGTCATCTTATAAAGGGTATAAAATGGCAGGCTAAAAGCTTTGCACATCACTTTAATCGAATGCTTTAGAGTTTAGTATTTTAAGTGATTTTTCTGGGTTTCCGGCGTTAGCTCTTTTTTTGAATAAACAGATTTACTTACAATCTGCTCACGACTAGTTACATCCAACTATTCGGCAAATAAAGAAGCGCCAATCTGAGGAACAAGTTTACCCATGAGGCATATCTTGAAAACCCTAAAACTTGCACTAGACCAACTAGGACTAAGTAAAGTGTTAATAATAATGTGTGTGTCAACGACCACTTTCATAATAAAAACGATAGCAAAATGCCAGTAAATTGCCATCACTTCATATCGCTGTCAATATTCTTAAGTGGCGGATTATTGTTCCAAGACCCGCCGCGCACAGCACGACGACTAACGACTAGGCAACTACCCTAATTATCTATCGGATAAGACATGTAAAACATGAAAAAATAAAATCGACTTCGTCATCTTTTGCAAAGATGACGAAGGGTAAATGTGCCTTCGGCACTAAAGGGAAACGCACCTGCTGCGCAGGGGCTTAGTCCTGGGCAAGCCGAAAACCGATATCGTTGCCGCGAAAAGTAGCCTCATTCCCCGGGCGGCTAGAAGCGGTTAAGTTCCACGGAAAACCGTAAAAAGACCCACCGCGCACAACACGACGACTGCAGTCGCCTTGGGTCCATGCTCGGCCATCATTGGGTGCACCAGCATAAGTATTATTCCAGCAATCCGCTGTCCATTCATACACATTACCGTGCATATCGTATAAGCCATAAGGGTTAGGCGAAAATGATTTGACTGGTACTGTCCCATCTGCGCTATTGCTGCATTCGCCTTTTTCACGCCGGCCATAGCGCGCTTGGTCACAATTAATGGCATTACCCCAACTGTATTTTGTGTTTGTGTCGCCGCGCGCTGCGTACTCCCATTCTGCCTCAGTTGGTAAGCGAAAGGTTTGCGCCGTGGTTTTATTCAGCCATGGGATAAAATGCGTGGTAATGTCGTTATAACTTACGTTGAACACAGGTCGATTACCTTTACCCCAACCATGATCTCCACCACCATTCGGGCACGCACCTGTATCAATACACGGTTGATACATTGCCCATGTGACTTCACTCTCCATGAGTGTAAATGTATTGATACTTACCCGATGGAGAGGCGATCCATAATACTCGCATTCGATAGCACCCGCTGAGCAGCCCATCATGAAACTACCACCGGGTATGGCTTTCAAGCCTTTAACTAGGTCTTGAATAGACAAAGGGATTAAAGTGAAGGTAAAGTTGGATTGGCCTTTACTCAATGCGATGTCATTCGTCTGGCCCATGTAACCAGCTCTACTCACTTTAACTTGATAAGTGCTTGGCACTAAACGCATCCCATCTTGATAGGTGTCTTTGATGTTGAGTACTTGCACCGTCGCATCTGACGGTGTGGTGTTAATGGTTAAGGCAACCTTGCTATTTTCTAAATTAATGGCATCAATGCGCGTTTGGGCTTGCTCACGATATTGACCTTGCGCTTGAGTGCCTAAATAAGTTTGATAAGCACTGAGTGTGCTTGTGTTTTTTGCTTTTTCCCAATCTGCTATATCAGCCTTTCTTGTGGCCGCGTTTGCTCTTGCGTTTGCTCTTGCGTTTGCTTCAAGCTTGAGTGCGTTCTGTTTTGCTTTTTCGGCCTGTGTTGTATAGCGGTTGTTAGCATAAGCAACAATAAAGTCTTCGTAACTTTTACTGCTATTAATTGTTTTTGCTTGTTGCCATGCAGCGTCGACTCTTTCTTTCCAAGCTAACTCAAGCGCATTTAGCAATACTGTAGCCACTTCACCCGTCACTAGTAATTGACGGCTTTCTTCAAAAGCCTCGACGGCTCTTTTAGTACGCGTATCTAAGCGGCCTGTTTCACTCACCGCATAATCCAGTTTGATTAAGTAAGATTGGGCTTGAGTGATTTGCTCAGCTT
>CAXMOM010000007.1:0-3771 GCA_964195425.1 Acidiferrobacterales bacterium
GCTTGAACATGCCATATGTTGAGGCAAGGCCCTTCGCACCTCACTATCCAGATTTCAGTACCAAAGGCCAGCTTACTCACTCACCTCAACGACAAACATCCCGCAAATTTCTTCAACACCACAAATGAGTAACTACAAAACCATCCGCAAATACAGCTGTCACAGAGGCTAGTCGGTAGCGTTAATTTGTCCTATACTCGTCCTTGGCGTTGTTATTCTCATCAAAAACGCTTAGTATAAATTAAGAAAAATAAAGCTATCGAGACCTTGGAGGTATTCATGACAGACCGCAGCAATTTTCACAATATATACCGGACATTTTTAAAGGTCATTCTCACGATCAGTTTTTTTATCATAAACGGTACTCATACTATTGCTCAAAATACCAAGTCGGTGAATTGTAAAGACCTATACAATACCTATAGTTGGAACGAAGTATTCAGTATAGATGATGGCTACACAAGTAATTTCTGTAACCCCATGGATTTCCCTCTCAACACGGGGGCATGGATTTCTTATTTTGTCCCCCCAGTCACAGACACCTCGCGAGAGGACTGGGGCTGTAAGCAAAATGTTCCGTGTCGTAAGGCACAGGCAGAATATTTTTTGAATAATAAATGGACTGCCCTTCCTCTCTGGTCAGAATACATCCTCTTTAACACAGTTAAGTATTGGGTTCCTCCTGAATTACTCGGCTCAACGATTCCATGGAGATGGACGTCGATACACCAAATTAAAAACGGTGAATGGCGATATGGTTTTCAGACCAATACATTTTATATGCCTAAAACTGCCATGACGAGCTATGCTTGTTTCTCGAGTAATTGCCCGCCGCAATTATAGTAGTTTATCGCAATTCAAAAATGCTATAGCCTCTTTTTACTTATAGCATGTTAATCTAGCTCATCAGTTACACAGCCGAGAGATGCTGATTTTACTGTTGCGATATATTTTCTTAATACACCATTCTCCGCCTTATAAGCTGGTTTTAGCCAAGCTGCATTACGTCTGGTAATTTCATCCTCATCTACTTTCAGTTCACTGCCTTTACGAATACGTGAAGGCTTATCAAATGCCGTGTAGTCAAATGTTCGTTGCCCGTCGCTTTTAACGTTACCCACGTTGTCATAAGCAAAACCCAAAATTCTATATTGAGCGGCACGGCTGCTATGGGAATAAATACCCGCTAACTGATTAGCAACTGAGCTACTGTATTTGTAATACCCCTTGTCTGACTTATATTGAATATTACCAGCCTGATCATATGTATAAGAGTATCTTTATTTATCAGCAGGGTTCGGCGGTGGCGTTATACAAGATGGTAAACTATATCGAGGTGTAAGAGGAAATGCCGGCGAATTCGCTGGTATTCTTCCCTATAATATTTATGCGCATCCTACCTTAGAACTATTAAGGCAAAGCATTTGCCGCAAAGGTATTGAGCTGAGCAGTGTTTATGAAACTGTCACCAAGTTTGACATTGAGTGGCCCGGCGTAAAAGATTGGATACTCAATACCAAAGACTCCTTTAGTCTTGTCGCCTCTGCCATTTCTGCCACTTTAGATAACGAAGTTATCGTTATTGGCGGTAGAATTCCTAAAGTATTGGCTGAAGAGCTGATCCCGTACATTGAATTTTATAGTATGGCCAGAAGAAATATTCCGCGTCCGGTACCTAAAATAGTGGCAGCAGAAGCGGTCGGCGAGCCCACTGCAATTGGTGCTGCAAGTCTGCCTTTTACTAATATTTTCTTTTAAAAATGGCCACGTTATATAGCTCGATGCTTTACGCCAATGGCAACTTTGGTAAAAGTTGTATCTCATCAACCATAGAGATTTACGGTTTATTTTTTATCACTGATGTCTTAGACATTTCACCGAGTATCGCAGGGTTAGTAATTCTAATTTCTTTAATATGGGATGCCGTTACTGACCCTGTACTTGGTTATTTCGGTGATAAGTATCAACATCGTATTAATACCTTATCTGGATACTTTTTTATTGGAGTTCCTATAACAAGTTTTGCATTTTTAATATTGTTTCACAAAACAGAATTAGAGATCGTTAACTCATATATAGTTCTATTCACACTTTTAGTTTTTAGTTTTTAGGTTTGGCTATACTATTATTGATGTACCACACAACAGTTTATTTATAAGATTTTCTGAAAATATAAAACAAAGCTCAATTACTGCTGGTTTTCGGCTATTATTTAGTGCACTAGGCAGACTAACAATTACCGCATTGGCAACAGTATTGCTAGCAAAAGACACACATGAAAATTTAGTAAGTAGTTTTAGTACTCTATCTATTATCGCAGTGTCTTTATTTATAGTTTCTTTTTCTATTTGTGTTTTCTCTATTCGAAAAATTCCTATTCATCAGGCTTCCAAAGTTAACACTAGTAACCTCAAGAGTGTTGTTCAAATCTTAAAACACCGCCCCGTTGCCATTGTTTTTCTTCTAACCCCTATAAATTCATTTTGCATACCATTAGTGGGCGCCGGACTGGTTTATTTAGGTACGCGTTATTCGAATCTTGAATATTCAGGAATTGGGATTTTGAATGCCCTTGCAACTGCACAAATAATATCTCTTTTTGTATGGATTAGGCATGATAAGATTAATACTAAATATTTTTGAGGAAACGAATTAGCCTATATAATTCTGTTGATAGCAGCTTCAATTTCACTCTTTTATTTCGATGGTTTTCTTGTTGGCTACGGTGTTGCAGTACTCTTCGGCATCGCTTTTAGTGGCATTTCGCTAACTAATTGGGCTATGTTGCCCAATGCATTGAAAGGTTCTGATACCAATAGTGATATGAACAATCTTAGTGTTTTTGGTCTTTATACTTTGACTAATAAAATTTTTAATGGCATTGCACATGCATACTTGGGCTTATCACTTTCTCTTGTCGACTACCAAAGTAATAGAGAAGGATTTATCAACCTTGAGTCATATATCTTTGTGCCTATCATTCTCATGTCTGCAATCGCTATTATGAATGTAAAACAAGTCAGTGAGCGAAAATAATTGGCTACTTATACACAATAGCAAAAAATATAAACCGCATGCAGAATAAGATTTAGTAAACTGTGTGAACAGGGTCTCTATAGTGTTTTTAAATAATCTCGACTGCCTAGACACCCTTGGCAACAATTGAAGATAAACGCAAATAGTATATGTCCGCTTTCGCCCTCATTGCCGTCATACAATAAAATTTTGTTAAATGGAGCTTGTTCACTCGAAGCTCCTCTTAAATCCATTTTTGACGACTGGCAGGAAACTGCCCAGCCTGTGTAAAAACTATTGATCACTTTTTGGTCTAAGCTGGTAATTCTTATGAGCAATCAGTCTTAGTAAACGATCCAAGTTAACAGCCAAGTTTAGTATAATAGATGGTAAGCCAAATCAGAGGAAATCTGCAATGTCTCACCATATTAAAGGTCAATCAAGAACGCAAACAACGCTTTTCGCCGTTTACTTGCCTGTCAAGGCGATAGATAAAAACCTAATTCTTAGCAAAAATGACAACTAAAATTTAGAAAATAGCTATGACTGGTTTCTTGGGCATTGCCGACATTTTTATAAATGAAGAATTGTCGAAAATTATCAGACTTTACCGGCATATTGAAAACCTGTGAAATTCAGCGGTAATAAAATACCGATATCCTGATAAGGACGATATGCGCGATTTACATCAAGGTCATAGTCTAAAGACTAATTAAAGACCGTATATATGGCAGCAATCCTGTCCCTGTTATCAAT
>CAXMOM010000008.1:0-3877 GCA_964195425.1 Acidiferrobacterales bacterium
CATGATTTCAATGTCGGTAGTGAATGCTTTTATGGGCGACGAAGGTTGGACATTCGCACCCGGTGAAGGCGTAGTAGCCGATCCGATTCATAATGCCTTGAACGTCCATGAAATCTATACGGCCGCTCAAGCTGATTATACTGGTCGTGTAACGGTCCCCATTTTATGGGATAAGAAAACCAATACTATTGTCAGTAATGAGTCTCCTGAAATTATTCGCATGTTTAATTCAGCATTTGATGAAGTGGGCGCATTACCCGGAGATTTTTCACCGCCAGAATTGTTGGCTGAAATCGACGAATTAAATGAATTCATTTATCCAACCATTAATAACGGTGTTTATCGCGCTGGCTTTGCTACCACTCAAGAAGCGTATAACGAAGCGGTAGTTGAGGTCTTTGATGCCCTTGATACCTTAGAAACACGCCTAGAAAACCGTCGTTACTTAACCGGAACTACTATCACTGAAGCGGATTGGCGACTATTTACCACGTTAGTGCGTTTTGATGCGGTTTATGTGGGTCATTTTAAATGTAATTTACGCCGTATTGTTGATTACCCAAATGTTTGGGGTTATCTACGAGATTTGTACCAAGTGCCGGGCATTGCTGACACTGTGGCAATGGACTATATCAAAGCGCATTACTACGGAAGCCATGAAACGATTAATCCTACGCTTATCACACCTTCAGGTCCATTAATTGACTTTAATATAGCGCATGGTCGTGAGCAGTTTTCTGCCGAAAAACAAACATAAAGAGCGTAAATCATGGGTAAGTTAGTTGATGGTAAGTGGTTAAATGACGAACAGCTGCTGGCGTTTGAGCAACAGCAATATAAAACTGCCAATGGTCGATTTCAACGAGGCATGGCACAATTTCGAAACTGGATCACCGCTGATGGCAGTGCCGGAGTTTCAGGAGAAAGCGGTTTCAAGGCAGAGGCGGATCGTTATCACCTTTTTGCTGCACTTAACTGTCCGTGGGCGCATCGCACTTTAATTTATCGAAGTGTTAAGCAACTTGAAAACGTTATTTCGCTCTCACTGGTTAAGCCG
The DNA here is from genome assembly GCA_964195425.1 of Acidiferrobacterales bacterium. GTDB lineage: Bacteria > Pseudomonadota > Gammaproteobacteria > Enterobacterales > Alteromonadaceae > Glaciecola. The sequence goes on from CAXMOM010000008.1 coordinate 1,058, forward strand.
TTACGAACCGAAAATGGGTGGGTATTTACTAGTGATGATACAAGTGCTGATCCTCGCTTTACAGATACCCTGCTCGGATTATCGGCCCTACATGAATTGTACGTAAAAGCTGTCCCTGATTATAGTGGTCGTGTGACCGTACCGGTACTTTGGGATAAACAGCAGAATAAGATTGTTAGTACGGAATCATCGGAAATCATTCGCATGTTTAATCGTGCTTTTGATGACATTACTGGTGACGCTCAGGACTTTTATCCAGACGCATTAGCCCAGGAAATTGATGAGCTTAATGGCTACATTTATCAAAATATTAATAATGGGGTTTATCAAACGGGTTTTGCCAGAACACAAGGTGCTTATGATGAGTCTGTTGTCAAAGTATTTACAGCCCTTGATAAACTTGAGCAGCGTTTATCGAATAACAAATACCTTTTAGGTAACAATATTACCGAAGCTGATTGGCGTTTATTACCCACACTGGTACGTTTTGATGTCGGGTATTTCACTGCGTTCAAATGTAATTTGCGAGCGTTAAGGGATTACCCTCATTTATCTCGATACCTTCAGGATGTTGTTAACTTACCCAATGTTGGCAAAACCATTGAGCTTGATGTGTATCGTAAAGGCTACAACTCGGTCAGCCCGTTACGCAATCCACACGGTATTGTGCCCATTGGATTAGAGCCCGCTTTTTCTTATTAAAATGGTTAGGGGCATCTTAAAGGTCAATAATAAATACGTTATTAATGCTGATAGTTAACTATGAATATGCTTAAACCGGATAAACAAGCGCACCCTAGAATAATCAGACGGATGCAAGATGAGATTATATAAGCCAAGTTGGCAGTATCTAATCATTGCCTCAATCTAATCAAAGGAGTCATAGCGTATGACTATAAAGAACACGGCACAAGCATACGGCTCGGTAGCAAAATGGATTCACTGGCTTACAGCCCTATTATTTCTAGCTGCTTATTGTTCTGTATATTACAGGCATTGGTTTACCGAGAATAAAACACCCGAAAGCTGGACCGCTTTACAATTGCATTTGTCGATTGGAGTAAGCATCTCAGTACTTGTTGGTCTGCGTATTGTTTGGAAACGGATGAACCGTACGCCTGATCTTGAGCCGGGGACTAAATTCGAACATTTCACTGCCAAGTCAGGTCACCTAGCACTCTATACAATGATGATCATTATGCCGTTAACTGGTTATTTGGGCACAGGTGTAAATACTGAATTTTTCTTCCTGTTTGATATTCCAAAATTTGAGAATACGGGTCTATTCAATACATTGTTTGCAGAGGGGCTTGGGTTGAGTTTTGCCGAATTTGAAAAACCATTGGACTTCATTCACAAAGATATAGGAGGCACTTGGCTTGTGTGGCTATTAATACTTGGGCATGCAATGGCAGCGCTATATCATCATTTTGTTAAAAAAGACCGAACGTTAAAGAAAATAACCTTTGATAAGTGGACTTAGAATTAACTAGATATAAACCACAACTAGCAAGAGGAAGCAACAATGACTAACCCTATAATTGCAGCGATAGCACCCAAAAAAGTGAGTCTTAATCAGGGGGAAGAATATTACTTTTGTACTTGTGGCCGTTCAAATAACCAACCTTTTTGCGACGGTTCACATACAGGAACCGACTTTAAACCCAAACCATTTACAGCTGAAGAAACCGGTGATGCTTATTTATGCCAATGCAAGCATACGGCCAATAGCCCTTTTTGTGATGGCAGCCATAAACAATTTGATAAAGAGCAGGTAGGTAAAGAAGGACCTGGTGTGCAAATTCAAGTGGCTAATATCAGTAACATTCCGACTGCTAGCGCAACCAAGGAAGAGCCAACAGTTGAATTAATTCATCAACTGGCTCGAGAAGGTTTATCTAAAATGGGACATCATGGTCCTATGACGTCGATGGGGGTACCACGTTATCAGCTGCCACACTGGGATGACCTACAGATAATGGTGGCACAAATGGCCAACAAACCATTGATGGAACATGTCGCCGTTAACACCGAACTAGTGATTGGCCCTATGGCCAAAAAACCACTTAAACTTAGTATACCGCTATTTGTCTCAGATATGAGTTTTGGGGCGCTTTCTGAAGAAGCCAAAATTGCTCTGGCAACGGGGGCGGAACTCGCAGGAACAGGTATTTGCTCAGGAGAAGGTGGAATGTTACCTGAAGAGCAAGCAGCGAACTCAAAATATTTTTATGAGCTGGCAAGTGCGGGATTTGGCTATGATGAGTCTAAACTCAAAAATGTTCAGGCATTTCATTTTAAAGGCGGACAAGGTGCAAAAACGGGAACAGGTGGCCATTTACCCGGTAACAAAAATACAGGTAGAATTGCCGAAGTTCGTGGTATAGAGGAAGGTACACCCGCCATTTCTCCACCAACATTTAAAGATTTACATACGGCAGTAGACTTTAAAAAGTTTGCCGATCGTGTGCGTGAAGTCACCGGCGGTATTCCCATTGGATTTAAACTCAGTGCCAATCATATCGAAGAGGATATTCAATTCGCATTAGATGCCAGTGCTGATTACATTATTTTGGATGGCCGAGGTGGCGGCACAGGTGCTGCACCTGAAATGTTTAGGGATCACATTAGTGTACCAACAATTCCAGCCCTTGCTCGTGCTAGAAAGTATTTAGACGAACAAGACGCGAGTGGACGAGTCACGCTAATTATTACTGGTGGTTTGCGAGTTCCTATCGACTTTGTTAAAGCGTTAGCCTTAGGTGCAGATGGTGTCGCCGTATCAAACAGTGCTATGCAGGCTATAGGCTGTGTAGCCGC
>CAXMOM010000009.1:0-13544 GCA_964195425.1 Acidiferrobacterales bacterium
ATTAACCCAACAAGCAGGTTGTAGAGCCATTTTAAAACTATTCAGGTCAGAGTCGCTTTCAGGGTTATTAGACTCATTGTGTTCAGTAAAACCAATATTATGTACAGTTGCATCAACTTTTTGCAAGCGCCACTTTCCCTCTCGCAATGGACCCATTGGTAATAAATATTCGTTACCTAAACCTCGTTTGTCGAGCACACATATTTCGATATCCCGCTTCATTGCATAGTGTTGCAGTCCATCGTCGCATATCACTACGTCGGCTCCGGTATTTTGTTCTATGAAGTCGACGCCTCTAGCGCGAATGGGGTCAATAACAAGTATGCACTGTTCTCTCTTGGTGATTAATGCAGGTTCGTCACCCACCAGCTTGGCTGTGTCTTCATCACTCACAAGATAAGGAAAGTTTGACTGATTACCACCATAGCCTCTCGACAGAACTGCAGGGGTATACCCGCGAAGTCGTAAGGCTTTAAGCAGAGCAAGTACCAATGGGGTTTTACCATTTCCACCAATACCAATATTACCCACTACTACTACTGGTATAGCGGCGCCCTTAGAAGGCAAAACACCTACCCTAAAGAAAAATCGCCTAGCAGATGACAATAAGCAGAATAAAACGGTAAAAGGAAACAAGCACCATACCCATTTCTTATCGGTATACCATGCATGCTGGAGCTTAATGAGCATGGGTTATTAACTCTTGTCGGCCAATCAGTAGACAGAATAGAAAAGCGCTTAACCTTGGGAGCAAAACCTTCACTGCGCAGAAAACTGTAGGGAATGTAGTTGGGCATACATTCCATCTTGTGCCAAAAGCGCCGCATGACTCCCTGACTCAACAATCTCACCGTTTTCGACTACCAATATTAAATCGGCATTTTCGATTGTAGAGAGTCTGTGTGCCACCACAATGCTAGTACGTGAGCGTTGTAACTCGTCTAGCTGTTGTTGAATGAATTTCTCTGATTCGGTATCGAGCGCAGATGTTGCTTCATCTAATAATAATATTGGCGAGTCGGCTAATATGGCTCTGGCGATGGCTATTCGTTGTCGCTGACCACCCGATAGCATAAGACCGTTTTCACCAACGATGGTATCAAAGCCATCGCTTTGTTGCTTAACAAAGTCGGTTACGTGCGCCATGTCTGCCGCTTTAATAATTTGTTCTCGTGTTACTTCGCCTTCTTTACCATAGGCGATATTGTTCGCAATTGTGTCATTAAACAACACAACTTGTTGCGACACCAAAGCAAACTGCTGGCGCAAACTGCGTAAAGTTACATCATTAATATTTTGGTCATCGAGTAATATTTGACCAGAATCAGGCGAGTAGAAACGAGTTAATAGGTTTGAAAGGGTCGATTTACCGCTGCCTGAGCGCCCTACTAAGGCAACCGTTTGACCGGGGCTTACATCAAAGCTGACATTTTTTATAGCGGGATCATTTTTCGTAGGGTAGGTAAAGGTGACATTTTGTAAATTCAACTTACCTTGTGATCTGACTAGAACCGTTTTTCCGCTGTCGGTTTCGTTTTGGGTGTCTAGCACCGCAAATATACTTGCACAAGCGGCCATGCCTTTTTGAAACTGAGTATTTACTGTTGTTAGCTGCTTCAAAGGTTTAAGTAGCATCACCATGCATACAATCACATTAATAAAAATACCTACGGTGAGTTCCTCGACCATACTCGGTAAGCTTGCCGCGAATAAAACAAACGCTAAAGCAATCGATGCGATTATTTGAATAGAAGAAACGCTGAGTATTTGGGAAGTAATAAGCTTCATATTTTGCAATCGGTTCTGATTATTCCTTGATGCAAATCTATCTGATTCATATTGCTGTCCATCGTGCATAAGAACCACTTTATGGCCTTTAACCGCTTGCTCTACGCTAGCCGTTAGTGTGCCCATTGCTTGCTGAATAGCCTTACTCACTTTACGAAACCTTTTACTGACAATAGAAACAATCACCCCTACGATAGGCCCAATCAATAAGAAAATAACCGAGAGTTTCCATGAATAATAAAACATAACGGCTAATAGGCCGAGCACAAACACACCGTCTCTGACTAAGGTAAGCATTGCCTTACCGGCTGCGCCGCGAACTTGTTCAGTGTCAAAAATCACTTTAGAAATTAGGCTGCCCGATGAATGGTGATCGTGATACTCAACCGGTAAATGAATAAATTTTTCAAACAACTCTTGACGCATTTTCATTACCACCTTCGTACCAATGTACTCAAGCGTGTATGTGCCCATGAAATTGAAAATGCCTCTAAGAATAAAAAGAGGCACTATAAAATAAGCGGCAGTTTTTAAATAATCGTAGTTGCCTATGTTAAGGCTTTGATCGATTAAGGGTCTAACTTGAGAAAAAACGAATGTATCAACCGCTGCATAGCCAATCATGCCTAACACAGCTAAAAAGAAAAGAAGTTTGAACGGCTTTATGTAGGTCAGGAAACGGCGCAGCACTTTCCTTGATTGTTGCTTTTCAAGCGCTGAATCTGCGCTGTTGACGACAGAGTGTAATGACATTAACGAAAAAACCTAGTTTATATTCCTACCGTAGTTTACCTTTTTTTTATGCTTATGCGCTAACTTATTGATGATAATCACATATAACCATGTAGGGAGCATGCTCAGCCTTCACAAACCATAAACATGTAAATGCCTAGTCGTTATTTCTTTTAAGATATCTACCCTTTGTCATCTTGCTTTGAAAAACCACCTTGAATATTCATCTTCTCGATAAGTACTTATTAAAATGTCTTTGTCTGTAATCGTAAACTTTATCCGGCCTTGCTGCCCCGTTACGTAAACCTTGGCATTGATTCTTTCATATCGATTCACAACACTTTGCGCGGGAAATCCCCAACGGTTGTTATTACCACTTGTAAAAACCACATATTTAGGTGAAACAGCCTTAACAAATTGTGCAGTGGAAGATGTTTTACTGCCATGATGCGGAGCAATCAATATAGTACTGTTTAACACAGTCGTTCCTTTATATAAAGATACTATGGCAGCTTCACTTTCTTTTTCAATGTCGCCGGTTAGCAAAATAGAATGCGGTCCTTTTTGCAATTTGATAACACAGCTGTGACTATTTTCATCACCAGAAATGGGTGATAGCGGCCACAAGACTTGTATCTCATACCCTAAAAAGCGTGTTGTGCCCGATGGAAAGCGTGTAAGAAAATCTGCTCTATTACAGCCATTTTGGGGAGATAATGCAGACTCAACTTCAAGGTTTTGTGCAATAACACTAGCCCCACCAGCATGGTCGTTGTCTAAGTGACTCAGTATGAAATATTCAAGAGTGTTTATACCTTTGCTTTCAAAAAATGGTAATAATACCGAACCTGCCATACTAAAGCCCGCAAATGAGCCACCAGTATCATAGAGCATAGTGCCTAGCTCATTTCGAATAACAAGGGCACTGCCTTGACCTACATCCATGGCGTACAAGTATGATTTATTTCCTAAAACAGCTTGTTTGTTCTGAATAAGTTGATGGACAATCGTAATGCTTAGTATGCAAAAAATTAGTAGTTTTTTTCTGTACCAAGGGGGTAATATAAAGAGAAATAAAGCAAATATGACACTAGGATGTGTAAGCCAGTAAATGCTTTGCTTGACCATTTGAGACGTTTCCCAATTTGTACCTAACAGCTTAGCACTGGTGTCGTCAAGCCAATTTAGGAGCAAAAATACATATTCAAAAAACACATTGATTAGCCAGTAAAGGTTGTGAGTTTCAATATTAATACTTGTGGCAATGGCCGCTACTAAACACAATGGCACCAGCACAAACGTAATCAGGGGGATCATAAATAGATTGGCAATAAATGTGATAATCGGCAAAGACGAAAAGGTCATCGCAATCATCGGTAAAGTGACCACACTAATAAATAGCTGCAATTTTATAGTATGCCTCAACTTGCCTAAGGCAGTTGCATTTACAACTAATTTGAAGCGCCAAAGAAAAAGCATGATTATCAATACCACTATAAAACTAAGCCAAAAACTAATCCCCAGTATTGAGAATGGAAACAAAATGAAAAAGCTCGTGAGTAACAATAGCAAAATATTTTGCATTCGCCAGTGTTTCGAAAATATCACAAGCATTGTCCATAAAAGCAAGGTCAACAAGGCCCTCATTACCGGGATTTCAAACCCTGCAACAAAAGCATAAGCAATACAAATGGTACAGGGGAAAATCAACAACCACGGTTTAGCATTATTGGTTAAGGCCACACCAGGACTTAGCGCGCATAAGTAAAATAAACCTTTAATAATTAATAATGTAAATCCGAACACTATGCCTAAATGCATACCCGATATAGCAAATAAATGCGCAGTACCGGTGCGTTGCATCAAGTCCCAATCCTCTTGCTTTAGCAATCGTCTGTCACCATAACTTAAGGCTAGTATCCACCTAATATTGGGTAAGTCATGTTGCTGTAATTTGTTCACGCTATGCTGCCTTATACTGGCATTTCGTAAAATGAAATAATTGGATGGGCTTTGTCTTACATAACCTAGAGCGCTTATATTTTTACTGCTTAGCCAGGCTTGGTAGTTAAAACCATAAGGATTAGCTAAACCTGCAGGTGGCTTTAGGCGAATAAACAAGCGAAGCTTATCGCCCTGTTGCAGTGATAATTCAGGCGAATACCACGACAGTCTCACCTTGGGTTTAAAAAATTGCTTATGCTCACCTATTTTATCAATAACAAAATTAAATTTAATAACGCGTTTTTCGATAAAAGTAGACTGTTTTAGACGGGTTCTATAAGGCCCCGCGGCAGCTTTTTTATCGGTGTCGGTTGAAGATATGGGTGCCTGTATGCTAAGTACTTCACCTTGCACAATAAGGTTTTTATTATAAAAGTTATCGTTAATTTGCCATGACAGGTAAAAATATCCACAGCCAATTGCCCATAAAAATCCAATTAACATTCCGGTCAGAACAGCCGAAAACCTAAGTATCAATGAAAATATAAGCGCAATAATCGCAAAAGCAATGAGTGATATTTGCGGTAAACTAGGCCATAATGCACTGCTCAAAAATACCGTTATAAAACCTAGCAGAATTTTTTCACTCTTTGTCATTGCAGTTACCTGAGAAAATAGTCGTGAGTATAATAAAGAACTTGATCCGACGTTTTTCGCCAAACCAACAAACGGTGAAAGACCATAAGATGCTAAGAATGTTTGGCACAATGCTTCACGATCCTAATTTATGGTTGCTTAACCGCCGTTCTGCAAAGGGCGCTTTCGGGATAGGACTTTTCTGTGCTTTTTGGCCTGTTCCTTTTCAAATGCTAATGTCTGCGGCCATTGCGATTCCACTAAGAGCAAATCTACCACTAGCAGTTGCCACTGTTTGGGTGTCTAACCCTATTACTATGCCACCACTATTCTACTGTGCTTACTTAGTAGGTAGTACTGTACTTGGGACCGAAATGTCATCTTTTGCCTTTGAATTGAGCTGGGCATGGTTAGGTCAATCTTTATCAACAATTGGACCTGCATTTTTACTAGGATGTCTTATTTGTTCTGTAGTGGCTGGAGCCGTTGGTTATTTTTCTTTAGAATTGGTATGGCGCTGGTCGGTGGTAAAAGCTTGGGAAGAACGCAGACGGGTTAAACGAGAAACACGCTAGATTTGCACTCTACATACCCGAATATTGTCATCGCAATAACCACAACAGCCCAAATCAATACAACATGCTATTGATAGTGTTAGTTAATTCTGCTTAACTGCCACCAAGTGCTTTAAACGTCCATGCAATCTTTACTCACCAAAACTATTAATGTCGAAATTACTGTGGTTTAGCAAAAATTAAACAGAGGGATACAGATAATGAAAACTTTAGATATCAAGTATTCGCGCAGACAACTCCTTCAGCGATTGGGTTTAGGCGCGGCTTATCTAAGCCTCGCTGCGAATACGCCGTTGGTCTTTGGCAGCAGTAAGCCAATATTATCCCTACGCCAAAACGCAGCGCCACTTTTGTTGCATTACAATGAGAATTCACTTGGTATGTCTCCCAAAGCATTGGTAGCAGCAAAACGCGCTATTGAACTTTATGGTAATCGGTACCCGGGTGAGTCTATGGATGAGTTTAGAACTAAGCTAGCTGCTTATCATCAAGTTAAGCCCGAACAGTTAATCTTTGGCAACGGCTCAACCGAAGTTCTGCAGGCTATAGCTACCTACGGCGCTCAACAAGACGCCTGCATGATTGAACCTACACCTACATTCGGCGCACTTAGAAGGTATTGCAAGGCTGAAAATTTGAAAGTGATACAGGTCCCCGTAGGACAAGACTTTGAAATGAATATTGCCGCTATGAAAAAACAGGCAATGGCGCAAACTGGTGCGGTCTTGATCAATATCTGTAACCCTAACAATCCTACCGGCAATATTGTCGATTTCAGCGTATTATTTGAATGGATAAATAACGCACCTGATACCCATATGTTTTTGCTCGACGAAGCTTATTTTGCTTATGCGCAAGCCAACCCTCATTATAAAAGCGGCTTGGCTTTAATTAACCAAGGTAACGACAACGTGGTGATCAGCAGAACGTTCTCGAAGGTCCACGGAATGGCCGGCATGCGCATAGGTTATGGTATTTCTACCATAAAAACAGCCAGTAAAATCAAACCATTTGCCCTTGGGTTCAACTTAAGTGCTGCTGGCATAGCCGCTGCCTCAGCAGCACTGGACGATATTGAATTTTATAAGAAAAGTATCAAATACAATCAGTTATCTAAAACGCTTCTTGTAGATACATTAAATGAATTGGAATTACCCTACATACCAAGCGACACCAATTTTGTGTTACACAGAATAAGAACGCCTTTATCTGAATATGCTGCTCATATGCAACAAAATGGGATTCGCGTAGGCAGAAAAATGACCACTGATGATAAATGGAATCGCATATCCCTGGGCACACCAGATGAAATGAAAGTATTCACTGACGTGCTATTGGAATTTAGGAAAAAGGGATGGGTGTAAATAACAACATTAAGTCACAATATGATTACAGAATTTCTCGCTAGTTTATTCAGCTCTCATCAAGATTTGCTATGGGTACTCACCATAGCGGTTGACCTGAGCTTTGCCTTATTACTGTTTAAACTGTTTGGCCGCCAAGGACTGTATGCCAGCATTGTGATTAGTTTGTTGTTAGCCAATTTACAGGGGCCAAAGCTAACAGAGGTCTTTGGTATGCAAACCAGTATGGGCGTAATTTTGTATTCCAGTATTTATTTCGCTACTGACTTATTGAGCGAGCGCTATGGCAGAAAAGAGGCCAATAGAGCGGTACTGATTGGCTTTGTTGTTAGTGTCATTTTTATTGTGATGACGAGTATTAGCTTAATGTATTTACCTTCTTCACACCCCACAACAGCAGCTTTCGCCCAAGAAATTCATCAGGCAACTTCTAGTCTGTTTGCCTTCAGCCCAAGATTTGTATTTGGTTCATTGCTAGCTTATTTTATTAGTCAACGTTTTGATGTATGGGTATTTCATTACATTAAGGAAAAAACTCAGGGCCGTCATTTGTGGCTACGCAATAACCTGTCAACGATGTTGTCGCAGGCTATTGATACCTTAATTTATGGTGTTGTAGTTTGGTGGGGTGTTGTTGATTTTGCTACTGCCATGCAGTTAGCATTAGCCAAGTACTTTTTTAAAGTTATCATTGCGCTTACCGATACGCCTTTTATTTATTGGGCACGAAACTGGAATGTCGATAAGCGCGATTGGGTATCAAATAAGCAAACATAACAAGCATTTACAATAAGCTTGGTTTAGCGATATCACTTCTAGCGCCTAGCCTGTTTGCTTCGCTTAACCTTTTTCACCCTCTTCGTGGGCTTACTTGCATTATATTTGGGCGGGGCAAACTTGCTATTTCGCGCTAATTTATCGCTATCATTTCTTTGATTAGAGCGCTTTCCATATTCATGCACTTTTATACTTTCTCGCGCACGTGTCTCACCCCTATTCTGATAAACATTATTGGTAAATTTACTATTTTGTCCTTTCCAAGAGCTGCGCTGAGTATTATTTTTCAACTTACGCGAAAACCTTGACTCCTTGTTATATTTATCGAAAGATCTGCGTTCATTACGATCCGCTTTATTAGTTTTACCAAAATTTTTGTGATGTTTTTTCGAGTCTAACCTTGTTCTTGATGCCGAATTATAAAGTTTTGAAGTCCTTAAATGCTTAGCGTACAACTTGCTATGCTTGCGACTGCTGTAGTGTGACTTAAGTTTATTGGACCTATACGCAACGCCTCGTCTGTGCGTTGGCTTATGTTCCCAACGCTTAGCACCTTGACTACTCACTATACGACTATATGAACGATACTTTCTGGTTTTATGGTGATGAGTCACTACTAAGTGACGACTACGCCATTTAAACGCGCTAAAATGGTAGTTAAAGCCTATATTAATGCCGCTTCCCCAGTGAAATCGACTTGATATTCCACTTGGAAAATACACCGACAAATGTGGACGAAAATTCCAATGAACCGGAGGATAACGGTTCCAGTGCCAGTTACCATAAACCACTCGGGTATCGTAATAAGGCACATACACAATTTCTTTTTGCACCGGTTCAATCACAATTTGCCTATTGACCCGAGTCACCCTCATGTTTTGCATATTGTCGAACGAATTAGCTTGCTCTGCCTGCTGACGCAATGCTTGAATAGTATCTAATACACGTCCTTCATCTTCTAAAAATGCATCACCAAGATTTTGCGTCCACTGAAGATCATCATTCAACCTTTCAAGCACACTTGGAAACGCAACAAGCGCTGCAATACTCGGATCCCAACCTTTGTTTTGTGCTCGCTCTGCGGCTTCAGACGCATCAAGATCGCTGTTTCGTTCTCGCCATCTATAAGCTTCTACCACTTCTAAAGGATAGGTAGAGGCAATTACAATATGCGTTAACAAACTATCTGGATAAAGTGCAATTGGAGCCAAAATCTGGGCTAATTCTGCTTCACTATATGGCACTTCGTTTATATTGCTGTAATCTTCGTCGCTGGCGTTTACACAAGGAATTATCAGAAATTGTGTTAGCGCAACCATACATAAAATTGCGACTTGTTTAATGTTATTCATATACACTCCAAGCTAAGTTTAGGGTTTAGATTCACTAGCTGAGCATGAATAATACAAGAGTGAATATGAACATAAGCTGACTGAATGGAATCATGAATAAATGATGGTCTTACTAAGTGCGATATTGGATGAGAAGCCTAGGTATTAGTGTTGCACAAAACACAGCGTAAACTTAGCGCCTCCTAATTCAATGGAAGTTCCAATGTGTATACTTCCTTCGTAGTTGTCTACTAAGTCTCTAACAATGGCGAGTCCAATTCCATGGCCTTGCTCGTATGTATCTGCTCGTTTACCACGCTCTAATATAAGCGACTTTTGGCTGCTGGAAATTCCCATGCCATCGTCTTCAACCTCTATAAATAAATTGCTATTTTGTTCGTAAATACTAACGCTAACCTTACTTTTTGCTGCTTTACAGGCGTTGTCTAAGAGGTTACCGAACATTTCAGTTAAATCGGCTTCATCACCATTAAACGTAGTATTCACATGAGGTTGGCGCGCGTAAGCTAACTCGACATCAGGATAAATTTTGGACAATGTACGTAAAAGCTTGTCAGACACAAGTCCGATTTTTATGCCTAAATGCCAAGCATTGCTGCCAGCACTTTGTGCACGCTTGAGTTGATGACCAATTGTGCGATTAATTTGCCTTATTTGATCCATAGAAGAAACACTCAAATCTTTTTGGCTTTGCATAACCGCTAAGGGTGTTTTAAGGCTATGCGCAAGATCGGAAAGCGCATTTCGATAGCGCTTACGTTGGCGTTGCTCCGTACTTAAAAGTGCATTAAGTTGCTTAGCAACTGCATTAAGTTCACTGGGGTACTGCTGAGACAATTGCTCTGCTTCTCCTACCTGCACGGCGTTTAATTCTTGGGTAAACCGAGCCAGTGGTTTTAAGGTCCACGCTAGCCAAAAGATTTGAATAAGTAAAAGTACCACAATGAGCACTAGCAGCCATGTCCATAATTGTTGGCTGAACGCCTTTTGTTGTTGAATTACACTGGCCAAATCTTTAACAATGTGCAAGGTTATTGCCGCCGATTTTTCATTTTGCTTGGCGCTGATGTTTGACGTGTCAAAGCGAACACTAAAGCTATATATGAAATGAGCTTCACCGTTAAGCTCTATTTGTGCAAAACGGCTATCTCCAACATTAGGTGTTGGCAGCGTTTGTGAAATATCTGCGCCCAAAAAAGAATTTGAAAACCATACAATGGATGATTTCCCTGAATCAGTTGGCGAGTTAAGTGTCTTCGCACTCGATATAAGCGCATAAAGCCCAGAATTAATTACGTTAAATTGATTATCTAATAAGGCCCCGGGCATCAGTAATTCACCATCCTCCATTTCGGTAACGGCGAGTATTGAATAAAAATATGCTTTTAGCTGATCTTGAACATTGGCGCGAACTTGCTGTTCAAATGCGTTATTTAGGGCAAACCCAATGCTAGGTAGCACCACCACAATAATCAAAAGTGCGCTCGCCATTATGCGCGTGCGCAAAGAATTAAATGGCCTATTGAGCTGTTTTAGGCCTTTTGGCTCGGCTGCGTTAGTCATTTAAGTCGGCCCGAGGTGTCACAATTTGGCCTCGCCGAGTTGTTTCAGTTTATAGCCTTGCCCTCTAAGCGTCTCAATTAAACTATGGTGACCGTCCGGATCAAGCTTTTTGCGTAAGCGACGAATAAATACTTCAATCACATTGGAGTCTAAATCGAAGTCTTGATCATATATATGTTCGATTAACACGCTTTTAGACTTTACTTCGCCTACATGCATCATCAAATACTCGAACAATTTATATTCCGAGCCACTTAAGTTTATCGATCTATCGCTCATTTTGATTTCATGGCTGCTCGTATTTAAGCTCAAAGGACCATTTTGAATTAATGGGCTAGCCTTACCTGCAGAACGTCTTATTAGCGCGTTTATGCGAGCTACTAACTCTTCAGGGTGAAAGGGTTTGGTTAAGTAGTCGTCGGCCCCTGCATCTAGTCCTTCTACTTTGTCTTGCCAATTGTCACGCGCAGTTAAAATAAGTATGGGGTAGTCTTGTTTGTCTTCACGCAACTGCGAGATGAGCGCAATACCGTCAAGTTTTGGTAAACCTAAATCGATAATAGCGGCATCGTACGAATATTCTTTTCCTTGAAACAAGCCTTCTTCACCATCATTTACTGCGTCAATAGTGTAATTGGCGTCTGACAAATGTTGTTTTAAATTAGTTTGAAGCGCCAGATCGTCTTCAACAAGTAATAATCTCATGGCTTTTCCTTATTGTTGACTAAGGCTTTACTAAACACGGCTTAGCGCCGACTCATTTGCCCAGAAACAGCATCTATGTAAACATAAAAAACAATGCCATCTTTGCCCAGCAGTTTTGCTTTATAAATAGGATTACCGCTAACCTTAGCAGACTGGACACTCAATACTTTAGCGCGGTATGCCTTCTTCACCATTTGTGTTGCTTGCTTACGACTCTTAACTTTATAATCTTGTTTAGATCTCTTATTCGACGCTACCAAGGTGCGATCATTAGGAATATTCACGCCATTATTCGCCGCTGCTTCGGGCAAACAAAACATAAAAGATCCTACCATTATTAATAACAACGCTATGTTCATTAACTACACCCATGCTAGCTGATATCTTTAGTTTAGAAGATCCTATAAAAATAAGAAACATAATAAGCACAGCAATGATCTGCTTTACTTATCTTTTCAGTTATCTATTTTATTATTATCATGTCCTCAACATGAACACTAGCTGAATAGACTCTCTTACTTATAGTCGACTCATTTTCTCAAGAATATTTTTCCCAGTTTATTTCTTTTAAGGCTATTTGTTTTCAAGGCTATTTGTTTTCAAGATCATGTGACGCGTTCAGCTTCCATTCATTTGAAATGGTTTTAAATGATAAAAGACAGACCGGTCAAATGAAATGGAAATTGATTATGAATACAATCAACAAAACAAAAACTCACGTCGTCATAAAACCAAATAGCCCAATGCAAAGTGTGCTTCGAAAGCTTACTTTCTTTATGGTGAGTGCAGCAATTTTTAGCACCTTTTATGTTGCAACAGGTTCAAACGCCAATGCCTTTGCTAATGAGAGCGAACTGCTAAGCTCACGTTCATCTCCAGTAAACTATGAAGGTAAGATGCCTAAGCAAGGTGCTAGGCGCAATGCCCAAGATACTAACGAAGCACAACAGGCAGCAATACTGAGCGTAAATCAGCTCAGTCTTAATGAGGGACAACGAAAGACGCGTGAACACGTTATGCTCGAACGTTCAGATAAACTGCGCGACAAAGATGGCAGTTCTGCCACCTTATCGTCGCAAAGCGTTCAGTCTGGCAATTACGTAGAGTTTGATATTTACGATGCCTCTAGTAGGTTGTTTGAAGACTTTGATTACGATGGTTTTTACCAAACTTTTAGTGTGACCTTTGATGCCGATGTTTATGGCCAATATTCTGGAGAGAGCGCGCATGTATTCGCCGACCTTTACTTAAGTCGTGACGGCGGCCCATGGGAGCTATATTTCACCACCGATGTCTTCACAATAGTAGACGACATTAGTGAGGATGAATTTGAGGTAGTAACCACCTTAGATGTAGGCTATCGAACAGATCATTATGACGTATTAATCGACTTGTACCAAGTAGGCTATAGCGAGCCAGTAGCGACAATTAGCAGTGAAGATGTTGACGACTTATACGCTCTGCCATTGGAGAGTTCTGATCGCGATGAATATGTTGTTGTCGAAACTTACGAATCTGAAGTGCTAATTGGTGGTGGCAGTATGTCAATTTATGGACTAGTAATACTCTTTTTTACAGTTGGATTGCGTTTTGGCAATTACTGCAAAAACAATAAATAGTTAATTTAGTACTCCTATTAGTTAGCATCCAGGCTTTTCGGAGTGCTTATTGCCAATCTACAGACTACATTAATATGACTTAACTTAACGCTGCTAAGTAATCCACAAGTGCATTTTCATCCCAAATCTCAATACCTAAGTCTTGTGCTTTAGTTAATTTTGAACCCGCTTTTTCGCCTGCTACCAACAAGTCTGTTTTAGCAGAAATACTACCTGACACCTTTGCACCTAACTCTTGAAGTTTGGATTTAGCCTCGGTACGCCCCATTTGAGTAAGTGTTCCCGTTAAGACGACGGTTTTCCCCAATAGCGGCTGTTTGTCTTGCGATGGCGGGGCTATAGTTGGCCATGTAATACCGGCCGCAACAAGTTTATTTAGCACTGAAATATTCAAAGGCTCACGCAAAAATTCATATAAATGTGTTGCAACAATCTCACCCACTTCTTGTACTTCTTTCAGCGCTTCCAAATCGGCATCAAGCACCGCTT
>CAXMOM010000010.1:0-13111 GCA_964195425.1 Acidiferrobacterales bacterium
CTTGCCGCTCCATTCTTTACTGGCATTGGATTTGAGTTTGCAGCCATCAATCGCAAACATGTGCCGACCGATAAGTTCTTCTTCATCACAAATCATGAGCACTTGGGTAAAAAGCGGTTGAATTTGCTCATGCATTTTAGCGACGAACCCCGCTATAGAAGTGTAGTGCGGCTGTACATCGCCCGACACACTCATAAACATAATATTCGTTTCGCAAGCACGCGCTATGCGCCGGCTACTAATCAAGCCATGTGCATAACCCAATAAGATTATCTTCAACATGACTGCCGGCGAATATGCGGCAGCACCTATTTTGTCATTGTTATACCACACGTCAAACCCTGACAAATCGAGTTTGTTTTCGATGATATAGCACAATGCATACTCAAATGTACCAGGCAGAATTTGTTCAGAAAAGTTCACAGGAATGAATGCGTTTTGGCAGGATAAATCGGGCTTGTAGTTGGCCATGTGGCTTTATCGTGAGTGGATGATATCTAGCAGATCATACCTGATCCGCGGGTTCAAGCACTAAAAATACAAGATCCATCATAATTCAAAATTACTCTGAAATAGAGAAATTCTACAGCCTCAACACCCGCTTAAGCGGTAAAAACCGCTCTTGTTTTTATCCGTCTTCAACTTTTTGTTATACATCTTCGTCAATCGACAACTGAATCAAACGTTCAACTTCTTCAAATGTATAATCCAAGCTTTCGCATACAACATAACCACTCACTTGAGACATAATGTATCTTGGTGGCAGATCTCTGGGAATGTGGTCGAGTTCTTTTTCAATCATTTTCAGTGGCAAAAAATTATCAGAACCACAAAGCTCGGTTGCCCTCAATTTGAACATTTTCCTAGCAGCCTCAAAATCACTCCAAGGTGCAAAATTTGTTTGGGCCGAAATCCAAAAAATCCCCGATGCTACTTTGCTATCAGAAAAACCGCCACCCAAGTGATTTGGGCCTTCATTCAAATTATGATTCGATACAGTACATCCGCACAACAAAGCTAAGAACACTAGGTGAGTCAAATACCTCATGATGTATAATAACGCAGAGTGCAGCTGCATTTTGGTTGGTGTGGAGTTTTGTGTAAAATGGCGAAGCCATACACAAAACGAAGCGCCGACCAAAATGTCAGCTGACACATATTGTTAGGAGTGTGACTCAAAAGATAGCCTCTACTTGCCTAATAACGGCCTCAGGTAGCATGTCAAATCCGGACATATTATTACCGCTAAGATTTACACCAACCACTCTTTCTTTATTGTTTAGTATTGGAACAATTATTTCTTTGAACGAATCCCATGAGATTTCTCTTGGCGAAAAATCAGATAACAACTCTGGGTTCAACTTCTTGAGCCTCAATATGCGTGATTTTGACGACCAAGTAGGAAAAGATACTTTATCTTCACTTAAATCGAATTCGAGTGCGGTGCCTCCAGCGTTTTCTGCAAACCATAAAGCTCTATTCGAAGATACCTCTTCATAGAATTTATTTGCTTGTGCTCCTGCACTACTCATCTGGTACTCCTAACAACTTATTATGAAGACCGCATTGTAACAACGAGATAGGTTCATTTCACAAAGCCCTCATACTTAATTATTCTCAATAGCTTACTATTTTTTTGGTGATAATTTCTACAACTTTTTCTGCGTTTACAATGCATGCATAGTAACCCCGCACGTCGTTTTCTTATAAATGCATTAAAAACAATAACCTAGAGTAAAATTACAATTAAATCAGTGTGATTACTATGCGCGCATTGTAACCACAAGGTCTAATCTAGCCTTAAGTGCATGAATTAACTGGTCTGTAGGCCTGTTGCCACTTTTGTATGGTGTGTTTACTGAACACTTTCAGTAAACACACCATACAAAAAGGAGTCAATAATGGCTAATTCACCATTTTTAGAAAGCATTCGTCATGTCATGAGAACAAAGCATTATTCAATACAAACTGAGAAAACTTACCTGTTATGGATAAAGCGTTTTATTTTGTTCAATCAGAAACGTCACCCTAAAGACCTCGGCGAGCAGGAGGTGACACAATTCCTGACACACCTTGCCGTCAATCGAGAAGTGACTTCATCTACACAGAACTTGGCGTTATGCGCTATCGTGTTTATGTATAAACATATTTTCGAAAGGGAGTTAACGCTTCTGCCCGATGCAGTGAGAGCTAGAGCACCTACGAGAGTCCCAACTGTACTTTCGCACAAAGAAGCCCTCTCTATCATTGGACTAATGCAACCCCAATATAAACTCATGTTTTCGTTGCTATATGGTAGCGGCTTGCGAAAAACTTAAGTTACTTAAGTTACGGATTAAAGATATCGACTTCGACGCTAAGACTGTATTTGTATTTCGTGGAAAAGGCGGTAAAGGCCGCACCACGATGTTACCTAAAAAGCTGATTGAACCATTAAAAGCACAGCTAGAAAAAGTACGCGGCATACACATTAAAGATATTGCTGAGGGAAGCGGGATGACAAGCTTACCGCCGAGCCTAGCAAGAAAGTATCCCAATGCTGTAAAAGAGTTTAAGTGGCAATACATATTCCCATCAACAACGCGCTGTGAACATCCTTATGATGGTTATTACTATCGACATCATCTCCATAGTACGGCATTGGCAAGAGCCTTGAAGTTGGCTGTCAGAAAGTCAGGTGTTACAAAGCACGTGACTGCTCATACTTTTCGTCACTCCTTTGCTACCCAGTTACTTATTTCAGGGGCAGATATTCGCACCGTGCAGGAGTTACTGGGTCATAACGACTTAAGTACAACGCAAATTTATACCCATGTGATTGGACAGCATTCATCAGGGGCAATAAGTCCATTTGATATTGATTAATGTATGCGGACTACCGTCCGCTTTTTCCTATTACAACAGATTATTATTGCTAGTCGACGTTTGAGGCAACATAGTTAGTTTAGAATCTTTCAAAGTAATCAATAGGCACAAACTTTTATTAAAAATCTGAACGGCGTATGACCCCCTTTGCCGTTCAGGCGCCAGTCAAAGTAGTATTCTCGACGACATGTGTAGTACTTAGAAACGATAAAATATTTGTATCTATTTAGAATCAAAAAATTGTGGATATAGTGACTAGTAAAATATGTATCCAGCTAGCTTGTTTGTCTCCATTTATCATCAAATGAAACAGTTACGCGTTAATACCCGCCACATACCCACTACTCCAAGCCCATTGAAAATTATAGCCCCCGAGCCAACCCGTTACATCAACAGCCTCGCCGATAAAAAACAAACCGGGTTGACTATTTACTTCCATCGTTTTTGAAGACAATTGGTCGGTGTTTACGCCACCAAGAGTTACCTCTGCGGTTCTATATCCTTCCGTGCCGTCGGGCCTAACATTCCAATTATGCACAAGCCCTATGAGCCTACTTTGCTCTTTATGGCTAAGTTGTTTAATCGGGACATTGTCGAATTTATGCAAATCGATAAAGGTTTCAGCAAACCTTTTAGCGAACTTGGTAGCCAACAGGTTTTTAAGTGATACGTTTGGCTGGGTCTGCAAGGCTTCATCTAAAAACACGCCAAAATCAGCCCCAGGATATAAGTTTATAGATACCTCTTCACCCGGCTGCCAATAAGAGGAAATTTGTAAAATAGAAGGTCCTGACAAACCACGATGCGTAATTAACATATCTTCCAAAAACGACTTATCTGGCGTAGACACCTCAACGGGTAATGATACTCCAGATACTTCTGCCAATGGTGTTTTAAGTTCAGGCGGCAAAGTAAACGGCACCAATCCTGCGCGTGTTGGTAATACTTCTAAGTCAAACTGTTCGGCAATTTTATAAGCAAAGGGTGTTGCACCTAACTTGGGCATCGACAGGCCACCTGATGCAATAATCAAGCTTTCGCAAGTATAAGAATGCTTGTTGGTGGTAACAGAATATCCGCCCTGCTCTAGTGCTTTTACTTGCGTAATATCGGTCTGGTAAGCAAAAAATACGTGATTCTTTTCACACTCGGCTACTAACATGGCAACAATTTCTTTGGCAGAAATGTCGCAAAAAAGCTGACCTAAGGACTTTTCGTGATACTTGATTTTGTACTGTTCAACTAAAGCAATAAAGTCCCACTGGGTATACTGGCTTAGTGCCGATTTACAAAAGTGGGGGTTTTCGCATAGGAACTTCTCAGGCTCAATATAATAATTAGTGAAATTGCACCGTCCGCCACCCGATATAAGTATTTTTTTACCTGGACGTTTAGCATGGTCAATCAGTAAGGTTTTCCGTTTCCGGCTTCCTGCGGTAGCAGCGCATAATAGACCAGCAGCACCGGCGCCAATAACGATTACTTCAAAATTCACTATTCATTACTCGTATTTATTTTCAGATAAGATCTTAGCATTTATTGGCAAAGAGGTTTAGCACAGACGTAAGAATAAAAAAAGCGCTTGGCAACTTTATTGTCAAGCGCTTCATTAATATATTAAAAACTAGAGCGATTTAAGCATTGTCTCTGCGTCAGACACTTCAAACTTGCCTGGCGCTTCAACGTGCAAGCTTTTAACCACGCCGTCGTCTACTAGCATGCTATAGCGCTGCGAGCGAAGACCACCAAAGGTGTCGGTGTCCATATCAAGACCAATTAACTTAGCGAAGGTACCGTTACCATCGGCTAGCATAGTAATATGTTCTGCGTTTGAGGCTTTGCCCCAAGCATCCATTACAAACGCGTCGTTAACCGATAGGCAAAGAATGCTATCAACGCCTTTTTCTTGCATCTTGTCTGCAACAGCAACGTAACCTGGTAAGTGCGCTAACGAACAAGTGGGTGTAAATGCCCCCGGTACTGCGAACAGTGCAACTTTTTTGCCGGCAAACAAATCGTTTGTGCTTGGGTTTTTCATTTCACCACCGGCAATAGTGCTAAAGGTGGTTTCTGGTAATGTTGCGCCTACTTCAATCATATAAATTCCTTAACGTTGTGGGATGTTTGGTAATACTAGGTATTCTAGCAAACGACTGCAAGTGCTAGCGGCTTAAGCACCGTTATTGGCGTAAAAAATATACATCAAAACGATGCTTTTTCGAGCTTATTGCCATATTTGGCTGCAAAGCCTGCTGGTTCTCTAAATTTGGAGCACTTGCTGGTCTTTTTATTACGATCCTTTTGGGTGCAAAGTTTATAGCGGCTGTTAATAAATGTTCGCTGTCTTGGTCTGGCCCCAGTAACAGCTGGAATGCGCGCATCTCTTTTTTAACTAATGCCGACTTTTTCTTATGCGGGAACATGGGGTCTAAATATATCACGTCAGTTTGTGTTTTTTCAGCGGTATTGCTTTGTAAAAACGATATTGCATCTTGCTGAAGTAACTTCATTCGCTCGCATACCGCTAAGCACTCAAGGTTATCTCCTGACTCAATGGCTAATTTTGCACGCTGCAATGCATTATCTAACAAAGCACTAATAATAGGACTTCGCTCAATCATAGTAACATTAGCGCCTACACTTGCCATTATAAAGCTGTCTGTACCCATACCCGCGGTGCAATCTACAACATTTACGCTTTGCTTGCCCTTAATGCCTATTGCTTTAGCGATTGCCTCGTTGCGACCACCGCCATGCTGCTGTCTATAATGTAAATTTGCCGCCGCAAAATCAACCATGATATCTGACCATGAAGGCTCGCTAGACAATCGTAATACCAGTCCTTGCGCGGTATATACTAATTGCCATTGAGCCTGTGTGAACTTCTGTTTTTGCTTGTTTGTAGGAATAGTATGTACTTGCAAACCTAATTTTTTACTAAGCAGTTTAGCCTGTTCATTTGCGTATAAGCTGCCGTTGTCTTCTACTAATATAGCCGCGTTTTCTATAAGTGGTTCACTAGATGCAAGCGATTCGCCAGATTTAAGCGGAGCGATATCTGCAAGAAGACTTACATGCTTAGATTTCTTACGCATTTGAGTATTCATCTTTGTAGGCTAACCAGCGCCTAATTAAGGCTTCTGACTGTGCGTGGTGATCTTGCCACATAGTTTCAGCCAATACTTTGACCTGTGGAATAAGCGCCGCATCGCGTACTAAGTCAGCAATTTTCAGATCAGCTATGCCTGTTTGCTTAGTCCCAAGCATTTCGCCAGGACCGCGTATTTCTAAATCCTTTTCGGCAATATAAAAGCCATCATTCGATTCTCGTAATACGCCTAAGCGTTTAGATGCTGTTTTTGACAATGGACTTTGATACATAAGTACACAGTGGCTCTCAATTGATCCTCTTCCCACACGGCCTCGTAATTGATGCAACTGCGCTAAACCTAAACGCTCTGGATTTTCTATAATCATTAAACTAGCATTTGGCACATCTACACCCACTTCTATTACAGTAGTGGCAACCAACAAGTCGAGCGCGCCCGATTTAAAACTATCCATCACATCAAGCTTTTCCTTCGCCTTTAACCGCCCGTGCACTAGTCCTACCTTCAAATCGGGAAGCGAATTAACAAGAGCTGCGGCGGTATCTTCAGCGGCTTGGCATTGCAACATGTCGGACTCTTCAATAAGCGTGCATACCCAATAAATTTGACGCCTATCGGTAATCGCAAACGAACGCACTCTTTCAATAATGTCGCTGCGGCGAGTATCTGGTAATACGACGGTTTTAACCGGCGTACGTCCGGGCGGTAACTCATCAATTATCGAGGTGTCTAAATCGGCGTATGCAGTCATGGCGAGCGTTCGTGGTATAGGCGTGGCCGTCATAATAAGCTGATGCGGATACTTTCCTTGTAGCTCTCCTTTTTTACGCAGTGTTAGGCGCTGATGCACGCCAAACCGATGCTGCTCGTCTACAATAACTAAAGCCAAGTTTTTATAGTTAACCGCTTCTTGAAAAATAGCATGTGTACCAACCAAAAACTGTATTTCACCCGACTCTAAGCCTTCAAGCGTAGTCGCTCGCACTTTTCCTTTTAGTTTACCCGCTAACCACCCTACTTTTATGTTTAAGGGTGTTAACCATGTTTCGAAGTTTTGCGCATGTTGTTCGGCCAATAATTCAGTGGGCGCCATCATCGCCACCTGATACCCCGCACTAATCACCGACAGCGCAGCGAGCGCTGCCACTAAGGTTTTTCCCGAGCCCACATCGCCCTGTATTAATCGCATCATAGGTTGTCCAAGGGCAAGGTCTTTTTCAATCTCGGCAACGACTCTAGATTGAGCTCCGGTAGGCGAAAAGGGTAAATTTGCTAAGAACTTGTCTTTTAGTACTTTATCTAGGGTGATTGCAATGGCTGGATCTTGATTAGATTGCGCCCTAACCTTAAGCATACTTAAATGATGGGCTAATAACTCTTCAAGCACTAAACGCAGTTGGGCCGGATGCTGCCCCTCATCTAACATAGCCAAGTTTACATCGGGCGGAGGCCGGTGAACTAAATGAAGTGCGTCAAGCAAACTTAATTGATCGGAATATAAACCTGCCGGCAACAAGTCAAGCAATGCGCCTTTGTCTAATTGTTGCAATGCTTGTTTGCTTAATTTGCGTAAGGTTATTTGGTTAACACCTTCGGTGGTAGGATAAACCGGCGTTAAATGTTCTTCCATTTCTATATTAGTAGTATCGCTTACGACTTTATACTCTGGGTGCATGATTTCCCACATGCCATTATTGCCCGAACGCACTTCACCAAATGCACGAATAGTAGTTCCTTCCTTAAAACTATTAAGCTGCGCCGCTGAAAAATGAAAAAAACGTAAATTGACAATATCGCTCCCATCAGACACTTGTACTATAAGCATCCGCTTGCGGCCGTATTTTATTTCTGCATTTACCACTTGCGCCACAATAGTAGCATGGATACCTGCATACAAATCGGCAATTAAATACACGCGAGTGCGGTCTTCATACCGCAAGGGTAAATGAAAAATAACATCTTGAAGGTTTTTGAGGCCAAGCTTAGCCAATTTTTCAGCTACTTTTGCGCCAACGCCTTTAAGGGTAATAACCGAGGTGTCGGTTAACGACTGCATGCATTAAGTCTGTGTAGTGATAACAATACGCTAAGAGTATCAAACCCTTGATTTTTCGCCAACTGTTCTTCAGTTATGCTAGGTTTATTCTCAAGGTTGGTCAATATTTGAAGCTGTGGTAGTTGCAAACTGCCGAGCTGGACTTCTTTATGCCCTTTAATTTTCACTCGTCTATTTCACCGCTTGGTTTGCCTGAATAGCAGTGAGTGCGATGGTATATACAATATCATCCACTAATGCACCTCGGCTTAAATCGTTCACAGGTTTGCCCATTCCTTGAAGCATAGGACCTATGCTAATTAAGTTTGCACTTCGCTGCACTGCTTTATAGGTAGTATTGCCGGTGTTTAAATCGGGGAATATGAATACCGTTGCCTGCCCTGCTACTTTACTATTTGGCGCTTTTTTGGCGGCTACGTTTTCCATAACCGCAGCGTCGTATTGCATAGGACCATCAATTAATAAATCGGGACGCTTTTGTTGCGCCAGCTTAGTTGCTTGTTTGACCTTTTCAACGTCGGCACCTGTGCCAGAATTGCCTGTGCTATAGCTCAACATGGCGACTTTTGGTTCTATGCCAAACAAAGCGGCTGAATCGGCAGACTGTATTGCAATATCGGCCAATTGCTCGGCGTTTGGGTCGGGATTAATTGCGCAATCACCGTATACCAATACTTGCTCTGGCAATAGCATAAAGAAAATAGATGAAACTAAAGACGCGCCAGGCGCCGTTTTAATAAGTTGTAAAGCCGGACGAATGGTATTTGCGGTGGTATGCACTGCGCCTGAAACCAGTCCGTCCACATCATTTTGTTGTAACATCATAGTACCTAATACCACATTGTCTTGGAGTGCTTCTCTTGCCACAACTTCGCTCATTCCTTTGTGTTTACGCAATTCAACTAAAGGTGCTACGTATTTTTCATGTAAATCGCTAGGCCGTTGAATAGAAACGCCTTTAGGCAAATCAATACCTTGCTGCTTGGCTATTCTAAATACGTCTTCAGGCTCTGCTAATAAAATACACTTGGCAATGTTTCTTGCACTGCACATAGCGGCCGCTTTTATAGTTCTAGGTTCATCACCTTCAGGCAGCACAATCGTTTTGTTTGCAGATTGCGCTAAGTGCGTTAATTTATGTCTAAATGCTGGCGGTGACATCCTTATTGCGCGCATAGACTTTGTTGACAGCTTGCTTAACCATTGTTCGTTAATGCACGTAGCCATGTGGTCCATAACCTTGTTTGTTCTTTGTACATCATCCACCGGCACTTCTTGATTAAATCTTTGTAGATTTGATGTTGCTTGCCAAGTATTTTCTTGCACTAACATAAGGGGTAAGCCCGTTTTTAATGCCTGGGCACACAGCTTGAGGATGTTTGGATCGGGTCGGTAACCACCTGTTAGCAACAAAGCCCCTATTTTAGTGCCGTTAAGAGAAGCTAAACAAGCTGATACAATGATATCGGATCGGTCTCCTGATATAACCAACAAGGCACCAGGTTTTAGAACCGAAGTCATGTTATGTATTTCTCTGGCGCATAAATGCACGCTTCTTAAGCGGCGATGCAAATAGTCTCCTTCATTAAGAAGTTCAGCATTCATATGACGCTGCACATCCTGAACACGAGGCGCCAAAAGCTCAAAGTTCCATGTTACGCAGCCTATAAGAGGGAAGGATTTTGAGAATACAGGTAACGTAGACAAACTTTTAATAATGGCAACAGACTCAATTTTTTGATTATTGTAGACAAGGTCAGCACCCATACTTCCTTTAACATCAATTGGTCCGCCTATTTTATTTAATATGCAGCCCATTACGCGCTTGCCTTGATGGCCACCATAACTATCGGCAACAATTTCTATTTTGTCGTTAAGTTGATTCAAAGACAAATTGCTAGGCACACCCACAAGTATTATTTCTGCATCGAGCGCATTGCATATATCGCGATTTATTTTTACCGCATAAGAATGATCGGGCGTTGAAATAAGCCCTTCTATAATAATGATGTCTTCGTCTTGAGCTTGTTTCTCATACATTCCAACTATTTGTTCTAGTAATTCGTCTTTTTTATCAGCTCCAATTAAATCTTCAACATAGTCTGCAGCCAAGGGTGTGGCCATTTTCGTAAACCCCATATGACTAAGAATACTGGTAGATTTGTCGAGCGCTTCTTCTCCACGTTTTGGCTGTGCGATAGGTTTGAAGAAATTCACCTTTAAACCTCGCTGCTGAAGGGCCCTTACTAAACCTAAACTAACGCTGGTTAAGCCAGCGTCGGAACCAATAGGAATTAACATTATGCGATGAGTCATTACTTACCTTGTTGTCTGTTATTTTTAAAGCCTAATTGTTTAACTTCGCCTGCTACTAATGAGCCACATTAATATTCCCAGTCTATTGCTGAGAAAGAAGAGCGGCATCTTGGGCGATTACCCACTCTTCATTTGTTGCTATTGCAAGAATTGAAGACGAGCCCGTTTCTTGTATAGCGCCTGAACGACCAAATCTCATCTGTTGGTTAATATTTTCATTAATAGCCAATCCTAAATGAGACAATTGAGATACTACTTTATGGCGCACATAAGCCGAGTTTTCGCCTATACCACCAGTGAATATTAGCGCATCTAGTTGCCCTACTACGGCCATATAAGCGCCTATATATTTGACTAAGCGATAGCAAAACATATCTAGCGCAAGTTGCGCTTGTTGATTGCCAAGCTGTGCTTGTTGTTCTAATTCTCTGCAATCATTGCTTAGTCCTGAAATACCCAGTAAGCCCGACTCTTTGTTTAGCAAGGAATTTACCTGTGCACAAGTATAGCCTAATTGATCAATCATAAAGCTAGGCAAACTAGGATCTATATCACCGCTTCGCGTCCCCATGATTAGGCCCTCAAGTGGTGTGAAACCCATGCTGGTGTCTACCGCTTTACCTTGCTTGATTGCGGTCACACTGCAGCCATTGCCCAAATGAGCCGTAATGAAGTTACACTTTTCATATTCTTTGTTGAGTATTTCTGTCGCTCGATGCGCAACAAAGTAGTGGCTCGTGCCATGAAAACCATACTTACGAATGCCATGCTTTTGATACAAAGAATAGGGCAATGCATATAAAAAAGCTTCTGTGGGTAAAGTTTGAAAAAATGCGGTATCAAAAACTGCTATTTGCGGTAATTTAGGAAACGCCAATTGTGCACTCTTTATACCGGCCAAATTGGCGGGGTTATGCAAAGGCGCCATTAATGAAGTTTTATTTATAGCCTCTACAACCGAGTCGTCAATTAACACCGACTTCGCAAAAAATTCTCCACCGTGAACGACTCTATGCCCTACCGCTATAAGCTGCTGCTTTAGGCGTTCAAATTTCGCCAATATCTTAACAATATCCTGCAGTGCTTGTTTATGGTCTGCTTTTGCAGGCAAACCATAAGAACTCTTTTTACCATCTACCTCATAAGTGACTCGGCCATTTTTTGTAAAAAGATTTTCAGCCAAGCCTTTTAGAGGCGTTTCGCCCGTTGTGGGCTGAATAATGGCAAATTTAATAGATGAACTACCGCAGTTCAAAACCAAAATGTGAGGGTCAACAGTAGACAATATTATTCTTCCTTATCGTATAACAGGGCAGTTATCCCACTACTTTATTCTAAGTGCGCCAAACACAATTAATATAGCACCGCCAATCATTCCTAGCCAAGCTTCTATGGGCGTGTCGCCACTAAATGCTCTCTTTAGGACAGCGCCAGCAGATTCATAAACGTCATAACCCCAAACGCACAGGGCAATTCCAACTATGATGCAAATAATTCCGACTACTTTATTGTTCATATTTTTCTTATATTATTTTAATGTGATTAGTTACTATACTCGCACGCAGACCACATTCAACTCATTAGCCAAATCGTAATTCTATTTACCGCGTCTAGCTTGGATCTGTTGGATAAGCAACTTTATCATTGTGGTGTGGGCAATTGTCACCCCTTAGCGAGATCCATGTTTGAAAAGTCAGTTTTATCTTAAGTATAAGGTAAGACGGACATGATATAAGCGGAATAGAAACTTAAAACAACGGCTTAGACTTTACTCAACTAAGAATTCTGTATACTATTTCATTAACGTCTTGGAAGTGCTGCAGATCTTGTAGATAACCCTATTGTTTAATGTTCATAAGGAATCGATATGTCTATTCAAATTAGTTTGGAACTTAGTGACACCGACTTAACCCATTTTCGTGCGCTAATGCAAACAGCAATTGAAAATGCTAAGAAGTTACCGCCAGAGGAAGTCATCTCAAAAGCTAACGCATTATGCGATGAAATGGAAAGTGCTAACGTACCCGACTTTGTAAAAACTAGACTTGGTTCTTTAAAGAATCTCATTAAAGCACTGCAAGATGAAGAATGGCAAATTCCAGAAGATGAAAAAACAGAAATCTTAGCGTCACTTGCTTATTTTAGTGAACCTCAAGATTTAGTGCCTGATAATATTCCTGGTTTAGGATATCTAGATGACGCCATTATGATTGAGCTGGTTATACAAGATTTGTCATTAGATCTTGAAGCCTATGAATCGTTTTGTAGTTTCCGCCATGCTGAAGAAAATCGCAGAGGTGAAAGTGCCAGCGTTAATCGCGAGAGTTGGTTAGCAGGGGGACGCGGAGAAGTGCGTTCGCGCTTACGTAGAACCAGAGCTAGTGCGGGCCGTCGTTTATTTTCAAGAAATAGAGTAATGTAAAACAATTACATAGTATCGTTTACACATTAGCAAACGATAATATCAGTAAAAGCGCTTTCACTACCTTTAGTGTAAAGCGCTTTTTTATGCGCCTTAAAAAGACTTAAAAAATAGCCAATTCGAAGCCGTCTTTTCCTAGCATATAAAAAAACCCAGCAAAACTGGGTCTTTTAGAGTTTTCAATAGCTACATAAATTAGCCAATTGTTTTACGACGACCATAAAGTGCAGCCATTGCTAAGGTAAATATAGCAAGTGTTGCTGGTGCCGATACCGGCTTTGGTAAATCTGACAATTGTGCTTGACCTAAGCTGATAGAATCAAAAAACACTACGTCGCCAGC
>CAXMOM010000011.1:0-106012 GCA_964195425.1 Acidiferrobacterales bacterium
TTATATGCAGCACATCGTCAAGCTTTGCACTTTGTTTAAAGGCAATATTCATATCTATGACGACAAAAGCTAAGGATTGTTCCAATAAATTCTGCTGAGAAATACCCAGCGCCCTAACCCACTCGGTTCGAGCTCTTTCCATATATTTCAAATAGTTAGCATGATACACAATGCCGCCAGCGTCGGTATCTTCATAATACACTCGTGATTGTATAACAAAATTATTCATGGATACACTTGTTAAATATTATTATTTGTTGTTAACAAAATGATAAATGATTGTTTTTTCAGTCGCTTACAATTAAACCAAAATGAATAAGCATTAATTTATCTAATCTGAAACCCTAATTTTATTATCTTGCCGCGGTGCTAATTATCGCTATACTACTGTCCATACGAAACGAGCTAATCACTTGGTTACGTATTTTTTCAAGGACTCCCTTCCGTTGAATTGTATTTTTTTGGCCTATACTTTGTGTAGGCCTTTTTTTTATCTATTTTTTAACATCAAAGCCTAAATGTAAATAGGCACTGTCGGTAGCTATTCTGCCTCTAGGAGTACGCTGCAAATAGCCTTGTTGAATCAAAAATGGCTCAATCACATCTTCTATTGTTTCTTTTTCTTCGCCTATAGCCGCCGCTACATTCTCTAAACCTACAGGTCCGCCATTAAATTTGTCGATAATAGCTAACAGTAGTTTTCTATCCATTAGATCAAAGCCCAACTTATCTACATCTAGCATGTTAAGTGCTAGTGCCGCTACTTCTTTACTAACTTTGCCATCGCTTTTAACTTGGGCGTAATCGCGTACTCGTCTAAGCAAGCGGTTTGCAATACGCGGGGTGCCGCGAGAGCGCTTGGCAATTTCGAGTGCGCCGTCCTCATGCATATCCATGTTTAAATGTTTAGCACTGCGCGTAATGATACTGGTTAAATCGGCTACCTTATAGAACTCTAGGCGCTGGGTAATTCCAAATCGGTCTCGTAACGGTGAGGTAAGTGAGCCCGCGCGAGTTGTCGCTCCTATTAAAGTGAAAGGCGGCAGCTCAAGTTTTATTGAACGCGCTGCTGGGCCCTCTCCTATCATAATGTCTAGCTGATAGTCTTCCATAGCAGGATATAAAATTTCTTCAACCACGGGGCTTAAGCGATGTATTTCATCAATAAACAACACATCGTTTTCTTCTAAATTAGTCAGTAGTGCGGCTAAGTCGCCGGCCTTTTCTAATACCGGACCCGAAGTGGTTTTAATATTCACGTCCATTTCATTCGCGACAATATACGCTAAGGTCGTTTTACCTAGCCCTGGTGGACCAAAAATCAACAAGTGATCAAGTGCGTCTTCACGCCCGCGAGCGGCTTCGATAAATATTTCCATCTGATCACAAACCGGTTTTTGCCCTACATAATCAGCTAGCATCTTTGGGCGTATTGCACGATCAATGGCAACATCATCGGTTTGCTCTTGGGGTCGTAAAATACTGTCGGCTTCTATCATATGGTCATTCTCGTGTGCACTTGCATTTTATGAGTCATTATTCATTCTAAATAGTGTTTACGTATATATGTACAAACGCCTAAACGTTTACACCATCGATTTAAGTGAATCACGAATGAGCTTTTCACTACTTGCATCTTCTGTGGCAATTTTTCTTACCGCAGTTTCAGCTTGATTTCGTTTATATCCCAAGGCAATAAGCGCACTAATAGCTTCATCGATGGCACTAACTTCTGGCGCTAATAGTTGCGACGCCGGCCCGCCCGTTACAATAGGCTTATGAATGCTTAAATTAGGCAATGCATCTAAGTTACTCAGCTTGTCTTTAAGTTCAACCACAAGACGTTCAGCGGTCTTTTTACCGACACCTGGCATTTTCACAAGTGCAGTAATATCTTCATGCATCACGGCTGTTACAAACTGATTTGCCGACATGCCCGACAATATTGTACACGCGAGTTTCGGGCCTACGCCGTTTGCCTTAATCAAGACTCTGAACAAGGTGCGCTCTAAACGATCGACAAAGCCAAATAATAGCTGGGCGTCTTCGCGCACTACGAAATGAGTAAACAAGGTAACTTGATGGGTAATCTCGGGAAGTTGATAGAAACTGGTCATTGGCAGCTGAATTTCATAGCCCACGCCGCCTACGTCCAATACGATTTCAGGTGGTATTTTCTCTACGATAATGCCCGTTAATTGCGCAATCATAATTTGGTTTTTATCTTATTATTGTGATGTTTTCTAGTTATATTCTTATTGTAAACGTCGTCGCACGGTTTTAGTAGCACTACCGGCCATTTTAATCATACTTTGTTGTGTATGTAAGTGACACAAAGCCACGGCAAGGGCATCGGCGGCATCGGCCTGAGGCGTTTTGCCTAATTTTAATATGTGGGTAACCATATGCTGAACTTGAGTTTTATCGGCACTGCCTTTACCGACTACCGACTGTTTAATTTGCCTGGCGGAATATTCAAACACAGGTAAATCGACAAACGTTGCCGCAACAATAGCCGCGCCGCGCGCTTGGCCTAGTTTTAATGCTGAATCGGGATTTTTGGCCATAAAGACTTGTTCTATGGCAAATTCGGTAGGTTGATACTGCTTTATTATTTCACTTACGCCATCAAATACATTTTTAAGCCGCTTCGGTAAGCTCTCATCCATTACTTTTATGCAGCCACTACCTAAATATTCAGTTTTGTTGCCTTTTACGCAAATAATGCCGTATCCGGTAATACGCGAACCTGGATCTATGCCTAGTATTATATGCATAGCGCGCACCTTTGGTTTGATTGCTTGTATCCTGCTACGGGTGGCTGTCTACGCATATGATACTTCAGGTACAAAGCGCTCAATAGCGTGTTTGTTGGTAACTGACCACACTTTGGCAATGGCGTCTTGTTTAGACATCCATTTGAAAGCAGTATGTTCAGTCAAAATTATTTTGGACTGTGAGGGCACTTGCGCACAAAACACATACTCGAAATTTTTAGTGACACCCGGCGCATATCGATAACGCCAGTCTTCTCTAATAAGATATTGATTAGTAAGTCTGCAGTCCATTAAATGATGCAGAAATCCGCCTTTTCCATGGCGTGAAAAAGCCAAATTTATACCCGTTTCTTCCTGCACTTCTCTAGCGGCAGTTTGAATGGGCACTTCGCTTCCTTCCATAGTGCCGGTAACCGACTGCCAAAATTCGGCGTCGTCCATGCGCTGTAAAACGAGTACATGATTGTACTCGTCATACAATACTACTAGCACCGATTCTGGTCGTTTAACTGTCATTAGTACCTTGAGTCGCTTTTAATGGCTATGGCTAACTATGAATAACTTTGCGCAACCATGCATATTTATAGCTATTCACTATCTTGTTTGTTTTTCGCCTCTACCAAAGTAGCTATCGACAACTCTTTTAGCTGTTCTGGGTTCGCTATACCGGGTGCACCCGTCAAAGGACAAGCCGCGGTATTAGTTTTAGGAAATGCCATTACATCGCGAATAGAGTCGGCGCCTACCATTAGCATTACCAAACGGTCCAGACCAAAAGCTAAACCCGCATGAGGAGGTGTGCCGTATTTTAGCGCTTCTAACAAAAAACCAAACTTTTCTTGCGCTTCTTGTGCTTCTATACCAAGCAACTCAAACACTGTAGCCTGCATTTCCATATTATGGATACGTACAGAGCCACCGCCTAATTCAACCCCGTTTAACACCATATCGTAGGCATTTGACAACGCGTCTTTAGGATTGTCTTTTAGTGTTTGTACATTACCGTCGCTTGGCGCCGTGAAGGGGTGATGCAAGGCATACAAACGCCCGTCTGCTTCCTCAAACATGGGGAAGTCGACTACCCAAAGTGGCTTCCATTCGCCTTGTAATAACGAGAAGTCTTCGCCTAGCTTTATTCTAAGTGCACCTAATGCTTCGGTTACTGTTGTGTAGTCACCCGCACCAAACAACAGAATATCACCGTCTTTTGCATTTGTAGCCGTTAAAAGAGCCTCAATTGCGTCAGCGTCTAAGAATTTTAGTATTGGGCTTTGTAAGCCTTCAGCGCCTTTTGCAAGCTCATTTACTTTAATCCACGCCAGTCCTTTTGCGCCATATACGCCCACAAAATCGCCATATTGATCAATTTGCTTGCGTGAAAGCGAAGCACCACCTGGCACACATATAGTTGCAACACGTCCATTTTCGTCATTTGCTGGGCCGCTGAATACTTTAAATTCTATATGTTTTAGGGCACTAGCGACGTCGACAAGTTCAAGTGGATTACGTAAGTCTGGCTTGTCGCTACCGAAGCGACGCATAGCTTCAGCATAGGTCATATGCGGAAATTCGCCTAAGTCGACATTGAGTAGCTTTTGGAATAGGTCTGTAACCAAGCGCTCGGTTACCTCCATCACGCCACCAGCATCTAAAAACGAAGTTTCTATATCTATCTGGGTAAATTCTGGCTGGCGATCAGCGCGCAAATCTTCGTCACGAAAGCACTTAACAATTTGGTAATACTTGTCCATACCACTCATCATTAGCAACTGCTTAAACAGCTGTGGTGACTGTGGTAATGCGAAAAATTCGCCTTTGTGCGTGCGACTCGGCACCAAATAATCGCGTGCGCCCTCTGGAGTAGCCTTGGTTAAAATAGGCGTTTCAATATCTAAAAAATCGTTGTCTTCTAAAAAGCGACGAACAGTAGAGGTAACTTTAGAGCGAAATACCAAGCGATTCGTCATAAGCGGACGACGCAAATCTAAGTAGCGATATTTTAAGCGTTGTTCTTCACTGTTTTCTTGGTTCCAATCGAGCGGTAATGCTGGCGCTTTATTAATTACGCTAACATCTTGTGCGAGTATTTCGATAGCCCCAGTCGCCATGTCTTTATTTATTTGTGAATCGGGACGGGCGCGTACTTTGCCGGTAATAGATAAACAGAATTCATTGCGCACACTAGACGCGATTTGGAATGCGCTGGCAGTGTCAGGATCTACCACAACTTGCACAATACCTTCACGATCACGCAAATCAATAAATACCACGCCTCCTAAATCACGACGTTTATTTACCCAGCCATACAAAGTAACCGTTTGTTCAAGATATTTTGTGTCTATTCTTCCGCAATAATCAGTGCGCATTAATACAACCTTTCCTATAAATATTGATGTAAAGAGGCCAAATATATTGCTGCTAGTAATAATTAATTAGCAATAATCTCTGCAATACCATTTGCTGCTAATGGTACTTAGCAATGGAGAGCACTCGGCTTTTGGTTTATCTCACCATTATAAACTAAAGATGAAACAGACTAAACGAATGAAAAGAATTAATTGTTGAATTTAAGACCTTTTCATACGTTTATATTTTTGAAAGAGTGTTTACAAGTCCTGCTCAAGCGTTAGTTTTGCTTTACAGCTATAGAGTACTTAATTACAGGAAACCCAAAACTTAACTAGAAATGAGATTGATTATCATTTGCAATTGTGTTTAAATTCTCTCGTTCCCTAAAATCAACTAATCACAAAGGATGTATTTTGAACAAGTCTTTCATCGCCATCACACTCTCGGCCCTATTTTCAAACGCTGCACTTGCCGCTATACCCGCCGAATTATCAACAAATGAAGCGCCAAATGCTTCCGCGGCTAGCATGGATCCAATCACTATTGAACAAATCACTATTTTTGGTTCTAAAAAAGCGGTAGATACATTGCCAGGCTCTGGCGCTTATATCGATAAAGAAACATTAAATAACTATGCAGTTACCGACATTCAGCGCATATTGTCTTCTACCGCGGGTGTATATTTTGTAGAAGAAGACGGTTACGGATTGCGCCCCAATATTGGTATGCGCGGCTCAAGTGCTGACCGTTCTGAAAAAATCACCATTATGGAAGACGGCGTTTTAGCCGCGCCAGCACCTTATGCAAGTCCTGCTGCTTATTACTTCCCAACCATTGGTCGAATGAGCGCGGTAGAAGTGCTTAAAGGCGGCTCAAGTATTGAGTATGGTCCTCGCACCAGCGGCGGTGTAATCAATTTAGTCTCATCAGCAGTGCCTGATGAAGCGCTAGGAGGCACAGTAGATATTGCGTTAGGTTCAGATGGCTTTAGTAAAGTGCATGCATTAGTTGGCGGTAAAAACGACACTAACGGCGGTTTATTTGAAGTATACGATTATCGCGCAGACGGTTTTAAAAATATCAATTCAGGCCAAAACACCGGTTTTGCTAAAACCGATATAATGGGCAAGTTTGAAACCTATATAGATGATAATAAAAAACATCACCTTGACTTTAAACTCAAATATTCAGAAGAGTCGTCTGATGAAACCTACCTTGGTTTAACCCAACAAGATTTCGATAACGGCGATCGTTTCCAGCGCTATTCAGCCAGCCAAATAGACAACATGGCCACTGAACACAAACATGCTTCTGTTCACTACGACTACATAATTAGCGAAAATATGGATTTGAGCATAGTCGCGTACGTTAACGACTTTACTAGAAATTGGTACAAGGTTTCGAAAGTTGCTGGAAGCAGCTTAGGCAGTGGCGCTGAAGAAAATGCAAGCTTATTTGACCAACAGGTAGCAAGCGGCTTGGCCCCTGACCCATTGTCTGTGGTAGTAAAAGCAAATAACAGAGCCTATTTATCGCAAGGTGTACAAGCACAATTTGCTATTTACTTAGACAAACACCAAATAAACATTGGCGCGCGGATTCACAACGACGAAATGGACCGCTTTCAGTGGGTAGACGAGTATTCTTTAGCAGCCGATTATAGCTTGTCCACTATTAGCGCGGGTATTCCCGGCACCGACTCCAACAGAATAGACAGTGCCAATGCGTTCAGCGTATTTGTGCAAGACAAAATGACCTTTGGTGACTTACAGGTTACTGCCGGTGTGCGTTACGAAAACGTTAATTTAGCCCGCGATGATTGGGGCAAGACAGACCCACTTCGCAGCGATGACGCAGCCGCTAGGCGAAATGGCGTAAGCGCATTATTGCCATCGGTAGGCGCAACTTATCAACTTGATGATAATTGGACATTATTAGCCGGCGTACAAAAAGCATTTGCACCACCAGCCCCTGGTAACAATAACGCCCAAGAAGAAGATGGTTGGAACTATGAGTTTGGTGGCCGTTTTGCCTACGACAGCCTAAACGGTGAACTTATCGGCTTTATGACTGCCCTAGACAACCTTCACGGCAATTGTACCGCCAGTCAAGGCTGCAGCGACGACCTAATAGGCCAACAATACAATGCTGGTAAAGTTGATATTTCAGGTATTGAATTTATTATTGGCCATGAGGCGAAATTGGGCGACTTAACTATTCCTACCCGCTTTAACTTTACTTACTCAAGCGCTGAGTTTGCTGAAAGCTTTGATTCGCAGCTAGATGTATGGGGCAGTGTAGAGTCAGGCTTTGAAATTCCTTATTTACCCGAAGTCATGTGGCAAATAGAAACAGGCTTGCGCGGTGAAAAATGGCAGGTATTAGTCGCCATAAAGCATGTTGATACTATGCGCACAGTGGCAGGTGCCGGTTTAATTACGCCGGAAAACAGCATAAAAGAACGAACTGTGGTCGACATGTCAGCTAACTACCAAATAGACAATCAGCAAACGTTGTATGCCGTTATCGACAATTTGCTCGACAAAGAATATGCAGCTACTCGCCAGCACGGTGGATTGCAAGTGGGTAAGCCTAGATCAGTGCAACTAGGTTACCGCTATAACTTTTAAATAAGATAAAAAGTAGACTGGTGAAAGAGCGTTTATGGTGTGTCATAAGCGTTTTTTTTTATTTAATTTAGCGATAAAAGCGAATGGTCTTTATTGCTAAATTAAACCGCTAGAAGCAAATGACGTGTTCAACTTCCGCGCGTATTCCAAAGCTTGTGCCAATACTATGATCATGATGGCTAGGCGCAAAGCAAAGCACTCTCTCATTTGAGTGCGGTAAGCTCAATTGATATCGTATAAAAGCGCCTCTGAAATGCTTTTCTTCAACAATTGCTTTTGTTGGGCTAGCATCATCATGCAGTACATCGTCAGGTCGTAACAATACTTTCACTTTCGGTGTTTGTGAATAGTCTTCACCTGGCAGTCGCATTTCACCTAAAGCCGTTTTAGCAAACCAGCCTTTATCTCGCTCTACGGTTTCGCCTTCAATAAAAGCGCCCTCGCCTATAAAGTTAGCGACAAAATACGTATCAGGTTCATGATACAAATCGTAGGCCGATGAAAACTGCTGTAATTTACCGTTGGCTAGCACCGCTATTTTGTCGGCAAACGCAAACGCTTCTTGCTGATCATGCGTTACCAGTATAGCGGTTAAGCCAAGCTGTTGAATGATCTCGCGCATATCGCGGGCAACTTGTTCGCGTAAGGTAGGATCGAGGCTTGAAAAAGCTTCATCCATTAGTAAAATATCTGGCTGCGGCGCCACCGCTCGCGCAATCGCTACACGCTGTTGCTGGCCGCCCGATAAATCTGCAGGATACTTGTGTGCTAAAGCCACGATGTCCATTATTTGCATATATTTCAAAGCGGTAGCTTGTTTATTTTCACGACTTAAGTCACCTAAGCCAAATTCAATATTCTGCACAACGGTTAAATGCGGAAACAAAGCAAAATCTTGAAATACTACGCCAACAGAGCGTTTATTAGGCGGCGTAACGCTTTTTTTATCGCTCACACGTTGCTGATTGATATCAATACTGCCATTCATCAGAGGAATGAAACCAGCAATAGCGCGGAGCAAACTCGTTTTACCACTGCCTGATGGGCCTAAAATACACGCAATATCACCTTTCTCAATATCTATATTGATATCGCTAAGGACAGGCTCAGCTTCATATGAAAGGCCTAGGTGTTGTATTGAAAGCATGGTCGTATTGGTTTGATTAGTTTTCACTTTCGGCGTTTCTCAAGGCTCATTGTTAAAAATATAACCGGCAGCAAGCCCGCTATTACAATACTCACGGCTGGTAAGGCAGCGTCTATTAAGCGTTCGTCCGAGGCTAGTTCGTAGGCCTTAACAGCCAAAGTGTTTACGTTAAACGGGCGCAATATCAAGGTGGCGGGTAATTCTTTGAGCACATCTACAAACACTAAAATAAACGCACTAAGCAAACTGGCCCGCAACAATGGTATGTGAACTTTTTGCAGTGTAGACGCGGTACTTAAGCCTAAACTTGCAGACACTTCATCAACGTTTGGTTTAATACGTTCAAGACCGGTGTCGATGTTGTGCATTGCCACGCTCAAATACCTCACCGCATAAGCAAACACAAGTATAGCAATACTACCTGATATTAATAAGCCAGGTTGCCAATCAAAAAAGGCCACGGTAAAACGATTAATATTAGTGTCCATTGCGCCCGCTACCTGCACTACACCCACCGCAATTACTACGCCTGGTAAGGCATACCCTAAGCCCACAAATTGACTCGCCAAGGCTATTTTACGACTAGCATAACGTCGCTTGCAATAGCTTATAATTAAGGCCAGTGACACAATTAATACCGCACTTATAAACGCTAACTGTAAAGAAGTCGCTAGCAATGGTAAATATTCAATAAATACGCCTTGGTCAAAATATTGAGTAGACCACCACAGCAATTGTATAAACGGAATAATAAAGCCAAAAACTGCAGGCAATGCACACAACACAAAAAGACCCACAGATTTCAATGGCGTTGTGGTTTTCGCCTTTACGGTGCTAGCGTGCCTAGACTGATAGCGACTATGGTGTTTGCGGCTACTTCGTTCTATCCATAACAAAACAAACACAACCAAACACAGCATTGTGGCCAATTGACTTGCCGCTGCAGCATTGCCCATACCAAACCATGTACGGTATATGCCAGTGGTAAAGGTATTAACCCCAAAATAGGCAACCGTGCCGTAGTCAGCTAAGGCTTCCATCATCGCTAGCGCGGCCCCTGTTAATATAGAAGGTCGAGCCAAAGGCAAAGCAACTTGCTTCATATGTTGAAAAGGGCTTAGCCCAGCTAATTTAGACACTAAGATAAACTGCGCCGACTGCTCGCTAAACGCAGTTCGTGCCAGCAAGTAAACATAAGGGTAAAGTACTAGGATCATGACCAACACCGCGCCTTCAATGCTGCGTATATCGGGCAGCATTTGTTGGTTAAGTGGCGCATTAAACAATGTGCGTAAGAACTGCTGCAAGGGCCCAGAAAAATCTAACATGCCGGTATAAGTGTAGGCGATAATATAAGCGGGCATGGCAAGTGGAAGCAGTATTAGCCAGTTGAGTAATGATTTACCATAAAACTGATAGTTCACCATAAACCATGCCAAATAGGTGCCTATAACGGCGGTACCTAAGCCTACGCCCACCGCCAACACCAAGCTGTTAAATACATAGCTTGCCATTACGGTACTGAGTAAATGTGACCATACTGCCGTGTCAAATTCGGTAACACTGGCAAACACAACTAGTAACGGGACTGCAAAGAGTCCCGTTATTGTCCATGTGCTTATTTTAAGTAGGCTTATTTTGGCAAACATGTAAATAAATACTGCATAAATAACATGTGTCTATACTACCGTACTTTTGTAAAAGTTTGGGTAAAAAATCATTAAAAAGCACTTGTTTAGTCGGCTTATTTCCAAGCTGCGCGGTCCATCAGCATTAAGGCTTTGGCGTTATTTTCGCCGACTTTCTTAAGTGGCACATTCTGGCCGATAAATTCGCCTAAACTTGTCAGTTCTGGGCTCAAGGCAACATCATCTATTACCGGGTATTCATGATTTACTTCGGCGTACCATTTTTGCGCAGTTTCGGTGAGCATGTAAGCGAGTAGTTTTTCTGCATTTGCTTTATTTTTTGCATATTTTGCAATTGCCGCACCTGACACATTTACGTGCACGCCCATTTCGTTTGCAGCTTGATCATGCCACACCACTTGCACTTGCTCGGCTATTTTACGAGTGTCTTCATCTTTACTGCTTAGCATGCCGCCTAAATAATACGTATTGGCAATGGCGACTGAGCATTCACCGGCTACTAAGGCTTTTATTTGATCGCGATCGCCGCCTTTTGGAGAACGTGCAAGATTGGCAATTAAGCCCTTCGCCCACGTTAAGGTTTTGTCTTCACCCCAAATTTCCATTAACGCCGACACCATTGACTGATTATAAATATTACTAGATGAGCGAATGCAAATACTGTTTACAAATTTGCTGCTGGTAAGATCGCTTAGATGCGTAATGGGTTCATCTTTGAATGTGCCCTTCTTAATCATAATAGGCCGTGCACGCTTAGTTAGGGCTACCCAATGATTATTTTCTTCTATCCAATATTTGTCAGCTACATTAAGCACATCTGCAGATTCGATGGCTTGGGTTAAGCCCATATTTTCAGCTCGAACTAAGCGCCCAATATCTGCCACTAAAATCATATCCGCCGAGGTAAATTGCCCTTCGGCTTTTACACGGCTAAGCAGCGCATCCCCTTTACCCGTGACTAAATTAACCTTTATACCGCTTTGCTGCGTAAACTTGTCTAACAAAGGTTTTATTAAGGCTTCTTGGCGACCTGAATATACATTGACCTCTTGCGCAATTAGTTGAAAAGACCCGCACAATAAAAATCCAACAAAACATAGTCGTTTAGTACTGAACACCTTGATAATTGACGCCGTAGTAGATATTTTAATAGCTCGTTCCTTAATTTTAAATGATAATAATTCTCACTAAGATTAAGCGAGTATAACGATATCGAAATAAAATAGCCAATGCTTTACTTTTATTTACTATTTGCAAAAAATATACAATACATATGCACCTTGGCATCTATTTTGTATACCACGCAACTAACATGAGCACTAAGCAATAATGAAAGATTCAAGATTAGTATATTCGACCGACTTCGGCAGAATTAAAAGCAGCGACGACGAAAAGAGCACACAAGCGCCCAAGGGCGATGGTATTGTGCGCCTAAAACGTATAACCAAAGGCAGAAAAGGCAAAGGGGTAAGTACCATCGAAGGGCTAGATTTTACGCCCGGCGAACTTAAAGCCCTATGCAGCGAATTAAAAAAGCAATGTGGATGCGGCGGCAGCGTGAAAGGATTTACCATCGAAATACAAGGCGACGTGCGAGAAAAGCTTAAAGACATACTGGAAAAAAAAGGTATGAAAGTGAAGCTAGCCGGAGGCTAAGTAGCGGGGTAATCACGCTAAGTGCCTTTATAACTAAACATTACGATTTATATAGAAAAATAGAGGATTAATGCAACTATCAATTTCAGACTTACACATTTTACTCATTGAACCGTCAGACACTCAAGCGAAAATAATTTCAGGCTTGTTGGGTCAAGAAGATGTCAATGGCGTAGATATCGTCAAAAATGTGGCGCAGGCAAAAGAAGCGATTGACCGCAACAATGTTGACGTAGTAGTAAGCTCTATGTATTTAGCCGACGGTACCGGGCTAGACGTATTAACCTACCTGAAAGAGCAAGATAGTACTGCAAGCGTGCCATTCATGCTTGTGTCGAGTGAAGCTAGCCTCGCAAAATTAGAAAACTTTAAGCAATCGGGGGTAGCAGCGATATTGCCTAAACCGTTTGAACCTATTCACTTAAAACGTGGCTTAAACGCAAGTTTGCAGTTGTTAAATACTGAAGAGCTCGACTTAACATTGTTCGACATCAAGAGCGTACGTGTTTTACTTGTAGACGACAGCCGCTTAGCCCGCAACCATATTCGACGGGTCTTGCAGAATATGGGTATGGAGCACATTACCGAAGCAGAAAATGGTGCCCATGCGCTTACCTTCCTTAAAGAGATGGAATTTGATCTAGTAGTAACCGACTACAACATGCCTGAAATGGA
Source organism: Acidiferrobacterales bacterium (assembly GCA_964195425.1). Lineage (GTDB taxonomy): Bacteria > Pseudomonadota > Gammaproteobacteria > Enterobacterales > Alteromonadaceae > Glaciecola. The sequence goes on from CAXMOM010000011.1 coordinate 12,884, forward strand.
TGGCAGAGAGCTATCAGAATATATTCGGTACAATCCAGCCACTACGCATATACCCATTATTATGGTGACTTCGGAATCGAGCAACAGCGCGCACATGACGAATATTCAACAAACAGGCGTAAATGCCCTGTGCGACAAACCCTTTGAGTCAGGTGAAGTACGTTCGATACTGGCAAGACTGTTAAATCAGGAAGAGTAATATGCTCTAGTTGAAATTTAAGCGCTCATTTAGGAAATGGAGCGATTTTTTAACAAAAAACACCTTTGAAACCACAATTACATAATATAATCTGAATAAGTTATTGACAGTCATGCCCTCGTTTTTTACATTGCACTGATGATTTGCAATTTAATTACAGCGACGCGCAATTAGGGACTGCTCCTAAGCCAACATAAACCGTTAGCGCGCGATCGCAATTATCCTTTATTATGCAAATAGAGGATTATGACTACTTCAGGGAATACGTGTGTCAAAAGATGTCTTAGCTTCGTTACGAGAGCAAATAACCCAAGCCGACAGTGAGCTACTTGCCCTCATTGCACAACGTCAGAAATTAACCGCGCAAGTGGCCGAAACCAAAGTAAAGCATCAAATCTCAGTGCGCGACAAAACGCGTGAAGAACAGTTGTTGGTAAGGTTAATTAAGCAAGGCCGAGACTTTGGACTCGATCCGCATTTTATTACCAAACTGTTTCAGGTAATAATAGAAGACTCTGTACTACAGCAGCAGGCCATGTTGCATGAATGGGCTAATCCAGATTCGCGTTTACCACTAAACCGAGTAGCGTTTTTGGGTAAAAAAGGCTCATATAGCTACCTTGCTACGCAAAAGTATTTCTCTCGCCGCCCAGGTGAACTTGTTGAAATTGGCTGTAAAAGCTTTTCCCAAATTATTGAAAAAGTTGAAACACATGAAGCCGATTACGCTGTATTGCCAATAGAGAACACTAGCTCTGGCAGTATTAACGAAGTATATGACCAACTCCAGCACACCCGTTTAAATATTGTAGGGGAGCTCACCCACCCTATTAAGCACGCATTATTAGTGCATGAAGGTGTTGAAAATATACAAATTAGAACGGTGTACGCTCACCCACAAGTATTTGCCCAGTGCAGCCACTTTTTAGCCGAGTTTGGTAATGTAGAAGTAAAAACCTGCGACAGTACATCCGATGCCATGATAAAAGTAAGCGAATTGGCTTCACCCCATGCTGCCGCTATAGGCTCGGAAGAAAGCGGTGGATTTTATGCACTCAAATCAGTCAAGTCTAACTTGGCCAATCAAAAAGAAAACCACAGTCGCTTTATAGTTGTTGCGAGCCAGTCAATTAAAGTACCTTTGCAAGTACCAGCAAAAACCACCGTGATAATGTCTACGGTGCAAGCACCTGGAGCGCTGTGCGATGTATTATTAGTGCTTAAAGAAAACAACATCAACCTCACCAAGTTGGAGTCTAGGCCTATAAACGGCAATCCATGGGAAGAAATGTTTTATGTTGATGTAGAAGGTAATATAGAAGACGGGCCTATGCAAACCGCTTTTGACAAGTTGCGCGGTATGACTCGTTACTTCAAAGTACTAGGCTGTTACCCAGTGGAAGAAGTTTCACCTACTCGCATTGCTGCGACTAAGGCTTTGAGTTAGTGCACTACCTGCACTATTAAAGAAGAAACTATTGCAAGGCCCATTGGAAAAAATAAGTGAGGCCACCGCTCGCGGCCTCATTACTTCGCAAATGAGCTTGAGAGTTGTTGATTAGGCTTTGCTTATCAATTCCATTGGCCGTCACGACTGCGTTTCTTCGGAAAGTAAGTGATTAGAATACCGAGCAAAATACAAACTCCAGCCAAGATACCACCGCGCGTAAACCACTCGATCATTGCCGTGTTATCGGCGTTGTCTACTTTAACTTGTAATTCTGCAGAAACTTCTAGTGCCTGTTCTAACTCTCCAGCGATGCGTTTGTTCTGCTGTTCGAGATCAACGCTTTGACTTCTGGCTTGTTGATGCTGTTCACGTAATGTTGTTAGCTGCTGGTTTAGTGTGGCAACTTGTTCTTGTAAACTGGGTAACTGCTCGCGTATTGAGCCAGTTGAAGACAAATACTGACCTTCTATCCAGCCCCTTCGGCCCTCTATATCAACTATTTGTACAAATTCAGGCTCACCGTCACGATCAAGCACAGTGACCTGTGCGCCAGCTAAAATAGTGCCTATGATGCGATAATCGCGGCTTGAACCGGTATGAATAAACGTGGTCAAATCATCAGTGATGTTTGCATTAGGTTGAAAGTCAGCGCCACGTGACTGCAATGCGGTTGCTGAGAATGAAAAAATAACAAAAAATAAAACAATTAAAAAGCGAAGCATGGGGTCTTTGTACTCTGACGAATGTTAGTAATAATACGGTAATTGTAAGCCAAGGCGACGCTATTGCCAAGTTAAAGGAGCAAAATCCTTAGCATGGAAGTTGAAGGAGCTCCGTGCTTGTTCGACGGTTTGCTCAGAACTCTTATCTTTAGCGCCAAAAATCAAGGCCCTGTAGAGGTGATTTTTTCCTTAACGGGCTGTCCTTCACGAAGTCTTTCGCCACCCCTGATAACAACACGATCACCCGATGATATATCGCCAATAACTTCAATTGAGTTACCTTTGCCAATTCCTGTTTTAACCAAAATACGAGTAGCGGTTTCATTGTCATTAATTTTAAACAGATAGATACTATCTTGTCTTAGTATTAATGCATCTCTTGGTACCGAAACAACATTTCTTGCTTGTTCGGTGGGTAAGCTAACTTTTATAGCGGCGCCAACTACCCAAGTACCCTCAGGTGCTGCAATTCTCAATTCAAAATTTCTTGAACGTTCATCACCAACAGAAATAATTGAACGCACCGTTTTAGCAATAGTTTTGTTGCCATAAACTAGCGTCACAGCCATATTATCGACTAATTGTGGCGCAATTTTCACGGGTGCTTGAGCACTAATTTCTACATTTACGGTATCGACTAATCTTATAAGCTGTCCACCAATATTGCTGAATTCTCCAGCTTGCTGATATCGCTCTACCACTTGACCTGGGAAGGGAGCTCTGACCAATGTACGTTCTAATTGATAAAGAGTTATTGCTTTTGAAACCTTAGCTCTGGCTAATTCTTGTGTCGCCATATCTCTTTGTGATATCGCTTGATCAATTTGAGTTTTTGCCGTGTTGTTACTTTGAGACAGTGATGTTAATTGCTCAACTTGTTGTTGGCTATATTTTAAACTCGCCTTAAGTCTAAAGATACTTGCATTGTTATCATCTAATTGAAATTTAAGTAGCCGATCATCTAACTTTGCTAAAACACCACCTTTAGCGACTTTAGTGCCTACTTCAGCAACGCTGAGTAAAAGACCTGCTACTTCTGTCGCAATCTTTGCATCATTACGACTGACCACTGTCCCAGGTATAAATATTTCAGGAGAAATGATCTGTTCAACAACTTCTGCTAACTTTACAGTTGCTTCTGGTAGACTCGGTTTTTCCTGTTCTGCGACTTCAGTTTCTGTCGTATCGTCGTCATCAGATGCGTAGAGTAAAGGTAGCCCAATTAACGCAGTCGCTACGGCAATTACCGCTAATGTTTTGTAGATATTTTTCATGTCAATATCCTCATTGATTGAAATTTATGGCTATTAGTTAAATTTCACATTTAAGTAATAATTAAACACTTAGGCAACCTTAACTAAATCAGTTTTACCTTCGCCCGCTATTAGAGGATCAGGTGCTTGTTCTACTTTTAACTTCTTAGTACCCAGCTGTAATAAACTTGGCAATAATAAAAGCGTAAATACGGTGCTAACACTCATACCACCAACAATTACTACCGCGAGGCCTCTGTATATAACTGAACCTTCGCCTGGTAATAACAGTAACGGCAGCATTCCGAATATACTTGTCAGGGTACTCATGAAAATCGGTCTCATGCGTAAGTTTAAAGCTTGTTGAACAGCATCAGTTCTTGATAATCCAATGCGTTCAGCATCACGGGTTTGATGCACCAATAGAATGGCATTGTTAACAACTAAGCCAAGAAGAATGATGAATCCAATCATGGTTAACAGGTCTAGTGGCTGGAACATAAACACATTCATTAATCTCAGTGCTAATAAGCCACCTACCGTCGCAAGAGGCAGCGCAATAACCACTAACAAACTGTCTTTCATTGAACGGAACAAGGCACTCATCAGCATGAATAAAATAACCAGAGCTAATAGGAAGTTTTCACTCATAGTTTTGATTGCCGTTTTTAAACTATCAGCGCTACCTGCATACCGGATAGATCCATCTGCTGGCATCATGGCGATTAGCTGTGGTTCAATTTTGTCTTCAATTGCCGCTATTGCTTCTTGTAGTGACATACCGTCTGGAGGATTAACATTGAAAGACATTGTTCGGCGTCTATCGACACGGCGTAAGTTGCTAGGTCCAACGGTTCGTTGAATTTCAACTAAGTCTCCAAGTTGCACTATTTCGCCACTTGGGGTTGCTAACGGCAGAGCCTCTAATTCTTCAGGTGTTGACCACCCTTCAGCTTTAAGGATAATATTCATTCGTTTTTCACCGTCAAAATGTTCACCAATGTAAATCCCGTCACCAAGTGAACGAACCACCTGACCTACTGAGTTTCTATTCCAACCAACTTCCGTAATGCGTCGATCATCAGGTACTAGTCTTAATTCAGATTCTGCCATCTCTGGGCTAGGGAAAGGTCTTGCTGTCATACCCGGCAAGGCTTGGGCGAATAAAGCTTGACCGTCTCTGGCAACTTTCATCAAGGCAACATGATCTGTAGAATGCATATTTACAACAATGCTACGGCCACCACCGAAACCACCAAACAAGTTGCCTTGTTGGGCAAATACAGAAACATCAGGTAGTCCCATTGCTATTTCTTCATTTATAATTTTTTCCATTTCTTTAACGCGACTTTGGTCCTTAACTCGCACACCAAAGTTACCGCCAAAGGCACCAGCAAAAATATAGTAATTTTTAAGAGCAGGTTCTTTAGTACCATCCATGTATGGTTTAAGCCGCTCAACAATAACGTTGGTTATATCTTCTTCGATCATCTTAGTTGTCGCGCCGGGAGGTAAATTAAAGAAACCATCTACCGCGTCTCTCTTCACTGCAGGAAGATAATCTAAGCTTGGCATCATAGTAAAAGTGACAATTAGAGGAACAGAAATTAAGCCTGTAATCCAAGCCCCCCTTTTAGCAGTAGTGTTAGATACATTCATAATTGTCGCCGCTATTTTAGTCCAGGTGTGTGCATGGGGATCTTTTAAGCCTTCATTAGGTATCCAACGATGAGCAGCAGCGGGTAGAAAGGTAACAGCTACAAATAATGAAATTGAAACTGCTATAGCAATAGTTAAGGCTAAGTCTGAAAACAGTTGTCCCTCAACATCTTCCAAGAAAATAACCGGTAAGAATATTGCGACCGTCGTTGCAGTTGAAGCAACCAGAGGTCCCCAAACTTGTGTCGCTCCTTTTTCAGCCGCTTCTATGCCGGTATGACCTCTAGAACGTAATCTGACTATATTTTCTAACACAACAATCGCAGCGTCTAACACCATCCCCACCGCAAAAGCGAGACCGGCTAAAGAAATTACATTTAAACTTCGACCTGTAATTCCTAGCACGATGAAGGTTGCAAATAAAGAAACGGGTATAGCAAGGGCTACAATTAACGTGGCTCGGATTCTTCTCAGGAACCACCAAAGAATGCCAACAGCCAATAAAACACCAATGACTAAATTACTCGTTACTAAGTTAATAGCACGCATAATAAATACTGAAGCATCAAATGACTGAACAATATCTAGACCATGTGTGCGAAGTTCAGGTTTTAGCGACTCAATAACCGCTTTAACGCTTGAAAGCGTTTCTAAAGCATTTGCACCACTTTCTTTATCGATTCGCATCGACATGGCTGGATTACCATTTTGAATAGCAACACCATTTTGCTGTCCACGACCAATTTTTATGTCTGCAACATCACCTAGTTTAATTTGCTTTCCATCTCGATTATCAAGTATCAAATTGGAAAGTTGATCAGGGTTATATCGACCTGCAAAACGGATAGTATAACGTCGTCGGCCAACATCTTTGAATTCACCAGAAATATCATTTGCTCGACCAGCAATGGCAGCAACAGAAGGGATATCAATACCAAGGTCTGCGGCTCAGCTCTTATAGGCTAACGATCAAACACTTTTAGACTATTGGCTTAGCCGAATCCACTGAAGTGTTAGCGATACAACATTTCCTAAATCAATAGTAGGCGAGAATTACACGACGAAACCACTTTTTGCAAAGCAATGTCTTTAGTAAAAAGGAAAAAGAAGGAAGCCGAAGCAAGCTGAAATTTACAGAAACTGGCTGAACTCACATGTGCTTAAGGCGTTTTCTGATAGGGTGTTATTCGATACAAGTGTTGCATTAAAATGCGCTCACCCGCATGCACTTGATCCTAAATGTAAGCGTGATGCAGTGATAGCTTCTACAGAAATGGTTCACGGGCTTACATTAGTTAGCCGCAATTAACATGATTTTGAAGATAGGACTATAAAGTTTTACGCAGTAAACGACCGTCATCAGCTTTTAGCAACATCTGCTTACTGTCTGTTAAACACTGTGATGCATACTCACCAAACCAACTCTCAACATCTTTAAAGCATTCGATAAATGCCGGTTTGTCTTGATTTTTCAGCAAAGTAATAGCATCACCAAAACGTTGATGGAAACGCTCAAGCAGTGCGATATTATCGCTGTCGTTAAAAATGATGTCGGCATACAACGACGGTGCCTGTGCAAACAATCTGCCTACCATGGCTAGCTCTAGTCGATAAATAGGTGAGCTAAACGCAATCAGTTCGCTTAAATTTGGATTTTCTTGCTGTAAGTGTTGGCCATAAACAAAGGTGTTGAAATGGCGCATAACTTGAATAAAGGCCATTGCCTTGTCGTGCACCTTAGCTTCGGTTTGATGGATTTGTGCGCCCCACACTACCATTTGTTCTATGAGCCATGAATACGCTTGGGGGGCGCGTCCATCGCACACAACAACCACTTGTTTAATCATACCCGGCGCGTCTGGACCAAACATAGGGTGCAAACCTAGCACTGGCCCTTTATGTTTTTGCAACATTGCAACAAGCGGTGCTTGTTTTACACTGGTTACGTCGGCCAAAATGCAGTTTTGCGGCAACAGCGGTAATTCATTAATAATATTGATGGTCTGGTTTATAGGAACGGCTAGTACTACCAAATTTGCGCCAGCTAATAGATCAGCTCGTTGCGCCCAATTGTCTTTTTCAATAATAGTGACAGCGTATTCACTACTTTCAAACAGCGTCACTAGTACTTTGCCTAAGGCCCCTTTGCCGCCCACAATAACCACTTTACTTATATCAGGGTTAGTTTTGGCATAATTAGCATGCTGTGAATAGTATGAATCACGCATAGTCCGGCGTAACACATCTTCGACTAAATCACCTGAAACGCCAGCACTTTCAGCCTGCTTTCTGCGTTTAGCAATTAAGCTAGCCTCGCGCTCGGGCACATAAATGGGCAAGCTGTTTGCTCGCTTTAGCACACCAACTTTCTTCGTGACCTGCTGGCGCGCAGCCAGCAGGTCAACTAACTGAGTATCTAGAGTATCAATTTCATCTCTATACTCAGACAACAAAGATGTAAAACCTTCATTATTACCGTTTGCTGTAGTGGATTGCTTGCTCATGTAATTGCACTGTCCTTTACGCTAAGCGAGTTCGCGTTTTTGTTGCCTCATTGGCAATACAGTTATCAACTTGTCGCGAGTTGCTTGAATAAGCGTGTGAGTATCTTCCCAGCTTATGCATCCGTCTGTAATAGACACTCCATATTCAAGTTCCTCAACTTTTTTACCATTCGAGCTTTGGTTGCCCGGGTTTAGGTGGCTTTCTAACATAATACCAATAATCGACTGGTTACCTTCTAAAATTTGATTAACCACGTTTTGTGCCACTAATGGCTGACGTCTATAATCTTTTGCTGAGTTAGCATGACTACAGTCAACCACTAACGACGACTTAACGCCATGCGAGGCTAGCGACGATTCACAATCGGCAACGCAGACTGAATCGTAGTTCGGCTGTTTGCCGCCGCGTAAAATAATATGGCCGTCAGGATTGCCTTCGGTTTTAATAATACTGACCTGGCCTTCACGGTTAATACCCATGAAGTTGTGACCAGACGCCGCCGACTGTAGTGCATTTATGGCAATACTTAAGCTACCGTCGGTGCCGTTTTTAAAACCAACGGGCATAGACAATCCACTGGCCATTTCACGATGAGTTTGCGACTCGGAAGTACGCGCGCCAATCGCCGCCCAACTAAAGAATTCGCCCAAGTACTGCGGACTAATAGGGTCGAGCGCTTCGGTAGCTACTGGTATTTCTAATTCAGCTAAATAATTTAGTAAATCACGACCTTTGCGCAGGCCTGTCTCAATATCGAAGGTGTCATCAATATGCGGGTCGTTTATTAGGCCTTTCCAGCCCGTCGTGGTGCGCGGCTTTTCGAAGTAAACACGCATAACAATAAATAGAGTGTCTTTGCTTAATTCGTGCAGTTCTTTTAAACGTAGTGCGTATTCTTTGGCTGCGCCAACATCATGAATTGAACATGGGCCACATACCACTAATAAGCGATGATCGCGTCCGTGAATAATATCGGAAATTATGTCTCTTGAAGATTGCACATAAGCGAGGGCTTTTTCGGTTGCTGGCATTTCTTGGGCGAGCTGCTGTGGGGTAATAAGAACTTGTTCTGATGAAACATGTTTATTGTTAATGCTATCTTTTTGCATGATTGAATTATCTTAATTTTTGTGGTGAATAGACATAAAAGCAAGAATTAACTTACTAATGAGCAGACCAGAGAAACCTATTATCATTATTTTGCGCGCTACCCAAGAATATATGCTGGCTATGCGATTTCTGTCACTAAAGTGGATCCCGAGCAATGCGAGTAAAGCTGTGCCTTAACGCAGCCTATATTTTTAACAAACTTGCCTGTAATGAGCAAGTAAAAAGCGAAGAAAACTAAAAGAAAAAGGCGGTTAACGAGTTTTACATCGTTAACCGCCTACTTTTGACTGTTTACTGCCTTAAGACTCGCTTAATTCTCGCCGTTTTATCCAGCAGGGTATATATAGCTAGATTGAATACCCAATGGTATGCCTAAGGTCCAATAAATCAGTAAAAATACGGTCCATGCTAGTAACAAACAAATACTATAGGGCAACATTAACGATAGCAAAGTACCAATCCCAGTACCTTTAACATAGCGCTGGCAATACAATACTACTAAGGGAAAGTACGGCATAAGCGGGGTAATAATATTACTCGACGAATCGCCTACTCTGTAAGCTATTTGGGTTAGGTCTGGCGATATACCCAGCTCCATCAGCATAGGCACAAATATTGGCCCTAAAAGCGCCCATTTTGCAGAAGACGAACCCACGAACAAGTTAACAAAAGCGGTCAAGAAAATAATACCCACTATAGTGACCTTAGAGGGCAATTCCAGCGCTTGTAACAATCCAGCACCTTCAATAGCGAGCAACACACCCAAATTAGACTTACCAAAAGCGTCTATGAACAGTGCACAGAAAAAAGCCATTACAATATAGTAACTCATGCCGTTCATAGCTTTGGTCATGCTATTTATCATGTCTTTGGTGCTGGTGTATACCCCCGCCATATAGCCGTAAACCACACCAGGTATTAAAAACAGTAAAAATATGATCGGCACTATAGACTGCATAATAGGCGCCTGGAATGAGGTTAAATTGCCGCTAGCGTCTCGCATAGGCGAGGTTTCAGGTATTAGGACTAACACCAGTACAATGATGCCAGCAAGCATAGCGAGTGATGCTACTCTTAGCGCTTTCTTTTGCTTTTGATTCAGTTCTTCAAACTTCGGAATTTCACTAGAATCGCCATCCACTTCTACGTTTTTTAAACGAGGCTCAATAACTTTGTCGGTTAAATACCACGCAATACCAACCACTAAAATGGAAGACGCAGAGTTAAATATCCAGTTATTTAGCGGGTTAATTTGGATAGTTGGGTCTAAGATGCGTGCGGCTTCTTGCGTAAAGCTTTGTAGCAAAGGGTCTATGGCTGAGGGAATAAAGTTAGCGCAAAACCCACCACTTACGCCGGCAAACGCGGCAGCAATACCTGCAAGAGGATGACGCCCCATAGCATAAAATATAACGCCCGCTAAAGGAATAACTAATACATAACCCGCATCGGTTGCGGTATGACTCACAATAGCGACCAACACTACCATTGGCGTTAAAAACGTACGCGGAGTTGAATCTAACATACGTTTTAAACCAGCACTAATAAAGCCAGAATGTTCTGCTACGCCGACGCCCAACATGGCGACTAACACCACACCAAGTGGCGCAAAACCGGTAAATATAGTCACCATCCGCGATAAGAAATCCGCTAATGATTCACCCGTTAGTAAGTTATTTATAACAACGGCTTCGCCGGTGCGTGGGTCAAGTGCATCCCATGCAAATTGGGACATTAATGCGGAAAGCACCCAAACGATTATTAAACACATGAAAAATATGATGGCGGGATCGGGTAGTTTATTGCCTACCACTTCTACTTTATCGAGGGCTCGTGTTGCCCATGTGGATTTTACTTGCTGCATAGCCACTCACTCCATGTTGTTATTATTGTTGGAATATTTTACGTTTTATCGCTGACAGGTGGCTAAATATAGCAGTGTAATAAAATTTAACAATGTTTAAAAAGGCATTATTGTCTATTTTTAGTTTTTTGATTTGTGTTGTATGTGGCAAAGCGCTAACAAAATGACAATTATAACTATGCGGCGTAGCTATAAGGCTTTACAAACAAAATAAAGCTTATCACCGTTTTTAATACTAAGAGATTTAAATGACTTTACGGTAATACTCGCGCGCAATACTTGTTTTTTCCAGTTGCCGCTAAGCACTATGCCCGTCTCGTTATGGACTATATTAGTTATACGCACCGGAAAACAATTAACCATGCTGGTTTGATTGTTTTCATGGCGCGATACACTTACCTTATTGGCGTCTAGCACAAACGTACGGGTTTCATCTTGTGTTGGTAATATCAATGTATTAACCAACTCGCTACCAAGCGTTTCGCCTTTCGGCCGCGCAGGCGCTTTAATATATAGTCGGCATATATTTTCGTTGTCTTTATCGCTTATTGAAAGATCTTCTAACAACCACACGTGAAGCGAACTGTCGTGTTCGTCAACGTGACTAAATACTGCTTTAATTGCCGAGAAATAATCATCGTTATCATGATTTGTGTTTTGACGGTTTTCTACGTGGTATTCTACTGCAGCATCAATTGCCATTTGGCCGACGACCAAACCTTGTTCTATAGAAATTAGCTCACTCACGCATAAGCTGAGTTCTTTTAAAGAATGGCTCACCATTACTGCATAATAGCCATGCTTAGCCACTAGCTTTTTTAGCACCTGGTGCATAATTTGACGCATTGTCCAATCTAGGGCTGAAAATGCTTCATCGAGTAGGAGTAGTTTTTTGCCTGTTAATAAAGCGCGTGCAAAACACACTCTTTGTTTTTCTCCGCTTGATAACTGCCAAGGGAACTGTGATAAAAGCGACGAAATCTCGCATAAATCCACTACTTCCTTCAGCGAGAAAGAATCGGCTGAGCGACTGTCACTATGGCGAATAAGTAATCCGAGATTTTCGGCAACATTTAGGTGTTCGAATAAGGGACTATCACTGCCTACGTAAACAAAGGGATTATAGCGGCCTTTTGAATTCTCATATTCTTTGCCATTCAACTGCATAACGCATTGAGCCTGGCTAACGATACCCGCTAATATTTTAAGGAGAGTCGTTTTACCTGCGCCCGACCGCCCAAAAATCCCCACAATTGAATGTTCAGCATCAACGGTCACGTCCATCTCAAACATCAGTGTTTTATGCTTTGCTTGTTTTATTTCATGGCGAAGGTTTATTTTCATATTAGTTATCCATAAGTTTAACGAAGAGAAAACAAACGCGCTTGGCGATTAAATTTATACAACAGCGTTAAACTAACCAAGCTAATAACTAACAAAAACATAGAAAGCGCATGGGCTTGTTCATACTGCAAAGACTCCACTTGATTAAACAAGGCGATAGATACCACTTGGGTTTCTCCAGGAATATTCCCGCCTATCATTAAAATTAAGCCAAACTCACCTAGAGTATGTGCAAACCCTAGTGTTGCAGCGCTAATAATACTGGGGCGAATAATGGGCAAAATAACAAATACAAAACCGCGCAAAGGCGATATACCCAAGGTACTAATAGTGGCTTTTGTATGTACACCCAATTGACTAAACGCGGTTAACAAAGGCTGCACTACAAATGGTAAAGAATAAACAATTGAGCCAAACAGTATACCGTTAAAGCTGAATATAAACTGCTCGCCGGTAATAGTAATCCACAAACCCCCTAAGCTTGAATTGGGAGTAAACGCGGTTAATAGATAGAAACCTAATACCGTAGGCGGTAACACCAACGGAAGCGCCACAAGCGCTTCAAAAAATGGCTTCAGCCTACCTTTGTAATGAGCCAACCACCACGCAAACGGCAGGCCAATCATCAATAGTATAAGCACCGTAATAATCGCTAGCTTTAATGTTAACCATATAGCAGGCCAACTGTCGATAAGCGCACTCATTGGCTTAAGTCGCTTATGGGTAAATACCCAAGCGAAGCCAGCTTTGCTTGCGAGCCTGCTGAAACCACAAAGTCTATAAAGCGTTGCGCGTGGGCTTTGTGTTTAGACGTGTTTGCAATCACAACTTGTTGAATAATAGCTGGATAGAGTTCATTGGGGAGCACTAAATAACGACTATACTTGGAATTTTTAAACGTGAATTGTGCATTTATTAAAACCGATTCAGCCAACAGCCCTACTTCTGCATTGCCAGAATCTACAAACTGAAAGGCTTGATTCACGTTTGCCCCTAGCACCATTTGTTGTTGCAAAAATTGTGCATTACTCAATGTACTAACATATGCCTGCGCTGCACTGCCAAAGGGCGCTAATTTTGGATTGGCAATAGCAAGCTTGCCTGTTATTTTGAGCGTATTATTAAGAAGTAGACTTTGAGCTAGCAAATCAGAGGTGGGAAACAGCACCAACTTACCCTGTGCATATGTTTGACGGGCGACGGCCAAGTTATCTTCTTCTAAAGTAAAAGGTCGCTGAATATCGGCAGAAAAAAATAAATCAAAGGGTGCTCCTTGTGAAAGTTGAGCATGTAAAGTGCCACTAGAACCCAGCACAAGCCGTATAGACTGCGCAGACCAATAGTCCGATTGTGCAATTAAAGTAGATAATGGAAAGTGAAAGTTACTCGCAACAGCAATCGTCAACTGAGGCGCACTAGGCTTACCATCTAAACTTGTCCTGCTATTTCCCCAGCTATGTTGACTGTAGAAAAGAAAACTTAACAGTAAAGCCAAACATAAGCTTGAAGAGTTGACTTTGCGCATCATGTCTTTGCACTGAGCCTTTTTATTAATCTGTATATGTAGCTTACACTACAACAAACCTAGCCCAATACCAAAGTGAAATTATCTTTAAACTAAATGATATTTAGCCCAGCCTTCAGATGCGCCACTCATATTTCACAATGCCTATATTATCTTTTACTTACTTCTTGAAATAGCAAGGCACAAAGATTCAAAAAACTTTCTGTTCTTATTATTGAAGATAAAGGTCATTTCATCTAGGCTGTGTAAACAGCAAAAGGAGATGGCAATGGCAAAATGGCTACACGCAAGGGTTATTGAACGTATTGATTGGAACGCGCATTTATTTAGCCTTAAATTTACTTGCAGTGAGCACCTTACTTTCACCGCAGGTCAGTTTGTGAAAATTGGTCTTGAAGAATCAAATGGACAAGTATTGTCTCGTCCCTATTCTTTAGTTAATGAACCCAGCACAAAACACCTTGAAATTATAGCCGTGCCGGTTGCTAAGGGAAGTTTGTCGCCACAGCTGCAAATGTTAAATAAAGGCGACACACTAAAGGTGATGTCACCCGCTACCGGATTCTTAACCATTAACGAAGTACCAGCAAGTGAAAACTTGTTTATGCTAGCCACAGGAACAGGCGTTGGACCTTTTTTATCAATCATTCAAAACAAAGATGTTTGGCAACAATATCTACATGTAGTATTAGTTTATGGTGCACGTAAAGTAGAGGATTTGGCCTACTTGCCAACAATACAAAAGCTTGAGCGCGAATATCCCTCTCAGTTTACCTTTGTGCCCATCACAAGCAGAGAAACATACTCTAAAGGTCTACATGGCAGGATCCCGTCTTTAATTCAACAAAATGCGATACAACAAAAATGTGGCATTCAGATTACCCCAGAACACTCACAGGTGATGCTTTGCGGCAACCCCGATATGATCAAAGACGCTAACGAAGTACTAAACGAACTTGGCCTTAAAAAGCATTTGCGCCGCTCACCCGGTCAAATTAGTGTAGAGCGATATTGGTAAGCACTGTTTAAACATCATCTGCTGGATATTCAGACAAGCGCAATGACAACGCAAACACCCTCATAACTGCAGAGGTTTTAAAATGCCTTTATATTTTATTGAAGATATCGCTAGTTGCGAATGAAAAGCGGTGGTATTTTGCGATAGAAATAAAGTCAGAATGTCTATTTTCATGCCCATATTCAAAGCCGTAGCGCTCGCACCTGCCTGCAATTGGCTTGACATTGAACCGCCAAACTGAAAAGCTACATAAGACATAAAAATAACAATAAGGAAACATTATGGGTATTATTTCGTGGATTGTCTTAGGTTTAATCGCAGGCATTATTGCCAAAATGATTATGCCGGGAAAAGACGGCGGCGGCTTTATTATGACCACTTTACTTGGTGTTGCCGGCGCCTTTGTAGGCGGTTGGGTAGGCTCACTTTTTGGACTAGGTGCTGTGGGTGAATTTAGCTTACCAAGCATGGTAACAGCGATTGCAGGCGCATTAATTTTGCTGTTTATATATCGCCAAGTAAAAAAATAGTCTTTGTGCTAGTTATCAATAGCCCTCAAATTTGAGTAGGTACTGTCAAGTTAACGAAAATCGTGTTTACCAAGTGGGAAATTGACTCTCAAATGAGCTGCATAATGGCTTTGTTGTGATATATTGCTGCTGTAATTAGTATGGAATCTAGCTCTCAGTGGCGCAGCAGCCCAATGCTCTTCATTAACTTGACAGTACCCTTTTTTTGCCTTATTTCACCCCGATTTGCCTAGAGCGGCTAAATCAGTCATTCTAGTGAGGCTAATACCTTAACCAACAGACTTAGCTCGTTTTACCTGATATCTGCTTGTGATGGCAAAGCAACTTTTTGCTCAAATGCCTTAATTTGAGCATTCAATAGGACTCGTTGTTGCTCATATTCAGTGCTATTTAGCTGCTGCATCAATGCGAAGGCAGCGTGCGCACTATATTGATTATGATGGTTTACCCAAAAACCAGCTTGATTCGGAAGCTCAACACGTGACAAAAATTGAGGCAAAGCTTGCTTTATCAGCATAGGTTGTGATGATAGTAAGGCTTTTTGCAAAGGTACTACACTAAAAAAGCGAGTCGTTTTCAAAGTTATCTGACTTACTAGTTGTAGCGCTATATCAGGATCTTCTTGTTGTGTAACAAAGCTTAAGTAACTTTGCCAAAATCTGGCGTCACGGGAATCACCATAAAGCGACGCGGTATGGGCAAACCATTTTTGCGCCTGCTTCGGCATTTCAGCCTTGGTATATAGCAACGCTAAATAAATGCTATTCACTGGCGAGCCATCATCAATTTGTAAACAGGCTTTCATTGCCTCAATAGCATCTGAAGCCTGTCCCATTTGGCTGAGTATTTTGGCTTTCCACACATAAGCCCAAGTGTACTTGCTATCAATATCAATGGCGCGGTCGACTGATACCAATGCTTCTTTCAGCTCATTACGCCAAAAGTGCACAATGGCTTTGTTTACATTTATCCAAGGCGATAGAGGATCTAATTGAAGCGCTTGTTCAGCATAAGTGAGCGCCGCGTCAAATTGATTCTTGGCCAAGGCCAACTCTGAATACACATATAGCCCTCTTGTATTCGAATCATCTACACTTAATACTTTGTTGATCAATTGCTGCGCAGTGGCAAACCGCAGGTCTTCAATCGCCAATAAGGCGCCAGCCAAGAGGGCGTTAATGTCATTAGGATCGAGTCGTAAGGCCATATCAATAGCCGCCGTGGCTTTTGCAACAGCAACTTCCTTTTCCATGTAGATATCATGATAATTATATCGCGCGTAAATAAACGCTAAACTGCCATAAGCTGCGGCAAAGTTAGGTGCCAATTCGGTTGCTTTTAAGAATGATGTCTCTGCTCGAAGAAACCATTCGCTGGTTTTTCCATTCATCCACCAGTAATTACCCTGAAGGTAGGCTCGGTAAGCGTTGATATCCACACTGTCGGATGCTGTTATGAAATCAGCCTGTGCACTTTGTCCAAAAAGTTGTGCATTAATATCTGAGATAATCTTAGCTTTTAATGTCAACAATTGTTGCATGTCATCTTCATACACTTCCGACCAAATAGCGTTATTACTGTTTTTTTCGACCAAACGCACTAAGACTCTAATACGCTCATTCGCCTCAGTAATGCTGCCTTCTACCCAATATTCAAAGTTCAACTGCTCAACAAAAGAATCTAATGCACGGGTGTCTCTGGCAAGAGCAAGTGAAGAATAGTGCGCCAACACGGTGACCTTGTCTGACTTGGCCAGCGTAATTGACAGTTCTTCTGGGAGCATCTCCGCCAAATAGTCATTACTAACATCACCGGTAAGATTACGCCATGGTAAAAACGCGATGGTAGTGTCTGTTTTGGTAGTGCTTTTTTCAACTTCCTGAGTAAGCTCGCCAGACACAGATTCCTCATGTTCTGTAGTTTCAGGTAATAAAGCAAAGAACATCACAGCAAGTATTAAGACCGAGACTAGAATAAGGCCCACAAGTTTGCCTTTAATAAATGATGTGGCTAAGCCTGAAGAAGCGTTATTTATGGCGCTTAGTTTTGTGCTTCGTTTAATAAATTCTTGTCTATTTAACCAAGTCACATCTGCCGATAATCGGTAGCCTTTTTTAGGCACGGTTTGGATTAATTGACGCGTTTTATTATCGTTAAAGCTCAAGCGAAGCTGCGAGATAATGCGAGTAAGGGAATCCTCTATGACCACACGCCCATGCCAGACTTTGTCCATTAGTTCTTGTCGACTAACGGTCTCGCCTGCACACAAAGCGAGCTGATAAAGCACATGAATGGCTTTAGGCTCTAAGTGACGACTTTCATCACCATGAAATACTCGATGATCGCCCACATCAACGTAGTAATCATTTAAACGAAAATAACCATTTTCAGGTAGCGCTTGTTCAGTCAATTATTTGTCCCACTCAATTTTACTCTAGTATTTTGGCGTAGAAACACCAATATCGGTTTTTCATCGCAATTTCATCGGTTTTTTATCTGTTCTTCCTCAGGAATTTTTCCGACTAGGCAACCATACTCATCAAACAGATGCGGTGCAAGCAAGTCGCATATGTAAACGCGAATAAGTAGACATGGATCACGAACGCTTAAGTGGTAACAACTCGTTCAAGCATAAAAGGTAAGTCATTATGAAAACAGCAATTAAAGCATTCTCTCCAGCGGCCTTAGCCATACTGATGATAGCACCGTTAAGCCAAGCATCAGCGACTGATACAACAGCCGCTTCACGACTGATGGTGAAAACCAGCATAGCTGAAGTCATCGGTGTACGTGAAATTGAATCAGGCAAATTTGAACAAGGTATTCGTAAAAGTAAGGCGGGATTGGCCAAAACTTCAAACGCGTCTTTACGTAAACCAATACTTGACAACTTGTGCGTTGCCCATTTAGCCATTAACGATGTAGAGCAGGCAAGCCGATACTGCCACGCTGCAGTTAACACCGGTAAAGCGTCAGCTATTTCCTATAATAACCGTGCAGTAATGCATTACGTTTTGGGCGATGTAGCGGCTAGCCTCGAAGATTTAGATGAAGCCAGTAGATTTAGTAATTTCCAATCGATGGTGGGGGCTAACCTGAGGATAGTTAACCAGCAAAACATACTGAGCAAAAACTAAGGCTTGATGTTTGAAGAAGACTTATTACTTATCGCGATGACGAATCGTTAAAGCCTGCAGCTAAGTGATTCCGTAGTTTCCTTAAACAAAAAAACCCGCCAATTGGCGGGTTTTTCCTAACTTATTTTTACATTTTTGTGTTAACGGTAACGTAAAATTAGTATTAATTAAGTTTTTCTTTGATACGTGCAGATTTACCTGAACGCTCTCGTAGATAGTACAATTTAGCTCTGCGCACGGCACCGCGACGCTTCACTTCAATTGACGCTATAGCAGGGCTATGAGTTTGAAACACACGCTCTACACCTTCTCCACTTGAAATCTTACGAACTGTAAAAGCAGAGTGTAAACCGCGGTTACGTTTCGCTATACATACACCTTCATATGCTTGCAAACGCTCTTTTTCACCTTCTTTTACTTTAACTTGCACCACTACTGTATCACCAGGGCCAAACACTGGTAAATCAGTTTTGAGTTGTGCATCCTCAATTTTCTTTATGATGTTTTGATTGACTTTAGCCATCGAATCCTCACGTCCTAGTAGTAACTGTCATTTGCTGCATCAAGCTTATTTGAATTGCTTCAGTAATGCTTGTTGCTCCTCAGTCAGAGCTAGGTTATTTAATAAATCAGGGCGTCTTTGCTGAGTACGTTTTAACGACTCTTCTAAGCGCCACTGCCTAATTTTTTCATGGTCGCCACTTAACAATACCTTGGGTACGCTCTTATCTTGATAGGTTTGTGGCCTGGTATAATGTGGGCAGTCTAACAATCCACTAGTAAAAGAATCTTCTACCGCTGACTGATTATGCCCTAATACATCAGGAATTAACCTCGACACTGCATCCATTAACACCATGGCAGGTAATTCTCCGCCACTTAACACATAATCGCCAATAGACCATTCTTGATCTACGAGTGTTTCTATTATGCGCTCGTCAATGCCTTCGTATCTTCCGGCAACTAACACCAAGTCGTTATATTGACCTAATGTTTGTACACCTTCAAAATCTAGCTTTCGCCCTTGGGGTGATAAGTACACCACCATAACTTGTTCACTAGCTGCCGCTTTGGCACTAGCAATTGCGTCTGCTAATGGTTGTACCATCATCAACATACCCGGACCACCACCGTAGGGACGATCGTCGACCGTGCGGTGTTTATCAAAGGTATAATCACGAGGATTATAAACCCTTACTTCTATTAAGCCTTTTTTTACCGCTCTGCCAATAACGCCCTGTGAAAAGAAGTTAGTGAACATTTCGGGAAACAAAGTGATTATGCTAAAACGCTGCCTAAATGCTTGCTTTGTTTCAACAATATCGCTCATTAGAAGGCTGGGTCCCAGTCTACTGTGATGATATTTCCATCTCTGTTAACACTTAACACAACACTGTCGTGTAAAAATGGCAACATGCGTTCTTTTTGACCAAATGCATCGTTAGTCTTTGCCTTTACTAGCATTACATCGTTCGCGCCTGTCTCAAACATATCTTTGACAACACCCATATCGTAACCTTCGTCAGTTACTACCTGCATGCCTATTAAATCTTTCCAATAGAAGTCATTGTCTAATTCAGGCAGCTGCGAAGATTGAATGCTAATTTCTGCATTTTTAACCAACTCGGCTGCATTGCGGTCTTCAACACCTTCAAGTTTGGCAACCAAACTCTTAGCGTGATACCGCCATTGATCAACTTTTATAACTTGATTACCACCTTGAGACAAATTAATGTTCCAAGGTGCATAATCAAAAATACTGTCTTTGTTTTGAGTAAAACTGTTGATCTTAACCCAACCTTTTACACCATACGGTGCGCCGATTGAACCAATAATCAAAATGTCAGACGCTGAACTCATCTTTACTCCAAACCAACAAATGTTGTGCTGTTAAGCAACAACTTTTGCATCTTTTACCAAACGCGAAACACGATCAGACAAACCAGCACCTTGACCAACCCAATACTCAACACGCTCAAGGTCTAAACGAAGCTTTTCAGCTTGACCTTGTGCAGTTGGATTGAAAAAGCCAATGTTCTCAATAAATTTGCCATTACGTGCACGACGGCTGTCAGCGACAACCACTTGATAAAATGGGCGCTTTTTCGCACCACCACGCTGTAAACGAATAGTAACCATATATGCCTCAAACTCGT
Organism: Acidiferrobacterales bacterium; assembly: GCA_964195425.1. GTDB lineage: Bacteria > Pseudomonadota > Gammaproteobacteria > Enterobacterales > Alteromonadaceae > Glaciecola. Next base: position 33,356 of record CAXMOM010000011.1, read on the forward strand.
TGTAACGTTACCGTTAACAAACCCTTCTTCCACAACATGGGAAAAAGAGAGCGCGAAGTATACGTATTTGGGCTGTAAATGCAAGTATTATAAGGAGGTATAAGGGCTGGGCTTAAACAGATTTGGCTAAAAACAATTAGGTAGGTCTTATTTTTGATAATTTGATTTTACTTAAATTTAAGTTAACCCCTTTTGATTGCCCCGCGCGTTACTCCTATGACAACACTTAAGGAGTAATATATGCAAACGATCAAAGTTAATCCCGCCACGCAGGCAATAGGGTTCAAGGATGTTTCGACCGACCAATCATCGATAGTACGCATAAGCTTGAGCATAGTAGCGGGAGGTATTATTACCTTTGGCCTCTTTGCCGCGATGCAATCTCTCATTAAACAAGACAACCAGCGCCCTGTAATTGATGAGCCTATAATTGTTACCTCTTCCATTTTAGATATTCAAGAAGAGAAAACTATTGTACGCACTATAATTAAACCGCCTCCGGAAATGAAAATTAAACCGGCGACACCCATTGAAGTGCCGATGGAACCATCTGCTACCAGCAGTTTTGCTGATGTTATTAATATACCTAGCGTGAGCACCGCAAAATTGGCATTTAACATTAAGGCCGTAGATCAACAGCCGCGTGCTATTATTAGAATAGATCCAAGGTATCCAGCGCACGCAGCCCGCAATGGGATAGAAGGCTTTGTTAGGCTTTCGTTTGGCGTGTCGGTAAGTGGTGAGGTAATCGATATTAACGTGATTGAATCAGAGCCGAGAAACACTTTTGATAGCCCCGCTAAACAGGCCTTGCGTAAATGGCGGTATCAGCCCAAAATGGTAAACGGAGGTCCGGTAAGCATGGACGGTTTGCAAATAAGACTCGATTTCACCATAGCCAAAGATTAGCGTTTTATACACAATACATATGTAAAATTAACGTGCAAAGTCAGCCTGTTTTATAATTTACAAAACATTTTATATTCGTAAAACCATATTTGTAAAAACTACATTAGGACAAACCACAGACTATGCTTAGCTTTTTGCCATCAATATTGATGCCGAGTACACAAAGTAAAACGCCTCCAGAAGAGGTAATGGCCGATTACATTATGAACCGGGATAAAAAAGCAATCATGGCCTTATACAGCGAGTTTTCCGATGACTTGTATCATTATTTACTAACCTTAAGCGACCATACCCTAGCCAAAGATATTGTTCAAAAAACATGGTTAAAGGTAATAGAAAAACCGCATAGTTATCATACCACTGGTAGCGTTAAAGCGTGGTTGTTTACGATGGCCCGTAACGCCCTTATTGATGAGTTTAGAAAAACTAATCGTTGGGTAGCACTAGACGATACCGATGTTATTAAGGACGCGGCAATAACTAAGGAAATACACTACGATACCTCGCAATATGCAGATACAAAACACAATATAGACACGGACAATCTGCAATCATCTTTCGATCAAGCCTTAATGGCTCTCTCGTTTGAGCAACGTGAAGCATTTTGTTTGCGACAGGAAGGCTTTAGTTTAGCCGAAATAGCTCATATGACCCATAGTAAACAAGAAACCATTAAAACACGCTTACGGTATGCTAAAACCAAGCTAAAAGAGTGGCTGGAGCAGGCACATGACTGATCATAACAAATCGCCAGAGCACGATGCATTAGAGAATGAAGCAATCGACGCACTTTATCGAAAACGAAAAGCACGCTATATGTCACCCAATAGCATAAAACAAGATGTGCTCAATACCTTAGAAACTAATAAGCCAAACGTAGCACCATGGTGGCGTATTAATTTGCGGCCTTATGCACAAGTAAGCGCAGTTACCTGCACAATAGCGGTGGCTTTTATTGTGATTAGTTTACAAGTAATGAACAAAGACCCTGATCCTTTGCTTATGCAAGCATCAACACTTAACAGTTATCAAACAGTAGAAATACATGAACTAGCACCTATCAGCGATCAGTTGGCTAAAACAAGCCGCGCTCGTTCTTTGTATGAAGAATCGCTTAGCAGTGATTCACTATCAAGCCCCGCAAAAACCCAAGAGCGTCAAATACAATACCAGCGCGCACAAAGCGTATATTTGGCAAGGCAGGCAGACTTAGCCGTGCATCAGCAAAGTTATGCCACTGTCGTGCAAAGTGAAGATGGATTGTCATTGTTAACCTGCGATGAGCATTTACTAAAGCTGTCGCAAGATGTGGTCGACATGCTTTTATCAAGGCAAAGTAATAAAAAGATAGATTTTTCTAAGGGGCAAATGCTTGCCCTCGCCTTCGATAGCAAGGGTCACATTATAAACATATCACAGGGAAAAAATAGAACTGAGTGCTAAGCTTTACAAAAATAAGTAGCACTCAAGGGGATTGTAGATAGACTACTTTTTACGCCCGAAATTACCCATACCAGGTGGTAACTTCATACCAGGAGGCAGTCCACCGCCAGGCATTGTGCCACCGGGCATCCCACCAGGCATACCACCACCGCCCATCATACCACCCATGCCGCGCATCATATTCTTCATCTTGCCGCCACCCATTTTCTTCATCATTTTTTGCATTTGCATGAACTGCTTTAAAAGACGGTTAACATCTTGAATTTGAGTACCAGAACCTGTGGCAATACGACGTTTACGCGAGCCCTTAATAACATCAGGGCGATCGCGTTCATGCAGAGTCATGGAGTTAATAATAGCTTCCATTTGCGTAAACTGTTTGTCGTTAGCTTGGTCTTTTATTTTGGCGCTCATGCCACCCATGCCTGGCATTTTGTCCATAAGCGAAGCCATGCCACCCATGTTTCGCATTTGCTCTAGCTGTTCTTTAAAGTCTTGGAGATTAAAACCCTTACCTGTTTGAATCTTCTTGGCAACACGCTGAGCGGCGTCTTTGTCTACCTTTCGCTCTACTTCTTCAATTAAGCTAAGTACATCGCCCATGCCCAATATACGAGAAGCAATACGCTGCGGATGAAATGGTTCTAAGGCGTCAAGCTTTTCGCCCATACCTAAAAATTTAATAGGCTTACCGGTAATTTGCTTGACAGACAAGGCCGCACCGCCACGTGCATCACCGTCGGCTTTGGTCAAAATTACGCCGGTAAGGGGAAGCGTTTCATTAAACACCTTCGCGGTATTTGCAGCATCTTGCCCAGTCATGGCGTCGACCACGAACAAGGTTTCAACTGGATTAGCCGCAGCATGAAGCTGTTTAATTTCGTCCATCATTTTTTCGTCGACCGCTAAACGACCCGCTGTATCAACAATAAGGACATCGAAAAATTGCATTTTTGCATGGGCTATAGCGCCTTTAACAATATCCACCGGCTTTTGCATGATGCTTGATGGGAAACACTCTACGCCTACTTCTTCAGACAAGGTCTGCAGTTGTTTAATAGCGGCAGGACGATATACATCGGCGCTTACTACTAATACTTTTTTCTTTTCACGCTCAGTCAAATATTTGGAAAGTTTACCCACACTGGTGGTTTTACCCGCACCTTGTAAACCTGCCATCATAATAACAGCTGGCGGTGTAGCGGCTAAGTTTAGGCCTTGCGTGCCATCACCTAATACTTTTTCAAGTTCGTCTTGGACGACTTTTATAAACATTTGACCAGGCTGTAGGCTTTTTGATACTTCTACGCCAAGGGCACGAGTTTTCACGTTTTCAATGAAGTCTTTAACAACACCTAAGGCGACGTCTGCCTCAAGCAGCGCCATACGCACTTCGCGTAGCGTATCTTTAATGTTGTCTTCAGTTAAACGGCCTTTGCCACTGATGTTTTTTAAGGTTTGACCTAAGCGGTCAGTAAGGTTCTGAAACATAAATCATCAATTTAGTTTTTTCTAATATGGTAAAGAGTATACAATAAGCCTAGCGCGATCGTAACGATTGCGTTAACTTTATTCGAAATTACTATATTCTCAGCAATTTACAGCGTATCTGTTAAGTGCGCACAAGGAATTAATGCTTGAAAGGCAGACCTAAGGTCATTCGCTCATGAACACTTCGCTCAACTACATAGCGTTTGCTTTTTCGCTTGTCTGCTACATATCGGCTGGCTCGTTATATATTCAGCAATTTTTTAAACAATCCTCTAAGCTAATAAAATATGCCCAGCCTTTGTTCATGTTGGCGCTTATTGGCCATCTTGGCATACTCATTATTAGCACCCAACAGCACAATGGCGAACAACTTAGCCTTGCTTTTGTGGCCACAATGCTGGCATGGCTAGTCACATTGACAATGTTTATTACCCATAAATTTATCCGCAACTTGTTGTTTTTACCAGTTGTTTGCTTTGTATCTGCTTTTATTATTTTAATCGGCTTGTTCTTTCCCGCTACCACCGGCATTTCAGTCAATATGTCGGTAGGCATGATAACGCATATATTGCTATCGCTAGTAGCGTTTGGCCTACTTAGCATTAGCATGCTCTACGCTTGTCAATTGGCCTACATAAAGTATCAACTAAAACAAAAAAGCCGCATTATGATAGGCGGTCATTTACCCCCGCTACAGTCAGTGGAGCGCATTTTGGTGCAACTTATGACTATAGGCACTGTATTGTTGCTTACTGCGCTCGTTAGCGGCTTTGTATTTATACCCAATATGTTCGCAGACGGCTATGCACACAAAACTATCTTATCAAGCATTGCGTTGTGCTGTTATTTGGCATGCATTATGCTTCATCATTTCATAGGGCTAAAAGCCCGCATAACGATTATATTCAATCTACTAGGGCTGTTTTTACTTACATTAGGCTACTTCGGAAGCCGCTTAGTAAAAGAGGTATTGTTGTCTTAACGTAAGGCAACAATAATCAAATCACCATGCCCACTTTAACCCACATATTTTTCTTAGGAATTGTCAATTGAACGCTATAGATACTTCTACCCTGCTGATTGTTTTGGGTGTGCTTATATTGTTGTCTGCCTATTTCTCAAGCTCTGAAACGGGCTTGATGAGTTTGAACCGCTATCGCTTAAAACATTTGGCAAATGAAGGTAAAGCAGGCGCTAAAAGAGTTGAAAAGCTGCTTAAGCGACCCGACCGTTTAATTGGCTTAATCTTAATTGGCAACAACTTAGTCAACATCGCCGCGACTACTATTGCAACGATTGTCTGTATTCGCCTATACGGCGCTGACTATGGTCCATTAGTAGCCACCGGTGTTTTAACCATTGTGATATTGGTATTTGCTGAAGTAACCCCTAAAACCTACGCAGCGCTTTACCCAGAAAAGATAGCATTCCCTAGCTCCTTTATTCTTATTCCGTTAATGTTTGTGTTTACCCCTCTCGTAAAACTTATTAACCTTATTACCAACGGCGTGTTAATGTTATTGCGCATCAATCCGGTAACTGGATCTGACACAGCGTTAAGCCAAGAAGAGCTGCGTACCGTGGTGCATGAAGCAGGCGCATTAATACCGCAAAAACACCAAGACATGTTAGTCAGTATCCTTGATTTAGAAAAAGTCACTGCTGAAGATATTATGGTGCCACGAAGTGATATTTATGCGATTGATATAAACGATGATTGGAAAGTCATTCAAAAACAACTGACTCATTCACAACACACAAGAGTATTACTTTTTCGCGACAGCGTAGACGACGCCGTTGGATTTATGCACGTGCGTGACGCTTTACGTCTGCTAGCTAAAGACCAGTTTACCAAATCCACAATGCTAAGGACCGCTCGAGAAATATTTTTCACACCCGACTCTACTCCACTGCATTCACTCATGTATAAAATGCAGGCAGTGCGAGAGCGCATAGGACTAGTAGTAGACGAATACGGTGATATTCAAGGCTTAGTAACCTTAGAGGATATTCTAGAAGAAATTATTGGTGATTTTACAACTTCAATAGCACCCGATCATAGCAAAGAAGCAAATGAACAACCCGACGGTAGCTTTTTGGTTAATGGCAGCGCCAATGTGCGTGAATTAAACAAAGAATTAGATTGGGCATTTCCAATTAATGGCCCGAAAACGCTGAATGGCTTAATCTTAGAATACTTAGAAGAAATGCCCGAAACCCAAGTGAGCTTGCGTTTAGCTGGCTACCCTATTGAGATAATTGAGTTGTCTGAAAACATGATTAAAACAGTAAGAATCATTCCAGAATTTTATCGCTCACCAGAAAGTGAACGGACTGACTAGTAGCTGTAAAAAATAGTGTTTGAAATACGACTAGCAGGAGTTTCTAAAGTTTATCCTGGCGTTTTAGTCTGGCTTGAAGCTTTACTGCTTCAACCTTTTCATGCAGCTCCGACAAACCAAGCATAATACTTCCTAACTCATCATCGTTATCGATATCAGCGGCTGCGGCATGTTTTTGCAGCGCTAATTGGAGCGTAATAGGCAATGTTAATTTTTGCATAATAGTTTCCTTTACTTGGTGTTACCCACCTTGATACATGACTAACTGTTTACCTATACCCGTATCGCATGCATAGTCGATAATGAGTGTGTCTGCAGTATCAAAAAATGAAGCATTAAAGCCTGCACACATACGGTCTGATAACAAACTGACTAAGGGCATATGGGTGACAATCAACATGCAGTTCGGCGCATCTGAATCACAAGCATAAGCATGAATTAAATCAGCACACTGTGCTGCATTCCCGATAGGTGTGATGGCCTCAATAGTTTCTTGATTGTGCACACTTACATGCTTGGCCAACGCGCTAATTGTTTGCTGAGTTCTTAAATAAGGGCTCACTAAAGCTAAATCGATATTTGCAACAACCTGGCTAGCATCAGCACGTTCGCTAACAGAGCTTAGCCGTAATAAATTTTGACTTAACCATTTGCCTACATTTTCACATTGTTGCATACCATAGTCTGTAAGGGCTCTGGTACTATCGGGCTCTCTGTATTCAACGGCTTCGCCGTGTCGCATAATGATTAAAATCATATCTCTCTATTACCACGTAAATAAGGTCATTCATTCTTGGTTACTGGCACAAATATTGCTAGCTTACGTTAGCTATATTGTTGACGTATACACACTATTTGACTAATGTGTGTTAACAATATCTTGATTTATCCAAGTAATTACCTAGCTCTTTCTCATGTATAGTCGTTCTATGACTAAATAGACCAAAGGAAGTTACTAAAAAATGACCATACCAATAAATACCGTCAAATTGTTAACGACCCTTTGACCTTTTTCTTAACATAACGAAGCAATAGCGCACGCTATCACATTACAAACTTTACGGGTTTAAGATTGCAAAAACATGCCTATACCACATTGCCGACGAACTTTTGCAGCCTTAAAAACGGATTGCGCTTAGCGTTCATATCAGCAAGTGAATCTCATGAAAACGCTCATAAAGCGAGCATTTCCGTGACCTTGAGACAAGGTCACTTTCATGCTTTTGAGTTTCCAGAAGGCTTTGCCCACCTGTACGAGCACATGTTATTTAATGCTAGCACTAAGTATCAAAATGTAGACGCGTTAGACAATCATCTATTTGCTCACCATGGTCAGGTAAATGGTTGGACCCAAGATGCCTCTACTCATTTTCAGATGAGTTGTGATCAAGACGGTTTTGAAAAGGCCTGCGATATTTTTATAGACCGCTTAAGCTCCCCGTTGTTTTTATATGAAAATATAGAAAAAGAAATAATTACTATTAATGCAGAGTTTATCGCCAAAAAAGCCGACAGCGTACGCCAATTGATTTCAGTGCAAAAAGCAAGCTGCAACAAAGCACACCCTTTCAGCGCATTTAGCACTGGTAACAATAAAACGCTTAACTTGCTAAGCACAGCACAAACCCATGCTTTATTGCAGAAATATCATCAACATGTCATGCAGGGAAAACATCTGTCTATATGTATAGGTTTACCCAATAATGAGCATGACAATGCATTAAGATCTGCGCTTACCCAACAAATAAAAAATGCGTTTTCCGCTTCTAACAGACAAGATTACAACAACGAATTAGGCACTGAAAACTGGGAGCCGGTTTACTTACCACAGCACTTAAATAAGTTCATTGAAGTAAAACAAAACAATGCCTGCCACCAATTAATTTCCAGTTATATAGTGGCTAAAGGACAGTGCAAAGACCGAGAGAAGCACAGAAGCAAGCTACATATGATGCTTTGTCATTTGCTTGAAAGTAAGCACGAGCATGGCTTGTTTCACTTATTAAACACCGGCAAGCTAGCCACCGATATTCGCAGTTACTGCAATGCCCTCGATGCCCACAGTGACGAACTGGTAGTGAGTATTCAGCTTAGTGATGAAGGCGCGCAAGCACCTCAAACCATTCACCAATATATACAAAGCTATATTGACTTTTTACATCAAGAAAAAATAGAACCTTGGCGTTTTAGGGAAAAAGCGCAGCAGCTTTCGTTAAGCCTTACTATAAATAAGGGCAACAGTTTACTCGAAGACTGCATAGAAATGTCGCAGAGTATGAGTAAAAGTGTGAGTGAAAATATCGAGAGTATTACCACTCTCGAACAAGTTGAGCCTTGGCTGCTCATACCAGATATTTTATCGCAGCTTAGACCTTTACATACACGTGTTTATTTTATTTCACCATTAGCCACTACCAACATGAAGTCGGCACATTACGACACACCCTATAGTATGGGTGCTTTAGACACAAACAACCTAACGCCGACCAACACACCTCATTTTATTAAGCCGCGACAAAATCCTTACATGGCAGGTCAATACCCCTTGGTTAAAAAGCAAATTGACGCGACCAAACTATTCCATTTACAAAGCATGCAGAGCAATTTTAAGTTTTACCAAGACCTACGCTTAAATTTGCCTAACGGTGAGTGTTATATATCTATTACCGAACCTGAAATGTATGGTTCAGTTGCGCAATTAGCGGCAAAGCGAGTGTGGTTGTCTTGTTTAAACGAACATTTAGCCTCTACGTTTTTTGATGCAGAACTTGCGAGTATTCATTTTAGAGTATACGCACATCATCATGGTATTAGCATACACACCGGCGGACTCAGTGAGCGTCAATTACTTTTATGTATTGAGCTTATTAATGCTATTCGTCAGTTTAAAGCCAGTAAAGAGAATATTGAGCGCCATCTGAACAAAACGCTATCTAATATGAACAATAGGCCGAAACAACGCCCTATCAATCAACTTTTTTCGCGGCTAAATGAGTATTATCAATACAATGATAGAAAACAAAATGCACTATTGATAGGTCTTAGAGCACTAACGGTCGATGCTATATTCAACCAGCAAACACAGTATTTTACATACAACTTTATAGAAAGTTTGTTATTAGGTAATTGGAAAATTGAAGCAGCAAAACGTTTTAACAACCTGCTAAACGCTCGTTTTAAGGCCCTGCGAAGCGTTACTAAACCGAAGCTTAATAGCCCACCAGTAGTATCTGGTAAGCATCTACACTTTCCGCTGTCATTGAATAATGAAAGTAGTTTTGTATGGCATTACATTCCGCTGCTAAACGATCTTGAAAAAGCACGTATAGCAGACAGTAAGCAGCTAAAACTAAGTTTATCTGCGCGTGCTTTAGTCCTTGAAAAGCTCCTGTCACATACAATATTTGATGTGTTGCGTCAGCAACATAATATAGGTTACGAGCTTGGCGTAGGATATAAACCTATCAGTCGTTATCCCGGAATTGCAATGTATGCGGTATCGCAAACTCACTCAACAGATGATATTTATCACGCTATGCTGCAGGCAATCGAACATGCTAAAAGCATGCTTGTTAACGAAAAAGTGTCGATAAAGGAGATGGTTAAAGAACTCATTAAACAGGTCACGCCAAGAGAAACAGACATTAGCCAAACAGCTAGCCGCACTTGGTTACATTTTGAAGATGAAAACCCCATTTTGGGCTACGTAGAACTTATTGAGGCGCTTACCGCCATAAATAAAGAAGACATTATAAAAGCACTCGACAATCTTATTAACACCAACTTAGGACAAGTAACAATGACAGCCTCGGCGAATGAAGCCACCGTTGCGCATTCGATTGCCGGTTAAATAGCTCATTCACTAGCTTGTTCAATTTCGTGAAAAGTGCCTAGCTAAAAAGTGCGTTATGCATTGCATAACGCACACAAGTAACGACAAAAGGGTCGCAGCTTTATATTAGCGTAAATACTACCCTCTAATAAAAGGTCTGCTTTTCATCTCGCATTTTTAGCAATATTGCTGCAGGCGTGTATTTCTGGCTGTAGCTTGTTGCGTAGTGCTCTAACCTCGACACCAAATGATCCATACCCAACTCATCCATATATCGGAAAGGTCCGCCTTTAAAAGGAGGGAAGCCAATACCGAAAATAGCACCAATGTCGCCGTCGCGGGCATTTCGAATAACGCCCTCTTCCAAACACATTGCCGCTTCATTGAGCATTAGTAACAAGCAGCGTTCTACCACAGTTGAATCGGAATATTTACTCACTGGCAACACGCCGAGTAATTTGTAAATTGATTCATCAACTTCTTTACCACTGTTCTTGTCGTTTGCCTTCCCAGAGTAATCATAAAAGCCAGAACGGTTTTTCTTACCCTTTCTATCATTTTCGAGTAACTTTTCAAATGCATCAGGAGACCCAAAACGCTCGCCAAATTGATTCATTAAGATAGGGATTATTTTAGTGCCTACATCAATGCCTACCTCATCTAATAGTTTAAAAGCGCCTACTGGAAAACCAAACTTAACAAGCGCGCGGTCTATTGCATCAATAGGTTGCCCTTCCATTGCCAAAAATCCAGCTTCGCTCATATAAGGAGCAAGTATTCTATTTACATAAAAACCGGCACCATCTTTTACGACTATTGGTGTTTTACCTTGGCGCTTGGCAAAATCAACTGTCGTTGAAATAGTTTGTTCCGAGGTACCCTCATGCGGGATAACTTCCACCAATGGCATTTTGTCTACCGGTGAAAAGTAATGCAAGCCAACCACGTTTTCTGGGCGCTTAGCTTTTGCCGCGATATCAGCAATAGGAATAGATGAAGTATTGGAGGCAAAAATAGTTTTATTGTGACAATGTGCTTCTATCTCAGCCACCATACTTTGTTTCAAACCTACATCTTCAAATACTGCTTCTATAGCCATGTCGACAGTTTTGTACCCTGAATAATCTAAACAACCGGTAATATTTGCCATTTGTTTTTGCATTTGAGAAGACAACATAAAACGTTTTTTGACTTTCTTATTGAGAATGTCGTAGCTATATTTCATAGCCCCTGCAATACCGTTTTCATTGATATCTTTTATGCGCACAGGCACCTTGGCTTTAGTTGCACTAACAAAAGCAATACCGCCGCCCATTAGGCCGCCGCCCAGTACGCCAATTTTCTTAACTGCCCCTGGCTTTACACCTTCCACACCGGTTTCTTTTTTCATCTCGGTAGTGGCAAAGAATATTTCACGAAGCTGTTTTGATTCAGGCGTCATGACCAATTTACCAAACAAATTAGCTTCGGTTGCATAGCCTTTTTTAGGATTGCTTAAACCAGCTTCAATACAATCAATAATGAACATAGGCGCGGGATAATTGCCTTTTGTTTTTGACATAATTTGTCCACGCGCTTTTTTGAACAAAATACCACGGCCAAAAGAAGTATCTTCAAGCACTTTATTAGCAATAGATTTCTTAACAACCCTACTTTTAACAGGTTTTGCTGCCAAGCCAATCGCCACATCCATCAGAATAGACTGCGGCACGCATTCATCAACAATGCCGTATTTTTTGGCTTGCTTTGCACGTAATGGACTGCCTGTTAACATCATCTTCATAGATTGTTGTATGCCAATAAGGGCCGGTAATCTTTGAGTGCCGCCGCTGCCTGGTAGCAAACCTAACTGTACTTCAGGTAGGCCAATCTGCGTTTTCTCGCTATCGCTACATACTCGATAATCACATGCTAGTGCAAGCTCTAAACCACCGCCTAAGGCAGGACCATGCATAGCCGCTACAAATGTTTTGTTAATTTTCTCCATGCGCTCAAACAGAATCTGACCTTGTGTCGATAAGGTTTCAGCATCTTGCGCCGACTCGCAGGCCGCAAGCATGCTTACGTCGGCACCGGCTACGAATGAGTCTTTTTTACCGCTAGCAACGACTACGCCTTTTATATCGGCGTCGTTTTCTATTTGATCTAATATGACGGAAATTTCATCACCAAAATCACCTTTTAAGGTGTTCATGCTTTCGCCAGGTACATCCATGGTTAAAATAGCAATACCGTCTTCGCGTTTATCTAAAGTAAAAGCACTCATTATTCTGTCTCCACTATCATAGCTGCGCCTAAGCCACCGGCTGCACAGGCGGTCAACAAGCCTGTACCACCGCCTCGACGATTTAATTCATTTAACATTTGCGTAATCATGCGCGTACCGGTAGCCGCAAACGGGTGACCATAGGCGAGAGAACTGCCCATTACGTTAAATTTTTCCATATCAATTTCGCCCGTGGCTTTTTTACGGCCTAATTTTTCTTTAGCAAATTTGTCACTAGCAAACATTTTCACATTGGCGAGTGTTTGCGCTGCAAAAGCTTCATGCATTTCAATAAGCGTTAAATCGTTTAATGTCATGCCTGCGCGTTCAAGTGCCATTGGCGTTGCATATGAGGGGCCCATCAACATGTCTTCCCATACATCAATAGCCGCGAACGCATAGCTTTTTAAGTAGCCAATTGGCTTATAACCTAATGCTTTTGCTTTGCTTTCGGTCATCATAACAACGGCCGATGCGCCATCGGTAAGGGGGGATGAAGTAGCCGCTGTTACCGTACCGTATTTTTTATCAAATACTGGGCGTAGTTTAGCGTAGCCGTCTAAGGCGCTATCAAAACGAATGGTGTTGTCGCGCAATAAAGCGCCCTTATATGGTTCAGCATAAGCCGTCATCACTTCACTATCTAAATTACCTTTTTCCCAGTTTTGAGCCGCAAGTGTGTGCGACCGGTGGGCAAGTGCGTCTTGATCGGCGCGAGATATTTGATAGCTTTTTGCCATTTGCTCAGCGGTTTGTCCCATCGACATGCCAGTAGAATATTCAGCTACCGCAGGTGGAACAGGCATTAAATCTTTTAGCCCTAACTTTTTAAAAATAGCAAATTTTTGACCAAGCGTTTTAGCTTTTTGTAAATCGAGCAATGCACGAGCTAATTTCTTAGATACACCAATAGGCGACACCGAAGTTGAATCGGCACCACCGGCAATGCCCACCTCTATATTCCCTACCAACATTGATTCTGCAATATTAACAGTAGACTGAAAGCTCGTCGCACACGCTCTTGATACGCTGTAAGCATCGGTGTGCACGCCCATACCAGTGCCTAAAACGATTTCACGGGCAATATTTGGCGCCGCTGGCATTTGCACTACTTGTCCATAAACGACTTGCTCTACCCATGATGGGTCAATATCGTTGCGAATAATCATTTCGTTGACTACCATTTTGGCAAGATCAACCGCAGGTACGCCATTAAAGTAAGTAGCCATTTTGGCGAAAGGGGTACGTAAACCAGCAACAATAGCGATTCGATCGCCACCTTGGGTTTTCAGCATTTGTGTTTTGGACATATTGCTTCCTTCATTAAGAAAATCGTGTCATTGACTGCAAAGTTTTGTGTTACCGTTGCGCGCTATATTTTTAGCTGGGCGTTAACATAGTATATGGTCCCTAACTAATGGTTTACAACATACCAGTAACAAGCATAGCACTTAAGTTTGAGCGCGCGAATCATTAGAGTGGTTTCTGGTCTGACCACCAAAAATGGCACGTATTGTTGCAAAATTAACAATAAATAGCAAACCGATTCATTGAACATAGACTCATAAGATGTTTATGAAACTTTTATGTTCTCACTAGGTCAGATAGGTTACATTTTACAGGCTATACATAAATAGCTAGACTCGAGACATTATTTTTTGGCATTACTGGACTCAGTATTAATGCGCTGACGATTGTTTTTATACTGATTTTTATAGCACACTCAAAAAATTCACTTGAGTTATTAACACTCAGACCAATATAAAAACAGTAAAGTAAAACTCTTCATTTTGGGAAACAAACATGCACAATCAATTTACCGCGCTACTTGAGCATTTAGATTCACAGGTACTGGGGCAAAGACACTTAACGCAGAGTATTTTGATTGCTTTGCTAGCCGACGGCCATTTATTAGTTGAAGGCCCTCCAGGTTTAGCCAAAACAAGAGCGGTTAACGCACTATCTGATGGTATAGATGCTAACTTTCACCGTGTTCAATTTACACCCGACTTGTTACCAGCTGACTTAACAGGTACCGATATTTATCGACCTGAAACCGGTGAGTTCGTGTTCCAAAAAGGCCCTTTGTTTCATAATCTAGTACTCGCGGATGAAATTAACCGTGCACCAGCCAAAGTACAATCAGCCCTATTAGAAGCCATGGGAGAACGCCAAATTACGGTGGGCAGTACGACCTACCAATTACCGTCCTTATTTTTGGTAATGGCAACGCAAAACCCATTAGAGCAGGAAGGCACTTATCCGCTTCCCGAAGCGCAGCTCGATCGTTTTTTAATGCACGTTGAAATTGATTACCCTGATGCCGCTACTGAACATAAAATATTGGCATTAACTCGCGCAGAGGCAATTAACTCCCTCGAAAAACGCAGTCCTTTAGACAATCATGCCAAGCTTACGCAAGAAAATATTGCCGAAGCACGTACCGAAATTTTAAGATTACATGTATCCGAAGCTGCTGAAGCCTATTTAGTGCAGTTAATAATGGCCACTCGTCAGCCTGAAAAATACGATGCGGATTTGGCCCAATGGATTGAAATAGGCGCAAGTCCTCGTGCCACTATTTCGCTAGAGCGCTGTGCTCGCGCCCACGCTTGGCTACACAAGCGCGACTTTGTGAGCCCTGAAGACATTCAAACAGTATTGCCTAATGTACTTAGGCACCGTCTTATATATAGTTATCATGCGCAAGCTCAAGGGATTACCTCGAATCATGTAATTGAAAGAATCCTAGCCATGGTTCCGGTGCCTTGATTTTTAATAAAAGAGCAATTAGGTAAAATGGTAAACACGCAAAATTTACTGTCATCGTTATTATCAAACGGGGTGAGCTGCGAGCTAACTGAGCTAGTACGTTACCGTGCGCTTGCTGGCAAACTAAATTTAGCACCCAGCGGCAGCATAAAAAACAGTATGGCAGGCACCATTACTTCCCGTTTTAAAGGCCGCGGAATGGAATTTGACGAAGCCCGTCATTACCAGCCCGGCGATGACATTCGCAGCATCGATTGGCGTGTTACAGCGCGAACCGGCAAAACCCATACAAAGCTCTACAGAGAAGAACGCGAACGACCCGTGCTTATCTATGTAGACTTGTCTGCGTCTATGCATTTTGGCACACAGCTACTATATAAATCAGTGCAAGCACTGCACGCCGCTGCTCTTATTACGTTTAGCGCACTGTCGCGAGGTGATAAGATTGGCTGTATGGCGGTGTCGAATAATACCGACATAGAGCGCAAACCCAAGTCTACAGCTAAACAAGCTCTGTCGATGCTCAATCAACTGGTGGATTTGCAAAAAAGTACCATTGCTGAGGCGTATTCAGAGGCAAAGCAAGCAACAGGCAAGCGACCCGCTGCACTGAGTTCCGCTTTGGAAAATTCGGTAGATAAAAGCACCTATCATATGAATCAATTGGCCATGCTGGCAAGACCGGGCACACTGGTATATGTAATTTCTGACTTCAGCGGCTTTTCTGGTAGTGCGTATTCTGTGTTGGGTAAGATCAACCGGCATTGTGAAGTTAGGCCGCTGCGCATATTCGATCCTATTGAAGAAGCCCTGCCAATGGTAAATAGTATGCAAGATGTGTTGCTTAGCGACGGTGAGCAAGACCAGCATATACTGTTAGGCGACAGCAAAGTAAATGAGCAATACAAGAGCATAAGGTCAGCAGTCTTTGATGCGCTGAAGGCAGATTTATCGAGTTTAGGCTTACCGCTTAGACAAGTCAGTGCGGCCTTGCCTATTGAACAACAGCTTAGTGCGAGTAAATCAGGTTTGGTATTGGGTGAATTCATATGAATCCACTTGATCAATTAGCCGACATTACTGCACCAGCAAGCGTTTCATTATGGCCATTAGCGTGGGGTTATTGGCTACTAATAGTACTTTCATTAGCATTACTTATTTGGGGTACCGTGAGCCTGCTTAAATTTCGAAAGAAACGTCATGAAAAGTACAAAGCGGTCGCAGCATTGTCTAGCATTGATTCACACAGCCCCTACTTCGCCCATAAAGTACAGCTTGTGATGAAAACACTGTGCGCGCATTATTTACCATACGCGGCTAGCAAAACACTTTATGGCAATGCATGGCGGTCGCTACTATTGTCGGTATATAAAGGTAAACAAATAGCTGAGCTTGATCAAGCCATAACTATGCTACAAAAGCGCTTGTATGCTAAGGCTGCTGGTAACGAGCAAACTAGTGTGCCAAGCGATTCAGAGAATCAAGAGACAGCGAATATAGAGCAAAACCAACAGATTTTGATAGCCATGAAAGACTTAGTTAACACTAGCTTCCCGTGTAAAACAAAAAGTGCTGAGCCTATGTCTCTTGTCACTCAAGTACTATCACCGCAAAAGGCCACCCATGTTTGAGTTTGTATGGTGGCCACTATTAGCCTTATTACCGCTGCCCATATTGGTGCGTTTGCTAATGCCAGCTAAGGCAAAAAATGCGCAGATTGCTTTATATTTCCCACATGTCACGCAAGTTGCGCAATCTACCGAGCATAAAAGCAAAAGCTCATACGCACATTTACTGCTAATAAGTATTGCATGGATAGCATTAGTTTTTGCTTCAGCCCGGCCTATTTGGTTTGGAGAACCCATTGCGATTCCAAGTGAAGGCCGTGATCTTATGCTCGCAGTAGATTTGTCGACCAGTATGCGCCAGCAAGACATGGTGGTAAATGGACAACGCGTAGATCGACTCGAAATGGTTAAGTCTGTTATGGATGACTTTATAGACCGGCGCGTAGGCGATCGTATTGGGCTTATACTGTTTGGAAACACCGCCTATTTACAGGCACCATTGACCTTTGACCGAAATATAATCGAGCAATTTCTAAATGAAAGCGTCATTGGTTTAGTGGGCGACAGCACCGCTATTGGTGACGCAATTGGTTTGGCCGTGAAACGCTTTAAAGAAAAAGAACGCTCTAACCGCGTGTTGATATTATTAACCGACGGTCGTAATACCGCAGGCAATATCAGTATAGAGCAAGCCCTTAAATTGGCAGTAGCCAATGAAGTCACAGTATATCCAATAGGCGTAGGCTCTGAGCAACAAGTACAAAACAGCGTGTTTGGACAACGGGTCATAAACCCTTCCTCTGACTTAGACGAACGTATATTGCTAAAAATAGCAAAAGACACTGGCGGCGAATATTTTAGAGCCAAGAGTACTGAAGAACTGGCCCAAATATATACCTTATTAGACTTACTCGAACCCGTTGAAGGAAGCAGCCAAACGCTTCGTCCGCGCGAAGAGCTATTTTATTTCCCGTTAATTTTAGGCATTTGTGTTGTCGCTCTTATTGCATTGTGGCCATTAATACGTATGACATTTAGAAAACTAAGAAACAGTGTTTCATCAGATCAAGTGCTAACAAGCGCCAATAAAGGCGACCTAAAATGAATGAAATAATACAAAACTTTCAATTTATTCGTCCTGAGTGGTTATGGGCTTTGTTGGCAATTGTGATTGCTTATGCAGTAAAACTTAAGTTTGGCAAAGACCAAAACGTATGGCAACAGATTATCCCAGCCCATCTTTACCAACAAATGATTGTGCGTAAAGGCCTGGTAATATCCAATAAGTTCATGCATTTTGCTACGGTCTCATTGTTGTTAGCGATTATTGCTATTGCAGGACCAAGCTGGGAGAAATTACCTCAGGCGGTGTATCAAACTCAGGCAGGTAAAGTGATTTTAATGGATATGTCTATGTCTATGCGTGCTACAGACTTGTCTCCCAACAGACTAACCAGAGCACGATTTAAAGCCATAGACTTAGTTAACGAAGTAAAAGAAGGTGAAACCGGCTTAGTCGCCTATGCAGGAGACGCTTTTGTCGTAAGTCCACTTACTGACGATGTAAATACATTAGTGAGCTTACTGCCTGTTTTAGCACCTGAAATAATGCCGATACAAGGCAGCATTGCTTTAAACGGATTACGCCAGGCCGCCTCATTGCTCGAAAATGCGGGGTATCAGCAAGGCCAAATTTATTGGGTAACCGATGGTATTCGCTATGATGAAATAAAAGAAGTAAGAAACTTTATTATTAAGTCTTCGTTTGATGTATCTGCATTATTGGTTGGCACGGAAATCGGAGCACCTATCGCAATGGAAGATGGACAGCTTTTAAAAGACTACTCAGGTAAAATTGTGGTGCCTAGCATTAACTCTCGATATATGAACCAAGCAATGGCCGGCACAAATGGCAAATATCATTTGTTTGCCAGTGACAATAGCGACATTCAGGCAATTAAGCGCGAAATAGAATTTGATCAACAGCAACAATCAAAAGAGGTTGAAAACACAAGCGGTGATACGTTTAAAGATATGGGCCCTTACCTTGTCTTATTACTGCTACCAGTGGCAGCCTATAGTTTTAGAAGAGGCGTTCTAAGCATAGCTCTTTTGGGCAGCCTTATATTAGGACTTAGTAGCAACAGTCCGAAGGCTTATGCTATACAAACAGATACTGCTCTTGATGGCTCACAAGCAGCATCGCCAGAAATCACCTTAGCGAACCCGCCCATTGCGGCTGAAAGCATGCTTGATAAAGCATTTAAAAATGCTGACCAAAGAGGAAAAATCGCCTTCGACAATAAAGATTATGAAAAGGCCGAAACTCTTTTTGAAGACAGCGCATGGCAAGCGGCCAGTGCCTATAAAAATGGAAATTATGAGCAAGCGGAAGCTTTGTATAGTCAACTAGCACAGCGTCCCAATAGCGATCAGGCCAATGTCTTAAACAATTTATATAACAAAGGAAATGCCTTAGCAAAGCAAGGCAAGCTTGAAGAGGCACTTGAAGCTTATAACGAGGTGTTAAGCGTCGATGCTGGCTACGAGCCAGCGAGAGCCAACAAGCAACTTATTGAAAAATTACTAGAGCAACAGCAGGAACAAGAACAGCAAAAACAAGAAGACGAAAAAGATCAGAATAATGAGTCATCTGAGCAAAACAGCGACGAACAAGAGCAAAGCGAACAACAAGGCGATTCACAAGATCAGCAAGACCAATCAAAATCTAGTGAGCAGGATAGTTCTCAGCAACAAGACTCTGAAGAACAAAGCTCAGACAAAGAAAACTCTCAAAATCAAAACGCCGAGCAACAAGACGATGAATCGTTAAAGCAAGAAGCGCAAGAACAAAACGCACAAGACCAAGAACAAAAAGAATCTCAACAAGCGCAGTCGGAACAACAAGAACCGCAAGAGCAAGAATCTTCCGTTCAAGATCAACAAAGTGAGCAAGGCAAAGAACAAGAAGAACAAGAACAAAGGGCCGCAATTTCAAATCAAATCAACATGGACGATTTAACGCCCGAACAAAAAGAAGAATTGCAAAGAATGCAGATGATCCTAAATAAAATCCCCGACGACCCCGCATATTTACTAAAACGTAAAATGCAGCTTGAAGCGTATAAACGTAAAAATAATCCGTCTCCTCCTGAACAGGAAAATTGGTAGTTAGTATGAAACTTATAAATCATCCACCTTATTCATTTTCTCAGCGTCTGTTCATGCTAATGAGCATTGTATGTTTATTAAGCCCACTTATGTTTGTCGCCTCTGTTAACGCACAGGTAACGCAGTTAAGCTCGAGTGTTGATCGAAATAATATTTTATTAGACGAGTCTTTTCGACTCACCATCGTTGCCGCTGGCTCAGCCGCACGAGATGCCATAGATTTCAGCGCATTACAAACCAACTTTAGGATAAGCCAGCCATCATTTAGCCAGTCTACACAAATTATTAATGGTTCGATGTCCCGCACCGTCACCTGGACGGTAGACTTGTATCCGAAACAAATTGGCTCATTCACTATTGCTAGCTTGGCCATTGACGGTAAATCCAGTAATGAATTTACGGTGCGCGTGTTACCGGTCGATACCGCAAGTGGCGAGCAGCCAAGAGAATTTTATGTCACCTCAAACATAGACAATCAAACTGTATACTTACAACAACAAATTTTGTACACCGTCAAAATTCACCTTGCTCGTGACATTCAGCGAGGTCAGCTAACGCAGCCTGATTTAGTCGGTGCTATTGTTGAGCAAATAGGAGAGGATGAAGATTACCAAGAGATTATAGATGGTGTTCGCTACCGTATTATTGAAAGAAAGTACGCCATTATCCCCCAAGCAAGCGGAAACTATATTGTTGCCGGTCCAATATTTGAAGCAGAAGTACCGACCAATTCACGCCGAAGTTTTGCCAATTTTGGACGCAGTAAAAGTATCTCCCGCCGCGCACCTGATATAAACATAGCCGTACTCCCTATTCCCGACAATTACAACGATACGTGGTTGCCCAGCGAGTTAGTAGAAATTATCGAGCAGTGGCAGGGCAACACCGATCCCTATATGGTAGGTGAGCCCGTTACCCGCACAATTACCCTAACGGCGCTTGGATTGACTAAAGAACAGTTACCCACTATCAATTTACCCTATCATCCTAGCTTCAAGGTATACCCTGAACAACCTACCTTAGCCACAGTTGAGCGGAACAATAAATTAATAGCCCAAGGTGTGTTTAACAGCGCAATTATTCCCGAACAAGCGGGTAGCTTTGTGCTGCCCGAAGCTCGCATACCATGGTTTAATGTTAATACAGGCGAAACTGAATTTGCTATTTTACCGGCCCGTTCAATTGAAGTGGTATCTAAGCCAAGCAATGCTGAGGCGATAGAGCAAACAGCAACAGCGTCGAATTTGCAAGAAAACAATACACCGCGAAGCCAAGCCGAACAAGCTGATTTGCCGATGCAACTGCGTACTATGAATTGGCTGCACTACTTATTAATTGCTTCTAATTTACTAACACTACTTGCCCTGTATGTGTTTTGGCTAATGAAAAGTGGAACTCAGCGTCGCGCCAAGCACTCGCAACAAGCAGTCGTTAGTCCATTTGCTAATGAAGATGCTGCGTTTAAGCGCGTAAAAGAAGGCTTAGAGCAAGGCAAACTGGACGGGCTTAGCAACGACCTTGAAATATGGCTACAGGCCTTATTTACTCAGCAGTTCTATTCAATTAGTGCAAGCTTAGCAACATATCCAGAATCGCAAGCTCTTGACACCTACAACAAAGTACTAGCTAATAGCTTTTCATCGCAGCATCAGCAAATTGATTATCGCGAGTTCATTGAACGTTTAACACAGTTTAGAATGCTTGCGAAAAAAGATAATAATGAAACCGTACTGTCGATGCTCTATCCAAAGTAGTCGGGTTTTGAAAATAATTTAAAATAAGTTGGCCTTATGGGAAATAAATCTGAGGATGTCACGGTCTTATCTGACATGAAGACAAAACAAACCCGATATGAAGCTTTGGTTAGGGCATTTCACACCGATATTTTTAGATATGCGGTGTGGTTAATTAAAGATAAAACGATTGCGGAAGACGTTGTACAAGAGACTTTTTTGCGCGCTTGGAAATCGTTAGATTCATTAAAAGATGAAGCTGCCGCTAAAGCATGGCTGATTACGATATTACGTAGAGAAAATGCTCGCCGTTTTGAGCGCAAACAGTTCGACACCGTTGATATTGAAGATGTCTCTGTTGCCGATACCGCAGCACATAGCGAAGATACTATGCAGCAACGGGAAATTCGCAGAGCAATTATGAGCTTGAGTATAGAGTATAGAGAGCCCTTAACTATGCAAATCCTTATGGGCTTTAGTGGTGACGAAATTGCCGCGCAACTTAATTTAAACAAAAACACCGTAATGACACGGTTATTTAGAGCTAGAAATCAATTGAAAGAAATACTTACCTCTCAAATGAATTATGGGGAGCAGAACAATGGATGATCTAACGTTTAGAAAAGCTGTTTACGCTGAACCTTTTACCACCGACCCAGCAGTACTAGACGCTGCCGCGCAAGACCCTAAAAAGCAGGCCTTTTGGAAAGGCATAAAGGCTATGGAAAATGAGCTTAAAGCTGCGATGCAAATTCCAGTACCAGAGAACTTAGCTGAAAAGCTAATTTTACGGCAATCCCTTAGTGAACATAATAGTCACTCACAGAAACGCCCATGGTACTTGGCCTTAGCAGCATCGGTAGTATTTGCATCTGTATTAACAATAGGAATGTTAAATACTGGCAATAACAAGCTCACCAACGATGTATTTGCACACATGAGTCATGTTGATGTAGAAATAATGAAAGGTATACCTGTTGGCCCCAATACTATAAACGATAAACTGGCTAGCTTTAATGGCCAAGTCAACGGCGACTTAGGTGAAGTAGTATCGGCTAATTACTGCTACCTAGATAAAATTAAGAGTTTGCATTTAATAATACGCGGCGAGAACGGCTTAACTTCATTGTTCGTTGTACCCGACTCTATCACTGAATCGTTAAGTGACACTTTTAATAACGCTACATATGAAGGTGTATCATTTCTTCTCAACTCGGCTAAAGTAATTGTCGTTGGAGAAAATAAGGCTGATGTACAGCTGCTAGAAAAGCGCGCCAAACAAGCAATGTCGTTTACTGCTTAATACACGCCCCAATAATATTAAAAAGCGCCTGCTATTTTCTAATATAGTACAAAGGCGCTTTTTTTGTGTTTATCCTGTTAGACTAGCCACATCACGTCCTATAAAAAATATAATAATAAAAGGTAGTATTCATGGAATTTGGCACATATATATCGCTGGCAGTTTATTTCTTGATAATGTTGGGCATAGGCCTCTATGCATTTAAAACCAATGAAGACAATGCGTCAGGCTATTTGCTAGGCGGCAGAAAGTTAAGCGCACCGGTCACGGCTCTTTCTGCCGGTGCTTCTGATATGAGTGGATGGATGCTAATGGGCGTGCCCGGCGCCATGTATATATCGGGTGCCTCTTCACTGTGGATTGCTTTTGGTCTTACATTTGGCGCGTGGATGAACTATTTAGTGGTAGCGCCCCGTCTCAGAATTTTTACCGAGGTTGCTAACGACTCCATCACCTTGCCTGATTATTTTGAGAATCGTTTTTTAGACAAAACAAGAATGCTTCGCGTAATTGCTTCAATTGTTATCATTCTCTTTTTTACACTGTACACATCTTCAGGGGTGGTGGCAGGCGGAAAGTTGTTTGAATCATCTTTTGGTTTAAGCTATCAAATAGGCATATTTATTACTGCAGGCGTTGTAGTAACCTATACCTTTTTTGGCGGTTTTACAGCGGTATCTATCACCGATTTCGTGCAAGGTTGCATTATGTTTATAGCGCTTATTTTAGTTCCCAGCGTAGTTATATTTGAACTAGGTGGTATTAACCAAACCTTAGAAAGCGTAGCGGCCATAAACCCTAATTTACTATCGTTAATGACCGATGGTGCCACAGGCGAAACCCTAGGCTTTGTTGCCATTATTTCGTTATTGTCGTGGGGCCTAGGCTACTTTGGACAGCCACATATTATCGTAAGATTTATGGCCATTAGCAGTGCTAAACAATTACCAGCCGCCCGAAGAATTGGTATGACGTGGATGATAGTCTCTTTAGCTGGCGCTGCCATGACAGGCATATTTGGTCTTGCCTACATGACCGGTAGCGGCATTCCACTTGATGATCCAGAAACCATATTTATTGTGCTATCGCAGCTACTCTTTAACCCGCTTATTGGTGGTTTCTTATTAGCCGCTATTTTAGCGGCCATTATGAGTACCATATCTTCTCAATTACTAGTTACATCTAGTTCATTAACACGTGACGTATATGCTTGTTTTATCAACAAAGAAGCAACTGAAAGTCAGCAGGTAATGGTTGGTCGCATTTGCGTGATTGTCGTGGCTGTTGCCGCTATTGGAATGGCCTTAGGCGAAAACAAAACAATATTGTCTCTTGTGAGCAATGCATGGGCGGGTTTTGGCGCCGCTTTTGGTCCACTGGTAATTATCTCGCTACTTTGGAGTAAGATGACTAAAGCTAGTGCAATTGGGGGCATGCTAGGAGGCACCATTACCGTTTTAGTTTGGATTTTTGTGCCCATTGATGCCCAAGGAACTGTTTTATCTTCGCATATTTATGAAATAATCCCTGGGGTTTTGGTCTCCTCGGCCGTTATAGTGATTATGAGCAAAATGATGCCCGACCAAGACTCGGAAGTATCGTCACTGTTTAATCAATTTACGCGTCGTTATAAAACCGATTCGTAATATCAATATTTATCGAGGCATATGGCTTTTTTCGCAGCGCGACAACCTATATTAGACATTAATAAAAATGTGTACGGATACGAGTTATTATTTCGTACTGGTAGCGACAATGTGTTCCCTGATATAGACCAGGAAAAAGCCACATCGAAAATGATTGAAGGTCTACAGTTTGACTTAGGCCTTAATAAAATATCTTCGGGAAAGTTTGCTTTTATAAACTTTACCGAAGAATCGATAGTTAAATCGTACCCAAGACTTCTCCCTAAAGACAAAGTCGTTATTGAAATTCTTGAGACGGTGAACCCCACAGATGAAATTTATTCCGAACTAAAACAATTACATGATGAAGGCTATGTTATAGCCCTAGACGATTTTATTCATACTGAACAATGGGAACGGTTTTACGAAATATGTAAAATTATAAAGGTCGATTGTTTAAACATCTTAGAAGATGAACTAACGCAAATCGCTCACCTAAAAAAACGCCATCCCCATATTGTACTGCTGGCTGAAAAAGTTGAAAGCTATGATGAATTTACACGCTATGTAGATTTGGGCTTTGATTTATTTCAAGGTTATTTTTTTAGTAAGCCTGAACTCATGACAAACGCCAGTATGTCTTCTTCTCAGGCATTGCTCTCGAGTCTATTGAGCGAGATTACTAAAGCCGTTCCCGATATCAAGCTAATCACTGGCGCACTCGAAATGGATGCTGGTTTATCTTTTAAAGTGCTGCGGTATACGCAATCCCCGTTATTTAAGCGTGGCGGCAAAATCGAAAGTATAAGGCACGCAGTAGTAATGCTAGGCAAAGCCGAACTAGAGCGTATTATAACGCTGCTCTTTGCAGCCTCGTTAGGCAGCAATAAACCGACTGAACTTATTAAACTTTCGATGCATCGCGCAAAATTTTGCGAGGGCTTAGCAACAATGTCGCACACAGATGATAATGTGTCTTCAGCATTTTTGGTGGGCATGCTCTCACTTATTGATGCAATGCTAGATGCAAGCATAGAGGATCTTATTGGCAATATGCCACTTTCAGATTCTATTAAAGAAGCACTTTTAACAAGCAAAGGTTGGCTCGGCGAAGCTGTATTAGTCTGTGAAATAATCGAAAAGGGTGAGTGGATAAAGCTCGATAAAGCCTGCGCGGTTATGAAACTTGAATACGACGAGGTTGTCTCGGCATATATAGATTCAGCTATTTGGGCGGAAGAGCGCCTTGATCTAATGATATAAGTTCCTTGTTTGTTGCTACACATCCTGTACATCTGATTAAATTAACATACTTATAACAAAACCATCTAATAAGTTATAAAACAGTAATTAACGATAACGATTTGTGATAGTAGACTTTCTAAAACATGTTAAAATTATATGCATATAAGCAATTAGTATATAAAATTATTGGTGATTAGGCCCAAATACCACCCTAAATACAAAAAATGAAACAAAGGTGCCTAGTTTTTTTTGTCTGTTAATTAATACAAGTAGAGTAAAATATGACTGCTAAATTGCCCTCCATGACGCACCTCAAACAACTTGAGGCCGAGAGCATACATATCTTCAGAGAAGTCGCTGCTGAGTTCGATAACCCAGTAATGCTTTATTCGGTAGGTAAAGATTCATCGGTGCTATTACATTTAGCACGAAAAGCCTTCGCACCAGGTACTATTCCCTTCCCGCTTTTACATGTAGACACTACATGGAAATTCAAAGAAATGATTGAGTTCAGAGACCAAATTGCTAAAAAGCTCAATTTGAACCTGCTTGTACATACCAATCAAGAAGGCGTTGACCAAGGCGTAAATCCTTTCTCAGTCGGTAGTGCTAAACATACCGACATAATGAAAACTGTTGCTCTTAAACAAGCATTAAATCACTACAAATTTGATGCTGCTTTTGGCGGTGCTCGTCGCGATGAAGAGAAATCTCGCGCAAAAGAACGCGTATATTCATTTAGAGATGAAAATCACCGCTGGGACCCCAAAAACCAACGCCCAGAGTTATGGAATATCTATAATTCACAAATCAATAAAGGCGAGAGTATAAGAGTATTTCCAATGTCCAATTGGACAGAGCTTGATATATGGCAGTATATCTATTCAGAAAACATTGAAATTCCCTCTTTGTATCTAGCTAAACCGCGTCCGGTGGTTGACCGCGATGGTGTGTTAATAATGGTCGACGACGACCGTATGCCGCTAAAAGAAGGTGAAGTGCCAGAAATGAAGTCTGTTCGTTTTAGAACGCTTGGCTGCTATCCACTTACTGGAGCGGTAGAGTCTGTAGCCGACACTTTGCCAGACGTTATACAAGAAATGCTGCTAACCAAAACCTCAGAGCGTCAAGGTCGAATAATTGATAGCGATTCTTCAGGTTCTATGGAGAAAAAGAAAATGGAGGGTTACTTCTAATGACAACCAATATTGTATGGCATGAAAGTATTGTGAATAAACAACACAGGGCTACCAAACTTGAGCAAAACCCTAGTGTTATTTGGTTAACCGGTTTGTCTGGGTCGGGTAAATCGACCATCGCCAACTTATTAGAAAAACGCTTGTATGAAGCGAACCACGCTACTTACTTACTCGATGGCGACAATGTAAGGCATGGTTTATGCGGCGACTTAGGCTTTGACGACAAAGCGCGTGTTGAAAACATCCGCCGAATTAGTGAAGTAAGTAAACTATTTGTCGACGCGGGTATGATTGTACTCACCGCTTTTATTTCACCTTTTAAAGCTGACCGTAATTACTGCAGGTCTTTGCTGAAGCCAGGTGAATTTATTGAAGTATTTGTTGACACCCCCATTGAAGTTTGTGAAAAGCGAGATCCGAAAGGCCTTTATCAAAAAGCCAGAAGCGGAGAAATCAAGCATTTCACCGGTATAGACTCTGCCTATGAAGCGCCTGAATCGCCTGAAATTCACTTACACTATCAAGACGAAAGTGCAGAGCAAACCACCCAGCGTTTGTATTTAGCTCTTCAGGAAAAAGGATATGTAAAGTGAGTAGTTTTCAAATAAACGAACAAAGCATACAAGCGGTAACACAAATTGCGCTAGCAGCAGGCGATAAGATTCTAGAAATCTATGCCCAAGACTTTACTATTTACGACAAGTCAGACTCTAGCCCACTGACCGAAGCTGATCTTGCCGCGCATCATCATATTGTAGATGCATTGCAGGCAATCACCGACTTACCCATATTGTCAGAAGAATCTAGTGAAATTACGTGGCAAGAACGCAAGACTTGGACACGCTATTGGTTAGTAGACCCGCTAGATGGGACCAAAGAATTCATCAAAAAAAATGGTGAGTTCACCGTTAATATCGCACTAATAGAATATGGCGAACCTACTTTCGGCGTAGTTCATGCTCCTGTTCTCAAAAAGACCTACGTGGGCGCAAAAGACTTCGGTGCCTATGTAATTGAAAACGAACACAAAAAAATTATTAAGGCAAGTCCGCACGTCGCTGGCGAAACTTGGAAAGTAGTTGGAAGTCGCTCTCATCAAAGTCCTGAAATTAATAAAATTATGGATACGCTAGAGGGTGAAAAAGACTTAGTCGCTATGGGTAGCTCATTAAAGCTATGTTTAGTTGCTGCCGGTGAGGCGCACTTATATCCGCGAGTTGGCCTTACTAGCGAATGGGACACCGGCGCAGCTCATGCGGTTGCGTTAGCTGCCGGAGCAAAAGTCACTGTTCTTGACCCAAATAATCCTTTTGATGCCGACGCACACCCGCTTCGCTACAATCAGAAAGAATCGATTTTGAACCCTTTTTTCATGGTGAGTTGCTAAGATGTTTAACGAAAATGAATTATTACGCTCAGACATAAATGAGTATTTAGCCGCCCACGAGCGCAAAGACTTAATGCGTTTTTTAACCTGTGGTAGCGTTGACGATGGTAAAAGCACCTTAATAGGACGCTTGCTTCACGACTCTAAAATGATTTATGAGGACCAATTAGCGGCAATTACCAAAGACAGCAAAAAAGTAGGTACTACCGGCGAAAAAGTCGATTTAGCTTTATTAGTGGATGGCCTGCAATCTGAACGTGAGCAAGGCATTACCATAGATGTAGCTTATCGTTACTTTAGTACCGACAAGCGCAAATTCATCATTGCAGATACCCCAGGGCACGAGCAGTATACGCGCAACATGGTAACCGGCGCTTCTAACTGCGACCTTGCTATTTTAATGGTTGATGCCCGCGCTGGTATCAAAACACAAACTAAACGCCATTCCTTTTTAGCCTCGTTACTTGGCATTAAGCACGCTATTGTTGCGGTCAATAAAATGGATTTGATGGAATTTAGTGAAACCGTCTTTAATGAGATTAAGCAAGATTTTATCGCGTTTTCTAAACAGCTTAATATCCCCGACATCCGCTTTATACCTATGTCGGCCCTTGAAGGCGACAATGTAGTAAACAGAAGCGAGCATACGTCTTGGTATACTGGTCCTACATTAATGGAAACATTAGAAAACATTGAAATATCAGATCAGCTTAACGATGATTTTAGATTTCCAGTACAGTATGTCAACAGACCACACTTAAACTTCAGGGGCTTTGCAGGTACGGTTGTTTCTGGTCAAATTTCAGTTGGCGACAGCATCACGGTATTGCCATCGGGTAAAACCTCAAAAGTGAAGTCTATTTATACATTCGACGGTGACATCGACCACGCTACAGCTCAACAGGCGGTTACCTTAACCCTTGAAGATGAAATTGATATCTCTCGTGGCGACATGATTGTCAAAGATGACAACAAACCATTAAACGCAAATAGCTTTACTGCTCATTTAGTATGGATGGCAGAAGAAGCGCTTATTCCTAATAAGCAATATAGCTTCAAATTTGCCACTAAAACAGTGACTGGGACGGTCTCTGATTTACACCACAAAATTGATGTAAATACCCTTAAAGAAAGTAAAGCCCTGCATTTAAATTTAAATGAAATTGGTGTGGCTAATATTAGGTTAACGCAAAACATTGCGTGTGACCCTTATACATCAAACCGAGCTACCGGTGCCTTTATCATGATTGATCGCATGACAAATGGTACGGTTGGTGCAGGTATGATAATTAGCGCTAACCAAGAAAAAATAGGTTCAACACAATATTCAGAGTTTGAACTTGAAATGAATGCACTAGTGAGAAAGCACTTCCCACATTGGGGTACCACCGACATCAGCAGTAGTTAATCTCAAAGTGGTATTACTATACACTTAGCAATTACTTAGCAAAAACGCTGAGTTTTTGCTAAGCTCTTAAAAAAATAGTGTAACGCAACAACAAAGAATCAAAATTAATGTATTACCTATTCTTCTTTATTGATTATTTTACTAGCGTAAAGCAATAGTTGTGAATATATGAACATTGACCAATCAATGGTAGTCGTCGTGTTTTTTGCCACGATTATCGCGCTGATATTCTCGACCAAAAAACCATCTAGTATCTTTGCTGCATGTACCTTGGCTTTGATATTGCTCCAGCAACTCGATATTTCCCATATTCTACAAAACGTTACCAACACCGGGCTTGTCACATTAGTCTTGCTATTGTTAGTCAGTAACTCTATTGATAAGACAACGCTTGTAGTGAGATTAGGTCGAAAAATTACCAGCGGCAGCTATGCTAAAAGTTTCTGGCGTATGTTCGCCATTACCTTTGCTTCTTCTGCCTTGTTAAATAACACAGCTGTAGTGGCAAGCTTAATTGGACCTATTAAGCACAACACTTTGCACCCGCCTTCAAAATTACTAATTCCACTTTCGTACGCCGCTATTTTAGGCGGCACCGTTACCCTAATTGGTACCTCTACCAATCTTATTGTTGATAGTTTTTTAATTGAACATGGTCATCCGGGGTTTGCCTTTTTCGACTTCACTTTATTTGGCGTTACCGCTGGCCTTACCTGCGGTATTTTATTGTTTTTATTGTCGGGGTTATTGCCTACCTTTCATACCAACAAAAGCCAATACCAAAGCTACTTGCTAGAAGCTGACGTTGAAGCTGGCTCTGAACTTATTGGCAAAACGGTTGAAGACAATCACTTACGTAACTTACCTGAACTGTTTTTAATTGAAATAGTACGCCGTAAACAAGTCATCACGCCGGTGACGCCCGATATGAGCATTGAAGAGAACGATAAGCTCATATTCACCGGTAACATTACTAAAATAGACAGTATTGGTCATATTAAAGGCCTGACCATGTTTGCTGAAGCAAATGGCCTATTAAACGAACATTTGACTGAAGTCATTGTGTCGAATCGCTCAACCATTCGCAATAAAACGCTCAAGCAAGTCGGTTTTAGAGCATTATTTGATGCAGGCGTAGTGGCTATAAGGCGCGATGGTGAAGCAATTTCGGGCAAGTTAGGAGACTTAAAAATTCAGGCGGGTGATTTTTTATTGCTGGCAACAGGTAATGATTTTCAGCGCAGAGACAATATTTCGAAAAACTTCTTTATTGTGTCTGAACAAAAAATTACCCGTAAGCTAAACAAATGGCAAGAGAATTTCACTCTGCTAGGATTTATGACCGTTATAGGCCTAGCAGCAAGCTCGCTGATCCCCCTCGCGACGGGATTATTATTTTATGCCGCTAGCTTGGTTATTGTCAAAATATCGGCAGTACATGAGTACAAACGTAATTTGCCCATTAATCTTATATTAGTCATTGTGGGTGCGCTTAGCTTAGCCACTGCGCTTGAAAATTCTGGTGTAATTGAGCTTGCCACAAGCTTGCTAACGCCAATATTGGGCGACATGAATCCATTTTATGCCCTTGTGGTAGTATATTTAATGACTGTGCTACTTACTGAATTTGTGACCAATAACGCCGCAGCAGCGCTTATGTTTCCATTCGCCTATGGCTTAGTTACAGCTATGCAATTACCTATTATGCCGTTTGCCCTAGCAGTTGCTTTTGCGGCGAGTGCTAGCTTTATTTCACCCTATGGCTATCAAACTAATTTGATAGTGTTTGGGGCATCTAACTATAAGTTTTCTGACTTCGTAAAAATAGGCATACCTATTTCTATTACCTTCGGGGTAATTGTGCTGTCGCTGCTTAATTGGATGTACTTATAGCAGGCCAATAATTTACATTGAGTATTTATCGTGCGTGCACTGCATAGCGCATAAAGCCAAGCCGCTATTTCCAGCCAAGCAATTGCTCAAAATCACTATCTAGTTTTTTAGCAAATTCTTTACCATGAATAGCCACTTTCTCTAGCTTTTTGTCCTCTTCCGATTATCCGGTAAATGTGGGCACATTTACCGGATAACCAGACTCATCAATTGCCATGAAAGTAATGAAACAGCGGTTAGTAACCACAATAGCGTCCTCTTTAGGATCACCAGCTTTAACCGAAACGTAAATATGCATACTGGTTTTCCCGGTATGCACAATGCGGGCTGAAATAGTCACCCGGTGGCCAACCAATATTGGTCGAATAAATCGAATTGCATTGGCTGATACTGTTACGCAATATCGCTTGCTCCATTGCGCCGCGCAAGCGTAAGAAGCTTGGTCAAGCCATTTCATGACCATGCCACCATGTACTTTTCCGCCAAAATTAACATCGGTAGGTTCTGCTAAAAATCGAAAATCAGTTTCACTGCTGTTTGACATATGTTGATTCTTATAAGTTTACGCAAATCAAGAAGTATGCGATAGCGGTTAACATTATGCAGTTGATGAGGATAGTAGGCCAAATGAGTCACACTAAATCAAAGAATCAGGTTCGCTGAAAAGTACCCTTTCCCAGGCTAATTTGACTCGCAAACAACTGACTAAGCAGCACATCATACCAAATCACAAAAGATGTAATGTGCTTATCACTTAATGAGACCGGTGAGCCCTAAAGTGAAACCTAACAAGTTTTGAAGACGATCAGCTAGTTGAAGCAATAAGGTATTCTTTAATTGACTAAAAAACTGTACACAATTATAAGAAAATCGACGATTGGCTATTGATTAACGTTGCTTGTTTGGATAACATCACAGCCCTTAAAAAGTTGTAGAAAGATCAGCTTGCCGGAATTGTAAAAACCGTCCCAATTGTTAAAATATAGAGTACCAAAATGAAGCCAATTATAAATTTATCGCATCACCATTACTCACGCACCTAACCTTTCAGGTATGTGCTTGGAAGGCTATGGTTTCCTTCCAACGGCGATGAACTAAATTTGAAGCCCTCGGAAGGAAACTTTCGGGGGTTTTTCAATTTAAAGTGGGCTGTATTTATGTCGGACACAGCTAGCTAATTACCAACAATAATAATATTCAAATTTAAGATTAAAAGGAAACAACATGAGCCAAAGCACTAGACTTCGCATAGCGATTCAAAAATCGGGCCGCTTAAGTGACGATAGCATTGCGCTTTTAAAAGCCATTGGGATTAAACTGCAAATTAGAGACAGATTGCTTATTGCGCACAGCACTAATCAGCCTATCGATTTATTGCGTGTGCGCGACGACGACATTCCTGGCTTAGTGATGGATGGCGTTGTTGACTTAGGTTTTATTGGCGAAAACGAACTAGAAGAAAAAATGCTAGAACGCCAAGCATCGAACAAAGCGCATGAATTTAAGACCTTAAGACGCCTAGATTACGGCGGCTGTCGTTTATCTATAGCAGTGCCCACTGAATTTGAGTATGACTCAGTAGCCTCGTTAAACGGTAGAAAAGTGGCAACTACCTATCCTTTTTTGCTAGAACGCTTTTTTAATAAAAAAGGCATAAGCGCAACAGCCGTTATGCTCACAGGTTCGGTTGAAGTTGCCCCGCGCGCTGGGGTTGCCGATGCTATTTGTGATTTGGTTTCGACTGGCGCAACGCTTGAAGCAAATGGTTTACGAGAAGAAGACGAAGTATTTGCTTCAAAAGCAGTATTAATTCAAAAAGCCGACGCTCTTTCGCCGGCAAAACAGGCACTTATCACGCGCTTGTTACCCCGCATAGACGGTGTACTGCTAGCAAAAGAGAGCAAGTACATTATGCTACACGCTCCTAAGGATTATTTAGAGCAGGTTAAATCACTACTTCCTGGTGCTGAAGACCCCACCGTTTTGCCATTAGCAGGTATAGACGGTCGCGTAGCAATTCATGTAGTAAGCTCTGAAACCCTCTTTTGGGAAACTATGGAAAAACTAAAGGCCTTAGGCTGTAGCTCAATATTGGTGTTACCAATAGAGAAAATGATGGGGTAATGCTATGACCATACCACAGGCAATTATTTGGAATGATTTAAGCGAGCCAATGCAAACCGCAGTGCTCGCCCGTCCTGCCTTGGCCGATTCTGCATTATTGAAAGATACAGTAAGCAAAATACTGTTAAGAGTGCAAAAAGACGGTGATAGAGCCGTACTCGATTACACGCGCGAATTTGACAGGGCTGAATTGAAGGATGGCTTGCGCTTACCCATTGAATTGATAGCGAAGGCTAAAGATGTCTTAAGCGTTGATGTAATAAACGCGATTGATTTGGCCTACCAAAATATAAAAATGTTTCACGAAGCCCAAATGCCCATCGACATTAGCATTGAAACGCAGCCCGGTGTGCTGTGCGAACAAAAACATGTTGCATTGGAAGTGGTAGGTCTATATATACCTGGTGGCAGTGCACCCTTACCTTCGACAGTATTAATGCTGGGCGTAAGTGCACAAGTAGCGGGTTGTCAATTACCTATATTGTGCACACCTCCTTCGCCGCAAGGTAAAATAGCACCTGAAATTTTATACGCAGCGCATAAGTGTGGCATAGAACACATTTATTTATGCGGCGGCGCGCAGGCAATAGGCGCAATGGCTTACGGTACCAACACTATTCCTAAAGCCGACAAAATATTTGGCCCTGGTAATAGTTTTGTAACAGAAGCAAAACAGCAAGTCAGCAAAGACATAACGGGCGCGGCTATTGATATGCCAGCGGGCCCATCAGAGGTTTTGGTATTAGCCGACAAGCATGCCAACACATCTTTTGTGGCCTCCGATTTACTATCACAAGCTGAACATGGACCCGATTCCCAAGCAGTCGTAATTGCCGACAATGCAGACTTTATTAAACAGGTACAGCAACAAGTATTGTTACAATTGCCCAAGTTGAGTCGCCACACCATTGCCGAGAAATCGATCGCCAATAGCCGATTTATAGTTACCGAATCTCTTGCACAATCGATAGAAGTGACCAATCAGTATGCAGCCGAACACTTAATTATTCAAACCCAAAATGCCAGCGCCGTCGCGATGAAAGTGAAACATGCAGGTTCAATTTTTGTTGGTGAATTTTCACCTGAATCGGCCGGCGATTACGCAAGTGGCACTAACCATGTATTGCCTACCTATGGTTATGCGCGCAACTATTCATCCTTAGGCTTGCTCGACTTTATGCGCAGATTTACCGTGCAAACAATAAGCCGAAGCGGGCTTAACACGATAGGCAAAGCCATTATAGATTTAGCAAATGCTGAAGGACTAGACGCTCATGCAAATGCGGTTGCCTTGAGATTGAATAGCCCGAA
Source organism: Acidiferrobacterales bacterium (assembly GCA_964195425.1). Taxonomy (GTDB): domain Bacteria; phylum Pseudomonadota; class Gammaproteobacteria; order Enterobacterales; family Alteromonadaceae; genus Glaciecola. Next base: position 68,378 of record CAXMOM010000011.1, read on the forward strand.
AGTAGAGGAAGCAAACAATGGCTGATTGGCTTGAACAGTTAACGTCCGAGCACGTGCGCAATCTTACGCCATATGAATCAGCAAGGCGTTTATTTGCGGCAAGCGAAGGTCAACAACGAGTATGGTTAAATGCCAATGAATCACCAGAAGCGGGTGAGTATACTGTGCACAACATATTACTCAATCGCTATCCTGATTGCCAGCCACCAAAGGTACTTAAAGGCTACGCGCAATATACTGGCCTAACATCCGAGCAAATAGTGACTACCCGCGGCGCTGACGAAGGCATTGAATTATTGATCCGCGCGTTTTGCCAACCTGCCTTTGATAGCGTACTTATATGCCCACCTACCTACGGTATGTATGCAATAAGCGCACATACTTTCAATGTAGGGGTTGAAAAGGCCTTATTAAATGAAGACTTCAGCGTGAACGTTGATGCTGTAAATAGCTTTGCAGGTAAGGTTAAACTCGTTTTTTTATGTTCACCTAATAATCCTACGGGTACCACTATTGCCCAAACTGATTTAGAGAACATATTGCAAGCTTATGCTAATACAGCAATTGTTGTTCTTGATGAAGCATATATAGAGTTTAGTCCCGCTTTAACACAAACCGCTTTATTGGCCAAACATCCACATTTGGTTATTCTTCGTACGCTTTCAAAAGGATTTGCGCTAGCAGGTATCCGATGTGGATTTGTACTTAGCTCGCCACAAATTAAAGATATATTGCTCAAAGTAATTGCACCCTACCCTGTGCCTGATCCTGTTGCACAAATTGCGACTCAAGCGTTAAGTATAAACGGCATTAACAACATGAATGCTAACGTTAAAATGTTAGGCGAAGAGCTTACTCAAGTCAGTCAACAACTTGGCAAAATAGCGGATGTGACGCTTGTAGGTAGCCAATGTGGTAATTTTGTATTATTCAAAAGCCCGCACAACAAAGAGCTCATGCAATATCTGGTAGAGAATAACGTGCTTATTCGCGACCAATCAAAACAAGTGCTACTTGACAATTGCTTACGTATCAGTATTGGTACACCCGAGCAAAACAAACAGTTAATGGCATTAATAGAGACCTTTTTTAAGCAAAATAAAGGCAACAACACGACGAACCAAGAGGCAGTATTATGAGTCAGCAGACTATATTATTTATAGACAGAGACGGCACTTTAGTAGAAGAGCCACCTGTTGATAAACAGTTAGATAGCTTAGCAAAGTTAGTCTTCGAAGCGAATGTAATTCCAAGTTTGTTGGCGCTGCAAAAAGCAGGCTTCAGGCTAGTTATGGTCTCAAACCAAGATGGCTTAGGCACCATTAGCTTTCCGCAGGATACTTTCGATGTTCCGCATAATGCCATGATGCGAGTATTTAGTAGTCAGGGCGTAGTGTTTGACGACGTATTAATTTGCCCGCATTTTGATGCTGACAACTGCAGCTGCCGAAAGCCTAAACTAGGCCTTGTAAAAGACTACTTGCAACAAGGCAAAGTTGACTTTACCCGTTCATACGTCATTGGCGATCGCGATACCGACATCGCATTAGCCCATAATATGGGTATTGAAGGTATAAAGTATGATCCTAGTACCCACAACTGGGACCAAATTGTAAAAGAACTCACAGTTAAGGCTAGAACTGCAGTAGTAGAACGCAATACGTCTGAAACCAAAATAAAAGTGGCGGTTAATTTAGATAGCCAAGAAAAATCTGACATTCATACCGGCATGGGATTTTTTGACCACATGCTTGACCAAGTTGCTACTCACGCAGGCTTTTATTTACAAGTACACGTAGACGGCGACTTACATATAGACGACCATCACAGCGTTGAGGATACGGCCCTTGCCTTAGGCGAAGCACTTAAAAAAGCCCTTGGGGACAAACGTGGTATTGCGCGCTTTGGTTTTGCATTGCCTATGGATGAATGTCGAGCTGAGTGCTTGATGGATATTTCAAACCGACCACACTTACAATTTGATGCAGAATTCAGCCGCGACAGCGTAGGCGAAATGGCCACTGAAATGGTGCCTCACTTCTTTTATTCAATTGCGCAATCTATGGGTTTGTCTTTGCACTTGTCCACCACTCGAGGCAATGCTCATCATCAAGTTGAAAGCTTGTTTAAAGTGTTTGGCCGTGCGCTTCGCCAAGCGATTAGTAAGCAAGGGGACATATTACCCAGCACCAAGGGAGCCTTATAAATGGCAGCACAATCGTTGGTCATTATCGATACCGGTTGTGCCAATATATCATCGGTAAAATTCGCTGTTGAACGTTTGGGTATTCAAGCACTTGTATCTGATGATGTTACCGAAATAAGCCAAGCGCAGCGCGTTATTCTACCAGGCGTAGGAAGTGCTCCTGCCGCGATGGCGAGCATTGCTCGTAAACAGCTTACCGATTGTATTCAATCGTTAAGCCAACCTGTATTGGGCGTATGCTTAGGCATGCAGCTAATGGTTGAGAGCTCACAAGAAAACTACTTGGGTAATGAGCAAGATACGCCTTGTTTAGGTTTATTAGCTGGGCGTGTTGCCAAAATGGAAGCAGGTGATTTAACCCTTCCACATATGGGCTGGAACAGAGTGCATAGCTTGTGCGACAACCCGTTATTTACAGATATTGACGACGGTGCGCACTTTTATTTTGTGCATGGTTATAGCATTGCAAAGTACCAACACACATTAGCGACATGTCATTATCATAGCGATTTTTCTGCGGCTATTAACAAAGATAATTTCTTTGGCGTGCAATTTCACCCTGAGCGCTCTAGTGATGCCGGCGCCCAATTATTAAAGAATTTTTCAAGGATTTAAACACCATGATCATTCCTGCAATCGATCTTATAGAAGGTAAAGTGGTTCGCTTATATCAAGGCGACTATGCGCAAACTACTGAGTATAAATTAGACCCTGTTGATGTGGTGAAGGATTACGCTAGCCAAGGCGCTAAAGTACTTCACATTGTCGATTTAACCGGTGCGAAAGACCCTGCGAAACGTCAAATACCTTTGATTAAATCTATGGTGGCAACTGGCTTAATGTCGTTTCAGGCAGGCGGCGGTGTACGCACCAAACAAGATGTGGTTGACTTGTTAGAGGCTGGTGTTGATAGAGTCGTTATAGGCTCTTTAGCAGTAAGCGAACGATCGCTAGTAGCGAGTTGGTTTGAAGAATTTGGGGCCGAAAAAATTGTATTAGCGCTTGATGTTAATATTGATGCAAACAATAACAAGTTTGTAGCTACCCATGGTTGGCAACAAGATTCAGGCGTAAGCATAGATGCGCTTATAGCCCACTATTCATCCGTAGGTTTAACCCACGTTTTATGCACAGACATAAGTAAAGACGGCACGCTTACCGGCGCAAACAATCAACTATATAGCGAACTTTTGGTGCAATATCCTAATATTCAATGGCAAGCTTCAGGTGGCATAGGAAGCTTAGCAGACATAAACGCCCTTAAACCAACAAATGTTCAGGGTGTGATATTAGGCAGAGCCTTATTAGAAGGCAAATTTACGCTAGTGGAGGCAATTAAATGCTGGCAAGACGCATAATACCCTGCCTAGATGTGCGCGATGGCGTAGTTGTAAAAGGCGTTAAATTTAGAAATCATGAAGTTATTGGTGATATTGTGCCACTAGCACAAAAATACGCCGAAATTGGCGCCGACGAACTGGTGTTTTATGATATTACGGCGTCAAGCGACCAGCGCGTTGTAGATAAAAGCTGGGTAAGCAAAATAGCGCAAGTTATCGACATTCCCTTTTGTGTAGCAGGTGGCATAAAAACCGTGGAAGACGCAGGGCGAATTCTAGCGATGGGTGCCGACAAAATATCGGTAAACAGCCCAGCTCTAAGCAGCCCAGAACTTATTACTGATCTTTATAACACTTATGGCCAACAGTGCGTGGTAGTGGGCATTGATAGCTTTTACAATACCGACACCCAAGCCTATGAGGTATATCAGTTTACGGGCGATGAATCGCGCACACAAAAAACAAAATGGCAAACCCTCGATTGGATACAAGAAGTGCAAAGCCGAGGCGCCGGTGAAATAGTTCTCAACTGCATGAACCAAGATGGCGTGCGTAACGGCTACGATATTGAACAATTAGCCAAGGTCCGCGAAAAATGTTTTGTGCCATTAATCGCCTCAGGTGGTGCTGGCACTATGCAACATTTTGCAGATGTGTTTAAACAAGCCAAAGTAGACGGTGCCCTAGCCGCGTCAGTATTTCATAAAAACATTATTGCCATGGCTGAACTCAAAGCATACTTAGTTGATCAAGGGATTGAAATTAGACCGTAAGCTTATATTTAATATGAAGCATTATAGTGCAGTAGAGTACTTAAGCATTAATCGCCATTAACAGCTACAGAAAGAACACAGGAACACACATGAAAGTGACATCAGAAAATTTAAAAGAGCTCGCATGGGATAAAATGGATGGTTTATTGCCCTGCGTGATACAAGATGCCACCAGTGGACAAGTCCTGATGTTAGGCTATATGAACCAAGAAGCAGTGAATGCCACTTTAAGCAAAGGTTTAGTGACTTTTTTTAGTCGCAGTAAGCAACGTTTATGGACCAAAGGCGAAACCTCAAACAACACTTTAGAGTTGGTAGACATAAGCGCCGATTGTGACAATGACAGCTTATTAGTACTGGCAAGTGCCAACGGACCTACCTGCCATAACGGCACAACATCTTGTTGGAACGAAGCCGATACAAGCGATGTAAGCTTTTTGGCGCAGTTAGAGTCAGTAATTGCATCACGTAAAAATGCGCCTGCTGATTCAAGCTATACAGCATCGTTATACGCCAGTGGCATTAAGCGTATTGCCCAAAAAGTAGGGGAAGAAGGGGTTGAAACAGCATTAGCTGCAACCGTTCGAGACCTAGATGAGCTTAAAAACGAGTCGGCTGACCTCATTTATCATCTAATAGTATTGTTGCAAGCTAGCGACCTATGCCTATCAGATGCGATTAAAGTGCTAAAAGATCGGCACAATAAATCCATTTAAAATCATAAGTTTATAAAATAATTCACTAAAAGCGATTGAAAAAACATTAGTTAATCCTATATATATTATGTGGAAGCCGAAAGGGTCCACAGATGAAGCTTAAAGGCTATTAACCTAAGCTTTTCAAATACTTATTGCCGAATAATCGGGATGAGTTATTACAACCTTACATATTGCTTAATAGGAAGGATATGACTATGAGAACCATCGATTTATCACCACTTTACCGTTCATTTATCGGCTCTGATCACTTAGCATCAATGATTGATACCGCCAGCCGCCAAGAAAAACAAAACACTTATCCACCATATAACATAGAACTGTTGGGCGAAGACAAATACCGTATCACTATGGCTGTTGCAGGGTTTGCCAAAGATGAGGTAATCATCGAAGTGCAAGAAAACACCCTAAAAGTAACGGGCACCAAAGAGGCTGAAAAAGGGAATGTGAGTAAAGGTGCTAGCGATGATCAAACCCATCAACGCAAGTACTTACACAAAGGCATTTCCGAGCGTAACTTTGAGCGTAAATTCCAGCTTGGCGACAACGTCAAAGTGTTAGCCGCAGACTTGCAACACGGTATGTTGCATATAGATCTTGAGCGAGTCGTGCCTGAAGCACAAAAAGCTCGTCGGATAGATATTGGCAGCAGATTGATTGAGAACCAATAAGCTAAATCAATTCATTATTGTGTTTCCCTAGACACTAAAAGGCGCTTTTAAAGCGCCCTTTTTATGGTGGGCAAAGCATTAAAGAAAATACTATTGTTGACGACACAGAGAGTAGATCCATCTAATAGCTAAAGTTTTTTATTTAACTCGCAGCTCGGATGCTTAGGAGTATATAAACAGATAATGACGACCTTTTTTAAGAGCACTGATACATGCCTAACCGAATCTTATTTTTTAGTAAAATCTTCTTTTGGCGTTTCTGTGGTTTCTTATCTTATCTTATCTTACTTCCATTTGGTATTAATAATTTTGCCCAAGGCCGCACAATAGGCGGAATAATTACTATCTGTGTGGCCATACTTTTTGCGGTTAATGCTTTTGTCGGCTGGCGCGGTCGCTACGTATTATATTTAAACCTGCTTGGTATTGTTCCAGCATTTACGCTGTGCACAGCTAATGCGGTTTTCACGCTACAAGTTGTTGGTTCGTATTGGTCATATTTATGCGTATTTGCCATTTATTTTAATTTTCCCTTTCAATATACTAAATATGCCAACGTAGCATTTCTAATCGCTGTTATTGGTGCCGCATGGTTATCGCTTGAGCCAACTGTTTTCCTGAGATTTAGCGTAGTATTAGTCGGTGCTAGTATTTTTATATTCATTTCTAAAAATGAAACTACTAAAGCACAAATATTGCCGCGAAAACAAGCTGCTACCGATTCATTGACGGGTACATTTAATAGAGTGCAACTGCCCATAAATTTAGAAGAAGCAATTCTAAATTTTAAAGATAAAGGCGTTAAATCAACTTTATGCTTGGTCGATATCTGTTAGTGAGTATTAATATCAGTTCCCAAAGGTATATTATATTTGGTTTGCGGCACTTTTGTATTGTGCTAATCGCCGACGCAGCAAGATAATGTGATGACGGTCTCAAAAGGGCAGTTAGGCGACGTAGCTATTTTCGAAGATTTAGTCTCCTTAGAGCGATCAGCGGTCGGTGGGGTGATTAGTTTCTCAATCATTTAAACACCAACTTGCGCGCTGAAATCAGATATCTAACGACGAAAACAGCGGCGAAAACTCATTACTGCCTCAGATAAGTCTGTTTGAATAAAAACAGTTGAGTAATAGACGAAAAATAACCGACTGTCACTCCCTCAAGGATATAAAAGAGAGGTAAATATGAGGCAATACGTATTTTTCTTTTATGAAAAATGACGTTTTATTTTACCTACACTCTGATTTTTTTACAGGGTAAGTTCACTCATTATTTCTATAAAAATAAAGGTAATAAAATTGAGTGGTGGGGTGCTTAAGGCACGCCCACTATAAATTGATAGAACTTTTACCACTTCTACAACTTAGGCGAAAAATCTGTGGTTTGCATAAATACCACCTCAATACTGTCTACTAAGGCACCCTTTTTTCTTGATGCTTGGTATGCCTTTACCCATGTTGGATCAGCAATAAATGTTTGCCATTTTTGTTTGGCGTCTTGTTCGCTGTCGTGCTCCAAAATATAGATTAAGGTGTTGCTCGATTCGGGTGCTGTCGTTGGAATCCAGTAGGCCACTACTTTCATATTAAGGCGTTCAAAAATACTATGAGTATGCTCGCGAAATCGAGTTTGTAATTCAAGCAGTTTGCCTTCGTTAGTATGATAAGTACGCAGTTCATAGACCTTCTGTTGGCCTTGTGCTTGGGCACTAGTGGCCATAATCAGTGTGGACAATAGAAACAACTTTACTAAAACTATAAACCGATATTTTTTCAACATTTAATGGTTAACCTTTTGTTTTTTGATTGTTATTTTTATACGCCTACCTTGGATGAATGTGGGGCAGATTACAAGCGTTAGCGAATTAACAGAACAGTCAGTAGCGCGTTTTTGCAATAGTCTGGATGTTTGCCGAAGTCCTTCTTTGGTGGCTCTGCTGGGTCGAACAACAGCGGGAGGCGCTTTTTTTAGATTCTGCATTAAGTAAATACTTATAATTTCAGAAGCTTACTTTCTTTGCAATAGTAATTTTCAAACGTGGCGCTTAGGTATTTACGCGTACTTGGCAACAAGGCGAAGAATTGTAGGTTTGAATACGATATGTAACTTGTCTTTAGGCTTTTTGTAAAATGTGGATTGGTTAGAACCTATAACGAGGAACGTCCGCTCTTCATCTTGATGAGTAATTCTGTCAATCGAATTGTGTTGGTAGCAAATTGTGCAAACCTGTTACACAATTTCAAATCGCGTACGACCGTTATTGCCGTAGAGGCGACTGAATTACTTGGGGAATGCAGCGATTGTAGGTTTTCTTTTCGATTACTAGCAATTTGTGTATTGTATGACATGAGAAAACTGTTTTGACATGTGCCAAACTAACCACGAGCGCTTATATATTACACAAGATAAATGGAATCAGATGATTGACCACGGAAAATGGCAAAAATATATAACAAACTCGTTTATTGTTAATGTGTTTTTTGGCTTTATTACTAGATTGCTCGGCAAATCTGTAATCAAACGAGATGCTTCTTGGGGAAATTGGCAACGCCTTTTTTTTGTTATCGCTATAATACTGCTGCCCCATCGACATGTGTTAGCAAATGACAACCCTCAACTTATGCTTGATGATGAAAAACCTGCGATATCAATGTCATTGTCTACTAGGGATATTTCTGAGGTAGAGGCGTTTGTTGATAAGTTAGTTAATAAGGAGATTGCAAAGCATAGTGTGCCCGGCGTAACGGTTTCTATAGTTAAAGACGGCGAGATTGTTTTGCTTAAAGGCTATGGCTTTGCCGACTTAGGTAAGCAGCTACAGGTTAATCCTAAAACGAGCATGTTTAAGGTTGGCTCAATCACCAAAACGATGACCGCACTTGCAGTTATGCAGTTAGTCGAACAAGGGGAACTCGCGTTAGATACTGACGTTAATAAGTATCTTTCAGCTTTCAAAATACCACAGACTTTCAAAGAGCCTATTACTATTCGCGCCTTGCTTAGTCATCGTGCAGGCTTTGAAGTGGCTGACGCCGGTAACTTGTTTGCTGCAAATTCTTCAAAGGTAGTTAGTACGCAGGAGTTCCTCGCTACGCGCATGCCCAAAAGAATCTGGCCACCGGGCCTTAATGTATCGTATTCAAATTATGGTTTTGGTCTGCTTGGTTATCTTGTAGAGCAGAAATCAGGGTTGGATTTAGCGACATATATGCAGCGACATATTTTTGCACCGCTTGGTATGCAAAACACCACCTTGCAAGAGCCTTTGACTAACAATGATGGATTAAAGCCTATTAGTGCTGAATTGGCGCAGCAGCTTACAATTGGATATTTTCAAGATAACAAAGGTGAGAATCTCGCAAAACCTTTTGTATTTATGAGCCAAATTGCTGGTGCTGGCGGGGTTACTTCATCAACTTATGATATGGCGTTGTATATGATAGCCCGCATGGATAACGACAAGTATTCGGGAGGGAATTTAGTTAATACATATACCAGCCGTGATATGAAACAAAGACTTTACAACGATAGGCCACTGGCTACGGGGATTATGTATGGCATGTTTGATGGCCAATATAGAGGATATGAACGGCTTTCCCATGGCGGTGGCACACCTACTTTTTTGTCAAATATGGTAATGTATCCAGAGCTTAACTTAGGTGTTTTCATTTCAATTAATGTTGTTGGAAGTGACTCTAATGTAGTTGATTTTTTACCTGATTTAATCCTCCGTAACTTTTATCGACCATACCCGACTAAATCGCCCCAAAAAGCTAAACCTCCTATTTCACAATATATGTTTAGCGAACAAGATCTGGAAAAGTATACAGGCAGATGGTTAAACACCCGTCGTTCATACTCACAGCTTGAAAAGCTGTCTGCTTTAAGTAAATCTGTGACTATTTCGCTTGGTGAGCGTGGTGACCTTGTGATGAAGAGTTTTGACGGTCAATTAACGTTGAGGGAAATTAGTTCAGGGGTGTTTAAGGGCTTATCTCGCGATGCCCCTATCTTTTATTTTTATCAAGGGCCGAATGGCGATGTAGAGCGATTTTCAGCAAGTATGTGGTCAGCCGACTACGAGCGCGTCAGCTTTATACAAAGCCCCGATTTTTTTTACGTCACGTTGGCATTATCCTCTTTAATTTCGCTAGCCACTTTACTACTCGGTTTCATTCGTAGCCGCAGGGGCAGGCACTTCAGTCTATTTGAGAAACTAGCTAGCTTTTCAGCAACCACAATACTTTTCGTCGTTTTAGGTTTTATCTTGATTGACTCAGGTTTGGTATTTGACCAATACGCTATTAATCTGGACTTTCCTTCTATTCACGTGAAAGTTGTTTTGTGGCTAGTGCTAATAACCTTAGTAACAACTTCTGTAATGATCGTAAGCTTGCCCTTGGTTTGGCGCGCAAAAGATTTGGGATGGTTTGATAAACTTCACTACTTAGTTTTTACCGCAAGCAGCCTCAATTTCCTCTATGTTTTTTGGCTTTGGAATGCAATAGGATTTAACTATTATTCATGAGAATGTTACTCAAAATAACATTTATAATTTGTATTTTTTGAGGCAATTCATTTAGGAAAATTAGAATCAAACTATATGATTGGGATAAGTAATCTTAAGTCCGCTTATGCCGTATTATAGACTAATTTGAACGTGCAAAAATTGCCTGAAAGTGACGTAAGCTCTTGTTGGCCTTGAAGTGTTATAAAGAGTCTCTAGGCTATGGGGTTTTAAAAAAAATTTAATATTGGGCTGACCTTTAAACAAACACATACACCAACTCTCTAGTTCAATGTACTAACTCAAAACCCAAGCGTCTTCATTTTTTGCCCAAACTTCTTTGCAACCTGACTGTCCATTGCATTAAACGGATTATCAACGACAACATAGGAAGATGTTGATTTAGTCATATCAAACAATTCGCTGTCGGGGTCTATGCCGTTTTCGTCGATGACTACGCTGTTGAAGGTGTCGACAACTGCATCTTTTAACTTACCTATTAAATGTTCAAAAACCTCATGAGCTTGCCGGATAAATACATGATACGGCTCGCTACCGCCAAACAGTGAACTGGTTCCCATGGCTCCGTTCAAATGTATGTTCTCTTTGATGTAGTCAATTTCAGACAAGTATTCAATCCATACTTTGTCGAGGTTATACAGCACTACAATAATTAACGCCTCAGTACGTTTATCGTTGCTGATATTACTGAGGCCATGCCAACGTTCATCGACATCTTCGATGAAAGCCTCAACTCCATTTTGATGCAGAATATCTTCCCGTAATTTTTGAAAGCCCCGACGCTGCTGCTCTACCACTTCGCTGTATTTGTATAAGGTTTTTCGCCGCTCCAAATTAGCACCTTCAATTACCCTTTGTGCATGGGCTATCTTTTTAGTAAGAGCCGCTTTTGCATTCAGCTCTCCCTGTAGCGCCTGTATCGAACTAAACTCCTCTTCAGTGAAATGATTAAAGAGTTTGTCGGCAAGGCTGACAAAATACTGCGAAGATCCGGGGTTGCCCTGTCTTGCTGACCTGCCTCGCAGTTGGTCATCTATGCGTCTTGATTCGAAACGGCTGGTGCCGATGATGTGCAGCCCACCAAGGTCTTTCGTGCCAGCGCCTAGAGTTATATCGGTACCGCGTCCTGCAAGGTTGGTGCAGATAGTGACTGCACCCAAAGCGCCTGCTCTGGCAATAATGTGGGCCTCGTCTTGGTCGTTTTTGGCGTTAAGTAGCTGGCCAGTAATACCGTTTTCGAGCAATAATGCGTGGAGCCTTTCAGACTCGCTAATGTTAGGGGTACCTATCAAAATTGGCTGCCCCGTTTTGTGGATAGCGGCTATTTCTTGGCAAATGGCAGCGTCTTTGCTGTGATTATCTATGAATACTCGGTCTGGTTTGTCGATGCGCATACAGGGTTTGTAAGGTGGTATGACACAAGACGTTAAGTGGTATAACTCATATAATTCTTTTGCGGCAAGCTCAGCGGTGCCGCTCATACCACTGACTTTGTTGAACTGGCTCATTAGATGTTGCAAGGTGATGGAACCTAGCGTTTGTCCCTCCTTTTTAACCGCTAAACTCTCTTTAGCCTCAAGTGCGGATTGCATACCATCCGGCCAGCGCCGGTTTTCTGCTATGCGCCCAGTGAATTCATCAATTAGCTGGATCCCGTTATTTTTGACAATATAATCAACGTCGGGGATCAATAACGCTTGCGCATGTAGCGCTAAATTCACGCTGGTTAACAGCGGTAAATGCTCTACGTCATAAAGATTTTCGCAGTTGAATAGCTTTTCAATTTTGTGCGTGCCGACGTCCGTCAAATGCACGTTTGAGTGATGTTTGTCGGTGTTGTAATCAACAGTCTCAACCAAATCTCGAACTGCTTTGCTGACGGTATTTAGATGTTCGTTTGGCTGATGCACATCACCGGAAATAACCAATGGTATTCGAGCTTCATCAACCAAAATAGAATCGGCCTCATCGACAATCGCTACATCGAGTTTTGACAATACGGTTTGATGCGAATAAAGACAAAGTTGGTCGCGTAAAAAGTCAAAACCCACCTCTCTTGCGGTGGCATAAATTATGTCGCTTTGGTAAGCCAGCCTTCTTTCGTCACTAGACATATTCGCCTGAATAACCCCAACGGTTAAGCCAAAAAATTCATAAAGAGGCAGTAAAAGGTCGCTGTCGCGTTTTGCCAAATAGTCGTTAAAGGTGAGCAAGTAGACTTTACGCCCAGCTAATGCATTGGCGATATTCGGCGCTGCCGCGGCAAGGGTTTTGCCTTCGCCAGTTTTCATGTCGATAACCTTACCTTCGAGTAAAGCCAAGCCCGCGAGTATTTGGCTGTCGAACGGCCTCATACCCAGCAGCCGATGTGATGCCTCTATCACAGCTGCAAAAACTTTAGCTTGGGTATCTAGTTCTGGTATTCGAGCTTTTAGATCTTGAATAGACAGTGATTTTAGGGATTCACCCAATGCGTGGATATCAATTAACGTTTTATGAAAGGGTTTGAGGGTGGTTTCAACCGGCGATTTTTGCAGTCTTGCCATTATCCGTTTTATCACGATGCCACCTTTAATGTTGGGCTTTAGTTTATATTGGTGGAGTTGGGGCACAATTCAAGGGGACAGCATCATCAGTGTCTGAATCAAGCTATCGTGGTTAGACCGATATCAATTGCAGAGTATAGGTAATAACCTAGGTTGGGTAAGACTAGGTAGCTAAAATATGAGCGGTTTCTCGGGCACAGCGGCCGTTTGGTTAAAGTCAGCTATGTCGCACCTGCTGTCATTATGAGTTCTCGAAGGTCCGCTATGGTTACGGTGTAGTATGACTTATTATCACTCGACTGTCGGCAATGGTGGAAAATAGGAGTATAAAGCCCGAATTTTCGATGCGCAGCTATGACCATCATTGGAACAAATTTGTCATACAATTCTGAACGGCGTACGACCGCTATTGCCGTAGAGCAGACCGTCAGAGATGTATCCTCGACGTTCCTCAATGAGCTACAATGCAGAAATGCCGCAAACCACATATAATAAACCATCTGTAACCAATATTAATATTCACTTACAATATCGATAATTTTAAAAAATTAACGATACTTATGGGCACGATGCCGGAGACAAAGTCTTGGTTGGCCTCTCTGATTTTATCTTAAGCGTAATCAGTAGCAAAGATATACTCTATAGAATAGGTGGAGAAGAGTTTCTTATTCTTATGAACAATACTCATTTACTTGAAGGCCGGAAAACCGCTGATGCTTTACGATCTAGCGTAGAGAATTTAGCTTTGCTAGACGATCATGCAGTTACCATAAGTATTGGCGTTACCGAAGTCCAGAAAGATTATAATTGGAAAGCGTGGATGAAGTACTCGGATGAAAAATGGTAGAAATCAAGTCGTTATTTAACACTAGTCTTCAGCAAATCCTCGACCCTACTTTCGCGATTAGCATGCTATTTTCGAGATAGTATGTTCACTTCTAAAACAACCATTACGATCACTTGCCTTGATTTCATGCAAACCGATATCGGCAAAGGGGATTAAAATGAACCCAAATCACTATCAATCACATATAGTTATAAATATCTCATCCGCTACGCCAGCTTCAATTTTTACTTGCGTATCTACTTGGTCAATTGCATAGTGCTGACTTAGCCATTCAGTCACCTATAAATGAACCAAGCACTTATGCAGAAAACCGATGCTCCTTCAATCGAAAGAATAACGTTATCTAATAACAAGAATATGAAGGTAGTCATCGCCAGCTATGGCGCACGGATATTATCAATACAATATAAAAACAGTGAAGGCACTTGGCTTGAAACTACCTTAAATTATGCCCTCGATTCAGACATATTGATTGATAATTGCTATATGGGCGCAACATGCGGGCGAGTAAGCAATAGAATTAGTGGCGCGCAGTACGTTCACAACGGTGAATTCATAAAGCTTGATGCAAACGAAGGCGAAAACACACTTCATGGCGGTGCAGATGGCTTTAGCCAGTGTTTTTGGTCGGTGTCCCCTGTTGTAGTGAAGCGGGAAAATAGTCAATCGGTAACACTTACTTATACATCGAACGACGGCGATCAAGGTTTCCCAGGAAATTTAACAGCAAACGTAACGTACACATTAACAAGCGATAACCACTTATTAACTGAGTACAAGGCTAGCTGCGATAAAGTTAGCCCTATCAATATGTGTAACCATGCTTATTTCACCTTAGGAGAGCCAAGCATTCATGATATGGAACTAACGGTTTTTGCTAATAAATATCTGCCTCTTGACGAAAAAAACATTCCCACGGGAGAAATATTTACAGCTAACAGTGACCATAGCTTCATGCAAGCGGCAACACTAGGTAAGCGCATAGCCTTTAAAGATATTGACGATTGCTATGTGTTGGTCAAAAATCAAACAGACAATGCTTCCCAGCTTGCATGTGTACTCGTATCAAGTAGAAATAAAATTTCATTGTCAATCTCCACAGATCAAATAGCCATGCAGGTATACACCGGTAACTATTTACCCATTAAATATAGCGCTATAGCCCTCGAAGCCCAAGGCCTTGTAGATGCAGTAAACCAAGCAAAGTTCGAAACCGATTGGGTTGGTCCAAATCAAGACTATCGAAAAATTGTCGATTATCATTTTCAATCACTACCCCATAAAGATTAAAGGCTTTGATTGATTGTAATAATGTAAACAAATTGCTAGATTACAGACTCATCGAAAAACCTAGTTGCTTAACATCCGAAAAGACTTACAAAAAGTCGGCAACGCATTAAACAAATAACAACTAAAAAGGAGCTTTGTGTGAATCATCAGGTCAGGCTCGCCATTATTTTGGTGCTTACTTGGATTTTATTGTCAGGCATGTTTGAGCCTTTAATGCTTTCCTTTGGTGTTTTTTCTGTTTTATTCTCTATGTGGATAACCGGAAGAATGCATAAAATAGATCGACAACGCTATGCGTTTTTTGTCACTGGTAGCCTCATTACGTTTTTGTTCAAACTAGCGATTAAAGTAGTCCAATCAAACTATGATGTTAGCTTGCGCATACTTGGTATTCGACCAGTAGAATCTACCTTCATTAGAATTGCGATGCCCTACAAAGATGATGTTGCGAAGGTACTATATGCCAACGCGATCACCCTTACGCCTGGTTCATCTAGTATTGCTCTGTCTGACAATACCCTGTTAGTACACACAATTAGTGCCCAAAATGCAGAAGATTTAGCCAATAACGATATGCTCGATATTATGCCTAAGCAATATTTAATTAGCGAAGTGGACGTGAAAAACAAATGAGTATGTATTTTTTAGCCTGCGGGCTCGCGATAATGGTAACTATGGCACTTGCAGTTTCACGAGTATTACTCGGGCCCAGTGTGTTTGACCGAATTTTAGCCGTAAATATGTTTGGTACTAAGGCAGTATTATTGGTATCTCTGTTTGCATTTTACAGCGGTCGCCACGATTTGCTAGACATCTCCCTTTTGTATTCCTTGTTAAATTTTGTGGGTGTAATTGCAGCCTTACGCTTAGTAGAAAGAGGCAAGTTTTTTGCCAATAACAGCAACGCAGTGCCTGAGGAAAAAGAATGATCGATATGATACTCGATATGGCCAGCTTTACCCTCATTGGCTTTGGTTGTTTGTTAGGCATAATAGGCGGTATTGGCATTGTGCGACTACCCGACACATACGCGCGATTGCATGCAGTAGGCGTAACTGACACGCTATGCACATTTTTAATATTGTTTGGCCTGAGCTTCCAAGCTCACGGCTTTGTTATAGTCGCCAAACTTATTTTAATATTCTTATTTTTAGCCTTTACTAGCCCGGCCTCATCTTATGCATTAGCCAATAATGCATGGCGCTGGGGCCTGCGTCATAATCAAAAAGTCCACATTAATACCACTGAAAGAGACAAATCATGAGTTTTGTCATTAATATTGTTTTATTAGTATTTTTATTGATAATGGCACTTGCGGTGCTAAAAACCACACATTTGTTTGCTATGGCAATGATGTTTAGTCTATACAGTTTGTTAGTCGCTGGATTGTTTGTGGTGCTAGACGCGCCCGATGTTGCCTTCACAGAGGCAGCTGTAGGAACCGGCATTTCAACGGTGCTTATGCTGGTAACCTTAGCCTCTATAAAAGACGGGCACGAAGCTCCGGGTACAAGTAAGAAGCGCCTTGGTCCACTTATTATTTGTGTAGTAATGGGCGGCTTACTTATATTTGGCACTCACGACATAGCAAAATTAGGTGATATCCAAAGTGCACCAAATCAACAAGTGGCCCTGCGGTATATAGAACAAGGCCAAGCAGAAACCGGTGTGCCTAACTTAGTAACAGCGGTGCTAGCGAGTTACAGAGGGTTTGATACATTGGGTGAAGTCACCGTTGTATTAACCGCAGGTATAGGGGTGTTAATGCTATTAGGGCCAAGACGAAAAATTCGTATAAAAACCCGCGGAGCTAATAAAAATGACAAATGACCTTATTTTACGGGTAGTCACCAAGTGGTTATCCCCTACCATTATATTGTTCGCCTTATATGTTCAATTTCATGGCGATTACAGCCCAGGCGGAGGTTTTCAGGCGGGTGTTATTTTCTCTTCAGCCATTTTATTGTACGCACTAACTTATGGACTAGACGCAGCGGTTAAAGTAATTCCTGAAACCGCTCTTAAAATATGCGCCAGTTTTGGCGTTTTGCTATACGCAGGCGTGGGGGTAGTGTCTATGTTGCTAGGCGGTAATTTTTTAGATTATAGCGTGTTGGCAACCAACCCCATTACCGGCCAACATATTGGGATTATAATCATTGAACTAGGTGTGGGCATAACCGTAGCGTCGGTCATGATTTTACTATTTTTCACCTTCTCAAAAAGAGTGCCCCCAGAATGATTGATTACGCCATTGGACACGTTAACTATTGGCTAATTATTGCGGTAATGATGGTGGGTCTTTATACCCTAATTAGCCGTTCTAATCTGATTAAGAAATTAGCTGGACTTGCTATGTTTCAAACTGCGGTTATCTTGTTTTACGTAAGTATGGGAAAAGTCACAGGCGGCACAGTGCCTATTGTTGATACCGAATACACTATTTACTCTAACCCCTTACCACAGGTTCTTATGCTAACAGCCATTGTGGTAGGCGTAGCTACTACTGCACTTGGATTTGCTCTAGTCATTCGTATAAAAGAAGCATACGACACCATTGAAGAAGACCAAATAAACGAAATGGATAATCAAGAATGACCGAGCAGCTAACCATCCTTTTAGTGGTTATTCCACTTATATGCGCCCCCATCACTGCCTTATTTAAAAATCATAACCTTAGCTGGTTAGTCACGCTGCTGGTGTCTGTTACGTGCTTTGTTCTTTCATTTATCATTTTATATGACGTAATTGACGGCAAACACGTTATATACGAACTTGGCGGTTGGCGTCCTCCTTGGGGAATCGAATACAAAATTGATTCACTCAATGCGTTTATTGCACTTATTGTAAGTGGCGTAGCCACGGTTACCAGCATATATGCATTTCAAAGCGTCCCTAAAGAAATTGATAAACAAAGCCATGGTTTATTTTATGCCGCTTTTCAGCTTTGTTTATTGGGTCTGTTAGGCATTGCGCTTACCGGCGATATTTTCAATTTATTTGTATTTTTAGAAATCAGTTCACTGTCGAGTTACGCGCTTATTAGTATGGGCAAGTCGCGCAAAGCACTTACTGCTGCGTTTTCGTATTTGGTATTAGGCACTATAGGCGCTACCTTTTTCTTAATTGGCGTAGGCTTTTTGTTTGCGGCCTCAGGTAGTTTAAATATCGCTGATATTGCCCAACGTTTCGACACCTTTGCCGACATGCAGTTGGTGATGACAGGTTTTATCTTTATTGTATTAGGCTTAGGTTTAAAAGCTGCAATATTCCCACTACACAGCTGGCTTCCAAATGCGTATAGCTATGCGCCATCTGTAGTGAGTATATTCTTATCGGCTACTGCCACTAAAGTCTCTATTTACGCCCTGTTACGCGTATTGTTCGACCTATACCCCATTGAATACTGGACAGCATTGTTGCTGCCGCAAATAATGCTAGTACTGGGATGCGTTGCGGTTATATACGGCTCGTACCGAGCGTGGCAGCAAATAGAATTAAAACGCATGTTGGCATTTTCAAGTGTCGCGCAAATTGGCTATATGGTCATAGGTATTTCACTGTTAAATGAAACCGGCTTAACCGCTTCAGTTATGCATTTATTTAATCATGCCTTAATCAAATCGACGCTCTTTATGGGTGCTGGCATGGTGTTATATCGTGCAAACACAACTAAATTGTCTGAACTACGTGGCTTTGGAGTCAGTATGCCATGGACGTTTGCTGCCATAGTGTTGGCAGGCCTTAGCTTAATTGGTGTGCCCGGTACGGTAGGTTTTGTGACTAAGTGGTATTTACTTGAAGCTGCCATTTCAGAAGGTAAATATATTGTTGTGGCCGCCATCCTTATTGGTTCGGTGCTAGCCGTTGCCTATGTATGGAAAATAGTCGAAGCGATGTATTTTAATTCTGCAAGAAAAGTAGTCATTCGTGGGGTATCCAGTGGCGATATAAGCATTGCAAAAGCGCCAATAAGTTTAGCAATTGCATTATGGCTTGGCGCTGCCGGCTGTTTATATTTTGGCCTATATACCGACTTACCTTTTGAAGCTGCCCAGTCGGTCGCAAAAGCCTTATTAACATCTACCAATGCAACGATGTAGGGAATACAGATGATTGAGTTAACTTATTGGTTAATGGCTAGTTTAGTTGTTCCCATTGCCGGTGCATTGCTTATCACAAGATTAGATAAAGTACCTAACATTAGGGAAGCTGTAACCTTGATTACGGCTGTTTCACTATTCGCAATAAATATTTATTTATACCTTAATTTGGATAATGCTAGCCAAGTCGGTTTTTCTTTAGCCGAGCCCATTGAAGGCTTGTCAATTTCATTTGCCTTAAATAGCTTTGGCGTAATGTTTGCCCTAATTGCAAGTGGCTTGTGGATTGCTACCTCTATTTACGCAATAGGCTATATGCGGGCACATAACGAAAGTCATCAAACACGGTTTTTCACCTTGTTTGCTGTTGCCATCGCTGGCGTAATGGCCGTCGCGTATTCTGAAAATTTATTTACTTTGTTTATTTTCTACGAATTTTTGACCGTATCAACCTACCCTCTTGTGACTCATTCAGGCACTCCGGAAGCCAAAAGTGGGGGTCGCAAATACATATTTATACTAATGGGATCCTCTATATTATTTTTCCTTCCCGCCATGATAACCGTGTTTTATATAGCAGGTACTTTAGACTTTATGCCCGGGGGAATTCTTAAAGGCAGTATGGACCCAGCTTGGGTGCTACCGCTGCTACTACTGTTTATTTTAGGTATTAGTAAAGCAGGCGTAATGCCACTGCATAAGTGGTTACCCTCGGCCATGGTAGCCCCTACCCCAGTTAGTGCGCTGTTACATGCAGTAGCAGTAGTAAAAGCAGGTGTATTTACTGTGGTAAAGGTGGTGGTATTAATTTTTGGCACCGAGTTCATCACTGAATCAGGCGCCAATCAAATTCTGGTTTGGATACCTATTTTTACTATTGTAGCCGCCTCAATTATTGCCTTAACTAAAGACAATATCAAAGAGCGTCTCGCTTATTCTACCGTTAGCCAGCTTAGCTATATTGTGCTGGGTGTGTTGCTGGCAACTAAAGATGCTGTTACTGGAGCAGGCATGCATATTGCTATGCATGCCTTTGGTAAGATCGCATTGTTTTTCGCTGCTGGTGCTATTTTAGTTACCATGCACAAAAAAGCGGTAAGTGACCTTAATGGAATGGGCAGAGCTATGCCCTTTACGTTTACTGTTTTTACAATAGGTACCTTGAGCATTTTGGGCATTCCGTTTTTTGGTGGCATGTGGAGTAAATGGTATTTGTTGTCGGGCACTTTAGGCTTTGAACAGAACGATTTTATTTTTTGGACCGTTCTGGCTGCTTTAGCACTCAGTTCATTACTAAATACCTATTATTTATTGAGTATTCCTATGCGTGCGTTTTTTATGCAAAACAATGCTTACCAGCAAATTCAAGAAGCACCAAAAGCATGTTTAATAGGCATGGCGATACCTACCGCAATGACCTTATATTTGTTTTTTGATCCTTCAGTGTTTTATCAACTTTCACTCACACTAACAGAATAAAAGGAGGCAACCACATGCAGTCTAATGACTCAAGCTCAAGCAACGACAAAATCGATCATGAAAACGTGAATGATTCAGCACATGAATCAACAACAAAGCATGAAACGCCAAGCGATACCTCTTTCTTTGATAAACCAAAAAATGTCGGCATTATCATGAATTCTTTTTATGCACTTTGCATAATCTTAGTTGCTCTAGAATTTATCGTACATAGACACATTTACTTATCGTTTGAAGAAATTCCTGCCTTTTATGCTATTTACGGTTTTGTAGCCTGCGTGGTACTTGTGGTCATCGCCAAATTAATGCGCCATGTAGTTATGCGAAACGAGCATTATTATGATGAAAGGCTAGACGAACAAGGATCTGCTTCAGCAGCACACGGAATTGGAGATGCACTTAATGAAGGTAGTAAAGAAGACCCTCACAGCATGGACGATTTAGGCTTAAACAGTCAGTCAAGCACGGGAGACAAACAACTATGAGTTATGCTATCCCTGCTTTTCTACCCTTTTTCTTTGCAGCTGTGTTGGCTTTATTTATTCCTATGCGGTGGCGCTATGTGCTGGTGCTTGTGCCTCTTATTAACGGCATTTGGTTATACCTAAACTTAGACCCAACGCCCATCAATATGCAGTTGCATATTTTTACCCTCGAAATAGTTAAAGTAGACCGTTTATCCCTGCTATTTGGTTACCTATTTCACATAGCCTGTTTTATTTGTCTTATTTATGCGATGCATTTAAAAGATCGCGTGCAGTTTGTGGCCGGACTCGCCTATGCAGGCAGCGCAGTAGGTGCTGTGTTTGCAGGTGATTTCCTGACTGTTTTTGTATTTTGGGAGCTGCTTGCTTTAACCTCGGCATTTTTGATTTTTGCACGACGCACAAAATCAGCACAACAGGCTGGCATTCGTTACTTAATGATACAAATACTCTCCGGTGTAGCGCTTCTCATAGCCGCTATTATGCATTACCGCACCACCGGTAGTATTAGCATCACCCAAATTGGCTTAAGTGACTATACCTCATACTTGTTCTTGTTTGCCTTTGGCGTGAAGGCAGCTTTTCCATTTTTACACACTTGGCTTACCGACGCATACCCTGAAGCAACGCCAGTGGGCACGGTGTTCTTATCCGCATTCACTACCAAGGTTGCCATATATATGCTGGCAAGGACGTTCCAAGGTGAATCATTACTAGTTTACATAGGTGCAGCAATGACATGCTTCCCTATTTTCTATGCGGTAATTGAAAACGACCTACGTAAAGTACTTGCTTATAGCCTTATTAACCAACTCGGCTTTATGGTCTGTGGAATAGGTATTGGTACTGCTTTAGCTATGAATGGTGCGGTTGCACATGCCTTTAACGACGTTATTTTTAAAGGCTTATTATTTATGACAATGGGCGCGGTATTAACCCGCGTTGGCCATGTAAATGGTTCCAATTTAGGCGGACTACACAAAACCATGCCTAAAACGACGCTGTTTTGTATTGTAGGGGCGGCTTCAATTTCTGCCTTCCCACTGTTTAGCGGGTTTGTTAGCAAGAGTATGGTAATGGCGGCGATGATTGAAGCCGGTCACGAGTATTTATGGTTAATGTTATTATTTGCATCTGCTGGTGTATTTCATCATGCAGGTATTAAAATTCCATTTTTTGCCTTCTTTGCACACGACTCTAAATTACGCCCCAAAGAAGCCCCCACGAATATGCTCATTGCCATGGGTATCGCGGCCACTCTTTGTCTTATGATTGGCAGTTTTCCACAAATTTTGTACCAGTTTTTACCTTGGGAAAGCGATTACAAACCATATGATATTACCCATGTACTAACGCAATTGCAGCTACTGGCTTTCTCTGCCCTTGCCTTTGTATGGCTTAATAAACAGGGTTTGTATCCACCTGAACTTAAATCAGTCAATCTTGATATTGAATTTTTATACCGAAAAGTAGTTCCAATAGCGGGTCAGCATGCGTTTTCAACTTTATCGCGCATAGGCGGAGTCTTAATACAAACATCGCGCTCTGCTTTTGCAATGCTACCTATCAAGAGTGGAAGCAACGATGCAAGTGCCGCAACGCTGACGCTAAGGATGGTTATTGGGTTTGTTCTTTTAGCCTTTATAGCGTTAATAACAGAGCTGATGTAAATGTCCTTTATGGGTATGCATGCATAAATTATAAGAGTGCTCTATTTAGCGCCCTTTTTTTGGTTCATGTTTTCGCCACAATATCGGGCGTCATCTAAAGCTAAATCTGTCGTTAGTTTTAGCTTTAGATGGCGACGCAAATAAACAAGCGTATTGTAACGACACTAGTATTTAATTGGAAAAACCATGTTGAAGAAAGTACTGCATTGTCTTTTTGTCGTTTATTGTCTTACTTGCTTGTCAGGCTGTGTTGCCGTGACAGCTGTTTCGGCTGTGGTTGGAGTTACTACAACGGTTGTTGGTGGCGCTATTGATGTTGTGGATGCAGTTACCCCTGACATTTTAGATGATGATGACGAGGAGAAAGAAGAAGAGAATGAAGATGAAGATAAGCCGGGAGATTTAGAACAAAATGATAAAGCTCAATAGACAATTAGTTGAGCGCTATATTCATGGTCTAAAATTATCAAATACTAGTAATCTGAACCTTGCATATATTAGAAACTTAGTTGGTAATATCGACTCTATTTGAACCTTTATATGTCGAGGCGCTTTCAAAAAATTAGTAACTTCAGTTTTTATACCCTTTTGTATTGCCAGTGTAGTGGTCACGTTTTTTTCGCCACGGATTTAGAATATTTTCAATATCTTATTTCCGATTCATTTGGCGTTAAACCACCGTTATATGAATGCGGCCTTAGCTCGCTGTAATATCCAATTATATAATCAGTAATATTGTTTTTGCTTCATTAAAACTTGTGAAGCCTGTTGTTGGTATCCATTCCGCTTTTAAAATTCTAAAAAATCTTTCCATTGGCGTATTATCCCAACAATTACCTCGTTTGCTCATACTTTGAGTTAACCGATATCGCCAAATATGTTGCCTAAATTGACGACTTGTATAATGACTTCCCTGATCGCTATGGAACATGACATTTTTAGGCCTACCACGACTTTCAAAGGCCATTGTTAAGGCTTGACAAGTTAAATTACTATCGGGCGAATGACTCATGGCCCAGCCAACTGGTTTTCGTGAAAACAAATCTAAAACTACTGCTAAGTGCGCCCATCGAGTGCCTGTCCAAATGTATGTCACATCGCCACACCACGCTTGATTAGGCTCAATAACAACGAACTGTCTATCCAATGTGTTGGGAATGGCCACGTGCTCCTGTGTGGCTTTTTTATAAGCATGTTGGGGACGTTGGCAACTCACCAAATTTAGCTTTTTCATAATATTGCCAGCCCGATAACGCGTTAATGGGAATCCATTATTCGTTGCCATTACTGCCACCTGCTGAGCCATTGCTTTGTCGATGCACTTCTTTCACTTGGCAGTGCAGTTTAGCTTGCGCTGGTGAAAGCCGCTTATCTCGCTTATCTCGCTTATACCAGTATTTATAAGTGCTGCGGTGAACTCCAAATACTTCACACAGCAACTTTATTGGCTAACGGCGTTTATCGCTCTGACTCAGTTCCTCGACTAGCGGGAGTTGTTCATGGAGTCCGACATCAACAGACCAGTAGCCTTTTTTAATACTTTTTTCTCTCACTCAGCACGTGCAAGACGCTTCTTTAAATCACGAATTTCGATTTGCTCAGGCGTTATCGGTAACTGCTTTACCTGAATACCTTTTCGTTCCTGTTTGAGCTGACTTACCCACTTGCTGATAGTTGAAGGAGCAACACTCATTGCCTTTGCTGCTTCTTCCTGGTTGTAATTTTGGTCAACAACTAATTGCGCCGTTTCCAACCTAAACTCAGGGCTATACGTTGGTCGTTTCTTTGTCTTCATTTTTGTCACCTAATCTTGCTATGCTAATAGCATAACATTTCTAGTTAGGTGGCCAAATTACCTAAGCCACTGCAGCACTGCGGGGTAAATTTCTCTTCCCATTAACAATAGTATTGAAAACATAATAATTGAACTTACTGCGAAGAATGTCCATAAGCGCTTTACTAAAAATGTACTTTTGTAAGTTTCCACTGCACATTTTACTGGTGGTTTATATTTTTACTAGATGGATTTACTGTGTAACGTTTTGTTTACTTTGCTGTTTATTAAACTACTACTAAATAGATAAGTGGTCAAATCTTAATCATATCGATGGATATTTTGGATCGAGTTGCAGTATTAAATGACGGTATTTGAGATGCTGATTATGAGTGGAATCAAATAAACCATGTCAATAAAGAATGGCCCTGTAACGTTGCAGCTAACGAGGCCATTTTTTAGTTTAGATATTTAAGTTAGACAATATTAAGGATTGCGGTTTTTGCTTAACATCGAGAACCCAAATGCACCTAAGAATAGCAATAAAATGTTCGGCGCCGATACTTCGCCAATAACAATTCTGGCTTCACCGAAAGTTAGAAAAACAGCCACTAGCAAGCCATTGTTATCTCCTAATTGAAAGTCATTCTCAACAATCCTGCCGTCAGCAGTGTCGGTTAAGAAAAACCAAATCAAACCTATTATGCCATCGGTCGGCGCGAATTTATAAGTAAGGCCCACTGTGTCAGCCGTATTAGTACCCCAGGCAAATACCATTGAGCTGCTGGTTACAATGCGCTGTTAAAGTTTTCTTAACTGGCGAAATCAAAGCTAAACTCCCTGTCCTGCGTAATGTCGTACACATCTGTCGCTAGCGCCTGAGTGCCTTTGGGAATGGTCATAGGTTGTGCGACGTTTGACGCTATATTAAAGAACTCAACCGTGCAGGCAAACGCGGACGTTTACGTTCTTCGTTAAAAGAAACGAACACTTGGAGTGCGAAGAGATGCCTGCACGAAGCCGTGCGACGAGATGCTCTCGAATATGATGGGGTTGTCTTGTCGATGCCGAACGACAGCTTTTGGCCATTCACCGATACAAAGCCCTTCAAGCCGAGGCATACCAACTTGAGTTTGTCGAAGTTCAAAAATATTGGCGATGCTAATGGGAAGCTAACTCCTATCGGCCGCAATCTGCGATTTACTGTCTTTAATAACTGACTTTATTGCCTAATTTACGCTGTAGGGGCCATACCGGACCTTAGGTTTTGTTCTTTACTGGGAAGTTTGAGCTCGAAATTTTCGATAATGTTATTTATTCTAATTCACACAACTGGCACATTGGAGACCCAATCAAAGTCAAGCTGTCAGTCGACAATAAGCGAGTTGCAGAGTGTCACCCAAAACTATTTGATAGACTGGTCTACTGACAAAGCGGTTGTTAAAGATTCAAATTTGTTAAGTTTGTTAAGACTCATGGTTATCATGCTGCTTATTAGTTTAAGAGCAGTGGTCGAACACACAGCCATTTCCCGCCATAAAGTACGACACTCTATTGCCGATTCAAATCATACCAACCAAATAGGCAAGCCCGCTATGCCCATAACTAAAACCCATGTGCCAAAAAATATCTTCAATTTTACAGGTGAGAAATACAATACAACGTGCTTGGCAATAATCCCGCCTATTATTGCACCGGCTCCTGCAAAAATAACAATTTGCCAATATACCGCTTTGGAAATCAGTAAATGATAAATGATGGCGCCCTGCACAGTAAACGCAGAAATAATAACCGCTAGCGCAATGGCGAAACTAACATTGAATCCACGCAATATAAGATAAACAGCCACTAACTCGCCTACCCCTACCGACAGCCAAGCTGTAATAACACCGCCAAAAAACGCAATAAATGTTAGCATAATTATATCAACGCCCATTATTGCGCTCACATTTCGTTGTTGACGCATAAGCGGAATAGAGCCATAAATGGCAATGGCCAATGCAATAGAAAAAAGACCAAAGTAAAGGTGAAGGCCTGATTGGACATAACCAGTATATTCGTACAACACATACTGAGCCGTTAAAATGCCGCCAATAGAAAAGGGGACGCATATCGCAAGCCCTCGGCCTAAGGATTGCCATTGAGATGCTTGTAAATGATCTTTGTGGCTAGCCTGTTTAAGTTCACGGTAGTGATTAAACCAAGTAATTGCGCCCGCTGTCATACCGCAACATTGAATAGCAAAACTCGTCGCCACTATCGTTTCACTCGATAACGACAGTTGATTGAAAAATGGCACAAACACTACGCCGCCACCAGCGCCAGTCGCGTTAGCAAATATTGCACCTACTACACCGAGAAATAGAAAACTACCGTAGTCTGCTACCAACAAATAGCCTTGTGTTACGGTTAGTAAGGCTATCCATACAGCGACTAACCCTATTTTAACTGGGTAGAGCTTGAAAATTTTATAAATTCGAGTTAACAATGAACACACTACTCATTTTAAAAGACCTGACTCAATGCTAATCAGAAAGTTATGTATGGTCTCTTTACTAAAAACGCGCGTAAAAAGTTTACGTTTTCGCAATTTAAGCGGCGATTATACCCAAGGTTTTTAATATGCCCAAGATTTTTTAAATGGTTATTACTACTCAAAATAACAACAACACAATTATTACGCTTTCACCTAACCGCTCTGCAACGTGGCTACAAACAAAATGGGTAATCGCTATCATGGTCTTTGTTGTAATGACTATTGCAATGGCATGGTCTTTTGCAGGCGCTTGGATTGTGCTGCCGTTCGCAGGCTTCGAAGTCGGACTTTTTGCTTATTTGATGTACAGAGTGTCGGTCTATACGCACACGCAACAAATCATCCATATAAGCCCAACTCAAGTCAATGTTGAAGTAGGTCACCGAAAAAAACAAACACTAGCAGAAATGTCGAGAGAGCAAATCGATGTGTTTTATTCAGAATCCGAAAATAACTGGGAACTCCCGCGTATTGCCTTATGCACTAAAGATCACAAGCTTGAAGTTGGTGATTTTCTAAATCTAGATGATCGTAAGAAACTAAAAGACGCTCTTCAAAGTGCAGGTTTCATTATTTGCAGAAACAAATGGTGGACAGCTTGATCTAATAAGGCAGCCAAAGAGTTTAAATTACACATGGCTTCAAAAATAAACGAGTAAAAATATGAATTTATTTATCGAATCGATTGAAGGCGGTACATTTGTTGCTGGTGTTGGCGGGGATTCTGCTGAGACACAGTTAAGAGATAAATATCGAAACAGCGCGAACTTCCAATCTATACGTGAACTTAAAGAGCAGCTTGCCGGTCAAAAGTTCGAAAAGGTATGGCTTAAACAAAGCACTCCCTATGACGAAATGTGCGGCACATATGAGCCAGAAGAAAAACTGATGATGGAGCTTGACTGGTCGTAAATATAATCGGCTAATTTGCTTTCACTATAGTAATCAAAGCAACACATATAAAAACACCCTGTTAATCATATAATTAATAGGGTGTTTTAGTAAAGTAAATCATTAACCAAGTAAAGTTGA
Source organism: Acidiferrobacterales bacterium (assembly GCA_964195425.1). Lineage (GTDB taxonomy): Bacteria > Pseudomonadota > Gammaproteobacteria > Enterobacterales > Alteromonadaceae > Glaciecola. Next base: position 96,377 of record CAXMOM010000011.1, read on the forward strand.
TAGCTGTGCGCTTACCGCCTCAACCGATTGCGTTCCGTCTAATTTATAGTATTCACAAGCGCCTTCTTTAGCAGCACTCGAATAATATGCAATTAAAGGGACAGTTTGCTTGTGATATACCCCTAAACGGTCTCTAACGGTTGCTTCCTTATCATCTTTACGGATAACCAAGTCGTCGCCGGTTTCGTTGTCTTTACCGTCTTCTTTTGGCGGATTATACGTAATATGATAAACACGACCTGATGCAGGATGCACTCTTCTACCACTCATACGCTCAACAATAGCGTCGTCTGGAACATCAATCTCTATTACGCTATCAATCTTAACCTGAGCTTCTGTCATAGCATCAGCTTGAGGAATGGTGCGCGGAAAACCATCTAGTAAAAAGCCTTTCTCACAGTCTGCTTGAGCAATACGTTCTTTTACCAAGCCTATAATAATATCGTCTGATACTAACTGGCCTAAATCCATCACTTTTTTAGCAGCAAGGCCCATTTCAGTACCCGCTTTTATGGCGGAACGAAGCATATCACCTGTAGAAATTTGCGGAATACCAAACTTGTTCATTAAAAACTGAGCTTGCGTTCCTTTTCCAGCGCCGGGGGCACCAAGAAGAATAATGCGCATTAAGTTCCTCCATCTTTATTGTTAATTTATAGTAAATTCTTATATCGAAACTCTACATGTTAGGCGCTATATAGACAAGCGCTATTCACCAAAATAGGTCAGACTTTAGGTGTAAGTTCCAATTTAGGGCGTAAACAATTATATTCATAGCCTTTTACGCATAAAAAAGCCAATGCGATTCATTTATCACATTGGCTTTTAATATTCGCGTTTCACATATAACTTATTTAACTAAGTTCGACAGTAAAGCGTTTAAGTTTTTCACAAAACTAGCGGGCTCTTTTAAGCTGCCTTGTTCTGATAATGCGGCTTGGTCATACAACACTTGTGTCCACTGTGTAAACTGCTCTTCATCTTGTACATCAGACACTATTTTAACCAGTGGATGTTCAGGATTAAGCTCAAAGCTATACTTAGGCTCAGGCACAGGTTGACCAGCAGACTGCATCAGTTTTGCCATTTGTGTTGTCATACCGTCGTCGGTAGCAACAATGCAAGCAGGTGAGTCGGTTAGTCTATGAGTAAACTTAACGTCAGCAACTTTTTCACCTAAGGCTGTTTTCATGCGTGCAAGCACACCTTCAACTGCTTTTTCAGCATCTTCTTTAGCTTTCTTAGTTTCGTCGTCGTCTAATTCACTTAAATCTACGCTAGCGCTCGCCGCTGATGTAAGGGTCTTACCATCAAATTCATTAAGATGCGACATTAACCATTCGTCAATGCGCTCACCCAACAACAACACCTCAATGCCTTTCTTACGGAACACTTCCAAGTGCGGACTAGTGCGTGCTGCTTGGTATGAATCGGCAGTCACATAATAGATCGTCTCTTGGCTTTCTTGCATACGCTCAATATATTGCGCTAACGATACGTTCTGTTCGTTACCGTCGTTATGAGTGGTTGCAAATCTTAGCAAGCCTGCAATTTTTTCTTTATTTGCAAAATCTTCCGCTGGGCCTTCTTTTAATACGTTACCAAACTCATTATAGAAAGTTTGATATTTATCAGTGTCTTTCTTAGCCATTTTTTCTAGCATACTCAAGATACGCTTAGTACAGCCTTGGCGAATAGCCTGAGTAATTTTGTTATCTTGCAAAATTTCACGAGATACATTCAGAGGTAAATCGTTTGAGTCGAGCAAGCCTTTCACAAAACGTAAATACGTTGGCATAAATTGTTCAGCATCATCCATAATAAAGACGCGCTGTACATATAGCTTAAGGCCGCTAGTTTGTTCACGATTCCACAAATCAAAAGGGGCTTTAGATGGTATATACAATAAGCTTGTATATTCTGTTTTGCCTTCTACTTTGTTATGTGACCACGTTAGTGGCTCTGCATAGTCGTGTGACACATGCTTGTAAAATTCAGTATATTCTTCATCTGACACATCCGACTTCTCGCGCGTCCACATAGCGGTTGCTTTGTTTACGGCTTCCCATACGCCTGGTTGAGCTGGGATTTTTTCATCATCAGGGCCATCACTTTCAGGCACTTCGTCTTTATAAAGCTCTACTGGAATACTTATATGGTCAGAGTATTTTGTAATAATCGAACGCAGGCGCCAGTCGTCTAAAAATTCTTTTTCTTCTTCTTTTATATGCAGAACAATTTCAGTACCACGGCCTTCCTTTTCAATCTGAGCTACCGCAAAGTCGCCTTCACCTGCAGATACCCACTGCACACCTTCGCTGGCACTTGTGCCCGCTGCGCGGGTATTTACGGTTACTTTGTCAGCGACAATAAATGCTGAATAAAAACCTACGCCAAATTGACCTATTAACGATGAATCTTTAGCTTCATCGCCTGAAAGCTTACCAAAGAATTCGGCAGTGCCCGATTTAGCAATCGTACCTAAGTTTTTTATAACCTCTTCTTTGCTCATGCCAATGCCGTTATCAGACACCGTAAGAGTGCCGGCTTCTTTATCGACGCTCAGTCTTACATTGAGGTCACCGTCGCCTTCAAACAGCTTAGCATTAGACAAGGCTTTGAAGCGCAACTTGTCTGCTGCATCGGCAGCGTTTGAAACAAGTTCACGTAAAAATATTTCTTTGTTTGAATACAAAGAATGGATCATCAATTGAAGTAACTGTTTAACTTCGGTTTGAAAACCATGAGTTTCGTGTTGGACTTTCTCAGTCATGACTAAGGGTCTCCTCTAAATCTAAAAGTGAGTGATTTTGTAGTGGAGTAGATTTGAGGGCTATTTAGCCAAATTCAACAGCTTGAGTGAATATATATTGAAGAAAGCCTAAAACTCTCGACGACCAGTGAAGGCATGAGTGAGCGTGTTGCCGTCTATATATTCTAATTCACCACCTACCGGCACGCCATGGGCTATTCTAGTGGTTCTTATTGCGTGCTTTTTACACATCTGCGAAATATAGTGCGCGGTAGCCTCGCCTTCCACCGTTGGGTTGGTGGCTAAAATCACTTCTTCTAATTTGTCTTGTTGTAAACGTTGCGCAAGAATGTCCAAGCCAATTTCATTTGGCCCAATGCCGTCTATCGGAGACAAGTGCCCCATTAACACAAAGTAAGTCCCTTTAAACTGGCTAGTTTGCTCTATTGCCAAAACATCTTGGGGAGATTCAACAATACAAATTTGCTGCGATTCTGCTCGGCTCGGATTGTTACAAAGGTTGCACAACTGGGCTTCGGTGAATGTTCTACATTGCTCACAGTTGTTGATATGCTCCATTGCATTGTGCAAAGCGTGACTCAACTTCAAAGCACCGCCACGATTACGTTCAAGTAAATTAAACGTCATTCGCTGAGCACTTTTAGCCCCAACGCCGGGTAGGCACTTAAACGCGGTGATGAGTTCATCTATTAATGGGCTGTGGGACATAAGTGCTTTAGTTTCTCTTGTGAAAAATAGTGTAAAAGATGCCTAAAATGGCATTTTAAAGCCTGCTGGTAATCCCATACCACCAGTAACGTCACCCATTCTGTCTTGGGTCGTTTCTTGTACCCGACGAACGGCATCATTCATAGCAGCAGCGACTAAATCTTCGAGCATTTCTTTGTCGTCTCCTACTAGAGCATCGTCTACCTCAACGCGTCGAACATTATGATTGCAAGTCATAGTAATTTTAACCATACCAGCGCCCGACTCACCCACGACTTCAATATTGGCTAGATCAGCTTGCGCTTTTTGCATTTTTTCTTGCATTTGTTGGGCTTGTTTCATCATATTGCCCATGCCGCCTTTAAACATATTATTCTCTCTTAATCTTGTTTAGTGCTTCTTCTGATTTTTGTTTAACTTTTTGGTTTCGCTTCGTTGCCTATCTATCTGGCTTCTACGCTGCCATCTACCACGTTAGCATCGAATGCTTTTAAAAGTTCTTGAATAGCGTCAGTACTGCCTATTAATTCGAGCGCATAACGCATACGCATATCATTTATACTGGTTTGAATCTGAAAAGGTGTATTTGCAGTTTCGCCCAACACAATTTCAACATCAATTTGTTCACCTAACAATTCCGACAGAGTCGACTGTATTTTTTCAATAATGGGCTCTTCATTAATATTATGATTTTCTTTGGCTAATGTTAACATGAGTGGGTTGCTCAGCTTTTGACAGGTCGAATTTATCAACAACTGCCTTGTGAGTGCTTGAATATCGGTAGCGTCAACAAATGCACTCCACGAGTCTACCTGCTGAGCGCGCGTTAGCTTTTGGCCATTACTTAAAAATGCCTGAAAGGTACCAGTAAATGATGCAAATTCATGCCCCATTTTATACGCAAACGGCTGCTCAACCGCTTCAGCGGCCTCAAAATCAGGTTCAGACTTTTTTACGCCTGAATCTCCTTCTTTTTCTTTAGTATATTCTTTTAGCTGTTGACTGACTTTAAGTAAGTCATAGGTGCTTGCGGTCGCATTAGCACTAGCTTGTGTGTTTTGCTCAGGTGTAACACCAGTTTCAGATGGTTGATGTTCCGCTGGCTCATTAACTGCTTCGTTTGAGCTAGGAGAAACAACTTCGTCCCCAAACATATCCGTAAACATTGGCGGCTCTTCATCTGGCAATGGCGGCTGCTCTTCATGAAACGAAGGTGGCCCTTGTGGATCATTCAGAGTTGTTTGATTAACTGGTGTTTGGCTATCGAGTTCTTCACTAGCTGGCAATAAGGGCTCAGATTGCAAACTCGCTTCAGCAGCAGGCTTGTTGTATGGTGGCTGATCAGATACTGCCTGCGAATGAGAATCTAAATCTGAGAGCGGCTCAATCAGATCTGGCGCTTGAGCTTGCTCCTGAACCACCTCAATAGTCTTTTTTTGCGCAGGTTCTTGCGTTTGCAATGGTTGTACTGCAGGTTCTACTTGTACTGTTGCTAATGGCCGGTCAGTTGCACCATCAGCTTCTTCTTGCTCATTGCTTTTATTGTGCTCGGCGATATCATTTTGCTTAGTAGCATCAAGCGAAAAAGCTTGAACAGCAGGTATAGCTTCTGGCGTAATAAATACCGCAGGCTTAGGTTCAGGCAGCGACTCAAAGGATGGCAAACTATCATCGGTAGTTACCAAAGTATCAATATCTAAATCAATTGTTTGCACAGGTGAAAACGCCAACATTCTTAATATCGTCATTTGTAAACCGGTGCGAGCGTCGGGTGCATAAGGCAAATCTCGTTTACCATTTACACCAATTTGGTACAGAATCTGAATTTGCTCTTTAGACAGACTATTTGCCAGCGTATAAATGCCTTTGGCCGAGTCACTATCGAGCTTGCATACCTCAGGCACGACTTGGGTAAGCGCTATTTGATGAAGTAAACCTAGCAGCTGCGACAACACCTGAAAATAATCGGGCGATTGAGCACATATATCATCAAGCTGAGCAATTGCATTTACACTGTCACGTTCGCATACGTGTTTTACCAATTTCAAAATATGGTTTTTGTTTAGCAAGCCAAGCATATTGGCGACTATCGCTAAGCTCACTTGATTATTGCCTTGCGCAATCGCTTGGTCAGTTAAACTTAAAGAATCGCGAATACTGCCCTGCGCCGCTCGCGCAATTTGTGCAATCGCAGATTTCTCATACTGAATTTGCTCTTGCCCTAGTATATGGGCCAAATGACCTTGAATTTGTTCTGTAGTTAGCGCCTTTAAACTAAACTGTAAACAGCGCGACAGCACAGTTACGGGGAGTTTTTGAGGATCGGTTGTAGCAAGCAAAAACTTGACATGTTCTGGCGGTTCTTCAAGGGTCTTTAGTAATGCATTAAAGCTGTGCTTTGAAAGCATGTGTACTTCATCTATTAAATAGACTTTGTACTTTCCGCGTGTTGGCCGATATTGGACATTGTCGAGGAGCTCCCGAGTGTCTTCAACCTTGGTTCGCGATGCTGCATCTATTTCTAGCAAATCAACATAGCGTCCATCGCTAATATCTACACAAGTAGCGCACTTACCACACGGGTTGGCACTTTGGCCTTGCTCGCAGTTTAAGCTTTTTGAAAAAATTCGTGCAATTGTTGTTTTACCCACACCTCGCGTACCCGTAAACAAGTATGCGTGGTGGAGCTTATCGTTTCTTAGTGCATTGGATATTGCATCAACAACATGTTGTTGACCCACCAATTCAGAAAACGTTTGAGGGCGCCATTTTCTTGCCAGAACTTGATAGCTCATCGGCTAATTAGTCTCCGTCGAATTCGCAAACACAATAAGGAATAACATCAGCGGCTTTAAGCTTTGCTTCGCCCCCAATGTCGGGCAATGAAATAATAAAGCCTGCATGATCTACTACACCCCCTAATCGACGGATGAGCTTTGCCGTGGCAATCATGGTACCGCCAGTAGCAAGTAAGTCATCAATCATAAGGACTTTGTCACCAGGGCTGATAGCATCTTTATGGATCTCTAGCACGTCTGTTCCATATTCAAGTTCATATGATTCAGAAATAACTTCACGCGGCAACTTTTTAGGCTTACGCACAGGAACAAAACCCACGCCAAGCTCTAATGCTAAAGGCGCACCAAACAGAAATCCACGTGCTTCGGTACCAACCACTTTGTCAAATTTCAAATGCCCATATTGAGCTTTCAATAGATCGATACAAGCTTGAAAAGCTTCGTGATTTTGAAGTACGCTGGTTACGTCGCGAAACAGAATACCTGGCTTAGGATAGTCAGATATCGTTGTAACGGCATTTTTAATCAATTTTTGTGACACACTTTTTCCTTTTATGTGTTTCTTGTTATGCTGCTTATTTATGAGTTTATTGGCTATTTACTAAAAAAGAAAACATACCATCCAGCCAATATATGAAGTAAAGGAAATGCAACTAATACCCCTACAATACCGAATAAATACCACCAGTTAAACACTTCTTTGAATTCGGTATTATCACCCATCAATACACCCTCAAAACACTAAATTTTTTCGAAGGTGAATAGTACTTGATCATGGTCAAAAAAAATAGGCTTGTATCACCCAATTAGTATGAAAATTAATGCTTACTTGTTAAAACCATTCAGTTTGTAGATAACGAGGTGTTAATTCACAAGCCATATTTGTATACTCATGTTTACAGATATAAAAAAACACATAAAATAATCGCTAAGCCAATGATAGATAACCATAAAAAGGAATCTCAGTGGGCAATATAACGCTTTCATTAGTGCTTGTAGGTCTTTTTTCAATCGCCTGCCAACTGTTTGCTTTTAAAATAAAAATTCCTGCAATTTTACCCCTTTTATTGGTTGGTATTGTAGTTGGCCCTGTGACCGGTTTAATAAACGCCGACAACCTTTTTGGTGATTTACTTTTCCCAATTGTATCGTTGTGCGTTGCCATCATTTTATTTGAAGGCGCTTTAACGCTACGATTTAAAGAAATCAGCGGTCATGGTCCCATGGTAAGAAATTTGTGCACCTTAGGCCCATTAGCCACTATTATGGTGGTTGCCCCAAGCGCTCACTATGCCCTTGGCATACCGTGGGAATTATCCTTCTTGTTTGCGGCACTTATCACAGTTACCGGACCAACGGTCATTGTGCCTATGCTGCGAACGGTTCGCCCTAGTGCAAAAATTTCGAACATATTACGCTGGGAAGGAATTATCATTGACCCAATTGGCGCATTGTTGGCGGTGATTGTTTTTGAATACATTGTGTCCTCGCAAAATGCCCTAGGCCATTCAGCCATTGCGTTTTTGGCTACCGTAGGTGTTGGTGCCCTGCTTGGCGCAGCAAGTGGTTATTTACTTGGATTAGCCATGCGCCATAAATGGATACCCCATTACTTGTTAAACACCGCTGTACTAACCATTATGTTAGGCGTGTTTGCCATTTCTAACATGCTAGCGCATGAATCAGGATTAATTACGGTTACCATAATGGGCATGTGGCTTGCCAATATGAAAGATGTTGACGTAGACGACGTACTTGAATTTAAGGAGACCCTAAGCGTTTTATTGATTTCGGGTTTATTTATATTACTCGCATCAAGAATAGATATGAGTGCCTTATCACAAATAGGATGGCAGGCAGCGATAGTATTAGGCGTTATTATGTGTGTGGCAAGGCCAATTTCTGTCCTTATTTCGTCTATAGGCAGCAAGCTTAGCTGGCAAGAGCTATCGTTATTAAGCTGGATTGCGCCGCGAGGCATAGTAGCAGCGGCTGTATCGGCACTGTTTTCACTTAAGTTAGAGGCGGTGAACTATCCGCAGGTAGAATTGCTTGTGCCAATGGTGTTTTTAGTTATTATTGCGACCGTCGTTTTCCAAAGTCTTACATCAGCAAAAGTCGCTGGCTGGCTTAATATGAGAGCCCCTGAGCCCACCGCTTATTAATTTTTGGCGGAGGCCAATTTAGCCGTGAATTTGCAAAAGAATTGCAAAACCATAATGTACCGGTTTGTTTAGCTGATACCAACTGGGACACTATTAGCCTTGCACGAATGGATGGTATCCCAAATTATTTTGGCAACCCTATTTCTGAACATGCATCTAGACATTTAGAGATCTCGCTGTTTGGTAAAGTGCTTGTTATGTCACCCTATAAACAACTAAACCCTTTAGTGACTTTTCATTTTGAACATGCCTTAGGCAAAGGCACAGTATTAGCACTTAGCGACAACGAACGGTCAAAAAGCCCAAGTCATCAAGTATCTGCTGATTACCATAAAAAACTAAGCTTATTTAGCGAAGAAGCCACATACGGACGCTTAGTGTCGCATATAAACAAAGGGAGCGTTGTGAAAACAACCAAGCTGTCAGAAAGCTTCACTTATACCGATTATCAGGATCAATACGATAAACGCTTGCTTCCTTTGTGTGCTATTTTGCCCGACGGTAAAGTAGAAATATTTAACTCGTTAACACCCATTAAGCCTAAAGCAAACTGGAAGATAGTAAGCCTGATTATTAACACTAATAACGCTGCTGAAGATGTAGTGGAAATAGGCAATAAATAATCATCATAAAAAAGCCCCAAAGCTTCTGCGGTCAGGACTTTTTAGTATAAGCAAACAAATCTAACTATTCGATTAGACCAACAAGTCTTGGTAATAATTCGCTTATCTGCGGTACTAAAGTAACCAATAATAAACAGACAAACATTGCCCCGTAGAGCGGCAACAGTGGTTTAGTAACATCGCCAATACTCTTTTTACCAATACTACAGCCCACAAATAGTAAACTGCCAACGTGCACAAACCAATCGACAGATTGAGGATAATCATTATACCAAAGTGCACAGGAGACATGTCCATTTCGGCCATAACAGGGTGTTCTGGTCAAGTCCAACCGGACACATTCCTAAAGGAATTCTCATACTCAATGGGTGATTGATCGCCGTTCGACGAATGCAACCGCTCCAGATTGTAATATTTTACATACGCAGCACATCTTGCGTCATATGTTCTCGTGTTGGTTGCGCTACTTTGAACGACCAATCATGTTTTAAACTGCCAAAAACCTTTCAACTACCGCGTTATCCCAACACGCGCCTACATCACCCATGCTAGACCGCCAATTAAGCCGC
>CAXMOM010000012.1:0-149653 GCA_964195425.1 Acidiferrobacterales bacterium
CTGGACAGACATGTATTTTAAATTACTTGAATGAGCTTTGTTTAAGCTTGCTGTGGCTAGTTGGGAGGTCACCGCCTTCGCGGTGATGACCTAGGTTGTTTTAGTGTAGTGCGAACAACGTAAACAGGCCGTTATTGCCGTGAAGCCGCCTGTTTCACTGGTAAAGTAATTTATGCACCGTGAGTTCTGCCTGTCTAATTCGAGTCGTCTGAGTTCTAAACATTAATAACGGTATCCCTGTAGGGTTAGCAATTCGAATTTCATCAGTTTCAAACTTTACGAAGAGTAGTCAAAAAGTGTAGACAGTGTCTATCGCATGCTTATAGACGCTACTGAAATGGCGCATTTTCCATTAATCAAACTTGATGCCGCTAATTTTGTTGAAAAAATGAAAGCCATCCGCAGCGCATGTCCTAATGCAGAGTTTATTATTGATACCAACGATAGTTTGAGCTGAAGTGCTCAATAAAACGAAACTGCCTCAATTGGTATAGATTGACATAAAGTGTCTCGCTATGTACTGTTTTAGTGTAAGGAATACGTCCAAACATTATGGAGAGTGTACATGTCACAACTAAGTGATCTTTTTGCCACAATTGAACGGTTACTGTTTGAGCTAATTACTTGGTTTATTCTCATTCCGAAAACACTCTATCTGATTTTGGCCCACCCAAGCAAAGTTCCCGACTATGTTCGTAGCGAACTCGATCTCAACGATAATTCTCGGGCACGCTTTGACGGCAGTATTTCACCTGTTTTTCTCTTCTTACTAATTGCCATTGGTCCATTTCTACTGTTGACTGTTATTGATTTACCAAAATTAACGATTACGGCCCCGGAAAGTGCTTCTGCTAAGTCGAGCACTGAGTTTACAGCGAATTTAATTAACGTTCCTTACGCAGAGATTTACCGCACAGTTTGGACAATCGGAGGTAAAAAACAAGTTTATTGTCAGGATTTGTCAGGCTACAAAGGAGACTGCAACTTACTAGCGCAAGAAAAAGCATGGGACGTATTTTATAATTTGTTAGATCAGTATGAGCCTAAACTTACCATATCTCAACTACACGAAAAATTGACGGTGGCCACTCAGTTATATGGAGATACATTTTATACAGCTGCAGAAAAAAAGGCTTTGTCTCTTAATAATGCCAACGTAATAGTAAGTGCTTGGTGCCTTCAGTCATCAGATGACTTTGATTTAGAGGCGTGCGAACAAGAAATTGAGGCTATCGATATGTTTATGAATAACATTGATGAGGGCAATACTATTGAGAGTAACGTTTCTAAAGTACAGGATTCCTTTGATGATGCGACTGCTAAATCGGTATTAGAACGCTATGCGGCTCTTAACATGCATGACCTTGGAGCGAGTGAAAAGACTGCAACCGAAACTTTGCCATTAGAAAGCCAAACAACCTATAAAGACATTACATTACTGGACTTAAGGTCTAATTCAAACGATAACTCCATGTTCATTAACGCTTCAATGAAACTAATGTGGAATTCGCCTGGCTACCATTACGTATCGCTAGAGGTTTTTGACTATAATAACGGCAAACTGCTCGATATAACAGATAGCATTGGTATTTGGGTAAAAAATGAACTGTCAGCGCCAGAAAATAAACGTAGGAGTGAAGATAAAGAAAAAGCGAAGGAGGTAGACTCCCCCCCTAAACAAGACAAAGAGGATTTATTTTTTAAAGCCATCCAAAGTTCTGAAACTATGGGCCTTGCAATAGGGTTTCTAATATTTCCGCTTATATTTGCAATGGCTACTCTTCTGGGTAGGGGAAAATCATTAACCCAAGCAACAATTAAGCCTGCTTTTTACATTCAATGTCTTTACCTTTCGCCTTTTATACTTTCAATTTGGCTACCATTCTTGTTAATTAATTATGCACCAAGGGCAGTATTGAATGTTGAGTTGGCTTATTTGGTGTTATTTATAATTACTATTTGGTGGTTTTTCGCAGAACTATCATTTATAAAAAAAGACCGCGCAATTTCAGGACTAAAAGCCCTATTCTGGTTAGCACTGCCGCTTCTTTTTATATTTGTTACATTTATTTGTTTAGTGTTCGTTATCGATATACATAGATATGACATTGCCGAAGGTTTGGCAAAAACTATGATGTCATTAATGTTGTTAACAATTGCCACCAGCATTTTACGTTCGATATGGAAACGGCTTTTCGGCAAAAATTAATTTAGGTAGTCGAATTAGTAGTATGTTTTTTTGTGGTCAAACTATTGTTTGGATTCGGCTTAGCGCTTATTAGGTATATTGTATTGCCTATTTGCTATTGTTTCGCAGTTTTATTGGCTTTTTTATTAGGGCTACAGTTAAATCCTAGCCAATATTTTTTGCCTGTTAATGGGAGTTAACAAAGCTCGCACACGAATTTGAACGGCGAACGGCAGGTTTTGCCGTTTACTTGCCTGTCAACACCATAGATAAAAATCTCATTTCTAGCAAAAATTGACAACTAAAATCTAGAAAATAACTACAACCGCTTACTTGGACAAAGCTGACCAATGGAACAGTAAACAACTCTATTGCTTTGTCAGCATCTTTATTGTCGACCAAAATTTCAGCTTTTTGAGAAGAGTTTCGCCATTAATAGCTGAGTAGCTTACTTTATTTTTAGTAGCGCACTTTTCGAGTAGCGTACTTTTTTAAGCCGAAGCACACTATTGAATTAGTATCGCACTTTATTTAACAACGACACCAAGCGCTGGTTAATATGGATTACATTGCTGGTGCTCAGGCAAACAATGCCAACGCCACTTCCCTGTTTATGGCTGACGCAGCCTTAGGACGAGTTGTAGATGTAATGACCCTAAACATAAATAAAGCCGCTGAAAATATTGCTTTTGGTTTAGATGGCTTGGCCCTTAGTGCCGCCGATGAAGTATACAAAGTGCTTGCTGCTAATTTCGACCAACTAACAGCAACAGTTTTCTCTGGGCCAACTTCACAGTCTGTTTCACGTGTTGGTTTAAGTAGTAAATAGTTTCAAATAGAAGATCTTTTCAAAGCAATTTTGGATGACGCAATTACTGAATTATCAGTAAACCAAACTTAAGCTTACCCGTCGTGCAATTGCGAATTGATCAATTAAGAGGCAATGCGAATATTGCAAAAATGACCAATAATCTTATAGCCACTGCAAACTACCTTATTAATGAATTTGATCAAGAGAATTCGTTACCACGCGATCTTGCTTCTTTTCAACAAATATTAGTGTTACCCACATTGTCGCAACCCGTTGCATTTGCAGATGAAGAGGCGCTTGTGGCCATTATGATTATTTCTCAGCTTCTGACTTCTGAAGACGGTGATTGGATTTATGAGCTTTTAGCTAAGGACACAATAGGTCTAGGCCCTGTGAATAACTTAATTGATGTGCAATTTGACTTATCATTACTCAATAACGATATTCGTCACATTGTTGAGACTAGCCCAGACGTTATTGCGGCAGTGGTATTAAATAACAATGGTATTGATAACGAAGGCCTAGCCTACCGCGCAACCCTAACGAAGCTTATGGCAAGTTTGGATTTACCTTAAACGACGACAAGGCCACATGGCATTCAAACGACGCTTCAGTAAATGGTGATTATGGCGTGAGAGCAACACAAGACCTGCCCGATAATGATCAAGCTTGAGAAGTTATACTAAGTCTAGGCGCATAATCTTTGGCTGGTGTCGCAACAGTGCTAACAATCTAACATTTTCGATTATTTGTTGAAATTAAACGCTTAACCAAATCTGCGTACATCAGGCATAATAATAAGCAAGAAAGTGGCTATTGGGCCAAGCAACAAAGAAATTAGAAACCAAACTAGTCCTCTGCGTCCCTTACCTTGGGCTAGTGCTGAATTAATAAGAGCTAAGGTGCCCCAACCCACAAAATAGGATCCATTCATTACTGCTATTTCAGACATTTATCAGTTCCTCATTTAGTACAACAATTACTTTTTTTGTCTCTGAAAGTTTAGAACTTAAGACAGAAAAAACTGCCAGAGTCTGACTTTATTATTGTAGGCTACTGCTAAATAAGCAAGTAACCTTAGCAAATACTCGCCTTAGTTCGCGCTATTTCAGGGTTCAAGAAAACAAATAAAAGCGCTATAAGCAAGAAATTTTAGCTGTCTCGTATAATTTCTCGTGCCGCATTGTGTCCTGGAGCACCGGTTACGCCGCCGCCCGGATGAGTACCAGCCCCGCACATATACAAACCCTTTATTGGCGAGCGGTAATTGCCATGACCTAACAATGGTCTGGTACTGAACATCTGATCCAAACTCATGTTACCGTGCATAATGTCACCTTTAGTTAGCCCGAATATGCGTTCAAGATCAAGCGGGCTCAGCACCTGACGACCAAGTACCGATTGTGTAAACCCAGGTGCAAACTTCTCGACCTGAGCAATAATTAAGTCAGCAGCCGTTTCTCGGTGTTCATCCCAATCGATATCAGGGTCAAACTGTTGGCAAAATAAACTTGCAACGTGCTGACCCTCTGGGGCAAGCGTATTGTCGAGTGTTGAAGGAATAAGCATTTCCACAATGGGCGATTTTGACCAACCGTACTGCTTTGAATCACGATAAGCTTGGTCTATGTAGGCCGAGGTGGCTCCTATCACTATGCCACCGGTAAGATGGTCTGCGCTTGCCCGTTCTTGTTGTGCTAAGCAAGTAAACTTGGGTAGTTCACTCAGTGCTACATTCATACGAAATGTGCCTGAACCGTTTTTGTAATGTTTCATGCGACGCGAGAAATCCGCCGGTAGTTCCTTTGCGTCAACTAAGTGGTTGTACAAAAGACTTGGATTGAGATTTGAAACGATAACTTTTGCCTCTATGGTGTCGCCATTTTCTAACAACACGCCATAGGCTCGGCCATCTCGAACCAGCACTTTACTTACCGCAGCATCTGTTTCTATTTCAACCCCTTTGGCAACAGCCGACTTTGCCATGGCTTGAGTAATTGAACCCATACCCCCAATGGCGTGACCCCATACGCCTTTTTCGCCGTTGACTTCACCAAATGCGTGATGCATTAGCACATAAGCAGTACCCGGTGTTTGAGTATCAGCGTAGTTGCCAACAATACCATCAAAGGCAAACGCGCCCTTGACCAGCTCGTTTTCAAAGTATAAGTCCAAAAAATCTGAAACACTTTTTGTGAAAATATCTAAAACAATGCGTTCGTCTTCAATGGGTAATTTGCGCAAACGATTACCAAACTTAGCGGCTTTAAAAAGGTCTCTTATACCGCCGCCCACATTTGGCGGCGTTTCAAGTAAAAAGTCACGAATAAGATCAGCAACCATGCCGGTGTCTCTAAAGTATCTATCCAGTGCTTGGGCGTCGTTCTTTGAAAAACGTGCTACCTCGGATTTTAAGTTATCAGATCCCACTACAAACGCTAAGAAGTTACCATCGTCGTGCGGCCATAAATTATTGACCTTTCTATGCACAATTTCCAAGCCATTTTGATGCAGTTGTAAATCTTCGATAACCTTTGGATTTAGTAAGCTTACGGTGTAAGAAGCTACTGAGTTTCTAAAACCTGGATGGAATTCCTCAGTAACAGCAGCACCACCAACAACGCTACGGAGCTCCAATACCCGCACCTTTTTGCCGGCCATTGCAAGGTAGTTTGCACATACCAGACCGTTGTGTCCGCCGCCAATAACAATTACATCTAACATCTATATTCCTTCGCAGTTTTTAAGCGTGTTTATTGACAGTATTGAACACCTGTTCAATACTGTCAATGCTAGTAATAAAGGAAGCAAATCTATACTTATGACGTTTTCAATTTCAGATAAAATAAACCAACTTGTGGCAGCGCAACGGCAGGGTTTTTCACTTGAGCAAGATTTTTATAAAGACATAGATGTGTATCGCACCGAGATAAACCAAATATTTTTAAAGCATTGGTTATACGCAGGGCATGTGTCACAAATTCCTAATGCGGGAGACTATGTTACGTTTGAATTTGATACAGAATCAGTGATTGTTGTTCGCACCGCTACTGACGATATCAAAGCGTATATGAATGTTTGCCGTCATCGCGGGTCACGAATTTGCCTTGAACAATCGGGTTCACTAAAAGCGCTTACCTGTCCATATCACGCATGGAGCTATAATTTGGCAGGGGAGCTTATTTCTGCTCGCAATATGCCCGACGATTTTGCGCGTTCTGAAAACGGTTTACATAAGGTAAATATAGCAATTATTGGTGGGCTTATTTTTATATGCTTAAGTGAAAACCCGCCCAGTATCACTTCCCTAAGCAAAGAGCTAATGCCAATCTTTGATACATTTGGTTTTCACTCTATGAAACTGGCCGAACAAAAGTCATATCGAATTCCAGCAAATTGGAAGTTAGCGGTAGAGAACTATCAAGAGTGTTACCACTGTGCCACGTCGCATCAAGAGTTTGCACAAATCCACGCTATGGCGAAGCCTCCAAAGCTTTTTCAACAGGCGAAAACAGATTACGCTCAGGCTAATAGAGATGATCCAAAGTTCAAAGAAGTAAATTGTTATTTTGGTTTGGCCGAACAGGGCCAAGAAGGGTTTCAATACGATCGGAATCCACTTATTCGCGGTGCACGCAGTGGTAGCTTAGGCGGTAAACCTGTTGCACCGTTATTAGGATCTTTACAAAACTATGACGGCGGCGCATCTGAACTAATGATTGGCCCGCTTAGTTACTTTTTGATTTACGACGACCATATGATTGGCTACCGCTTTCTACCTGTCTCTGTGGATGAGTGTGTATGTGTTGTCTCTTGGTTTGTGAACGGTTCAGCAGTTCAAGGGGCTGACTACCAACTTGATCAACTCACGTGGCTATGGGATGTGACCACACAAGCAGACAAAAAAATTATTAAAAACAATCAAAAAGGTGTGGACTCAAGATTTTACCAACCAGGGCGCCTGTCTGAAATGGAGACCTTTCAGCAAAGTTTTTTAGATTGGTATTTAAATGCCTTAATTTGATATAAGCGTTATCACTGTTAAAAATTACTCCTTTACTCTAATATTCCTTATCAATTTTAATATGCTAATTCAAAAATGAAAAATAAAATATCACCTGAAACTGAAGTTCAAGCGATGAAAATTGCCAAAGGCACACAAAAGATTGGGCAAACTAAAGAGCAAACCAAGTTAATTGCCCAAGGTGTTGAAAAGGGTATTGCTGAATATAAGAAACAACAGGGTAAAAAATTACGTGACATAGATAAACAGCGTAAACAAAAACTAAAACAAAGAGAACAAGAGGGTGTCGAACCCATCGAAAATGCAGTCGGTAATAAGCATATGAACCTTGTGCCTTGGATTTTGCTGGCCTTAAGTTGGTTGGGTTTTGTTGCTTATGTTGCTTGGTTGAATTAGCCCAGTATTTTTTATCACACCCCTCAATATCACTTTTTATATCCTATCTGGCCAAGGCCAGAGTTATGAAACATTTCCATTTCCTCTATATGTCAATATATAGCTCCTTTCATCGAGACCAAAAGACTGGCGTTGATTCAAGTCCATATTCACTAAATGATGAAACCGGCCGATACGTATAAATACTTATTCAAATAGCAAACTAGGATTCCGGGTGCTTTCAGGTGAAAACTACAGTTCTAATTTAATTAGAAAAACCTCTTTATATATTTCGGTGTCTGCCTGTGTTGGCTCATCACTTATGTATATATTCGGGGATCAGGCAATTGAACTCAGCCTGTTGGCGGCGTTCAATTGTTTGCTGGTAATATCTGCCGCTATTTTTATACATCGCTTCCCAGATGCCAAATGCAATGGATTACTCTTAATAACAAGCTGTGTTATTGCGGTATTGCTTTGCACTAGCGTTTCAGGTGGGATAAGCAGTCGGTTTATCGTCATTATTTCCACTTTTCCCATTATGATGTGCTTAATGCTAAAAAGGTGTCAAGCCGTCGCTTTTGTCTTGCTTATTGCGTTATACGTAACTGTCTTAAGTGTGTTTGGTGACTATTTCCCTGATTATACCGGCGTCTCTCTTTTGGAGACAGAACGTTTTCCCAAAACACTTTGGCTACTATTGGCGTTGGTAACGCAATTGCTGCTTGGCCTAGTGTTTGTCAAGATAATTTACAAGCTGACTATTAGGCTTGAATCGCCAACATCTGCTAGTGCAACAACCGGTATTTATGATGAAGAGAGCGTGATCGCCTATGCTGACAAGGTACTGCTAAAACTTCGTGCAGACGAGAAGCCTAGCGGACTAATGACATTGATGGTCATTGAACCTACCTTGCTTTGTGCGCAAGACAGTGCTGTGCAACAGCAAACCTTGATAAACGGTATGGCTGGATGTATCAAAAAAGTTATGAGAAAAGATTTTAAAATAATTGGGCAAACCTCATTGGGCCAACTTATCGTGTGTATTGAAGTGAACAGCCGAGATAAAGCCAAAGCAATAGCACAATGTTGCTTAGAGGCCTTTACCAAAAAGCTTAAACATTCTGACGAATATATAGGTACTAACATTGGTCTGATTTCGGTAGATGGGGATGTAAATATTGACGTTAAGAGCCTATTTTCATTGTCGATGTTAGCGCTAGCAAAATCTAAGAAAAAAGGTTCAGAAACAATTATTGATTATTATGATTTGAGAAAACCGTAGTAGAATTTAGTATAAAAAATAAAATTATTAGTAGGGGCGCTAGCCGCTTCGCGAGTATTATTCAATTCCCATAGGTCGCCAAAACCGGTCATCATGAACTAATGATTTAGACGCCAGATGATTTGGTTTTGCAATAACTGAATCATCTAAAACCTCTTACACTTTTGATTGTACATTCGATGTAGTAATTAGTGCTTACAAGACAAATGTCAGTGCCATCACTTATTGTGCAATTATCCAACAATGAGTGTTAGGTTTTTTTACACTTTCAAAAAATCTAAACACAACCTATTCTAAAGTCCTTTAAATTCAACAGTATAGCAAATGGCACATTTAATGCTTTAATCAATATGTAGTTCAGGTTTTTACTGGCTCGACAGCCTATTTCTGGTCGTTGTTTCAGTCCTTGCGCCTACAGTAAATAACACTGACATAGCTTTGTTTAATCGTATTGGTCAAACTATCTCAGGCGTTAATAAAGGTACTACTTTTTAGCAGTACAATTATAAAAAAAGAACACTGGAGTGCGCATGTACCCTGGTAATTTATTAGAATAAAGGAAGTATATTTATGACGTTAATAAAGAAAAGTGTAAGTGGTGCTATATTAGCAATAGGTGTTTTGTTTGCTGCATCGTTTAGCGCTAATGCCGTCATCATCAAGCATGATATTTTTGCTGATAGCGTTGGTAAAATAGGCGAGATAGAAGTTGAGCTGCTTAACAGTGCGCTTAATACAGGCATCAACGATAGTGCGTTTGACGATACTATCAGTTTGGTAAGTTTTAACCTTTTAGACCTTATTGGTGCTGATAGCTTTGATGTTTTTAACTTCGAAGCGGTTATTGATACTGACTTTGTAGAAGCTGGCCTTGAATTTTTTGCGCTTGATGCAGATGACGTAGGATTCTCTCCAGCAGACACTTGGTCTTATCAGTTACTTGTTGATGCGTTTGACCCCTTCTCTAGCTTCATCGATATATTTGATGCTTTTGGCGACGTAGTGTTTTTTGATTCTATCAGCTTAGGTCAAGCACAATTGTCAGATTTACCAAAGCCGGTATCGGCACCAGCAACACTTGCAATATTTACCTTAGCAATGGCTGCACTTTATGGTCGTCGTAAAACAATTAGTTAATGCAGATGAGCATTGAATAATCATAAAAAACCCGGCGTTGCCGGGTTTTTTTATATCTATAATTACGTTCAAACTCTAAAACGGTAAGAAGTTGTACGCATATTCAAGTTCAGTGCGCATTACGTTCGCGCTGCCAAAGTTAATCATTTGAATCCGACCAATTAGCTTTGCCACTAACTCAGGGGCATCTAATTCGCTGTCGACCAGCTCTACTAACGATAAGCTACCATCTGGCTCAATAATCAGTTTAACGGTGAGTTTGCCCTCTATGCTAGGATCTTGACGCAAGGCACGGCGGTACAAAGAATATACAGCGCCCTTGTTAGCGTCTAATGCCTGGCGTATTTGGTCAAGATCGCGATTTCCCACTACTTGTTGCTGTTCCTCAACACGCTTAGTCGCCAGGGCGGCCTCACCTTGTGTGGAGGCAACAAACTCGGTATTACGACGGCCTTCGAGCTCACCTGCAGCGCCAACATTAGTTGCTAGCGCACTAGTTTGAATTCCACCACTTGTACTAAGCGAAGGAGCTGCAATTATGTTACGCGCAGTTTGTTCTGCTTGTCCACCACCTTGGGTTAAATTGGTGTCGGCTAAATTATCTAAGTTTGCTTCTTGACGCATACTCGCAAGCTGGTCTGCGAATCTAAGCATACCACTGGATTTAGCTGTTTCGCGCGCCTTTACCACTTTGTCTTGCTCTGTAAGCTCAACTATTTTTGGTTCGGGCTTAACGACTTCTTTTTCTAATACAGGCTCAGGCACAATATCCTCAGGCTCTACATCTGGAATCTCTTCCACTAGTTCGGGCTCAGGCTCTGGTTCAGGCTCTATTTGCGGTGGAGGCGGCGGTGGCTGTTTTGCCTGAATTATTTGCGCTAACTGCGGTGGCAGCTTTTCCTTTTCAGCCCGCGGTACCTCAGGCAATACGGTCATCATTACATAAGCGGCAAATAACAAAGTAAATATAAGTGAGCCAACAGTAATTTTGAAAAAGATCGCGTTTTCAGTTCTACTGCTTACCCAAGGAAGTTGCGAATTAAAATAAACATTAGCAGTACCAGCCATTATGATTTTCCTCCACCTTGAGACGTAAGCGCTGAGCCATTGTCGGTAGAGTTTTCAACAGCCAATGAAATATTGGTATAGCCTGCCTGCGCGCACGACTGCATAATCCGCTTTAACACTACATAAGGAATACTGCTGTCACCCATTACCGTTATCGATTGGCTAAGTTTAGCTTCTTCAGTTAAGCCACTCTTACGGTTGGTATGATACTCAAGCTCAGCCATTAGGGTTTCTATAATATTGTCGTCTTGTGCTATGAGCGCATCAGTATCGACTATTAGTTTGCCTTGCAGCAATACTTGGTTTTTAGTCACCATTAGCAACAGCGTTTCTTTTGCTGCGGTGTCGGCAATGGACTCTGGTAATTGCACATCATCGCTTTTTTGTAGCACTTGCACGTCTGAAGCATTTAGCATTAAGAAGAATACCAAAATAGTAAATATGTCCATTAACGACACTAAACTAAGCTTAGATTTTCCGTTATTACGCTTGTGATGGCGCGACATGCGTTTGGCTCGCATTGATTGTTTCATGGCTGACCTCCTGCACGCTTAGGCGCGTCACTTAAGCTCACCTGCGGGAACAATTCTGCTTGCACCACAGAGGTCACAAGTACATCTTCATACGAACGCGTAGTGTCAATTAGACTTACAATCGTTTGATAATCGGTGTCTTCTTGCAATAATAAAATAACGTCTTTTTTATCAGCGCCATTTGCTAGTAAGGTTTGTTTAACACTAATAAGTGTTTTTTGAAGTTGATCATAATCATGTACTTTGGTGTCGTTATCACCAGCGCTAATATCACTAGCTTCGGCATCAGAGTCAGCCGGTGCATCAATCATCGGAATATTCGATACCAAGTAACCTTGCGGAAAAAACACATCAAGTCCGCGTTTACTTACTTCTACTTCAAGTAGCTGCAGCTCAAGATCTTCCGTAGCCGCAATATTTGAAAGCGAGGGTAAATTAAGCTCTACCACAGTAATACGCGAAAACACCATCATCATAAGAAGCACAGGTACTAGTACTATCATCAGGTTCATAAACGAGGTGATATCTAGCTCTGCATCTTCCTTTTTATGCCGCTTGCGGCCTCTTGCTCCACTTAATGAAGACATGGCAGTTTGCCCCTCTTTATTCGTCTATTCGTCGGAAGTACGACTGCGAGGACCTAGGCTTTCTTTGGCAATAAGGGTGTTAAGCGTTTTCACACCGGCCATTTCCATACTGTCGATTATTTCAGTCGTTTTTGTTTGTAATAACGAATGAAATAACAACAATGGGATAGCCGCAATCAAACCAAATGCAGTTGTGTTCATGGCAACCGATATACTTTGTGATAACAAACTAGCCTTTTCAGATGGGTCGGCATTGGCTACAGCAGTAAACGCAGCAATCAATCCAATAATCGTCCCCAACAAGCCAAGTAAGGTCGCAATGTTTGCTAACATACCTAAATATGGCGTGCGTTTTTCAAGACGCGGCGTAGTTTCCATTAAGCCTTCTTCCATCGCGTATTCAATATCTTCACGACGAGGACTTATTGATAGGCGGCTTATACCTGCGCCAATTACGCGAGCAATGGGTGCCTTGCTTTTATCTGTTACTTGAATAATTTGGTCAAACATTTGTTTAGCGAGCAAAGGCTCTATTTGCTTGAACGCACGTTTGTTAGTCGCCGTAGCCGTAATCAAAAAAAGATAACGCTCAATAGTAATGGCCAAGCCAATAGCTAAAACAATTGCGATGGGTAGCATGAATGAGCCACCTTCTTGAAAAAATCTAATCACAGTATCCATTTACTGATTCTCCGCGTGTTATCAATGTAGGTTGTAGGCGAACACTATAAATGAGTCGTCTGCTAAGTTGTGTATGCAAGATGATTAGGCCGTGAGTAAAAATATACCTTTCAATACCTTTGGGTTCTTTTCAATAGCGGTTAATTATCTTCTACTGGGTCTATTGCTAGTTGTTTTCTCGGCTCGTGCCTAGTTGTTACCTAACGCTTGCTTTGGTCTCACAGGCTCGGCTGTATCGCCATTGGCTACCTTTATTTCCCTAACGACAGCAAGGTTGCGTAAAAACGCATTTCGCTCTATGGAAGATAACTGCTTAACTTGTAACTGCCATTCTTTGTTTTCATTTATGCGTTGATGCACAGGTAACTGCCAAGGCACTATAGTCAGTACTTGTGGCTGTTCTTTGTTTCCGCGAATGGTGTCTTCAAGTCGTAAAATAGTTTGTTGGGTGCTTATTTGTTGGGTACTGACTTGTTCGCCACTAGCCTCTTGTTCGACAGTATCTAGATTCGTTTCTTGACTAGTTTGACTTGCTGATTGCGCTGTTGCGGCCGTACTTTCGGTCTTGGC
Source organism: Acidiferrobacterales bacterium (assembly GCA_964195425.1). Lineage (GTDB taxonomy): Bacteria > Pseudomonadota > Gammaproteobacteria > Enterobacterales > Alteromonadaceae > Glaciecola. The sequence goes on from CAXMOM010000012.1 coordinate 13,260, forward strand.
AATTTGTGGCTGCGCATTAGCGGAAGTCGTCTCTTGAGCAAGGGAAGATGTTGTAGTTACAGCAAACAAAACTATCACTGAAGCACTCACAAGCCGTATATTTGAGAATACGCTAGACATCGTACTTATGTGTTCGGTGGTATTTGAAATGTTTAAAAAATTCGACATTTTATTGCCCGCTCGCAGGAGTATCGCTTTGCAATCTTGCTATAACATCTACCTGGCGACCAACATCTATAAGCCAGCGTTTCGCAATTTTTATGTCGGTTCTTAAAGCCTTAAGCTGTGGCTCACTTAAGGTTGTTACACTTACAGCCGCAGCAGGATCTGCGATAGCCAGAGTCGCATCGCTTAAAGCACCATTATCTTGCAAGGCTAGTTGATAATTTAGTAGTGCAGAATAAGCCTCATAGTCTTGCAATGCTTTGGCTTTATCATTTAAATACAAATCGTAAAGCACAGCTCTATTTCTATAGCCATTAGGCATACTCGGTTGAGCATTAATCGCCTGTGTATATAACTTTTCGGCTTCTCTAAACTTTCCTTGCTCACGCAGATGCATGCCTAATCTGTTGGCCGCTTTTGCGTTATGATCATTGCTACTAAGCGCTTGTTTATAATTCACCATCGCTTCATTACGCTTATTGTTAGCCAAAGCGATATCGCCCGCCAACACGAACACCCCACTATTAAGATCTACTTCGCTTGCTAATATTTGCTTTATTATCTGTTCACTTTTCTCAAACTCGCCGCGATTAAACTGACTAAGGGCATTAACAACCTTGGTTTTAGTACTTGCTGAAAGCTGTCGTTTAGATGCTTGGTATAAGTCTGACTGTGCTAACAAAGATTGCGCTAATAAAGTGCTTGATGAAACAGACGCACTTTGTGCTTCAGTAAGGCTTTTTGCAGCCTCGTTAGCTGGCGTTTCACTAACCCCGCTATCTTGACTCTGTGCACTCATAAAAGCAGTCATACTAGTGCATGCGCCTAAACTCAATACTACTGTTAGTAACAGTAAACGTTTATAAATCATTAATAGTAACCTCAGCTATAATTTCAGGCTTGTTGTAACGCCCTGGCATTGTATTTTTAAGCGCGGTAAAACTCTCTTTTACCCAGTCGTCGTAAAGACCAAGGCTTACTCGTGCAATGTTTTTCTCATGCATGCCAATAGCCGTTTCTTCAAACGGGTACGCTTGCTCTTCAAGCAAAATTTCATACTGCGACAATTCAAGTGCCGAAAGGCCATCGGGGCGAGATGAATCCATAAGATCACTTGCCAACGTTGTATAAAGAGTCGCTAATTTATAGTGTGCAGCAGTAACATATTCTGCGCTACCAAAAGTGATTACCCGCTCATATTCAACAATGGCTTTTTTTAGCGCCGCTTGTTTCTTCTGTAAACTTTTCGCTAATGGCTGAGTTAGTTTAATCCGGGTGTAAGCAACATCGGCGTCGATTGCAAATACCATGGCCGCAAACGATCCTAGATATACTGAGCGCGGCGTACTTGTTTTGGGCATTTGCTGCATAGCAACTTGTTGAGATTGCACCATTTTATTAAGCCAAAAACGACGTTTGCTTTGTTCATTACTTTGTAAATAGAACTCACTTAAGTTAAAACGGGCTTCGTTAGCGTCGGCTAAGGGATTAGGATATTGATGCGCATAACGGCGGTAATTATCGAGCGCTTGTTCTCTATCGCCTGCATTCTCAAAATACTCTGCGGCCTGATATAGCGCTAATCGCCCGCTATTAGTACTAGGCGCCGCGGCGTGTTTTTCAAGTAAAATACTTGCGGCTTTAGGCCAATCTTGTGTTTGCTGATAAGCATAAAACAACTGGTCGTCTATGCCTTGAGTAAGTGGGTTTTGTGGGTAACGTGTTTGAAAATCTAAAAAGGTCGTAATGGCGTTTGACCAATTCTCAAGTAAGGCGAAATACACTGCACTGTCGTATTGTGCAGCAAGCCTGAATTCACTAAGCGGTGTTTCGGTAACCACCTGTTGCAACAAAGACACGCCCTTTTCCAAGGCCGCCAGCTGAACCAGCGTTAGTTGGCTTTTGTTGCTTATATTTTGCGCTTGCAAGCTTGCGGTATCTATCTTGTTGACCAGCAATAAGTTCTCGGCCTGTTTGTACAAGCTTGCCGCTAATCGGTCGGTAAGATCTTGCCTGCGGTCATCGAGTGTTGGCAAGGCTAGTAATAACTCACGATATCCGCTTTCAGCTTCGCTAAACGCATCCATAGCGAAGTAACTATGCGCCATTACCAACATGGCCGACTCTTGCATATTGGCAGTAACAAGGCCTTGACCCGCGTCTGCAGTATTTTGCGACAACAGCCATGTTGCCCATTCTTGCGCTGGCAAATAGTTTTCTTGGGCGAATAAATCTTGCATTAAGGTAAGGGCAACGACAGGAGCTCGTTTGTCATTGGTAAAGGTTTCGGCAAACTTTGCTTGGCTCTTTTGGCGGCTCGTAAACGGCGCTTGAAAGGTCAGACTAGAACCATTATTGGCCTTGTGTGGCATTTGTTCGGCCATTTTTTGATATACCAATAAAGCAGCATAGGCAGCTTCTACAGGCTTAGGCATATCTATATTTTGCTCAGCAAGCGCACTTGCGTTTATGCTACTTGGGCTGTCAAAGTACGCAAATGTTTCAAATGCCTCAATCGCCTCTTCAAACTCATTTAATGCCAACAAAGCTTCTGCTAAGTAAAAGCGCAATGGGGCAACCTCGGGGCTTGGCGAAAAGGTGCGAATAAAGTTTTGATAGTACTGCTTTGCTTTAGTGTAAGCTTGTTGGCTCAGCGCTTGCAGATCGTTTTTGCTAGCGATGCCCCATGCACTGTTTTGCTGTTGGCTAATACTTTGAGCCACAAAACCACTGTCGGTATTGGTCGCTAAATTAGTACCTGGCGCAACAGAGGCTGCAGTAATCTTGCTGTTTTTAGCGCTATTGGAAGCTCGTCTAACCAGTAATGCGTCAATACTTTGGGCTATGCTGTGCTCAGTTTGCGCTAATTGTTTTATGTATTCTCGCAAATAAGGCAATGCATCGCGCCCTATTGGAGTATCCAAACTATCAACCACACCACTGCCTAATGAGTAGGTATTTACAAACTCTTCTTTTGCACCTAATACGCGAGTGGGGAAGTCACCCAACACAAAAGCGTCTATGTGGCGTATGTAAAACTCAACCGCTCTAGGATGCACGGGTTTCTGATTAGCAAAGGTAACCAGTACATTTGCACTGTCTTGGAAACGGTCGTTGTCAAGATGCTGCTGAGCAAGTTCGTCATAGATAAGCTGTTCGTAATCACGGGCGCCAAAGCCTTCAAAGAAAGTCTGTATGGCTTTGCCATTGCCTTGATAAGAAAAGGTCAGAGCCATTACTCTTACCGCATCTTTTACTAATCTTAGTTCGCCTTTGCTAATCGCGAGCTCATTTAGAGTCTGTTTCTCTAATTCACTGACACTCAATGCACTGTTGGCAATCAAACTCGCGTCAAGCATTGCCCCAAACGCCTGCATGCTATTTGGGTAATCGTCTAGTTTAAAGTGGCTCCAACCAAGCATATAAGCCGAAATAGCATAAAAGTTAGTCGTGCCCTGTGAGTCACCTTTACCATACTCAAGCACTTGGCTGTAGTAATCTACGGCTGCTGGGTATTGCTGGCGGTTAAAGTAGTACTCACCAATTCTAAAATATAACTCCAAGTGATACGACGTGACATCAAACTGTTCTATACTAAAGGTAGCTAAAAACTGCTTGGCAACTTGTACACTTTGTTCAGGCTGAGCTGATAAATCAAGCGCACGTGTTAACTGATACATGGCGTCCATTTGTTTACGATTTAGGGCCTGTTGTTCTTCAGTTAGCGCTATTTCTTGTGCTGGTGCTACAACGTCATACTGGTCAAGCACTTGACGATAGTCACCTATGGCGTCGCCGAAAGAGGCGTTTGCCACTTGTAAATCTATGCCCTCTTCTTGGCCTTGCTCTGCAATTAACATCTTTAAATCGGCCAGTCTGAAAGCGACTTGCTGTTTTTGAATAGGGTTGCTTATTAGTGGTAAGAGCGCCTCGTATTGTTCGCGCTTTTGCACCAAAGTTAAAGTCGGAATAGCCACGTCCTCGAGTCTTACCGGCTGTAAATCGAGACTTACTAAGCTAGGCCGAGAACTTTTCCCCGCCATTAACGCAGTGCGCTTTGTTTGTTCATGTTCGCTTAGAATAATACTGCCATCAGGGTTAGTTTCGCCGGCTTTTGTAGTAGTTTCATCACTGAATGGATTTAAGTTAGGTAAACTAAAACAGGCTGATAATAAAAATACTGAGCTTATTATTAGAATGGCTTTTGCGCTTTTTGCGCCCTTAGCAGGATGGGAATATATAATAGGCATATGTTACCTTTCGCCTCCCGGTTGCTGTTGTAAATCTTGAATGCGCAACATAGCCAAACGCGTATTCACGCCTTGGGTTTTAAGCTGTGTTTTGCGCGCTTCAATTAAGGTAAGCAGCTGATACGTTAACGCAGATGTTGCACTTGTATACACATTATTTGCCGCTTCAATCTGCACCGTTAATGCTTCATTTAAGGCGCTAAATTGGCCACGCTGTTGGCTAAATACATCGTGGTCTTGGGTAATATTTTGTAGATTGCTGTATTGATTTTCCGCTAAGATTAACGACGCTTGGGCTTTGCTTAATAATTGCTTATGCTGCCATTGCTGTGCGATAAAATCATCCATTAGTTGCCATGTTAACACCCCTTCGATAAGGTCTAGACGTTCTTTATAACTAGCTTTTAACGGACGTTTACGCGTTGTGTCAGCAGCCAGGCGGCTCTGACTTGCGTATGCCCTTTCCAGCCTATCTAGATGTCCAGTTACCTCACTACTGCTCATTTTTTCACTTAACGCGAGCTGCTTTTCGAAGGTGTCTGCTTGCATAATTAGCGCGTTTATATCGTCTATATACTGCTGCGCTTGCTCAATACGAGTTTTTGCGCTGCGTAAACTCATGCTTTGCAAGCGTTCTTCATACACATCTTCGCGCTCTTGTAGCAAAGTATCGAGTTGTACAACACGGTTTTGCTTAGTGTCTATATCGGCTTTCACTTGCTCGGCTTGCAAACGTACAGCCAATAGATACTTAGCGTCGAACGTTTGCGTGGGGGCAAAAAAACCTAACTGTATATCGTTTAAGGCTTGTGGCCATTGCTCATTGTATTGACTGAAAAAGGTATCCTGTTTAGCTATTTTTGCAAAATCGTCGAGTGCTGTTAGGGTCGAATCGATTTGACTTGCCGTACTTTCCAATGCATAAAATGCTTGGCCTAATTTGTCTTGCTGACCAAAAGCATATGCAAGCCCGTAGCTTGCCTGCAGCGAAAACAAACCTACACTATTTTGCTGTAAGTGTTGCCATGCTGCCATGGCGGTTTGCCAACGATTTTCTTCAGCATTTGCCCAACCATAAGTAAGTAAAGCCTGCTGTGATTCTGCACTGCCATCGGCAACATTTTGAATAACCGCAATCGCATTTGCTAAATCACCCTGTTGTAATAAGCTCTGGCCTAAGCCAATGTTAATTCTGTCGAATAAGGCATCTTGTTCAACTACACTTTTCACCTGCTGGCGCTCTTTAGCTGCTTGCTGCGCTGTTGCGTTACTGTCAAACCATGTCCAGGGAGTCACAAACCAGGTTACTGAATCGAAAACACTGCTGGCCACTCTGGTAATAAAGCCGGCGCGGTTTTGATAAGCAATTAGGGCTTGTTTAGCTTGCGTGAAAGTTGCTGTAGCTTGTTCATAATTTGCTTGGTTAAATGATATCGTGCCCTTGTTGGCCAACAAATACGCGCTGTAAATGCTTTCGATAGGGATCTGCGACGCCAAGCTTTGCCAATCTTGTTCTAGTTGCATTCTTGTGTAGGCAGTAAGATAGAGCAACTCATACCACTGAGAGTTCGATAGTTCTTCGCGCAAATCGCCTTGCAAAATGGCCTCGTATGCACGTTCACTTAAATAAGATTGTTTATTTTCAAAACCGGCTTTGGCCATAAAAAACCAGGTATGTGCTTGCACGTAATCTGAAGTGGTTTGGCTAAGCAAGCTCGCAAATTTGGCCTGACTAAGCTCATACATACCTAATCGAAGCTGAGCGGCGCCTTGCATTAAATTGAGTCGGTCGGTGTCATCTTTTGAAAGTTGCGTAAAGCCGTGTTTGGTATTGCCTACTTCAATAAGCTGCAATACTTGCTGATAATCTTCTTGAAAATAGTGATACACGAGCTCGCCAAAGGCTGCGTTATGCTTGGATGTTTGGTCAATTACTACAGGGGTAATATCTTGTTCTTTAAGCAGATCATCTTGTTGCTTGTCATCATCACTACTAAACCATGAAAAGACAGTTTGAGCATTCGCGGTGCCTACAAAAAACACGCTTGATGTTACCACCGACACACATAATTGCGCGCAAAACATCATACTACAAACAAGTAAGCAAAACGCTCTTTGCTTCGGCTTGTTGATAACGTAATTCGATGTAGGTGTTAGCATTTTACGCATGTGTATTATTTATTCTTAAGTCGTCAAATTAATGGATGTTTTAGCGCTGTGCTTTCCGATAAATAGATGCGCTATAACACTTTGGCTTCAAACAATGGCTGTTGCTTTGTGGTCGAGTCAATCACATTTAGCGCAACCGCGACCGGGTCTTCGTCTTTAGTAAACTGCACACTTACGGCGCGCTTATATTCGCGTTTTTCGGGGCCTATCCCAACGAAGTAGGCCGTAAGCTCATGCTCACCTTGATTCACATTACCTACATACAAACGCTGAACACCGCCGCGATACAAAGCATTAACTTGACGGTCGGTATATAAATAATAAGTCTGTACTTTGCCATCAATTCTTATTTCAACTGCGTCAAGCGCAAAATATTCACCGACATCCATCGACAAATAAACGGCCACTTGGGTAGACGCCGGAAAGAGTAAATCTTCCTCTAAAATAAACAAATCACGATTTAAGTTCACCATCGCTTGTTTCAAAGTTTCAATTTGTTCGCTTAGATTTTGCTGGCTATTAGCGGGTAAAATTGGCGGTAGTGTTTTTGAATCTGGTGCTAAACTAGCAATAGCGCTCGCCAGATTGTCGCCTGGCTGTTTGTCAACTGCCTGTGGCGCTGGGCTTAAGCCCAATCCTTTTTCAAGCTCTTGGGTTAAACTTTGTGCATGAACCGAGAGAGAACCCAACAACCATAATGCGGTTGCTAATAAGCCGAAACGTCGAACAAAATATGACAATAATTTATGCATTCTTTAGTACCAAATAGAGGCGTATATTTTTAACGCGCTTGCTGAAAATCCAAATAGTGGCTCTTCGCCAACGGGTGCTTGTGCGGTAACATCACGGAAGTTTTCATAATCAAACTTCATGTAGTCATATTCAAAGTGAAAACTGCTCTTTTTAAAAGTCGCTGTTTCTGAAAACTTCCATTCGTAAGACAAACTAAGACCAACGGTAATACCGGTGTATGTGCTCATCTCTTTGTCGCGCGCCATGAAGTTGAATTCATTCGGGCGAGAAAATAAATCACTGTAAAAATCGGCGTTTTCTTGCGTGTAATAACGCACAAATACGTCGAGTAAAATATTATCAAAGGGTTGCAAATAGCCTATCCGAGCGTTGTGCGCCTCTATGCCCCATGAATCGCTATACACTCTCGCATCGCCATATAGAGCGGCGCGATAAGGTAAGTAATAATTTGCATTAATAGAGTAGGCAGTAGATGAACGCGTAGTGGGATAAGTTTCAGTCGCAAAACTAAAGCCGCGGTCACTGTTAGCATCAGCAAAGCGGATGCTGCGATAAGGGTTATTCAGGTAGCCCTCATCTGAAATATGTTCAGCGTTGAAGCCCATAATAAGACTCTTAGTCATTATTTGAGAAACACCAAAGCCAAATTTTTGCCGATCAGCTTCTTCTAAAAAGCTATCGTCGCCGGTTTTACCTACCTCATCCCAGCCTTTTGAATAAGACATAGAAAGGGTCGTTAGATCACCAAAGAAATCTTGGCTTAGGCCAACGTAAACAGAGTTGGCGTTAAAATCATTTTCGCTACTATTGGTAAAGCTAAGGCTTAGTAGGGATTTTTCATGTAAAAAATCGGTGCCTACAACGGTCTGAACACGCTCTTCTTGATAGGCCGAAGCAGTTGCACGGACATCAATTGATGCTCCCGATACAGTATCTACATAATAGTTTGCTGATACCGACACATGGTTACCGATTTGTTTACGCAATAATACCGAAGGGCCGTCTATAGTTACGCCGTCACCAGTGTACGATTTATACATCACATCAGAACGGTCTGTCGGTAACACGGCCGCCGAGGCCTGAATCGATAGCACAGCGCATCCAAGTATATACAGTGATGTATATAACGAAAACGACTCAAGTGATGCACGTAAACCCATAGTTAACCCTTTTGTTTGTTGGCTAAACGAAAATTAGTTAAACCGCTACTAATTACAACCACAACCGCCACCTGCACCACCATCGGCGCCACGGGCTCCCTCGCGGGATTCTGATACGTGCTTGGCATAAGCAAGTGCTACTGGGTTGCGCCCAATGCTCATAATAGGATCTGCTAAATTGCTACGCTCAAAGGGTTTTACCCAAGGCTCTAGTTTCCAATTAGAAACGGCGCTTGTGGTTTCGCTGAAGGTCAAACCACACCCACCTAAACTAAGGGCGCTAATAACTATCACTAACTTTGGAATGTGTTTACCAATATTCTGCATTTTGTTATTCCCTCATTAAAATTTTCAGTGTATCTTCATACTTCTTTTCGTCCCCAGCACGATAGCCCTTATGTACTAAGCGCTTATTACCGTCGCGGTCAATAATCACGGTAGTTGGCATTCCATTTACATCGTAGAGCTCACTCACCTTGCCAGCGGTGTCGTATAACACCGGGAAACTGACTTTAATATCGTCTAACAATATCCTGGCTTTGCTAGCTTCGTCATCTACGTTTACAGCAAGAATCTCAAAGCCCTTATCTTGGTGCTTTTGATAAAGCGCTTCCATTTTGGGGAGCTCTTCACGGCACGGACCACACCATGATGCCCAAAAGTTCACCATGACTATGTTGCCGCGCTGCTCGGACAAGCGAATATTGCCGCTGTCTCTACTTTCTAGCGTAAAGTCGGGCGCTGATTCATTTGCACTTTCTAGCGTAGAGTCGGGCGCTGGTTCATTTGCCATCGCATTACCTGAGGTAAACGCTAGGCTGATGAGTAATCCGGCGCTTGCGGTCAAAAGACGCAATCCTTTCATCGTCATAGGCTTAACCTTTAAAGACGCCGTCGACTTAGGCGTATTGTGTAACTTTAGTATTCGACTAGTAAACATGTCGTAACTCCGATATTAGAAAAAGAAACTCGTTGAAAGGGTAAAAGTGAGGTTATGCACACTTTTCTCGGCCGCTATAATATCGCTATTAAAGACATAATCACGTACATCAAATCGTACCGATAGATAATCTGTAACAAATATTCGGTATCCCGCGCCAGCGTTGACCGTAAAGCGTTCGTCGCCGCCAAATTCGGTGGCGCCTGCTCCTACAATCAAGAAAAAGTCGGTATTAAATACCCAGTTGTCGGTAAAAAACACTTCGCCGTTAAGGTTGTAGGCCGCTGAAATATCGTAGTAAATAAAGTCGCGCTGTTCTTCGGTTAAAAACGGTAAGCCACCAGATAATATTTCAAAGCTGGTTTCCCCTGCCGTTGCTTTGGCGTAGCTTGTTTCAATAAACATATTTTCGTTGATGTGATAACTCAAGCGTATACCGCCGGTAACACTAGACGAAAAGTCTTCAATACTGATAATGCCTGCAAATATACCCACTTCGATATTTTCAGAATCGATGTCGAACTCACTAATTTCACGACGCTCTATATTGGGGTCAATATCTGGGCTGCCGGCCTGGTCGTTACTTGCGCTAGGCGAAACTTGCGCATGCGCAGACTGACTTATGCCTAACAACAAAACTACCACTAACAATATGCGAATAATCAGCATGATTTACCCTTGTTAAAAAAAGACAGTAACGCCTAGTATCCAATGATCTAGTCGTTCTTGTTCGTCACGGTCAGTAAGTGCTAACAATCCGCGATATTCAGCTTTTACTACTACTTTTTGAGCAAAATAATATTCTGCGCCAAGACCCACTTCGTAATGACTGCTTTTACGCACTTCGTCACCGCTTTGCACCAAGTTCGATCTAGGCTTGGTTCTAATTTCACCTGTGCCTAAGGCTAGGTATGGACTTACGTGCCAATCAGGAAAAAACGTTTGGCGCATTCTTATTGACCATATCTTGTTGTCGGCAAAATTCCCTAATGCTTGTGAATAAGTTGCCTCTATCGCTAAATTTTTGGTCCACACCCACGCACCTGATACCGATAAAGCAGTCACTTTGTCAATTGCGCCAACTTGTGCGGTGATTTCCCAGTTTCGGTTTAAGTAATCTTCGAAATTTCCTGTATTAACGCTTACCTGAGTGCCATCAACCAATTCGGTGTTGGCTAAAGACTCAGCTTTTATCCAGCCATTAATGTCCCGTTTGGTAGAGACTTTATACCAACCGGTGCGTTCTTTTTTCAAGGTAAAAACTTCACCTTGTGATAACACGTGAAAAATAGGAAATTCTGAACCCGGCCCAGAATGTATATTTATAAAAGCAGTACTTACCTTTAAATCGACTTTATTGGCCATTGCTTGTGTGCTAAAAAGAGCTGTAAAAATTGCCCACAATGTCACCATAAATACCAGTAACGGCAAAGACACATAACGCTTATTAGCTCTGTATACCATGGTTAATCCTGTGGTGCTTCAAACGGGTTGTTGTAATATTGGCCACCAATATCGAGCCATTCTGCGATAAGTCTTAACTCGGCTTCACTTAGCATGCCAGCATGACTATTGCCGGCCTCAAAAGGTCTAAAGAAACGGTTACTATTGTTAGCGCCATTTACGCTCATACTAGAGCCAATAACAACCGTAGCCGTTATCGGAATAGGGTTGCCTTCGGCATCTAACACGAGTTCGCCGTCCTCATCCAATAAGAATGTAGGGTTGCCATTACCGTCGAGCACCGCGATAAGTCTATCGAGTAAGGCACCCTCAACAATTTCTTGCTCGTTGTCGTTAAACATGAGCTCGCCATAGCTCGTGGTAAAGCTAGCTTCTTCAACAGAAGGCTCACTGCGTAAGTCTAATTGGCCTAAAGGCACTCTTAATTCACCTGCTTCATCACTTGGACTGTGACAGCTTGTACAAGTGTTATCGGCAAGTAACACAAGATCGTCATCAAAAGTTTGCCTAGTGAAGGTAAGCATGGTTGCAATATGGTCCGGAAAGTTAATCACGGTGCGGCAAAGCGCAGTCCAATTTTGTGCACAACTTTGGGTAATGGGCAGCGGTGTATCTAAATCTTCATAGCGATAGCTAAATGAAGGTGCAGCGGTGCTAAGTGCATCGTCATTCCATACATCTTCAAATTCTATATTAGCCGTTAGTTGTGGTAATCCCATTACCCGTGAATAAGTTTCAGCCATGGTTTCGCCGCTATCAGCAAACAATGAAGGGTTAGTATTTGGGAAAGGTACACCGGTATTAAGTGCCCCTGAATTGACCGAATTCGGTTGAGCATCAATACGGCCATGTGGAGCGGTACTGTTGCTAGCATGACAGCCTACGCAGGTTTTCTGCTCGCCCGGCACTACTTGTAGCCAGTTATTATGACGAGCTGAAATGCGTTTACCTTGTGCATTCACAATACTAACTGCAAAAGGCACACCGGCGGGAACAGTAACTTGCACAGAACCGTCGGGTTGTATTGGGGTATAGCCCACTATTTCGCGAAAAAGCTGATTGCGCGAACGGCCAAACATTTGGTTGTTAATTTCAAGTGTGTCTTCATCGGGTATCGATACACTTTTTACTACTCGTAAAAATCTTGCTGGGCGATCGTCTACTGCTACAGCGAGTGGATTTGCCATATTCACGATACCATTGGGGCTAGTGTCGTTGCCGTCTACATCGTACACACTACGAATATGCAGAACACCGTATTTGTCATCCACTAGCTGAGTTGCACTCGCGTCAACAGTTGTGCTTGGATTGCTTGGAAATGGGCGTGACTCAAGCGCTACAATTTCGGTAACTACGAAGGTTTCATTAGCAAGGTTAAGCGGTAATTGGGTTGCTTGGGCTATATCGCTAGGAGGTCTGAACATCCATAAACCATACAGGTCTGGTGCTGGCGTATAATTGGCATCGGTAATGTTTTCATCGTTACAGGGGGCTATGGTGCGCTGGGTGTCTGGCAAAGCATCCTGCGCCAAAGGCGCAAGTAAGCGGCATTGGTTCCAGCTAAAGAGTATTCTGCCGCTACCGTCCCACAGTGGATATAAGGTAACTATATAGCCGCCTGGCGATACTGCACTTATAATATCGATGTTGTCAAATAGAGCGCTTTCTTGAGCAGGGCCTGACAAGCCTTGCATACTGTCGACAGGGGTTTGATTATCTATAAAATTAGTTGTATCGATGGCAAAAAAGTCGGTGCCTAAACGTGCTTGGTCAAAACTATTTACCGCCGCTAATACGCGGCTATCAGGAGTAATACTGGTCGCGGCAAATTGAATGTTATCTAGACCATCAACGCTATTGTGGCTGTGTCTACCGTACAAAATTTCTAGGGCGCTGCCATCGGCATTCATCTGATATAAATGAATGCCTTTGTTGCCGTCAACTTGATCCCAGCGGCTAAACAGTATTTTACCATTTGGCAATACGACCGGGTCAAAATCGTGGCTCTGGTTGAATGATATCTGCCTAATTTCGGCGCCGTCGCTGTTCATTAAATGCAACACCGAAGCAGGAAACTCGCGGCTTTCTTCTAAACCTGCGTATTGCGGCTTTCCTTCATCGAGTAAGCGCGCCTGATTCCCCCGTTGCCGAGTAGAACTAAAAACAATACGACCGTCGGCTAAATAAGTTGGGCCGGTATCTTGGCCGGCTTCAGCCAATAGGTCTGAACTAATTACACGACGCAGGTCTTGAGTAGTAACATCGTATTCCCAAATATTCCAAGTCGGTAACACGTCCATATTTGGCATTTCCGGTGCACGCATTGCAAAGACGAGTCGCGTGCCAGTGTAATCGCTGTCTAAATCTTTAATGTCATATGGCAATGGATTGCCGTTTTCATCGACCATCTCGGCAAATAAAACGCTGGTGACATCGACTTCTTCAGCTGACGCATTCGCCCTTGCTTTGATAATAAGAGAAGCGCCTGGTAAAAACATAGCCGGGTCTTCAAGAACTCTTATACCGGTGCTTTCTTCAATACTTAGATCTCTTTTAATATAAGCAATTGGCACGTCGATTACGACAGGATCTGGCTCTTGTACGTCGTTTGGCACGATCGAACCGCCGCAGGCTGATATCAATAGCGTTAGTGTTAATAAAACTGTCATTTGTTTGGCACTAGCGCTGTGTTGTTTGGATGTTTTTTGATAACTTTTGGTCAAATGATAGGATGAAATAGTCGGGCTTAGCGCTGGCAGTTTAGATATCACTGCTTGTATAAAGCTTACGGTTTTAGTTACTAAATTCATGATAGCCCTCACTAAAAATAGGCGTTGACGGCCTATATGCTTTTATATTAATTGACATACCGACTGCATTTTATTCATGAACACCAAATTGCTGTTTGAATGACGTTTAGCGAAGTAAGTAGTGCTTCGCATCAAAGATAAAAATACTTAGCAAGTACCGCACCATTTCCACATAGCTTACTGATGAGGCCAACAGCGCGATAGTGTCTCTAAACACCGACGAGAATATTTATGCCCAAGTCTTAGTAATACAAATCTATACACAATAAGCATACGCCTAGGCGACTTTAGGGCAATTCTTGTATTCATCTATAGGCATGAAATTACATACCGGAGAAAATTTAATAGGCGCTTTTAATTCCAAAATGGTCTAGGGCAGTTGTTTTTGATATCAAACGGGTCTATTAATTTTTTGAACGGATTTCTACTGTTGTAAGTTGAACAAAGCTTTCTCTTTGCACGATTACGAATGTAACTCGCTGATTTATTTAATCTTTTCCTATATTCTTTATGTTCTTAATTATTAAAACAGAAGTGTCTGGTGTGCCAAAACGGATACACAATTTTCTATTTTGGATAATACCCAAAAGTAGGTTTCAGAAGAATATTCCAATAAATTCAATTGGTTATAATTTTCGGCATGATTGTTGTTACTCCAATCAGATGAGCATTGGCATACATTACATAGCAATCTGATTAGTAGCGCTATTTGTTAGGCGCTATTTGCTTGATGTATTCATTAATACACAAAATCGAAACTATGTAGATATTACTAATTCGACTGCATGATCAATGGGAAACACCGTTGCAGCATAGAAAAGTGAGCAGCACGGTTATGAAGTTTCACACGTTTATAAAATACAACATAACTAACAGACCTGCTTATTTCGGTATAAATGTGGGCGAACGGGAGAAGCACATGAAAAGTTTGCGACACACCAACAAATATCCAAAGAAGAAAAGCGCTAGTGCAACAAAGGTCATAAAACTTGCAGCAATAGCATTGAGTTTATTATTATCATGTTCGGTATTTGCCGACAACATGAGCCAAGCAAAACGTATACATGACCGCTTAGCGGGCATTCCACCAAGCGCAGAAACACTGCAACAAATGGCCGATTTAATTGAAGCTGGCGACGACATAAGTGCGGCACAATTAGCTTTACAAGCCCCCTCATTTTACAACGTAACCCTTAAAAACTGGGTAACGCCGTGGACAAATGAAGACTCGGATGTGTTTGCTCCCCTAAACGATTACACCGCAACCGTCATTGGCATGGTTCGGGACGACGTTGATTTTAGGCAAATTCTGTCGGGCGACATTTTGTATGTTGCCAACAGTAGTGCAAACGTAGCCTCATATTCAGTATCTAACAACAATCACTATGAACAACTCGAAGCCATGGGCGCCGATTTGTCGACGGTATTGCAAGCTACCACGCAATCAGCCGTAACCGGCATGCCAACGCAGGCTACCGCAGGTATTATGACTACCCGGGGGGCGGCGAAATCATTTTTCAAAGACGGTACTAACCGCGGCATGTTCAGATTTACGCTAATTAATCACATGTGTAATGACCTCGAACCTTTGAAAGACACTAGCCTACCGCCAGATCGCATAAGACAAGATTTAAGCCGCAGTCCTGGTGGTGATAGCCGTATCTTTTCTAACTCGTGTTCGGGTTGTCACTCGGGCATGGATCCGCTATCTCAAGCCTATGCTTACTACAACTATGAGTACAATGTAGAAGGCGATCCTGAAGGTATAAATGGTCGCCTTATTTATAACGGTGAAGGCGCTACCGACCCGTTAACAGGTTCGCGCGTAACCGAAAAGCATCAAATAAACTCAGGTAATTTTCCCTTCGGATTCGTAATTGAAACTGATCGCTGGGATAACTACTGGCGCGAAGGAAAAAACCAGAGCCTTGGCTGGTCAAACGAGCTTAGCGGCTCGGGCAATGGCGCAAAGTCGATGGGCGAAGAATTGGCTAACAGCCAAGTATTTGCTAGTTGCCAAGTTACGAAAGTCTTCGAGAATGTGTGTTTACGCAAACCTCAAGATGCCAACGACCGCAGTGCAGTTACCGATATGACCGCCACTTTTGTTAACAGCAACTATCGTATAAAAGACGTGTTTGCTGCTAGCGCCGCCTATTGCAAAGGGGAATAATCATGCGTAGCCAAGATTATCTAAAAATAACAACCGCCGCCCTTTGTATTAGTTTGTTAGTCGCCTGTGGCGGCAGCGAAACACAAGTGCAAGAAACACCCGCTCCACCGCCACCTGCGGCAGGACTATCACCAATTAATTATGCAGGGCCACCACCGGCAACTGACGATGTACAAAACTTTAAGCTGAATGTGTGGGACAACCTTGCTACCGCTGACAAATGCGCGGCATGTCATACAGAAGGCGCGCAATCACCAGATTTCGCTCGCTCTGACGACATTAATGAAGCTTACAGAATCACCAACACGCTAATTGACAAAAGCAGCCCTAAAGACTCGTTACTAATTACCAAAGTAGCTGGCGGGCACAATTGCTGGTTGTCTAGTCCAACCGCCTGTGCTGATATTATGGAAACGTGGTTTAGCGCGTGGTTAAACACAGCTCAAGTTGCCACTGAAATAGTGCTTGAAGCTCCCTCATTAAGGGTCGTTGGCGCAAATAAAAACTTTCCTGCTTCGCCAGATTTGTTCGCAGACAACGTTCATCCATTACTAGAATTATACTGTAGCGAATGTCATCAGTCGTCTGCCGCGGTACCTATTTCGCCTTATGTAGGCTCGGCAGATGTTAGCGAAGCTTATTTGGCCTCTATTTCTAAATTAAACTTAGACGCGCCAGGCGATAGCCGTATTGTTGCTCGTATACGTGATGAATTCCACAATTGCTGGACCGATAATTGCGCTAACGACGGCATGGTATTGCAAAATGCGATTCAAGATATGGCCGACGCAATAGAAGTAACTGAACTAAGCGCCGACCTTGTTGCTTCAAACGCAGCAACCCTATTTGACGGCACCTTAGCCAGTGGTGGCGGACGATTCGAGTCGAACCTAATTGCAAAGTGGGAGTTTAAAACAGGCTTTGGTAATCAAGCATTCGATACCAGTGGTGTGTCACCAGCCCTCGATTTAACCCTTTCTGGTGAATACAACTGGGTAGGCGGCTGGGGCATTCGCTTAACCGGCGGTAAAGCGCAAGGCGCAACCGCCAATAGTAGAAAGCTGCATACTAATATCGTTAGCACGGGCGAATTTTCCCTAGAAGCTTGGGTAGCCCCTGCGAACGTTACACAAGAAGGGCCAGCCAGAATTATTTCCTATTCAGGCGGCGACGACACACGTAACTTTATGCTTGGCCAAAGTCTTTATAACTACGACTTTTTAGTTAGACATGATAATACCGACGCCAACGGCGAACCTTCACTAAGCACAGCAAACGCTGATGAAGTCTTACAAGCTGCTTTGCAACATGTTGTCGTGAACTACGATGGTAATGGCGGTCGCAGAATATTTGTAAATGGTGAATATACCGAATATGAAGACTCTGTTGAAGGCTCGTTGCTAAACGAATGGGACGACAGCTTTGCCTTTGTTCTGGGCAGCGAAGTAAGTGGTCGCTCAAACTTTGCCGGCACCATTCGCATGGTAGCGGTGCACAACAGAGTGTTAACCGCAGAGCAAATCCTAAGTAACTTCGATGCCGGCATTGGGCAGAAATTTTACGTATTATTTGGGGTCAGTGAAATTATCAATGTAGCAGAATCCTATGTAGGCTTTGAAGTAAGTCAATTTGACAGCTACAGCTATTTGTTCACCGAACCCTTTGTCGTTAGCCTCGACCCAACGGCTAATTTAGACGGCATCGATTTACAAGGTTTGCGTATTGGTGTAAACGGTCGCGAAGAAAAAACTGGTCAGGTGTTTGCCACTATTAGCGCCACCGTAGACGGTAGCCAAGCCGCCCAGGGATTAGGCTATAAAGTGTCGCGACAAGGAACCATTATTCCAGTACAAAAAGGGCCGGAATTAGACGAGTTCTTCCTGACCTTCGATAATATAGCGGGTGTGCTTTCAACCCGCACGGTTACCGCAAGCCCGACTGTTGCGCCGCCAATTGATTTACCTGCGCAATCGCTGGTAGGTGTGCGTGATTTTGCTGAAATAAACGCAAGTATGGCTGCATTGACAGGCGTAGCTAGTAATCGCTCTGAAGTGTTGAGTACTTTCACTAACTTGCGCCAGCAGCTGCCTAGCGTAACGTCAATAGACAGCTTTTTAACGTCAAACCAAATGGCGGTAACTCAGTTGGCAATTCGTTACTGCGATACTTTAGTGGAAGACAACGCCATGCGGGCTGAGTTTTTCCCAAGTGTGGATTTCACGCGCAATATTAATAACGGTATAGATACCGACTTTAAGAACAATATGATAAACCCGCTTAGTCAACGCATGCTGAGTGTAGGTGACCCAAGTCAGCCTACACCTGCTGAAGTTAGTAATGAACTAAGCAATCTAATTGACAGATTAACCACTTGTAGCAACAACAACAGTTGCGCCAGCGATACCACTCGTACACTTGCAAAAGCTAGCTGCGCCGCCGTATTAGGCAGTGCAGTAGTTATTGTACAATAGCGTAGTAGGAGCAAATAATGAAAAAAATATCATATAGTTTTGGCAAGAAGTCGGCTTCAGCTGGCACCGCAAATAGTGCTGAGAAAAGTAACCTAAAAAACGGTCACCATCCCGATGCGCCTTTGTTTCATAATAATCACTCAAAGCCCATTACCAGACGCGACTTTATAGCACAGGGCTTTATGACCGGCGCGGGTGTGGTTGTTGGTGGCTCAATGCTGAGCATGTTCGCCAACCCTGGAAAAGCGATGGCAGGCTTGTCGCCTGATATTGAAGCACTTAAGGCAGGTTGTGGCATTGCTAGTCAGGGCGCGGGTAAAATACCTTTTATTGTATTTGATCTTGCTGGTGGTGCGAATATAGCTGGCTCTAATGTATTGATAGGCGGCAGAGGCGGTCAATTAGACTTTTTAAGTACTCAAGGTTATAGCAGGCAGGGTTTACCCGGCGACATGACACCTTCAATCGCGAATCCAGATGCAGAACTTTCAGATTTTATTAACAACGAACTGGGCCTTGCCTTTCACTCCGACAGTGGATTCTTACGAGGCATTCAAGCAAGACTAAACGTGACAAACCGGGCCAATGTGAATGGTGCCGTTATACCAGCACGGTCTGAAAACGACACAGGTAACAACCCACACAACCCAATGTACGGAATTAACAAAGCAGGTGCTGACGGTTCACTATTAACCCTAATTGGCTCTTCAAATTCAGACTCGGGCGGCAACAGTATGGCACCGCAGCGTTTGATTGACCCAGCCAAGCGGCCGACTAAAGTAGACCGGCCTTCAGATGTAACAGGTTTAGTTGATACCGGCGATTTGATTGGTTTATTAAGCCAAGAAGACTCCGTAGCGGTGATGGAATCCATTCAGCGTATAAGTGATATGAAACTAGGTAAAGTCGACACCGGCATTACCCGCGATGAAGTCGTAAAAGACTTAGTTCGCTGTGGGTACGTGAAAAGCGCAGATATTGCTGACCGCTTCGGTGACCCAACTACATTGGACCCAGCGCTGGACCCTGAAATAGTGGGCGAAGCAGGTATATTCACTCAAGAAGAATTTAGTGGTAACCGTGAATTCCAAAAGACCGCTTCGGTAATGAAACTAGTGGTAAATGGTTTCGCGGGTGCGGGCACAATTACCATGGGTGGTTACGATTACCACACTGGCAACAGATCCACCGGCGAAGTACGTGATTTTCGCGCTGGTCAATGCATGGGCGCTGTACTAGAGTACGCCGCTAGGGTAGGTGTACCGGTAATGATGTACGTGTGCAGCGATGGTTCGGTATTTAGTAACGGCATGATAGACGACAGCGTTGACGGTCGTGGTAAAGGCGTGTGGACAGGTGATAACTCATCTACCGCTGGATCTTTCTTCTTGGTATATAATCCTAACGGCACCCCTCAGCTGTTAGGCGGCGATGGCGATCAACAAGCGATGCATCAACAAATTGGCTATATGCGTCGCGATGGGGCAGTTGAAACCGCCGCGACTCCTGCTGCAAACAATGTGAATTTATTAGTAGAAACCATTGTGCTTAACTATTTAGCGCTGCATGGTGAACAAGGCTTGTTGCCTACTGTTATTCCAAATCATGGATTAGGTAACTCTACGCTTATGGATTCGTTAACGGCGTTTGCACCTATTGTGAACGGAACAATGGGGACCTAACTTAACGACTAGTTCGTTATAAAAAGAAAGCCACAGGTTCAGTCATTGACCCGTGGCTTTTTACACACTATTCAAGAACGCTAACAAAGCATCTTTATCGTTTTGCGACATATTGGTCATTACACCAATGTCGGTGTTGAGTGCGTTTGCACTTTGATGCTTTGCAATACTCTTCCCATATTGGGATGGGTGTCGCCATTTCTATCGCCCACTAAAAACACCCATGTGTCGAGTGAAGAGCCTCCGTCACTAACTAATCAAGCGCCTTGATTGGTTTATTAACTTGTAATAACTAGTCGATTAATCGCACCGATTTAACATGCTCTATTTTTGCGATTTCATCCACAATGCTGCCATTTGCCATTTGTTCTACATCAAGAATATTATAGGCCAAATCGCCACGGCTACGATTCATCATATCAATAACATTCACGTTGTTATCTGCCAGCACCGACAGCACACTGCCCAGTACTTTTGGTACATTTTCATTCGAGAATATTATCCGCTGGCCTTCACATCGAGCCATTGTAACAGCAGGAAAGTTAACAGAGTTCGTTATGTTACCGTTCTCTAAGTAGTCGATAATTTGATTGGCCGCCATTACCGCGCAGTTTTCTTCAGCTTCTGCGGTTGATGCGCCTATGTGCGGCATAGCAATTACATCGTCTCGCCCATAAAAAATAGGTTCGGGGAAGTCACAGACATAACTTTTTAATTTACCGTTATCTAAAGCGGCGACTATCGCTTTGGGATCGACTATGCTTTCTCTAGCAAAGTTGACCAAAGATATACCAGGTTTAGCCTGTGCTAAAGCCTCTTCGTTAATTAAGTGACGCGTGGCAGCAATGGCTGGCACGTGCAAACTTACATAGTCGCTGCGTGCTAACAATGCATACAGGTTTTCAGCGCGCTGGACACTGCTAGATAGACGCCATGCTGCTTCAATTGATAGAGCAGGATCATAACCAATAACCTTCATGCCTAGGGCCAAAGCCATGTCGGCCACTAATGAACCAATGGCCCCTAAACCTACAATGCCTAATGTTTTACCCATTAACTCATTGCCCGCAAAAAGCTTTTTTTGAGCTTCAAGAGTTTTGTGCAACTCGGCGGCGTCGGTCACATCATGTAGTGTCTTAACATGGTCAATACCCGACTTTATTCCGCGTGAGCCTAACAATAAACCTGCTAGAACAAGCTCTTTTACGGCATTCGCATTAGCGCCTGGAGTATTAAAAACCACAATGCCTTTTTCACTGTAAGCGTCCACCGGCACGTTATTCACCCCCGCACCGGCCCTGGCAACAGCCAATACCGCCTCGGACAAAGTTTCATTGTGCAGTTTATGGCTTCGCAACAGCACCGCATCGGCGTCACTAATGGCCGATCCTACTTCGTATTTGTCCCTGGCGAAGCGTTCTAGCCCTTTGACTGATATTTGGTTAAACGTTTTTATTTTATACATGGTAAACCTTGTTTTTATTCTACTTTTAGCATGAGCTGTGTTAGCTATTGTCAGTGGCTAGCGGTCTAGGAAGTTCGGCTTTTCACCTCAAAGTAGGCCCATTCAAGCCAAACACACAGGGTTTCTAAATTTACTTTTTCAATAGTAGAACCACACCAAATACGCAGGCCGGCTGGGGCATCTCGGTAAGCACCAATATCAAACGCCACTTCTTGTTGCTCTAATAAAGTAGTGAGTGCTTTTACTTCTTCAGCAGATAAATCGAGGCTTAAGCAAACACTCGTGTTTGAACGCAATGCAGCATCTTTGGCCAAAAAACTAATCCACGGGTGGGTATCTACAAAGTTGCTTATAACCGCTAAATTGGCATCGCAAATGGCAATCGTACCTTGTATGCCACCAACGCTTTGCACCCAATCGAGGGCATCTAGGTAGTCCACTACGCACAGCATTGATGGCGTATTAATGGTTGCTCCAGTAAACAAACTTTCAATAAGTTTCCCGCCTTTTGTCATTCGGAATATTTTAGGTAGAGGCCATGGTGGCGTATAACTTTCCAATCGCTCAACGGCTCTAGGGCTAAGAATTAACATACCGTGACCGCCCTCTCCACCTAACACTTTTTGCCAGCTATACGTAATTACATCGAGCTTTTCCCAAGGCATTGGCTGAGCAAAAATAGCCGAGGTAGCATCACAAAAAGTAAGCCCCGTTCTGTTGTCGTCAATCCAATCGCCATTAGGCACTCTTACGCCCGAAGTAGTGCCATTCCATGTAAATACCACATCGTGGCTAGCATTCACCTTGGTTAAATCAGGAAGTTCGCCATAGTCTGCCGATAGCATTCGCACATTATCAAGCTTGAGTTGTCTGTTAATATCGGTAGCCCAACCTTGTCCAAAAGACTCCCAATAGAGTACATCCACAGGACGCTGGCCTAGCATTGACCACATTGCCATTTCTATTGCACCAGTGTCTGAAGCAGGCACCACCGCAACTCGGTAACCTTCAGGTAAACCAAGCACCTTTGCGGTATCTAAGCACGCACGCTTAAGCGCATCTTTGCCTACTTTGGCGCGATGTGAACGTCCCAGAACAGAAAGGTCGAGTTTACTCACGTCATAACCAGGCCTTTTAGAACAGGGTCCTGATGAGAAATTTGGATTAGCCGGTTTTACAGTGGGTTGCATAGAGGTCTCTAATTCAGATAATTGTGGAAAAATAATAATTGAATAACATACAAGTGTTTGCGAAATATATCTAGACTGTTGTGCAATGAGATATATCTAAGTGCAATCATAAATGTCTTGACGTAAATCGTCACCGACTAGAATTGCAATAAAAGCCTCGAAACACCACGTTCAATGAACTGCCGTTTCAGATACTCCAATGATGACGTCAGGTTACAAGATTTATAGAAATGATAACTTTTTGTAGAACGGGAGTAGAAAAAGAGCATAAAGCAAAAAAAGAAATGCTACTAACGCCTTTATTCTCTCTTTATAAGGCGTTAGTGAGAGCAAAGCCGATTCCAATGCGCTGTTGTGAATAATTGTAATCAATCAAACTTTCACCGTAGCCGGCGGTATATTGGAAGTATCCGCGTAGCTTGCCCAATAGCGGAAACGTAAAGCCTAGTTCAGCACCACCTCGATGTTTTGCAAAATTTTGTCGGCCTCTAAACGATAATTCATAATCATCCCAAGCATAGGCCATGGATAATTCAAAGTGTCCCATGTAATCGCCTATGTCGGGATTATCGTCGCCATCATCCAAAAAAGGTAATTGCGTTCCATCTTCTGCAAACTGAGGTATTTTATCGTCTTCTGGAAGTCGCCACCAAGGACGCAGGGCCATGGCAAAATTTCCTTTTTCCATGAACATTGTGAAATACAATCGGTTCCAGCTTCTGGATAATAACTGCGAGCGTCCATTTGATTGGTGTTCAAAGCCAAAACCTATACCTGTATTGCTTCCCAAGGGACTCCATTTTAATGGGGCGATATAAAAAACTTCTGGCTGATAATTAGTTTCCCGAAACGGTTTAGATATATTTTGAGAATACACTTGCCACCATGATTGCAGTGTAAAACCTGCATAGAGACCGTCTCCCTCTATCAGCATACTTTTATGATTGAGGGGAACTTTAAAACTAATCTGGAACTTAGATTCTGCGTCTTCCAAGTTCTCAGCCCACTGCCCAAAATCCGAATACGCATCGAAATTGACACCGTCAGTCACACTAATCGGCAAAATGTAGTTCATTTTGTGAGGAGTGATCACGTAAGCGTCAAATTCGCTCTGACGCTCGGCCAATATGCGCTTTGTGATTAGCCCTTGCTTTATTTCAGGCTCTTGCTCCGTTGCGCAAAGATCGCGTAGCTGCTCAATAGTAGTGTCTTTTTGTTCGCTTTTAAGCGCCTTCAAAAGACAAACATCCATTTCAGCGTTGGTTTGTGCCGCAGATGCGCAACGAAATACTATGGACAAAATAACCACAAGATTGCATAACAAAGTAAAGCTCCGGCGCATGAAAATATCCTCCCTAATCACTATCAAAATTTATATAGTCTACGTTAGCATAGACGTGCGAGAGCGTCTCGAATTACACAATTCTATCGCTGCCCACTTATGGCTAATGATAATAAATAGTTAAACTTTTCCGACCTACGTTTCGCCACTCTTTTAGCTTGTGCTGTTTTGGCTACACGATTTCCCCGCTTGTACATATCATTTTCGCGATCTTTGGCACGGTCAATAACACGAACCTAGGCAGCCATCCATCATTTAGCTTCTGGTGGAGTTATTACATTATGAACCCCCTCTTTGAAACCTTCAACATATTGCGTTTGTGTAAACGCAATAGTGGCAGAATTAACCGCCAAAGCACTGGTTATCCCCGTAAAAGCCAACCCTATAAAAGCAATCAATATAGCCACACAACGACTCAATATTTTAAGTGGATGCTAATCCCCATAGCCCACTGTTGGTGCGGTAATAAAAGCAGACACATCTTACTCCACTATTTTATCATCTAGTCTTTCTTATCCTCTTCGTTATTTCTCAAAAAACCTGCAGCTTGTTCATCTTTCGTAGTCAGCCTAGCCGTGCTTTGGTCTGACTCTGGCAATGCTCGGGACTGTTGATTAATTTGATGAATGGTACTGGCATTATTAAGGTCGGCTTCGTTTGTAATAGAGGCAATTGCCTCTCTGCCTTTAAGAAAGGTTTTTATCTCATTTATGATATTGGCTAGTTCTTCATCGTTTTTTAGCATGCCCATTATAAAACGTGGCGATTCTAAGTTTGAACTGCCACTGGTAGCAAAAATACTGGTTAGGAGCCTTGATGTGATGACCCATGGCGTAATACTTGACCTTACCACCACATTTTCTGAGCGCGTTGAATCGTGAATAGACATACCGGTAGAAATCTTCGACTCGGTGTACGTGCCATCCGTTTTCATGTACATCAATAATGATGAAAACTGCAGTTCGCCCCAAAACAAACTCGATGAGTTATTCAATAACCTGCCCGCGGCTTGAAAGGTGAGCCAAGCAATAAACGAAAACAATAAGGGATTAAATAATGCAAAAAAAGCCGCAGCTTCACTTCGTGTGCCTAAACCAAAACCCGCAGTCATAAAATGGCTGACTAAATTAGCAAAGTCATAAACTAATATTGCGAAAAAAGCATAGCTAACTAACACAAATAGTTGAGCCATAATGGTTATCAATATTTTTAAAGTGATTTTTACGCCAATCATTTCTTGCTTTGCCAGTTCTGGTTGAGTTTCGACCAACAATTCGCCGTTGAAATTGCCTTTGCCTTCGGCTTGTTCAATCAGTTGGGGATCGAATTCTCGATAAATCCTATTTGGAATTTCTTTATAGCGGCGATTTGCTAACACTATATTTTCAATATTGATGAATATTTCGTTGGGGTGCACACTTTCTTGAAGATTTTCTCTAAACTCAGATACATCCGTAGAGGGCGTAACATTTTTGCTTCGTGCAATCAGCGCGGGGGCAACTGCCACGGCAACCAATACAATTGCGCCAAACAACAGGCCTAAATTTCCCCATGCCGAGAACAGGTTTACTTCGCCAGTAAAAGCAGCAATATCTGCGGCAGTCCAACCGCTTATTTTATCTAAAGCAAAGCCGCTAAAGACCGGCACAATAATACTCAAGCCAATTAATACACCAAAAGAAAGACTCTTTGAAGATGCCGCCAGACTTGAGTGAGAACTTATAGAGTTTGCAGAGCGCCTCCAAGAAAACACCAAATACAACAATAGTAAAATAGAAAGAATAGGAATAGCAGTTTCTTTAGCAATAACACCCGCTAGCCCTGTAGACACCACAAAATACACAATTAAAAATGAAATTAGAGCGGTGCCGAAGTTTAGAAACATAACGCCAAGTTCTTGTGCTACATGGCGAAGAGGATAAGGCAGAAAAATAAGATTAGGGAAAACACTATGAATCAACCTGGCAACCCAACCTTCAGGCTCAACGAAAGTGGTGTTTTTTCGCCCCATCAACATGGAATGCAGTTTTTCGTCGCTATATAAAACAGCCTTTTTTTCAGCCAGCGCGGTTTCTCGCTCAGAACGACTTTTGTTGTAGGCAAGTGAAGTAGGTACCGAGCGCCCTACAAAATAGCGAAATAATTGAAACAACCCTACCCCTAAATGGCGCGAACCAGCAGCCAACAGCACGAAGCCTAGCACTGCATTGGTATAGGCAAATACTGGCTCATTTTCAAGTAGTTCGGCAACACTAAGCAATGGCAATACACCCGCTATAATCAACAAAGCGCCTGTGACTGTTTTTAATCGCCCTTCAGTTTTAAATGGATTTTTAATACCAAGTGTTTGGGAGCCGAAATCATAAGCCATTGGACCTTCCTTATTAAATAGTGCTGGACGTTGAATTGCATTTAAGAAGCATAAAGTTATCAGATTGCGGCATAAATAACATAACAATTTTTTTAGCTTATCTTATAGCCAAACACATGTCGCATGCTGTACAGTTTTACTAAGCCAAGTTGTAATATATAAATTTTAGTAAAGCGGGCACAATCCAAAGACCCTGTGTGACTCACTGCTAACCTTTGGCTATTGAGTATTGCGTCCCCTAAACGTCAAACCAAGAAGGTAATTATGTCTACAAGCACCCATTTTAATGCGCTAGTTGTTGAAGAAAATACAGACGGCACATATAGCAAAAATATACGCCAACGAGATATTAGCGAACTACCTAACAACGAGCTCTTAATTGAAGTGCATTACTCGTCATTAAACTTCAAAGACGCAATGTCTGCCAGCGGAAATAAGCGAATCACGCAGCACTATCCTCACACGCCTGGCATAGACGCTGCGGGAGTCGTTATTAGCGATACCTCAGAGACATTTAAAGTAGGCCAAGAAGTGTTGGTTTTTGGTTATGATTTAGGCATGAATACTTCTGGTGGCCTTGGACAAAAGATATCTATTCCGGCTAATTGGGCAGTACTTTGCCCTGCTACATTGACTTTAAAAGAAGCGATGACTTATGGGACCGGAGGATTAACCGCGGCCTTATGCATTCAAAAGTTAGAAAAAATGGGCGCTAAACCTAGCGACGGTAAGGTCGCCGTGACAGGTGCAACCGGCGGTGTTGGCAGCATGAGTGTGGCACTACTTGCGCAATTAGGCTACGAGGTAGCTGCGTTCTCGGGTAAGCCTGAAAAAAGTGAGTATTTAAAGACTTTAGGGGCAACAGAAGTTTTACATCGCGACACCATTAATACGGTTAATGATAAACCTGCTGGCCGTGAATTATGGGCAAATGCGATTGATACTTTGGGCGGAGAGTATTTGGCCAATGTGCTCAAACAACTAAAATCTGGCGGCGCCGCAGCGTCTTGTGGTTTAGCATCTTCGCCAGAATTTGCTATGACGGTTATACCCTTCATTACCCGAGGCGTGTCTTTACTAGGGATCGATTCCGTATATATTCCATTGGCAGATAAACAGCACATATGGGAACGCGTGGCTACCGATATGAAACTCCCTCAGCTAGACCAATATTGTGAAGAAATAACCTTGGCACAAACACCAGAATACTTAGACCGTTTTTTTGCGTGCAAAGTGGTAGGTCGTTACGTGGTAAATATGCGCAAGTAAGGCAATGAAAGCGCTTTAGGTATTGATACCAAAGAGTATTTTCGATTTTGTGACGGGAAGGACAAAACACCACTGAATAATGTGTCGGGATTTTTTACAACTATCAGTTTGCTAACGCTTATTACATTTAAACTATTGAAAAAAATATGTTTTTAAAGTGGGACCGAAATTTGCCTACAGCAAGTTGATAATTAATTGTAATTGTTAACTTGCATTGCATTTCGCTGTAAATAGTAGGCTAGTGGACTGTAGTTTTTTGATTTACATATATAATCTCCAAGGGAAAGTTAGTCACTGGATAGACGCATAACAAACCCAAAAATACAGCAGGGAGCAATGGCGCACTAAATTGGAAGACGCTATAAACAACAGCCAGTTTAATTTCCAATGGCAAGCTATAAGCAATATGCGGTCCAATGAAATTATTCAGCGTGAACTTTATTGTCGTTTAAGTATTGATGATGAGGTGGTTAGTGCAGCTGAGTTTATGCCGTTTATTGAATTATTGTCTTTAGGCGATCAATTGGATAAATGTTTACTCGAAACCATCGAACAACAAAATATCATGGCACTCACGCAAAATCCTGAATTTTCTCAATGGCTGGCCAAGTTCCTAGCAAAATCAAAGCATGCTCATCAGATGCTGTTTGAAATGCCGGAATCTGCATTAATAAACGCTTAAGAGGATTGTCATAAGCTAGCTGAAATAGTTCGTTCGGCAGGCGCTAAAGTAGGGATTGACCAATGTGGCCGACATATGAGTTCGCTCGACTATTTAACCAAATTACAACCACACTATATTAAACTCGACCAATCATACGCATTCTATGAAAAACTAAATCAAAGCAACGAAATGTGTAGGGCCTTAATCAATGTTGCCAAAGGTTTAAACATTGAAGTAATCATTACGGGTATTGAAAGTCAGGAACAACTTCGAAACTTTACTTCTTTGAGAGCTGAAGGTTATCAAGGTTATATATCAGCACCAGAAGACATATTTCAATAAAGCATTCCTTTGAATGTTGTCCATGATTAGTTGGCATGAGCGTGCGCTAGCGTAGGAAATAGTTTCCAATACTTTAGGCCAGCAACGCCGTAAAATAATCGACTATCTCGCCATCACTTATTGCTTGGTGAGCCGCACCCACTTGCATTTCAATCATAAGCTTTTGAGTATGGGGAAACGTGGAAAACTGACTAAAAAGCATAAGATTCATTTTTTGTTCGAGTTGCTTGGCTTTAGCAGTGAGTTCGTCAATATCGCCGTCAAGGAACACAAAGAAGCCGTTTGTGTGTGGCGTTGCAAGCTCTAGTTGTGGAAGTTGTTTAAGCAACATGGCAATTTTTTTGGCTCGCTCAACAAGCTCAGGAATGTGTTTAAGCCTGTTATCCAAACCATCTAAGGCGCCAATAACCATAGGAAATGAGGTGAAAGCATTTCCGCCTAGTCGACTTCGCCAGACTTTACACGATTCAATAAAGTCGGCTTCACCCGCCAAAATAGAGCCTCCTATTGAACCAAGTCCCTTGTACAGAGACACATACACCGAATCGAACAAGGCACTAATATTAGCTGCCGACTTTTGATAATACGTTGTAGATTCCCATAAGCGCGCGCCATCCATATGCAAATGAACCTGCTGAGCTTTGCACCACCGGCTCATGGCATCCAATTGCTCCCACGGGGCTAATTTAAAACCAGCGCGACGAACAGGTAACTCAATAGAAACTGTAGCGAATTTTTCTTCAATTCCCTTAATATCGTCAATACCAAAGGGGCTATCGCAGTCACCCTTAAGAATACCAGTTAAACCTAAGAGGTTTTGATAGGCATCATTTTCATCCAATACCATGTGCGACATTGGATGCACCACCACATTGTTATTACCGCGCTGCTCGGCAGAAACTTTTAATGCACAAAGCTGCGCAACAGTCCCTTTTGGAAAAAACAAACTTGCCGGTTTATTTAAAAGCTTAGCAACGCGCTTTTCGAGTTCAAGGACTCTGCCGTTTTCATTATAAATGTCAACAGGACCATCAACATATTCAGACAATTGTAGTTGACTCAACCACTCCTTCTGCGAGTAGATTGGCATACCGAGTCTTCTCATGTTTTCTCCTTATGAGTCTGCAAAAATACTCTGCAACTATTTGTTATAGCTACTAGAGTGATGACTCCCAACCGCCGCCTAAAGACAAATTCAAATCGATGTACTGAATCAACCCTGCTCGATTTATCGAGGCGTAGTTGCGCTGAGCTGAAAATACACGTTGTTGAATGAGCAGCACGTCTAATAAGCCAATTTCACCTTCCTTATACTGCAAGTCTGCAATGCGTAGCGCCCGTTTTGATTCTTCTAATGCAACATTGAGTGCTTCTTTGCGCTGCTCTACTATTACGCTTTCGTCTAATGAGGTTTCAACATCGTTAAACGCAACTAATGCTGACTGGGCGTAATTTGCTACTGCTGCTTTTTGCTCGGCAGTACGTAAATCAACTTGGGCGTCTAAACGGCCGCCATCAATCAGCGGTGCCATTAAATTAGATGCTGCCTGCCAAGCAAGATTTGCTGGATTGAGAATATTAGATAAGGAATTAGATGCGCCACCAAGGGTGCCGCTCAGCGAGAGTGATGGCAGTTTTGCAGCTTTTGCTGCATCGATCTGATTAAACGCGGCAGCAATGCGTCTTTCGGCGGCCACTAAATCGGGACGTCTTTCTAATAGTTCAGAAGGTAATCCTATTGGAGGTGATGCGGGTACCGCTGGCAGTAAGTTAGCTACCGTTAATTCAGCGCTAGGATAGCGGCCTAAAAGCAGCTCTATTGAGCGAGAGGCTGAGCGTTGCGCAGCCTTGCTTGCGACTAATCGTTCTTGTGCATTGGCTCTATCTGTTTTCACTAGCGACAAATCACCTTGGTCGCCAATACCATTTTCTACCTGCACCGACACAATGCGGTGAGTTTCATTGAGCGTGTCGATGGTCGATTGTGCGATAAGCTCTAGCCTATTAGCTTCTACTGCTAAAAAATAGGCTCTGGCAACGTTTGCTGCCAGCGAATATTGCGCAAAAGTATAATCGGTCTCTATTGCGGCCAAGCTCTCTTCAGAGGCTAGCTTGCCAGAGCGAATACGGCCCCATAAATCAAGCTCCCAGCTCGCTTCTAAGCCTACATTAAGGTTACCTACTGCACTGTCGCTAACCGCGCCACCCATTCCCGCAGTAACACCTGCGCCAACCGAAGGCGTAAGAGAAGATGCGGCTTGATCAGACAGCGCTTTTGCCGATTCAATGTTGGCTGATAGCACTTGCAAATTTCTATTATTTTGTTGCGCTTCAATGACTAATTTTGTAAGCACCGGATCGTTTATTTTTTCAAGCCAACTAACGCTTACATCACCCAAGTTTTGCTGAACCGTAGCATAGGCTTGCGGTAGTTCAGGCAAACTCGATCTTGAAGCTTCTCTGGCCTCTTCAGTTCTGACTAAAGAGCTGGTTGTGCAGCCAGCCAAACTGGTCGCTAAAATTACCGCACAGGCTAGTCTACTATAACTTGCTGTATGTGTTTTTTTAGTCTTGGGTTTCATGACTTCACCTCAGTTTCTGAATTATCGACCTTAAAAATAACAGCATATAATGCTGGCACCACAAGCAGGGTTAAAATAGTCGCAAAGGTTAAACCAAACACAAGTACTACAGCCATAGACTTGAAAAAGGCATCTCCGAACAAGGGCAAAACACCTAGTATTGTAGTAATTGCGCCCATCATAACGGGCCTAACCCTGCTAGCTGCTGAGTCGACGATGGCATCAAACCTTGCTTTGCCTTCGCCAATTTCAATGTCCATTTGATCAACTAATACGATGGCATTTTTAATCAACAGCCCTGATAGCGACAACAGCCCCAAAATAGCCATAAACTCAAACGGCGTACCCGTAACAATTAATCCAAACACTACACCTATAAGTGCAAGCGGAACAGTTAGCCAAATGACTAATGGTTGACGCACTGCGTTAAACAGCAGAACAACCACTAGCACCATAGACAAAAAGCCCATGGGCAATACGCTGGCAAGGTTTTCGTTTGCTTCTTTACTGCTACCATACTCGCCGCCCCAATCTAACTTGTAACCAGGAGGAAGCTCCATTGACTCAATTTGAGGCCGTACTCGATTAAACAAATCACCAGTAATAACTCCAGCAGCAGGGTCTGACTGCGCTTTAATCCGCAGCACTCTGTTTTGTTTAAGCACTAAGGCATCGCGCCAAATAACCCGAATTTCGTCTACTACTTGTTCTACCGGCACCGCACTCCCATTTACCGGACTAATAATTTGCACTTGTCCAATAGAACCGACATCTGCACGTTCGTTTTCAGGGGCGCGAGCAATGATCGGGATCAAATCGTGGCCCTCTCGGTAAACTCCTACCGAACGGCCCGAAAAGTTGGTAAGTAAGGCAGAAGAGAAATCTTCTTTAGATATACCTACACGACGGCCGCGGTTAGACGAATAAACAGGTTCGATAATACTCACGGGCTGACGCCAATCATCTTTTATCGCTATTGCATTACCATCGGCACGCATTATTGCTTTGGCTTGTTCGGCTAGTTCCCTAAGCAAGACAGGATCGGGACCAGTAAACTCAGCTTCAATTTTTGAACCGCCGCCAGGACCAAGTTGAAACTGCCATACTTTAGCCTGTGCATCGGCGTAGTTGTTGTCTATATGGCTTTGAATGATTGGCATAATTGGAACAATACTTTCATAGCTTTCGGTCTTGATCAGAAATTGCCCATAGGCCGAATTATTGGGTTCACCTGAATAAACCAGCATATATCGCATTGCGCCTTTTCCGATGAGCGTTTGCACCTCTACAATCCCGTCAATGCCATTTAAAAAGCCTTCTAATTCAAGCATATCTTGCTTCGTCTGCGAAATATCAGTGCCTTGCGGTAGCCAATAATCCACTACGATTTGTTCAGTAGTAGAGGCCGGGAAAAACCCTGATTTAACGAACTGAAATCCCCACAGCGATATTAAGAACAAGCCCGCGGCTCCTAAAATAGGGATCCAGCGTACAATTAACATTTTGCGCATCATCGATTTGTATACGGCCAAAAATTTGGCTTCTTTTACTTCTTCATTTGAAGGTGTACCTTGCTTGAACATCAAGTCACCTAAAAAAGGTACAATCGTAATCGCAAACAACCAGCTGTAAAGCAGCGATATCATTACCACCCAAAACAAATGTCCCGTATATTCAGCCGTGTCACCAGGCGAAAATCCAACTGGCGCAAATGCCAGAATTCCCACCAAGGTACCGCCCAGAAGCGGCCAAATAGAGCGGTCGATGACCTTTTTGACTACCTTTAGTTTGTCTTCACCTTTTTGCGTGCCTACCAAGATACCCTCTGTAACCACTATGGCATTATCTACTAGCATGCCTAAGGCTATAATTAATGCACCAAGAGAAATACGGTGCATAGGAATGCCTACAAAATCCATCGTGGCTAGGGTGGCGGCAATAGTAAATAATAAAACAGCACCAATTATTACCGACGATTTAATACCCATAAAAAATATCAACGTGACTAGCACAATAACTAATGCAGCGAGCACATTTAAGGCAAAGGCATCTACGGCCGCTTGGGTGACTTTACCCTGATGATAGTACTCGTGGAGTTCTATGCCCACGGGGCGCTGATTTTCTACTTCAATCAACTTTTGCTCGATCGCCTTGCCCATTTCAACCACGTTAGAGCCAGTCACATTTGATATACCAAATCCAATTGCGGGTTGTCCGTTAAACCTAAGTTCTTCTTTAAGGGGAGTTTGATAGTCGCGAGTAATGGTCGCGATATCTTGTAGGTACACAAGCGTACCTTGACTGTCGGTAGAAACAACTATATTTTTTAGCTCTTCTACTGAGTCAGCGCTGCCTGTGGGTTGCACCACTAAACGACGATTACCTACCCGTAGATCACCTGCAGAAACGACAGTATTTTGCTGTGCTAAATCTTGATAAATTTGATTTACCGATAGGCCCAACACTGCCGCTCGCGCTCTGGAAATTTCGATATAAATAGCTTCTTTTTGCACACCAGAAAGCACCACCTTTGCGACGCCATCAACCGAGAGTACCTCAGTACGTAAACTATCAACGTAATCGAATAATTCTTTATGGCTATAACCGTCACCGGTAAATAAATAGTACACGCCATAAACATCACCAAAGTCGTCATTCACAATAGAGGCCCTAGCACCGGGCGGCAAACTGCCTTGAGCATCGTTAACCTTGTTACGAAGCTTTGACCAGATCGAGGTTAATGACTCTTTTGACTTTGAAAATTCGTATTTAATTTCAACTTCTATGCGTGAATAGCCCGCTTGAGATGTAGATAAAATTTCTTTTACTTCTTGTAGCTGTTGAATTGCAGACTCAAGAGGTTCAGAGACTTCATTTGCTACTTCCAGTGGAGTTGCACCTGGATATGGAGTAATGACGACAGCTTTGCGGATCGTAAATTCTGGGTCTTCGAAACGCGGCATTGTTTGGTAGGCGTTCCAACCAGCAACTAGAGACGCAATGATCACAATCATAGTGATCAGGCGATTTTTAATTGCAAAAATGCCTATATTCATATTTTTTCCTATTCTATTTTTGCAATTATGCTTAGCTTTCTAGAGGGCGAATTTTCATGCCCTCTTGCAAATAGGCACCGCCAGCGCCAATAATTGTGTCACCCACTTGTAAACCGGCGATGATCATAATATTTTGCCCTTCTATATCACCTACCTTGATGTTTCGGCGAGACACTTTATAAGTGTTGGTGTTGACCAACCAAACAAACTGACCTTTAGCATCAGACACCACAGCCCCCATGGGAATGAACATTTTCCCTAGGCGACTCGCTTTATCATTAAACGCTACCTTAGACACCACAACCCCAGTCATTCCTGGCAGTACCGTCATATTGGCAAGAGGAGTAAAACTAAAGCTTACCTCGAAGGTTTGTGAGCGTTCGTCTGCCAACGCAATTGCGCCCACCATGATTCCGGGCAAAGGGTGAGCCCCTTCAGAGTCGAGAATAACGGTGGTTTCTACTAGTGCAATCTTTTTGATTTGCGCCACTAGACTTGCGGGGATTTTCACTTTTGCCTCAGCCGGACCATCAGTTTGAATAGTAACAATGGGTGTTGCTGGGTTAACTGCGTCGAGTTCTTCTACAAAAGTGTTTGCAATCACGCCTGAAAATGGCGCGACTAGGGAAGTATCTTCGAGTGCTTTTTTAGCATTATCTAAACCGGTAATAGCAACGTTTAAAGCATTTTCACGTTTATCAAAAATACTTTTTGCTATAGCGTCAGCAGCCATTAATCGTTGAGCCCGCTCAAATTCAATTTTCACGGTATCGTATTGGGTTTGAGCCGCATCAAGTTGATTATTGAAGACCCGCTTATCAAGCTCTGCAATGACTTGCCCTTGCTCAATAGGATCGCCTTCTCTCACGTTCAAACTTATTACTTGACCCGACACCTGAAACACTAAGTTTTTTGAACTTAAGGCTTCAACTACCGCGGGAAAGCGATATTCTTTAACGTTATCGGCAGCAGTGACTTCAATAAGTTTAGCCGGGCGAATCACCTCAACCTGCAAAGCTTGCTCTGGTTCACCGCACCCTGCTGTAAGAAATATTGCAAATACTAGGGCACCCAAGCGCCAATTAACGTTAAAATCCATCTTTCTTTCCTTATTTATAAACAAGTTAAGGACTTACTGAGTTCACTCTAGCCTACATTTATATTCGCACTTCTAGTTCAGATAATCTAATCGTTTTTCGATTAATTTGCTTGTTGCCCAATATGAGTCTACGTTGTTGTATAGCTAGATTCATTCAAAACATAATAGATAAAGCGCTTTTGGTGTTTCCGAGATCTGTAATCAGGTATATAATTTCATGTTAAAAACATTAGATAAGCTTTAATTAAATTGAAATCTGCCGATATCAGTACACGAACGTCAAATGCTCAAAAGGCGAGAATCGCCCTGTAAAATTTAATCTAGGGTAACGTTATTACTATGCAATTGAACGTAGCACAAAAAACAAAACTTGCCATTATCGACTTAACGTTTGCGCAAACCGTTAGTGCTGCTATTTCACATTTATTTGCGATTGCGCTTATCGCATTTTGGTTTTCACATGTTGCACCGCTCAGCGAATTGCTGGTTTGGGTGAGCGCAGTTGTACTTATCACTATTGTCCGAATAAGTACATTTTACGCATATAAGAAATATGGAAATGACCAAAATGCCAACCTTTGGATGCATGGGTGGACGAGCCTATTTTTTATATTGGGCATAATTTACGCTTGCGGGTTTATATATTTTGTACCTTTAGACAAGACAGAGTATTTGGTATCTATTGGCATGTTTGTAGTCGCCCTTAGTGCTGCCGCCGCAATTGGGAATGCGGCGAATATTTATGCTACTTTGAGCTTCTTTATGCCTGTTACAATTCCGAGTATTGTTTTCTTATTTTTGTTCGGCGGCACAGCAGGCTATGTTGCTGGATTCACCATTGTCATATACTCAGTTATTGCGCTACATTTATTGAGGAAGAGTAACAAAGCCTACAAAAAATCTATTTTTTTGAATTTTGAACACAAACAAGAAATAGAAAAACGTGAGCAAATAGAAAAGCAACTACACGAGATTTCACGTAAAGACAGTCTTACTGGGCTTTTCAACAGAAGATATTTTGATGAAATGCTCACAATTGAAATAGGCAGGGCAAAGCGTAACAATCTGCAGCTATGTTTAATCATATTTGATGTTGATTACTTTAAGGAATACAACGACAAATACGGTCACGTTAGTGGTGACAATTGTTTAATTCAAATCGCAGAAATTGCAGATAGCTTAGTTTCTCGACAAGGCGACATAATTGCTAGATATGGCGGTGAAGAATTTGCAATCATTTTGCCTAATATAGAGTTAGAAGGAGCTATTTTATTAGCTAATGCCCTTCAAGAGCTTATTCAAAATGAAAATATTGTGCATGCCGACACTAAACTCGCAACATTAAAGTGTGTAACTATAAGTTTAGGTGTGACTGAGCTAATACTAAATAAAGAAACAGGTGCATCCGAGCTAATTGAAAACGCTGATATCGCGCTTTACGAAGCCAAGCGCAGGGGGCGAAACCGCGTTCACGCTGATACCAAAGAATCTTGAGCTTACCTGCATTTGCTTACGATATATAGTCTATATTAGATGAATTTTTAAATTCCAAGTATTAAGTTTACCCACATCACGACCAGCATGATCTGATACTGCTATTGTCCAATTCCCTGCAACGACTTCTCCAATAAAATCATCTAGAAAAGGCAAAGAATTATTGTCGAATACTGCCACTAGATTATTCTGAACGCCACCCAAGCGATTATGTATAACCGCGGTTTTACCTGATGGTGAACTTAGCCCAACAATTAAGTCGCCTATGTAGGTATGTGAAATGTCGAGCGCTAACGCCAAGGCTTTTACTTCTCCTTGTTGGCTAACTTGCAGTACGTCTTTAATACCTTGGGGATTATTGTCGGGGACACGTGTGCCTGGAGAACTCGTTAAATCAATAAGCTGCTGATTATCGAGGGTCATATCTAAGCCCCATTTGCGCAAGATCCCTACATCTTGCCTCGCTTGGTCAAAAATAGAAAGCCGCCAGTCACCATTTACTGACTTACCTTTCAAGTGTGTTAGCTCGCTTAGGCTTAACATATCGTAGCTTTGCACAAGGTTGTTATTACCCCCTCCTAAGCGTTTATGTAATGTAATTTCATTGCCATGGGGGGGTATCAAATTAACTAACAAATCACCAATATAAGTATGTTCTATATCTACTCCTATTTTAATGCTTTTAATCCTTCCAGATGCACCAATCCTGATTGTGTCAGATACGCCAAGCGCGCTATTATCAGGAATAGAGATGTTTGGTGAGTTCTGCTCAGAAATAGTGGTACCTGTTTGTGTGCTTCCTATGTTGGCTCTAATAACCATTGCAAAGTCCTGACTCGGTTGCGGGACATTCGAGGCCACAACCTCAATATTCCAAAGCCCCTTTCCAGGCGACAACACTATGACTTTTTCAACGTTATTATTCGCATCCATTACTAAAGACCCAGCAGTTTGATTCCCAATATGGCGTTGGCCTAGTGGGTCAGTCAGCATCAAATTCAAATTATTAACCAAGCTTGCACCAGGATAGTCGCTGTAGGCAAGCACCACACACAACGGCGAATCAGAACTACTAACATTGACCTCATGACGCCATAATTCGCCGGTGTTTAATCCACCAACTATGTCTAGAAACTCTGCTGTGGCAGGTCCGGCAGGCACTAGTGAATCATCTATATTTAATCGCCCAAAGCCTTGATGATTATCGGCTACCACATCATCTTGATTGTTACTTGGAAGGCGTGTTGCCCCAGCAATCAAGGCTGCTTTAATTAATGCAGCCGAAGGGCTAAAAAATCCCTTTTCTGTGCGCAAAAATTGTCGTACTAAAACGGCGGCCCCGGCGGCTAATGGTGTTGCCATACTTGTGCCCCCCATAAAAAAGTATTTCTTTGATGGGGGAAAGCGTCGCCATGCATTATTGTTTTCAGCTAGGCGAGTGGATCGTGTTGACAAAATAAATGTGCCGGGCGCAACTATGTCAGGCCGAATTCGTTTGTCTTGCGTTGGCCCGCGGCTACTAAAAGCTACGATTTGCGCGGGATCGTTTGCCATAGGGTCGTCACGTATAGGCGCCACGGGATAATCCATAGGCCACCAGCTACCGTATGTTTCTGCGTTAAATTCAGGCCGCTGGTTTTCACTAGCACCTACACAAATGCAATTTTTTGCGGTTCCTGGAGATGTAACACTCATTGGATTTATTATACCGTTTCCGTCTTCATCAGTTCCGTCGTTGCCGGCGGCGAACAACACCGTAAAATCTCTATTCATCCATACGAATCTATCAAGTTGTTCACATTGTTCGTCGTATTCCCCGGGTCTACCGCCACCCCAAGAATTAGTATGAACTCTAGCATTTCGCTCATAGGCGTTAGCAAACAATAAACGAATGTCACTGGGTATACCCGAAAGCAAATATGATCCATATTGTTCATGAAAACTGGGGTTTTTCCAGTCCATATGTTGCTCTATTGCTTGAAACACCAAATGCGCTTTGTAGGCAAGTCCACGAATTGGTTTTGCAATACCCGGTACAGAAAGACTCTCGCTTCCATCGCCCAATACAGATCCCGCTACGTGCGTACCATGGCCAGACTGCCCGTCCAATCCTCCATCATCAGAGGCTGGATTATTAATAAATTGAGAATAGTAATCATCCACCGGGTAACTAAGCAATGCGTCAACTCTGCCGGCGAAATCGGCATGAATATTATTGGCTTCTCCTGAATCTAAACCGGTATCGCAAACGGCAACAACCTCGCCACTTCCATCAAGGTTTAGTGAGCTTATTTCTGTTGATATTGATGAATTCATTATGCTAATGGCCACATTGTTACTAGTTCGCTTAAGACTGCGGTGCCGAATGCCTGAAACACCATGAATAGCAGATAATTTCACTATCTGATCTTTGCCTACTTTGTCTTGAGTGACCTTAATTATCATCAAACAGGCTTGTGAGTCCTCTTTTAAAATGTGAAATCCCAGTTCTGGTATTAACGCGCTTGCAGCTACTAACGATTCTGAATCAAAAAATGTGACGGTGTACATTCCGGGTAATAATCGAGTACGCGGTAATTCATTCTTGATGTCATCAACAGATTTACCTATTCGCTCTAACACTAACGGGTCTATCCGGTCTTCATGGCATAAATGGCCTAGCCACCGCACAAACGAAAATTCATTGATTGTTGCTAGTAGGCGTTCATCGGCTTTTACAATATAGCTGAAACTGTTATGCGGTGATTGAAGCTTTGCGCCAACAGATTTTAGCTGTTCAAGCCACTCAGATTTTATTGGGCCGATAAACTGAATAAGGTAGTGATGCCAACCCGAATCTACTTCAGTTTGCGCGTGATAATCAGGATGACTTAGCGTATTACCAGAATTAGACATTCTTGGTATATTGGTATTCAAGTAGCGTTGTCCAGCAGGCAAGACGTATTGGTGTGTAATATCTTCTAGCGGAAATCGCTGTGCGAGGTTTTCAATCTGCTCGTGGGCAACAGTAGCTAAGACAAATCCTTGATAATATTCGATGACATTAATTTCTTGACCGAGCTGTTGTTGTTGCGGTCCACTGCAAAATATTTTAAGAGTGTGTTGCATAATCGTTCCTTATTTCAATCAAAAGACTTAATAATGAACAAAAACCGACAACTCAGCTGATTTTTGAC
This sequence comes from Acidiferrobacterales bacterium, assembly GCA_964195425.1. Taxonomy (GTDB): domain Bacteria; phylum Pseudomonadota; class Gammaproteobacteria; order Enterobacterales; family Alteromonadaceae; genus Glaciecola. The sequence goes on from CAXMOM010000012.1 coordinate 53,347, forward strand.
GCAGCGAGATTGTATTGAGAGTAAACAATATCCCTAATCTATGCAAGACAGCGATTCGGCTCGGTCACATAAGTTAATCTCGTATTTGTAGTGAAACCTTATTTTTACCATGTTACTTTTTCAATGGTAGAATTTACCGGTGGTACATAGGTGCAATGTAGCGGCTTTGCTCTTCGCAATTACTCGCATTCCTTTATAGAAAAAAATAGTGCAATTCTTTAGTTTATCTTGATTGCTTTTTTTGAAAAAAGCGCTATCTTGCAACAACAAGCAAGGTCCATAATGTGAAGTACAATGATAAGCTTTTAGCGACTGGGGCGATGCCTTTGCACGACGATATGATTATAACTATCATAGCTATGGCAGTTATCGTTATAATTTCATCGCCTTACGCCAAAAATTGGCTAATCAGAATGAATCGAAAGACAAGCCTTAAATCAATTTCAGGAGTTAGCAAATGCATATTTTAATTTCCAGTGAGGGTGATTTGTCTCTCGGGGAGGCCCATGCTTTCAATGGATTTTCTATCGTCGAAGTCGCTAGTATTAAACCACAAGGCGCTGCAAACATCTCGCTCGAGAAAATTGCTACAGCCGATGAGGACAATCACTATTGGTTAGACATCGATGCCGTTATCGCATTGTATACTGGAGATGATCCAAGCAAATGGTTGGTGAAGTTTTGGGCAATGCTGGATTCGGCCGAACCCTATGGATATCTCGATCGTGCCAATAATCGAGTTAAGGCACACCTTGAAACCCAATCAAAATGATTCGCCGATACCCGGCATCAGTTAGTACATTATGAAAAATAAAACCGAAGTCAAATCACCCTGTATAGGACATTGTTGCCTCGACCAAAAAGATATTTGTTTGGGGTGCTTTCGTTCTATTGATGAGATTTTAGTATGGGGTAGTGCTAGTGCTACAAAACAAAAAGAGATTATTGAACTTACATTACAACGAAAGCAAGAACGAAAATAATCTCCAGGAAAAACAGGATGGGTGGCATTGGTCGCAAATGCCAAGTATGTTCAAGCGGTTTTTCGGTCACAGCGTTTGTGTTTTAGCAAAGGTTTTAAAAGCAAGATTTACACTCAATCAAAAGAGATAAATCCTTTTATCTCTTCTTACAAAAGTTAGCATTAATTATTAAAACCCGAAGATGCTGTAACCATGAAAATTACCGACTATATCAATGATGCGTTTATATCTCCCGAGACTCTCAGCAATAAATATAATACAAATTGTCCATACCCCCACATTGTCATGGACAACTTCATTAATGAGGCGATATTAGAAGAGTTTCCGGACTTAAGTAAAATTGATAGCAAAATTGAATATAATGAGACACGCCAAACCAAATTTAAGTCAGACGGTGTTGCTGATATATCCCCTAAGGCAATTAAGTTAATATCATTCTTAAATAATGACTTATTTTTAAATTATTTGACCACTCTGACAGGTATAAAGAAGCCATTACTTTCAGATGGTTATCTCTTTGGTGGTGGTTATCATGAAATTAAAAATGGTGGTGTACTAAAGGTTCATGCAGACTTTAATAAGCATTTAATAATTGATGCTGATAAAAGATTAAATATATTATTGTACCTAAATAAAGATTGGCAAAAAGAATGGGGAGGTTCGCTGGAACTCTATGACAAAGATAATTTGGATAACCCTGTTGAGTTTGTAACACCGGAGTTTAATCGATGTGTCATTTTCACAACGACTTCTTTCACATATCATGGTCATCCAGAACCCATAACATGTCCCCTAGATAGGTCGCGCAAATCAATAGCGCTATATTATTACTCAATTGGTAGACCAGAGTCAGAAACAGCAGGCCAGCATGGAACGATATTTGTTGAAACCAAGGGAGAGAAATTTACTACTTATAAAATCTGGAAGGCTTTGGCTTATGTTTTAACCCCGCCCTTAGATTGGCGGACTCTGAAAAAGGCAATACAAAAATAAAAGAATAGCTTATTCGACTAAAAATGAACAAAGCCAATAGTAGAGAGAACTTCTATTTGACCGGCTTGAATAGCAAAGTTACTTAGCGTCCCGTATAAATTTACCTACCCGCCTAGCTTTTAATACCACCCAATTCACAGCTGACTTTATGGCCTTGTCTATTGGCGCGCGAATACAAGTCAATTGTTTTTGAATGTGCTTTCCAACATCGCCTAAGCCCATCAGCCTAGCGAGGAAATTAATTGAAGGTGTTAGAAGCCCCGCCATAGTATTTTCAATGCCCACTGCGGCTGGTTTTAGCTTACCAACAGTTATATCCTTAAACGATGCTAAAAAGGTTCTTGCCACTTGTGCAAGACCGCGCATACGTTCAACAAAAAACATCACTGTATTGTAAATAGCCATAATGGCTTGCACAAAAGCACCCGCGGGATTTAGCAACGAAACAATGCGCACTATTGCGGTTTGTACAATTCGCGTCAGCACAAAGTTCATCACCCTCTCACTCACTTGCTCCATTAAGTTAGTGAGCTCTGCTTTTATCTGCTCCCAAAGTGCAACGGGTCCTTCGGTGACAATATTTTTAACTATTTGAAATCCTCGCTCCATGGCTGCGACTGATCTTTCACCAACGGATTTTACCAGTTTTAATCTAATATTTTTCCACGTAAGCCATAACACACTAAGTATAAAGTTAAGCATTTCTTTAAATGAAAACGACTTAGGAATATAAACACCTATTCCAGCTAGTGACCCCGTTAACCAATTAATGAATCCTGCCTTTAAGTGGGTCAAAAGGCGCAGTGCAAATTGTTTAAACCCCATTACGCCAGCTCGAATTAAATTTCTAACAAAGCCCACTGGGTTTTTAACTATATTAATAAATGCAGTCCGCGCACGCCTTAAGTATGGCATTAAGCCAGGGGCAACAACTTCAAAGATAATGGTGAGTAAGTCAAATACTTGCGCACCGGCCCACTGAATGAAGGTTAATAAAAAATTTGAAAAGGCGCCTATAATGCGGCCAAATATAGCAGGAATAGAGAGTAAATCTGACACTTGTAGTGCTTCCAAAGCTTGCCTTAGCGCTTGTGGAATACTACCAACATACGCCCAAATGCCAGCCAAAGCCCCTTGAAACCATGCCCATGCCCGCCCAATAGCATTGGTGCGTTTTATATTTTCCCATACTTCTTCTTTGCCAATTAGCTTCATAAACCCGCCAATCAAACTCTCTGGCGTGCGCTCAACAAGCTCACCGGTAATTGGATTGCGGCCCAATACGGCAATAAGTAAACCCCACCCACGGGTGCGTGAAGCCCATTGTGCTAGTGGCATTAAAATAGTGTCTTTTATCATGTGCAACAAAGTCGTAAACGCACTTCTAGCAGCACTAATAATGTTACTAATTGGCTCAGTTAACACCCGTTTAGCACGCTCCCATACAGCGGCTAAATCAAGGATATCACTCCAGCTTAAGCCATCTAAAAATGCATTCAACGAAGCTCTTATACTAACGCCGGTTATAGCTAAAGCGTTAAGTTGCTCACTCATAAAGTTACTTGCTCGTTCAAATACACCATACCGATCTAGCACGGTGGTAATCATTGTGCCTCCTGGTAAAAACTCGACAACTGCCCGCAGTATATTGACTGCACTGCGCTCAACACGGTTACCAGTAATAGGATTAACACCAAGTAATATGCTCAGCATTCTAAAGCCGGGAATTAAATGGGCTCTGCCTGCAAAGTAATCGAGGGCGTCATCTATGCCCAAGCGCTGGACCATTGGCTGACTTTTTTGCTTTACTTTGTTTGATGTTTCGGCTTTTTTTGCAACGCACTGTGAAGCGGCTCCTTGTTGAATAGTATGAGTGAGCTCGTGAGCAATTAAGCGCTTACCTTCATCTGAATCAGGCTTAAACTGATTCTCACCAAAAATGTGTTTGGAATAGGCAAATGCGCGAGCATTCAAGCGGCGATTTAATTTGGCTGATATAGAATCGGTATGGATTTTTATGCCACTAAAATCGGCGCCAAAGCGTGGCTCCATAAAGCGCCTAAGCGACAAAGGCAATGGTGAACCATTTGACATAGCTTGTTCTATATCGGCCTGAACATTAGCGCCTGGGTTGGGATTACCGCTAGCTTTTCGTGATATTTTCTCGTCTTGCGCTTTGCGCTTAAGCTCTGGTTCATCGTCTTTGCTGCGGGCTAATTGCTTAAGGTTTTTAGGCTGCAATACCGCACTACATTCATAATAGTGCCACCGGCAATTTCGTACTTTTCAGCCAGTGCTCGTAAATCGACATCCTTAGCTAAGACAGCTTTATCTGAAAACGCTCCTTGCCATATAGACAAGCGTTCATCTGGGGCGGGCATTGGAAAAACAATAATACTCTGGAATCGCCTTACAAAGGCGTCATCAATATTGGCTTTTAAGTTTGATGCTAAAATCACAATGCCATCAAAAGACTCTATTCGCTGCAGTAAATAACTGACTTCTTGATTTGCGTAGCGGTCTTTTGCATCGTCTATTTGAGTGCGTTTGCCAAAAATAGCGTCGGCTTCGTCAAAAAATAAAATCCAATCTCGGTGCTCGGCAGCATCAAATACCTTGGCTAAGTTTTTTTCGGTTTCGCCAATATATTTAGACACCAACATACTCAAATCAATCTTAAACACTTTACGCTGAGTTAAGTGCCCCAACAAACTGGCAGAGAAGGTTTTGCCTGTGCCCGGCAGACCATAAAATAAAGCGGTATACCCTGGCGAAAGTTTTGTTTCCATACCCCATTCTTTCATTAGTACTGGGCTATATTTGACCCAGTCGGCAATTTCTTTTAGCTGGTTGATCACGCTTTCAGGCAATACTAGTGATTCCCAATTACGTTTGGTGGTAATTTTCTTAGCCGGAAAATCTCGCCCATATACAGGTTCAAAAGGAGCACCCGTGGTAAGATGATCAAGCATAGACTTGGGCATTGTGAGTACACTGCTTGTCCATGGCTCAAGACTGCTAAGTAAATCTTTGTCCAGTATGCCTTTGCCAAACAACACCGCGCCATCGTCGAACTCTTGGGTAACTGCAAAGCGTTCACCCAAGCTATCGCCAGCCAACACAAACAAGGCTGTTTCAATAGTGGGTAAAAAACCACTATGGCCTTGGGCTTGTAAACCTCCAAACTCGGTATATCCTCGGTCTATGTGTTTGTTGCGCACAAAAAATACGTCTAATAACTGCGGGCGTATATAAGGTGTCAATGCCAATGCAAGTATCAATCGATGTTTTGCACACAAGTCATGTTGGGCGATCATCTTGGCTAAGTTAGACGCAGGGTTTAGAATAGGCGGTCTTGCCTTTGCAAAATTGAAATGCAAAGGCTCATCGTGTTCAAAAAAGTAAGCTTGCACCCTTGCATCAAGCACCTGCGCTAGCCATTGAAGCTCTAACGCCAATGCCTGTGCGTTTTGAACCTCCTGGACTACCAGGTTAGGTGAATGGGCGCTAATATCCATGGGAGCTTTATAAATGATAGGCGAAAAGGTAATGATTCGAGCAATATGTCTGGCGCATTTCGTTCAATTGTCATTTGCCATGTGTTGTCGACAAATTTGAGTACGCCTTGGCGTTGTATAAAAGTCCTGCGAAATGCGTGTGAAGATGTGTTGCCTATTGCTCTCCAATGACTAATTAAACTTTGTGTAAGTCCTTCTAATTCGTTAGTTAATTCATTACTTAATGGCGATTTGTCTACTAGAAGAAAGTCTTCAACATTTTTACCTAGCAAGACCTTTATTATAGCAATTTGGTGTTCAGGTAAAAATGCTTCACCGGCACATAAATAACACAAAGCTTTGGCCGCTATTTGTGCGCAATCTGGTTTAAGCTTGCGGTCGCTATTAAGCCATTGTTGGCGAGTGAACAAGCGAGCTAAGTAAGGGTGAAATAGCACTAAGCCAGCGTTATTTATTCTTAATAGTATGTCGTTGCTTGCAAGAGCTTTGTTGTCCACAGTGTCGCTGGCCAAAATATGCTCGGGAAGATACTGTTCATTACTCTGTTTCCCAATTGAGTTTTTTGATTGCTTAGCAGAAGTTTCATCAAGCTTAGCTATATTAGAAAGCGCAGCCAACAATATAGAAAGCGTATTCGACATAGCAGGGGCTTTTTTCAAACTTGTTGATGCTACTTCCGCCATTAGTCTATTGTGTAACTGCTCAATTATGTCAGTTGGAACATGGCTTATGTTTACTGACGTAAATAGCGCAAACATTTCTATTTTATTTTTCGTATCAAGGGAGCTTGCTAAAATGTTTGCACATAATTGAGGTTCATCTTCTGCACTCCTAATAACTTCCTTATTTAATATTCCTTTAAAAATATTTTGAGATGAGTCATCTAAACCCATTAAAAAGGTTACCCAGCGCTGCCTGCTTGAAAAGCTTATGACTTGCTGGTTAATCTGTTCAATGAGGCTATGGTGTGTGACTAAAAGCGCTTGTGCTTTACCTAGGTGCGATCTGGCCGATGCATTTGGCAGGAAATGCCAAGGCAGCGCACCATAGCGCAAAAAATGCAGTAATATACCCAAGGGGTCTTCAGAACGCGAATCTTTAGTTGGCGGCTGAGTGGCTGCCCCAAACTCATTCATTTCATGTTGCAGCACCTTGAACAATTGGGTTTGTACGGCCTCCAATAAAGTACTTTTACTTAGCAGAGCGGCATCGCTTATATTTACATCTACTTGTAAGTTATGAAGATGATAAAAAGCACTGCCATGATTCAAGTTCATTCGCGCACAAGTTGATTCCATCGCGGCTTCAAGCTCAACAAGGTTGTGTCGCAACAAAGTACGCAGTGCAAACCCTTCTTTAGGTCTGCTTACCGAACTTTCAATACGCAAGCGACGCACCCTATGTGTGCGTTCTTGTTGCAGATCATGTGACTGATTACGGTCCAAACTTTGCCCCTATCGATTTATTTAATTTACTAGCAAATTTTGAACTCTGCCTTTCAGTGGCAAATGATCTGACTTTACTAACCGCCTTTGGATTTCCCGCAATGCTGGGGCCCGATGCAACCAAGGCATCAATTATTTTGGTTTTTGTGCCCTCACTAATTTTAGGATCATCGTCGGTATAGCTCGCGGCGTAATATATATCCTCAGCCATTTGTTGTTGTTTTTTATCTTTTCGCTTAATGAAGGGGCCTTTTGCTCGTGATGTGTTAGCACTCTCAATTTGCTTATTGAGCAAATCAATTTCCTTTCGTGATGCCTCTAAACTTGCTAGCGCTGCATCAACTGAAGGTACATCCACTTTTATTTTACCAGGCAAGTCGACTTCCTCTCCACGGGGCCTAGTTGTATTGAGATCTTTTACAATCGAAATAGACTCTTTAAAGGCTTCAGCATAAGAGGTAGTGTTGGCTAAATGTGTATCGAATTTTTTCGTAAACGTTAATCCAAAATTGTTTAATTTGCGGTTAATTTCAAGTTCAAAGGAAGGCTTAACCTCTATGCCGGGAAGCGGGATTATGTCTAGCGGGGTCTCAAACTTGGGGAGCTGTGGCCTAACAGTGGGCTTTTCAATGGGCATAGGAATATAATGAGACAACATACCGGTGCCTATAATAGTGCCACCGGCGTTGTAAATCAGCACAAAAGTGCCGCCTCTTACCACGCCATTACTCACTTCAAAGCCTGCGTGCTGATTCAGAAAATGAGGTAGTTGAGATTTTTCTTTGTCTTCTTTTTCATCGGCTTTTTGTAAAATATCTAACCACCCAATCCAGCGCGATGTTGGGTTAACGATAAGTTGATCAAACTTAGTCGGAAAATGGGTACTAGACACTCTGGCAACATCGTTCTTAAACAAGCCTGCACTTTTGACTACGTTATTTACACTGGCTGTAAAACTGACCTTTTCTGTTGGGCTTAAGTTGGGTTTGGTAAGCAAGGATATAGCTTTTCGCGCTTCGGTTTTAATTTCTGTATCGCGCATTTGCACTTGCTCATCTAAATTAAGGTGTTCACCTTCCACTAAGCTTTGTTCTGCCGTTTTGCTAAGCACTTCATTTTTAAATAAACCACTAAATTTAGTGACATCTTGAAGTTGATAACTGAGGTCTGTTTTAAGTAAATAGTTAAATTGGGTAAGGGTGTTTCTAAAGGGTGAATTGGGCTTAATTACCTTGTTAAAATCACCTTCAATAAGGACACCCGCTACGCTAAACGGTAAGTGATTTGCTTTTATTAGATTTTTTACTGAAGCATGAGTAGCAGTAAAAGCTTTGCCTAAAACGCCTTCTACTCGGTAATAGTCGTTGCGTGCCTGACTTCTATTCAGTGGGCTGTCGGCGCCTCCTAATGGTTTGTTTTTGTCGGCATGATAGCCAAGTAAGTAGCGCGTTTTATTGGCTTTACTCGCACTATAGTGCCAACTATTAAATACGGCCTCCCTGTAAAACCCTGGCACGCTCGGCAATGTGTGTACAGACGGTGTAATCTTAAGGGCAGTTATGTGAGCCCAGCCATAGCTCGACAACAGAGTATTTATTTTCTCAATATAAAACAATACAGGCCCCATGGCGTCGCTGGCATAAACCGGAGACACAATAAATGCGCTGCGAGGTTCAATTGCACCTAATCCACCAAGTAGTAAGTGCTTGGCGTCTATGGTCGATTCAGACAACATGCTAGGGCTAGCTTGTTCTAGTTCGTCTAACAAATCGTTCCATGTGCTAGCCAAGTCTTGTAGAAACTCATAAAAGTATGGCAAACGGGTGGTTTCGGAGCGGGCTTTTGTCGCAAATGCTTGTAGCCGACTAACCCAGTTATCGCTTGGATTACCTTCAACATAATGTTGTAAATAAGGTTTATAAGTGGGCCAAAATTTGCCTAATACAGCGCTTAATTCTTTCACGCTGGCTTCGCAAGGTTGCAGAATTTTCCTAAACCATTCGGTTTGAGTGTCTATGCTGGCATCAAATCGAATATTTCGGACATATAGCCTTTGCATTTCTTGCTCTGAAGGTTCAGACAATTTAGCGCCTGCTATAAAAAACTCAGCAAATTTTGCATCTATGCATAGTAATCGCATCCGGCTATGGTAAGTACGACTGCCATTGTCACAATCGGTGGCTGTGCATAAATCTTTATCTTCAATAATAGATTCAGCAAACAGTATATATATGCTGTTTTTTAGCAAAGCAGGGCTGTCGGGAACAAATGATGAAAGTGGTTTGGCAAGGTCGTCTTTTTCACCTTTTTCAACCAGCTGATATAGGGGTAAAGTAGTGTCTGCTTTCATAAACGGTTTGTATTCTGGACCATCTTCTGGATACAGCTTGGCGCGGTCGTAAATTAATGCATTGTAGTTGGCAAATAAATCACCATCTCTGGTAATCCCCAAACCTTGGCTTAGTTGCAGTTGATTACCCTGCATATTAACCACTAATCCCTGCACAATACCTACTCCGCTAAGTGCTGTGCGAGATAAGCGTTGTTGATCATCTAAATAAGTAGTAACACTGTTTAACTGCTGGTCAGTTAGTACTTGGTCTTTGGTAAATACCGTATACTGCTGCGATATCTCATTAAGGCTTGTAATGACGCGACTCATGGTGACTCCTTAAGCGTGCCTAACGCAGTTCTTCCTATAACGAATCCAGGTTCATCTGATGCACAGTCCTGCAGTCGTTCAACCGGATATAAATTGTGTATGTCAGCTAGCGCCGTAAGCAGCGCTTGTTTCTTGTTAGTAGCATTCGTCTCGCTGGCGCCGTGTTTAACCGCTAACCAGTCTTTATATGCTTTTTCTAATAAGGCCATGTTGTCTTTCCCTATCCAGCAGACCTTTGGCATAATATGCGCAGGCACTTCACTGCGAATTACGCCTTCGCAATAGCGCCTAAAATCCATATTGCCGAGGCGTTTACCAAAGCCCGGTAATATAATATGCAGTTGATATGAGTATGGGTCCATGCATTGGTCTTGTTCGCAACTTTCATCAATGCAAATAGGTAATGAAGGGTCTTCATCTGATTGGGGTAGCAAAAGGCTATGTTCAATAATGTACATACCTTCGTCGCTGTAATTAACATTCAAATAATCAACACATTGACGAATAGCGCTACGAACGTCTTTAAGTTTGTCGTAGTACTCAATTCTACGAGCAATCACCTCGCCTGTGTCGTCTACTATATTGAAGTAAAACTTATCGTTTATGGTCTTTAATACTTCATAGAATTCTGTTTCCATACCAAATTTTATGGCTATACGCATTGCGGCTTTAGCGACCGCTTTGGTGACATAATTGGTACTGCTGCTTAGCAAAATCTTATCATCAAACTTATTGCGAATTCTGAATCTAAATTCATCGTCTGGGGTTTGATCAATTTCAGCGTAAATATCAAAAGCAATATCACTTAAGTTACGCCTACTTTGATTGGCTATGCCTAATAAACGGCAAAGCCGTTTTGCCAAGCCAGACACATTCTGTGTATTCCATACTTGTGTTTTTAAACTTATATTATGGGCAAGCCCGCGCGCCCTACTTACACTTTCAATCGCCTGATGAAAATCTATTTTGTATTCTAAAGTCTTGGTTAATGAAGGCTCAAACGCATTTAACATTATGTCGGTTAAGCCAGTCATATCTTCTCCAAACCTTGCCACCATAAAATCGAGAAAGCGGTTGCGGCGATCCAAATCTTGGGCCGATTCACTCACCAAGTTTTTCAGGCTATTGCGAGCCGATGCCTCATCTCCATAGAGTTTATGCCAGTCTTGGATACTGGTAGGCAATTGTGAAAAATAACTGCCTACTTCATCTTTATTGAGTGACAGCAAATCGCGTAAATGATGAGTTTGGGATAAAAAATTAGCGGCGGTTTGATCAAAGAAGCTTAAAAAGCCACGAAGTTGCAGTACCAATGCTTTACGCGTTTGCGTAGCATCGGTAGGCAAGCCTGACTCACCGAGTCCATAAACCGCGGGTAAATCCCATTGCACACTGTGGTAGTCCAATATTTGCCGGTTATTTGGGATTTGCGCGCCTAATTGATAGCTCACTTCTTTGTGGGTATCTTGCTGCGCTTGTTTAAGGTGTTTTTTATATAAGGTTAGCGCGGCAGATTTGTCGTAAAACGAAGGCAATTGACGTTTGAAGCAAGCCAAATTACCTTTTTGAGGCACCAAGCAAGGTTGTTTGTTAGGATTTACCGGCACTATCCATATATTATCAAGAGGCTTTGCTAAGCCTTCCGGATTGATTATTAGTTCACGAATGGCAACAACACCTTCAATACCCATGACCAAATTAATAATATCTGACAATCGAATATGTGAGCGCAAGTCTGACGCAAATAATGCCTCATCACTAATATACCCATGGGCTAACAAAGGCCCGTTAAATAAAGTTTGCGCCCAGTCTACACTGGCAAGTGTTGACGAGGGCGCCAGGTGTTCAATGGGTTTTTGCAGGTATTGTTGCACCGCAAACCAAATAGCGGCGCATACCGTTAAAGCATCTGCCTTAGGTTTAATTTCAAATTCGCCGCATACCACAAAGTTTTGCTTAGCAATCACTTCTGGTGCATCAAACCATTCGCATAAATTCCTATTCGCATGCAGGCTTTTAGCAACCTCAAGCAAAGTGGCCTTTTTCTCTATTTGAGTCAGGCCGTCAGCTAACAATAATTTGGCCTTGTATCCTCCTGTGACATCAAAAGCGTTGATGGTTTTGCCTTTACGGACGCTGCGTGTAACAGAGTCAGTGGCGCGATCGTGATACAAAGTCACATTGTAAGGAATTAACCAAGCGTTATTAACATTGGTAATATCACTCAATACTTTACGATAATCTAACAAAGTCAGCGGCGCACTGGGCATAACAACATTAGCGGCTGGAAAATGCATATTGAGCAAATCTAGCTTTTCTTGTACCTGGCTATTCGACATGCCATCTATCAACACATCACTTATTGGCCAGTCTGTTTTATAGCTTAACTCGGTTAATAAATAACTGAGTATCTCTAAGAAAGTCACGCCTGGGTCGTGCTTGTTGTAATCACTCCACAGTTCATTACTTAATACAATTAACCGCTCAATAGATTGATTATATAGATGCTGCGGATCTAGAGCAGTACCCGTATCTGCGCTTGAATCTACGGTGAAATTATTCATTCAGTCACCTGCGTAATCACATGTGCTTGCGTCGAGGTAATAATTTGATCTGGCGACATAGGCTTTATTTCATTGCTGTCATTTTCCCAAGTGCTACCATCAAAAGTGGCCTGCATTTGCACATTGCTTATAAAGTCGATGTAGGGCAGTTCTTCAATAAAATCCATAACTACCGATTTATAAACGCGACCGCCAAATTGTGGACTCATTAGCGATGAAGTATTGGTTTGAATAAGCTGCGCATTCTTTACCCAAGGTGCAAAAAAACTTTGCAGGGTTTTGTCTAATTCATCACGATAGAAATTAAAGTCCATCCCTTTCAAAAACGCCACCTGCAGGCTTAGTCTTACGCTTATATACACTGGATTAATCACATGTAATTTTACTTGCATAGCCGCGCGTGGTCTTAGTAAAGCTTCTATTTCGTTAATCGTATGAATGCTCACCTTGGGTGTAAGTACTTGTGCAGCGGCAGCAACATTCACATAAGGCACCAGCAAAATGCTGACGTTGCCGGGCGAACGCCAATTACCAGGTTGACTGTGGGGTAGGGTCTTTACCCTGTGTATGTTGGGAAAGTGCGCCAGCACAATCGATTCAAAATCCCAAAGGCTCAGCGCTCTATCTTTATGTCGCAAGCGCTCGGATACGCGCGCAGCATAGTCATCTGGGGTTTCTTCGCTTGCACCTCCAAATCCGGCGTAAGGCTGTGCAACACTTTTAATACTAGATGTCGATTTCACGAATTTACTTATGCTGCCTGCGCTTAATACATCTTTGATTGGGCTAGTGGCAGTTTCTTCGTTACTATTTTGATCAGTCGCTAATTCAGCAATGACCTCAATGCCGTTGCTTTGGATACTGCGCAGTTGGCAAACCGAACGAGGGCTGCCGGTAATCGATAGTTTAAGCCACACTAAGTTAGCGGGCATTAAGGTGTTTTCAGTGGTGGTTTCTTTGGGCAAAACAACGCGAACCAGGCCACTGGTTTGCAGCGCATCGGTGTGGTCAAACACCAAGCTTTTATCATCTAAGGGCTGGAAGTAGTTATCGCACAGCACAGACCACGCTATTTGTGAGGGCTCAACACTAGGATCGGCGCTGCCTTCTATTACCTGAAATAAAAGCTGACAACTGTCGAGCGCTGTTAAACCCTCTAGCCCAATATACAAGGCGCCCGTCTCAGGTTTAGCGGCAAACAAACCGACTCTTTTGTCATCAACAAACGCTAGTTGTTGACGCTGATGAGGGTGATCACGGCGCTGACCAAAACAATCAAGGTGGAAAAACCTAATTTCGTCGTTAACAAAATCCTGCGCCGATCCATTAGTAAATGAGCTAGCACGAGTATAAGCTGAATAATCTAGGGAAACAGAACCTAACTCGGGTGTATATGGCTCAGAGACCAGTTCAGTATCGGGTGTGCTTCCCGCTGCTATGACACTTTTTACATAGGCTTTGCGATATACATCATGGAAGAAACTTTTGTTAAGGGTAAATTGTAGATATTTATCATTATTTTCACTAAGTCTACCCAACTTAACAAAGCCTTCTTTAGATGACTTCTCATTGCTAGCATGCTTTGGTGAGACTAAGGCCCGTGATTCAGACTGGCTTTTAGCCCAATTGCTTTTATGACTAGCCAAAATGCGCGAATAGTCAGATGCGTTGGCAAGCTTACTATTCGAACGACTGGCTTCGTTTATACTGATTTTTTGTACTTTTGTGGCATCGCTTTGCTGGAACAATTCAAGTCTAGTACTTTCTATTTGGCGCAGCTCGCCGTCGATTAGCAAGGCATTAGCGGTAAAGTAACTGTTATCAAACTGTTCGGGGATATTTTCATAAGTCCGATATTCTGAGTAAAGATCCGACAGGTTTTTTATCGCTTTTTTCCAAGCAAAATTAGCCGTGACCGATTTCAAGCGCTTAGAAAATATCTCATCGTTGCGCAAGGTAAACACACTGCCTATTTGAGGTGAAGGACCAAAAGGGAAAAAGGGATTGTCGGCACTCACTGTGCCAATATCAGAGGTGATATTGAGCGACGTCACACCCGTTACCTCTGCGCCGATGGTGATGGATTCGATATGCGCAGCAAATAAATCCGTCAATAGATTATTTTGCGCTTCTGCATCAACCACACATTGCATTACAGGTTCAGAGGTGTCTAATGAAAAACCGTGTAAATCCGGTGTATATGGAACAATAGCGGGAACACTTGCGTCTATTTCAATAGAAAGGGTCAACACTTTGCCTTTAAGCGATGCACTGGCAAATTGGCTGGGCGTCCAGCCTTTTTCTGAGCTTAAAAAGACTTTGAATACACTATTAAGCTGACGATTGCTTGGCGTAATTGATTCGCTAAGGGCAATGCTAAGGGTTACTTGTCTAATGCCTTCGCGCAATTGCAAAATAGGGGAAGATAAAGCAAAGCCAGGTTCAGACTGTTGCCATATTTCATTCCCAAATGCAGACCATTGTTCTTGGCCCTTCTCGAATGCTTTGCCTAAACCGTCCGCGGAGTTTGAGACTGGCGCCACTTTGACCATGGTAGGCGATGGTGCTGAAGCAAACACTGAACGTATCTCAATGACTTGCGCATGGTTAATTACGGTATCGTTAACGGGAACCACTAAAATAGCGGAGCCATTTTCACGCTTACCAGCAAGCAGTTTATCTTCAGGTTTAACTAAAAAAGGCATCGCGCTTTTCTTCAGTGTTAACACTACATGCGCATGTTCAGGGGCCGCTTGACGCTTTGTAAAGCGCAAAACCTGCTCGTAATAATAATCGATATAAGCTTGCTTTAAGTTATTTTGATTGGCCACAGGACCGTCAATATACTGCTCCAAAAACACTTTAATTAGGGCTAAGTGCGGTGCAACTCGGCCTTCATTTTGCGCTAACGATTCAATGGCTTGGCCAAATTCGAATGGAAAAAATGCTGACCAGTTACCTGAGGATACATCAGGGTTATCGGTATAAAACTGTAAATTATTCGCCAATTTTTTAAGTAAATCGAACAGCTGACTTTCACTTCGTTCTTCAATGGCAACATAGTCGTGTTGTAAAGCAATGGCTAAACGCTGGGCCTGACTGCGCCCTTGCTCAGGAAGCAATAATTGTACAATATCGTCGACGCTTGAAGAGGCCATATGCATTAAATCCTTGGACTCACTTCCGTGCCATCATGAAGATAGTACGGATAGACCAAGTTAAAACGAGAATTACTTGCACGCACCACATAATCAATTTGAATGAATAGTTTACCTTCGCTAATCGCGCTGTCGTCTAAGTCAACGGCAAGTAAGTTAATACGCGGCTCGTATACCAATAAAGTACGTTTTATTTTGTCTTTGAGTAAATTACGCGCGGTTACATTGAAGGTTTCAAACAGTTGATCTTGCAGATTTAAACCATAGTTTGGCACCATGAAACGTTCTCCCTGTGTGGTGCCCAATAGTATTTTTAGGCTGTCTTCAATATCTTGCTCACCTTGCGCCATGGCAACCTGACCATTGAGAGCGTTAAAGCGTGGCGGAAATTGCCAACCTTTGCCTAAAAATCCTTGCTCACTCATATTTATTCTCCCTATCCTATTAGCACGGTAGCTTCGCCAATAACCACGGACGCGCCACACACACAGGTATCACCTAAGCGCACCGCTGGCTTGCCACCTATAAATACAGTGCCACTTCCCAAAATAAACGGGCTAACGGTGGGTTGATGTGCATTTGGCGGTAAACTACATATATGATTGTCGCCCAACACTAGCGCCGGCATGCCGCCCACAAGCACCGTCGGTTCGCCTGGGCCTATGGCAGTGCCGCCATGATTTGTGGTGTCGCCTAACCTCGCTGCAAAAGCCATTTTTCCTCCTAATTAATTTGTACCAACGCACCTTTCACTACCGTAATTGCCCCACTTTCAATTGAAGCCCCGGTGCCACCTTCAGCACCAAGCTGTGAAGCGGCAGATAGCACTAAATTCGCGCCTGCATTGATTTCAATGTCGCCCGCGGCACTTATCGTTAAATCACGTGCACTTTCTAAGGTAATCCCGCGGTCGTTCATAATGTATTGATTACCATTTTGATCTTTAAGAGAAATACCCGATTCGTCTTCGCTAATCTCTATGATATTGCCTGCTGGGGAGGAAAGCGTTACCGCGACCTGCTCATCATCAAAGCGCAGGGCTAAGCCCGAACGAGTAACCCAAGTCTTAATATGGTTGTCTGCTTCTTGTACTTCGGTAGGCGCATGCGCGCTGCTATGCAGCATACCCAACACCATGGCGCTTCGCATATCGCTTTGGACAAAGCCAACTATAACTTCGTCGTTTACTTCAGGGCGCACAAACAAACCGCGATCAGGGCCGGCGTCAATGCTGGCAACGCGCGCCCAAATGCCATCGCTGTTGTTGTCTAGCATGGGGAGTTTTATTTTGATCCTAAACTCATTTTCTGGGTCTTCAAGATCGACAACTATGCCAATGTGCAAGCCGGCCAAATTTTGAGTCGATGGTATTTGCGGCATGCTTAATCCGCCCACTTGGTAATAAGTACGCCAACCTAATACTGTATCTATTTCATGCCTAAGCCCGGTAACTAGTGCTTTACCATTAAAGGCTTTGCTTAAGCCACTCAGATTGACAATGTCGCCGGGAAAAATAGTTTCAACGCCAAGTGTTTTTAAGGTGCCCGACACACGATTAATGGCATTAAGGGTGGCGGTGGCGTTTACCAAGCGCTGGGTTTCTTCATCAGATTGCGTGGGTTTGCGCAATACATGTTCCGGCTCGCCCATCGCTTTGCTTAAACTACCAGCACTCGTTGTACCGGGGCTTTGTTCTATTTGAATTTGGCTACTAAATTGGGTGACATCTTGATTGCTTGCGTCCCAACGCATCGCTTCTAGGCCACTAGTTTGGGTGCGGGCGTCGCTTTTAATATCGGCCGATAGCAAGGTAGCGCCAAATGTGAGATCAAGCACCGCGTCACTATTTAAGGTAGGTGGCATGATACAAATTTTTTCGCCTTTGGTATAGATAACAAGGCCTGCAGCTTGGGCTCTATTTAAACAAAACTCCCAATCGGTGGATTCAAATTGAACCAACTGCTTATGCTTTATGTTTTCAATGGCTTCTACCTGAGCATTAATACTATGTTCGCTAAATAATTCTTCGAGTAAGTCTTTGTCTGTTAAGTCTTCAAAATAGCGGCCTTTTTTAGCCAACGACATAGTTACCGCCGGATGCTTGCAGGTAATGATGAGTATGGATGACTTGTTTTCACGCAGTTTTATTTGCTGCGTCACAATAATTCCGGCGAATAACGGCAAGTCGCGAGGAGAATCATCGGCCTTTATTTCGAGCTTTTTGCCATGTTCGAATATACCCGTATCTAATACTTCGAATTTACCTGTGGCGGCATCGCCATCTTGATAAACCAAACGTGCGTGGGCAATTTTGTTAGCGGCTAATACTATAGACGCCGTTAATAATTGCAGATTACGGGGCACCACTTGGCCTTCAAGCCAAACGGTAATTTCTCTGTGATTCATACTAATAGGTAAAGCTCTGGTAACAGTAATGGTTATTTCTCCACTGGCGGAAACACAAGCGGTGTGCCCGGCGCAATATTGCGAAAATGACTCAGTTGATTCAGCTTGGCAACTTGGGCAAACAAGGAGGCGTTACCGTATATTTGCTGACATAAACTGGGTAAGGAATCGCCTGCTTTAAATATTCGAGTATGGGTGAGGTCGGGCGATTGATCTTGGGCCAATGCCACCCGCGTTTTGTCGTCTGAATTATCTAAAAATGTAGCGCTAATAACCGCCCTTAGGGGCTCCCCACTTGGCTTAAATACTTTATAGGCAACAGATGCCGACTTTAAAATGCAGCGCCTAACCGCAAGGCTTCCCCACGCCACAATTAAGTAATTGGGCCTATGAATATCACCGTTGTATCCGGTGGTTGTTTGAAAGGCTTCTACTTCGTCTTGCACTTCAATTTTGTGCCCACTGGCACCGGTGCCATCAAGGAAAAAGCGCAAACTTAAGTCACTAGGCTTTACTTGTTTAAAGTCCATCCGGCTGTTGGTAGTGCCGCTGCCTTGGGCGCTGTCATATTCCATTTCGTAGGCAAGCGTGACCTCATCGGGATTCATATAGGCATGAAACTCAGACAACACGCTGCCGCTATAGTCCGCTTGGGTATAGGCTTGTATCGTCAGCTTTTCAAGTTCACCTTTCATTACATTTCCCCGGTATTAATACTTGTTTATGTGGCAGACACTATGGTTTTAGTTTTTCAAAAGCGTTTCTAAGGTTCTTCTTTCTCACTTAACATTTGCATAACTTGCTCAACACATTCTTCTACCAGTTGCTGCTTAGCTTTGGCATTGCTCATGTTCCCCAATGATGAGTTTTGACTACCTCCAACGCTGTTGTTTACATTAATTGAAATAAGCACTTCATCTATCACAATTGGCATAATTAACCCTGTTTAATACTGAAATATTGGTAATAAAACTGCAGTGACTCCACCACAATACTGTTGCTACTCGCCGAAAAATCACTCGCTGACCATTTCACCGGATACGCACCCACTATGTGCCAACTCATTAAAGGTTCATGCTCTTCGTTAAGCAGCTTTATGGTTATGTTACGCGGCTCAATATCAAAATCGTCAATGCTGCTGGCTATCCATTTGATCATTTCAGATTGTGTAAGCAAGCCTCGTTTGAGCGTTAACTCGGGATACTTGGTACGTACCGGAAATTTCTGCACAAAACTATTTTGCCCCCCTTCAGCCACCTCCTCAGTGCTCATTTCGGCACTTAACCCCGACACATCAGAAAATCGAGAGTCAGCGCTATTGTCAAAGCCAGCCACGTCTACCGCAAAGTGAAAGCCAACGGGTGGGTAATAAGCCGTCATTCGTTTTGAACCACAAGCCCTTCATGCGCCAGCTCTATCGATTCAATAGCCACTTCATTACCACTGGCTTTTAAGCTTGGACCTTCTACTTTCACAGGAAAGGCACTTTGTATCTTCCAGTTTATTACCGGCTCATGCTGTTCGTTAAGTAAGGAGATTACTAAATCGCGGCGTTCAACTTTGTTTAGACTCACTGTATTTAGCCAATCAAAAAATTCATTATCGGCAGCCACTACACCGCGTTTTAAAGTTACGTTGCTGTACTTTTTAAGGCCTGGCATTTTAATAGATGAGTACTCTGGAGAAGAGCCCTCGCGGTATTCAATTGCTTGCACTTCTTGTGTAAGGCCCGACACTTCCGAAAATCCAATTCGGACTCCGCCCCACTGAACCACAAAATGAAACACTGGCAATGGATATAATTCAGACATTTGCTTAACTCCTTATGGGTTCAATCGCTTATGAGGTTTGTAATTTATGCGAGAACTTGAGCACAATAAATTCAGCCGGTCGCACAATCGCCATACCAATTTCAACATTCATGCGCCCTTCCAAAATATCTTGCGCACTCATCGTGACGCCTAAAGCGCAGCGCACAAAAAACGCGTCTTCAGGCTTGGCGCCTACTAATGCTCCTTCACGCCACTTTTGGTTTAAGTAGGCTTCAATCATGCCGCGCACTTTCACCCATGTATTGGCATCGTTTGGTTCAAACACGGCCCAGTAGGTAGACTTTTTGACTGACTCTTCAACCGTATTGAAAAAGCGTCTTACCGACACATAGCGCCACTCATTATCATTTCCGGCAAGGGTCCGTGCGCCCCACACCAAGGTACCTTTGCCCATAAAACTGCGTAATGCATTAATAGACTTACCGGTGCTTGGATCTACATTTAGGCCATCTTGATAAGGTGTATCTATTTTGACCACAGGTTCAATAATGTTGTTGATACTCAAGTTTGCAGGAGCCTTCCAAACACCGCGAGCGGAATCAGTGGCGGCATAAATACCCGCAATAGCAGCCGATGGCGGCATAGTGACATAGGCCTCTTTAATTTTACTTAGGCTAAAGTTATAAGCGCCGGTTTTCGTAGTTGCAATTTTATCGAGAGTAGTCTCAGCAGCAGCGTCTACTGTTACTTTTACATTGGTTTTATCTTGTTTGACCTTGTACGACATCCCCGTTTTTAAGAAGGGATAATAAGCCGCGCCATATTTTAAATGGTTGTTGCCAAAGTAAGCTCGGTTTGTGGTTTGATTAGCGCTGTCTAACTTAGTCCCGCCGTCAAAAATATCGAATATACTAAAACGGTCTTGTAAGGTGGCGCACTGCAATAACATCGCTTGGGCCGAGCTTTGGTATTCTGCAGCATCTAAATTTACCGATTCAGGCACCACTAACAACGTAGGTTCGTCTTCATTTTGGACCGCTTTTATGCCATCTAGCAAGCCATATTGCTTAGTAACATCTTCACTTGTGTCACCTTCGTTATCAATAATAGCAGGCACTTGATATGCCCCTACCGACACTATGTAACACTTACCACCTCCATTATCGAAGAACATCTTCATGGCATACCATAGTAAATAACTTGCCGATGGCGGTGTGAAGCTATTAGTTACAAAGCCAGAACCGCTAGTGGCTATTGCTAAGGAGATTTCATCAAAGGCGCAATCGCCATATAGCATTTCATATTCCGTCATAGACGAAATTTGCGTGGGCTTTAAAATAAGATCGTTAGTGGTGCTTTTTATGGCTTTTTCGGTGTATCCCACAAAAGCAGGAATGGCAGTTTCGACTTCTGCCACCGACGGCGGGAATACCGATATTTCTTCAATATATACACCTGGTGTTTTGTAAACTGGCATAAATATAAGCTCCTAGGCTTTAGCAACATGAATAAAAAAGTCGGCCGAAACGCTACTGCTTCCTGGTATTGGCAAACTAGCTATTAACACCTCGTTATTGAGTGTTAGTTGTAACTTTCGTGGGCTGAACTGACGCCTACTAACGGCTGACTCAGAGGTAAACAACACCACTTTGGCGTTGTTTTGATGCAACAAATCGGGTGCAATTTGTTGACTTGTAAAGCTGGCACTTTCCAGCTTGTTAAACAATATTTGGCTACGAGACTGATCAGTAAAACCGGCATCTTTCATGGCAAGGGCTTGAATATCGGCGTTGTCGTAATTAGTCGCTACCACGTAATAATTCAGCGTTTCGCTTCTAGCATTGTAATTAATCACGAAGCTGGCGGGGATGGTGTAAAAGTTATCGTCTATGTCTACTTTAACAATGCCTATAGTGGTAGGAGGAACGTCTTGCAAGAACGCAAGCTTGGTAAGCACGTTATCACTAGCAGTTTCTTCGCGTAAAGTATAAAGGCCCAACGGATATTGTTGCATAAGGAAACTAAATTCAGACAGACCGTTTTCTTCGCTTATAAGTTCTTGCTGCACGATATCGTCGTTAGCATTGCGTAAACTTAAAGTAAGGGGTCTTATGGCTTGGGAAATTTGGTAAACCAGTGTGCTTGGACACATAAAATAAGTGCTTGGGCTTGCAAGATTAATGGGGCTGGGAAAATTGTTATATACCCAAACATTGCGCTTAGTTTTGGTAAAGTCACTAATTACTGTAAACGATGTGCTTTGCGCTACGATGGCAAAATAGAGTGCTTGACCTGACACCTTTTTAAGTGGGCCTGTGACGGTATTTTTATAAAATACCGTATATTGTGAGCCTTGCGCTAAAATACGCATAGCACTTTTTTGAAGGGTAACAGCAGTAGGTGGCAGTGGCACACACTTCACGTCACTACAAGGTCCATTATAGTAATCGTGGGTAATATTAATATCGAAAAGTTTCGTAAATTCCATCTTCGTCTTTTCCGTTTTGTGTCGTTACGCTTGTTACTTTATTTTGTTTGTAAGTCGTTGCTTATTGTTAATACTGGCTGACCAACACTAGGCGTATGACTGTCTTGTAAGCTCAGCATTCTAATTTTGTAGTACACAGACGGTAAATGCTTCCCGCCAATAAACGCCCACACTTGATTAAGTTGATCATAGTTAAGAGACTGTAGTTCGAGTGATAATTTTGCGATATCTTCACCTAATGCAGGCGTTCTCTCGGGCGTGAACACCGTGTTTGATTGAAAGTAATTCATGATATGGGAAAGGTATTTTAAGGCTTGGTCGTACAGTTCAAACCTAGCAGCAATAACGACGTAAAGATTTAAATGTAATTCTGGCGCAAAGCTTAAGGTTTTACCTTTTGCAAAGGAGGCTTGTGGAAGTTGTCTTTTTATTGCGGTTTCTTGCTCAATATTGATTAAGGACAAGCCAACCGTGTTTTTAGCAATTGCGTATTTTCCGGCATCGTCGAGCAATGGTCCAAGCACAACAATCTTGTCGGTTAGACCCGTCTTAGCATTAAGATAAGAATTGAGTTCGTCAACAACGAACCGAAGTGCAGAATCAAGCATCCATTTTCTCGCATCACTTTTGTTTTGTGATCAATCCACTTGTCAAAACGACAACGGCACAAGAAAAATAGGAAATTCTGATCGTCAAATATAGTGATTAAAACGTAGCAAGGATTTTTGATATTCGCAATAGAATAAAGACACACAAACTGTAAGTGTATAAATTTTATGCTAATTTAATGTTCAATTAGTAAGCACTTTGATTGCTGATAATAGAGACAATGTAGACATAAAGGTAAAGAGAAGCGTAGAAAAGAGGAAAGAAAAGCGGCAGGGACAAACTACTCAATTAGCTTTACTAGTGTGTAGTCTGCCCTGCGCATTATATATCCGTTGATTGCTTAGTCGCCAGAACCAATTTCGAAGCTAGTCAGAGACAAGAACTTCCAAGTTTTACCATCGTAGACCAAAGTTTCAATTAAACCACCGGCCGAGCGCTCGCGCTTCTTTTCATAGTTTTCGCCGACGACAACTGAGTTGTAGCTAACCACTGCGGTGGTTCCAACTACCACTATAGACACGGGAAACAACTCATAAATAAGCGTCTTGTTAGCGTCGTCACCAAATCTTGTCTATTTGGCCATAGACTCGGCGCCTCTAGGTTGTGGCCAAGACTCACCCCATCCAACTACATCGTCATGAACTTACTTGGCAGGCCAATTACCATTTTTGGCAACTTCATCTTCCCAGGACTACGCAACTACAGACCACACAGCAGATTATTCTTCATTCCAGTCGGCAGCCATTGAAAACGTTGTTATATTGACAAAAGCCAGCACGGTAGCGAATTTTATTATCATTTTCTTCATATTTATGTCCTTTTAGTATGGTTTCACTAGGGAGGTGCTACCTATGTTTATTAGACTCACTTAATCCCATGTTTATTGTAATTTTTATTAATGATATCAATCGGTAATCAGCAACCGGAATGAAGTAAGAGCGTAGTATAAAGTGCACATTAAAACAACACAATATACTGATTAAAACAACATACAGCGCAGCTTAAAATAACATCCACTATTAGCTTAATTAGAAAGTGTTATTTAGAGACCTAGGGGCAACACATCGATTGCTCCGATGCTACCCCACTCACGTAAACTGCTACCAATTTGTGCATATGGTAAACCTTCGCCGCTTTGTTTTAAGGTTTCGTTTTATATTGCTTTGCATGTACACTTAACACACACGCTGTGGTAATTCTGTTGAATGTAGCTTTGCTTTTAATTTTATAAAAATAATTAATTAGATTTTAAGGAAGAATCGCCATGAACGAACTACTCGAAAACCTCGACCTCACTGAATATGTGCCTAGCGCTATTTCGTGGGCAACTAACATTCTGCTTGCCGCTGTTATTCTCATTATTGGTTTTTGGATAAGTGGTCGCGCATACAAAGCCGTACATGCCATTGGTAAAAAATACGAGCGACTGGACGATACCCTATTTCGTTTTTTCGGCAGCGTGGTCCGATACATTATTCTAGCGTTTGTTTTAATAGCGGTTCTAAATAGATTTGGCGTAGAAACAACCTCAATTGTGGCGCTCATTGGTGCTGCAGGTTTAGCGGTTGGCTTGGCCTTGCAAGGCGCTATGTCTAACTTAGCAGCTGGCGTTATGTTGCTTATTTTCCGCCCATATAAAGTGGAAGAATTTGTTGAGGCTGCAGGTCAGTTTGGTAAAGTAACTGAAATAGACTTGTTCACTACGGTGATGCAAACCTTCGACAATCAAAAAATTATCATTCCTAATAGCCAAATTTGGGGACAGCAAATTACCAACCATTCTTTCCATGAAATTCGCGGCGTCGATTTAACCTTTGGTGTAGCATACAATGCAAACATAGACGATGCGCGTGCAGTAATAGATGCTGTATTGGCCGCTCATCCACATGTATTAAAAGATCCAGCCCCATTTGTTGAAGTGAGCGAGCTAAATAACAGTTCGGTCGACTTCATAGTAAGACCTTTCTGCCACGGTGAACATTATTTTGATATACGCTATTCGGTACCTGAATTAATCAAGAAAGCACTTGATGAAGCCAACATCGAAATTCCGTTCCCGCATCGCAAAGTTATTTTAGTGAAAGAGGATTAGCAAATAAATGACTGCCGTTTCTAATAGTGTAACTTTTTATTGGGCGGCAGTATGATCCCTTGGGTGCTGCTTGGAAAAGCAAATATTCCTAATAATGGCGGCGAATTAACGCTGTCTCAACGCGATAAAGAGTTCTCTATTAAGATGTCTGGTATACGTGGCGAGCTCATGAATAGCCGCATGTATAATTCGGAGAAAGAACTCTCAAATCTTGGTTGCGCTCATTTAAGGTCGACTGAAAATGCACATGTATTGGTAGGTGGCTTAGGCATGGGATACACCTTGGCAGCGGCACTTGATGTTACAACTAGCAGCAGTACAGTAACCGTGGCCGAGCTAGTGCCAGAAGTCATCACTTGGAATAAAGGACCGCTAGGTAATTGTGCCAAGAACCCACTAAACAACCCTCGTACATCAGTTCATGTAGGGGATATCAAAGCGCTATTACGCGCTCGTAAACCCACTTACAATGCTATTTTACTTGATGTTGACAATGGTCCTGAAGGCTTAACTCATTCAGACAATAGTTGGATATATTCTCTAGATGGCCTAAAGGATATTTACAATACGCTCTTACCTAAAGGCGTGTTAGCAATATGGTCCGCAGGGCCTGATCAATTGTTCACAGCACGTCTTAAAAAAGCAGGATATGAAGTGAGTACACGTGTTGTTAGAGCACGCGAAGGAAAAGGCAGCCGGCATACTATTTTTCTAGCAAAAAAAAAGCAGTAACGCCGCTACAATGATATTCACGCAATATCAAAGCAAAGATCACCCCACTACAGAAGATTAGCGGACTTAACGCGAATATTAGTTACTTGCTTCACCAGCTCTTTTTTAACCATATTAGCTATAACAATTGCCCTATTCCCTAACTCAACATTATTAGCAGAGCCGTCGATTGCTTGTTTAGTTTCTTCCACCAGCACATTAATATTGCCGGTTACTGACGACAACTTATCTGTTTCCTGAGACAGCCGAGCTGAAATAGTACCCAAGTCATTGTTTACGAGGCTCGAGGCTGACACCAAATGCTCAATTGAAAGATAGATTGAGTTATCACCATGGTCAATTAGGTCGTAGGCTTTCACCATAGACTCATTGAGCGTATTAAGTGCACTACCCAAACTTGTTTGACGAGCAATAGTGGCTTTTAAATGAGCATCTATTTTAACTGCATTTTGTTTTGTCTGCGATGCCAAGCCCTTTACTTCATCAGCAACCACCGCAAATCCTCTTCCTGCCTCGCCAGCGCGAGCAGCCTCAATGGCTGCGTTTAGTGCCAGTAAATTTGTTTGATCAGAAATAGACGTAATCCCACCGGCTAATTCGGTAATACTTTCAAATTCAGTTAAGAATGCTTTCAGTTCAGAACCTAGGCCAGATGCAGCTTCAGTTGCAACTTTCATGTTAGCAGCCAAATTGTCTATTTTTGTACGAACATTAGAGAATGATTCATCAACTTCCACTAGTGCTTTTATACTTTCATTGGCTTGACTGGCTAGTCCTTCTTGTGCAGACAAATTGTTTTGTGCTGTCATCGCCATTTCCTCAACAAAAACGACGCGATGTTTTGTAGCAATATTAAGGTTTTGAGCATTTTCAGTAATATTTTCAGTGAGTTCACACAGCTCGGAAAACTCTTGTGAGAAATCTTTTTGCTCACTAGATTCTCGCAGCGCTGCTTTATACTTTTGCTCCCTTTCTATATAGGTCAAAGACGATAACGAACCCGATACAGCTGACACTAAATATGGCACCATAAGAGTAAGCACCAAACTACTCCATACTATAGGAGAATCGCCGGTTATAATCTGTGGTTGATTTATAAGCGTTAAGATTGTACCGACTAATACTGCTGTAATAAGTGAGCGTTTAATAACGCTCGCAGACAAAAATATTGTAAAAAACGAGGGGGTAGTACTTAAATTAGTCATATGTCAGAAATTTGCCGCTTACTGGAAGTAATGTCGAATGTACCACTCGTTAAGCAATACTAGTGCCATTATTGTTCTTTACAGCACTATCAAACTGGTCTTGTAATAAGGGACAGATTTCCACTTCCGTGCCACACTCTTGGTGGTCAAACCCTAAGATATAAACTTAACTGACAATATCTGATGATCATAGGCTAAGCTATTTTGCTTTTTCAAATCAAAATGATACCACTGAAGAGATTTATGCATATGACCCTGATACTGGTGTTATAGCTGGCGGTGCTCCTGAATTGAATTTGCGCAAACGCGGCGGAAAGGCGCAAAGCCTAACATATACAGGCTATGTTACAGACGATCTTTCTATATCTACTATGGTAGGCGAAATTGAACCTCAGTATGCAAGCGAAAAACCAGGTGTAGATCAAAACTGCCCCTCGGTTAACGATGCAAGGACTAGTGGCGCAACTGAAATTGTTGGTTGTGGTCAAGACGGCACCATTGGTGCAGACATTGAGTACGTTTATGGCAACCATACTTTTAAAGTCGGCTTGGACGTTCAAGAAAGAGCGTCAACAAGAGACAGTGCTCCGGTTGGCGGCCATGATTATACTTACAACACCCTTATTCCAACAGGTAGTATCCAAGGCATTCCATTCACGAATAATACCGATGCTTCGATTGATTATGTGACTGATCGAATCTTTGCAGGTGGTGGCGGATTCAAATCGGACTTAACCGCTTTTTATATAGAAGATACCTGGCTAGCTACCGATAATTTGGTACTTAATATTGGCTTAAGAAAAGATAAGTTTGAGGGTGAGGGAACCACCGGTAAAGTATTGTTTGATTTTGACACTGATATTGCGCCTCGTCTCGGTTTTAGTTGGGACATTAATGGTGACGGTGAGTCAAAGCTGTTTGATACTTTTGCACAAAAAGATATTTTTGTTGCCGAAGAGGCAAATCCATTCTCTAGATGATTATTGTGGAGAGTTTGCTTTCCCATATTGTTTGCTGTTGAGCCCAGGAAATAACGCTACCTCATTTAAATATGGCTTCTATTATTATGGTAATGGTGACCCAAAAAACTTTAGGGACTTCAGTTTGTTTGATGGCGACCCAACCTGGGTTCAAGAACAACAATTCCGGCAGAAGATATAGGCCTCCCAGAAGGTAACAATGAATATACGGCCTTAGTTACGCAATTTAGCTATAATGCCAACTACTTACGTTTGAACTTTATTTATACCTGGCCTCGCAGCGTTGGTAATTTTGAAGGGGCTGTGAAGTCAGATATCGTGCAAGCAGATACAGGGATTACGTAAGACTTTGACTTCCCCGCGCTTATGGACGGTGCCTAAGGTTATCAAGCAAAAGACAGACGCCACGTATTTAGATTGTTTGGAAGCTATAGTTTGACTGAAGACTTAGCAATAGGTTTTAACAGCACTTTGTCTAGCGGACGTCCTTTATCTACCTTTAGCCGTGGTTATATAACCGATGACCCAGATATTCACGGCAGCTATGGTGATACCTTCTATATTTGTACCGGCAACTGCCCAGATACTAACGGTGATGGTAATTGTCAACAAACAGAGAAAGAGTCTAACTTCACTCCTAGCGGAAGTGCTGGCCGTACTCCTTGGTTATTTAACATAGGCGTATCAATGGCTTATACATTTAGCGTCTCTGATGTAGATATGAAAGCTTCATTCAACATATTTAATGTATTAAACAATCAAGAAGCAACTGTTCAAAATGAGCATTATGAAATAAGTGAGGGGCAAGTAAGCCCATGGTATGGCGCTGCTTACTCTTGGCAAGCACCGCGTTCGGTTAGATTAGGGTTTGAAGCTAGATTCTAATCATTCAACTATAGCGTTAGCCTAAGTTTGCTAAATATTGTGAAACCCCGATGACTATCATTGGGGGTTTTTATCGGTGATTTCGGGGTTTTTAATCTGATGGGCTTGCCAAATTCGGGTAAAAAAAGGAGGCTACAAGAGCCTCCTAATCGCCTGAGTCTAGGGAGACATAGTACTGAGATAGCATCATCTCATTATTAGAGTAACACTTGGCTTGAAAGGGACGAAATGCGCACATAGTGTGATAAGTAGCGTGATAAATGTCATAGCAGGAATAAAAAAATTGACGCACACGCTTCATTCAACAGGCGTTATTGCGCCAAACCATCCGAATAATGCATACGCCTATTGGCATCCATAACAATCGCTTCAAACTCAGGCAGGGCATTGATTAGGCCAATACCTTTTTCCAATCCCATAACAAAAACCGCAGTCGAAAGAGCATCGTTATATACGCTTTGTGGGCCAATAATAGAGACAGATTGCACCTCGTATATCGACTTACCTGTTTTTGGTGAGAGTATATGGTGGAAGCGCTTTCCGTCTTCTTCAAAGTAACGTTCATAGTCGCCCGAGGTAGACATGGCACTTTGCGCTAAGGGGATTACCACCGCTTGTTTGTCACGGTTGCGAGGGTCTCGGATACCCACAATCCAAGGCTTACCTAAGCGGTCGCCTAATAAGCGTGTATCACCACCGGCGGTGACTAAAGCATGGGAAATGCCCAGTTCGCTGAGTAACTCAATGGCATTGTCTACCGCATAACCTTTGGCTATGCCGCCTAAATCTATTTTCACATCTTTATGTAAAAATCGAACACTCGTATTGGCTTCATTTAATATCACTAATTTGTAGTTAACGGCTTCTAACAGAATGTTGATTTGCTCATTTGTAGGTTTGGTTTTGTTTGGGTAGCTATACAAATAACCTACGCTTGCATAGGTTATATCGAAGGCCCCATCGGTGAGTGACGATATGTGCGCACTCAAGGCCAATAAGTCATATATTTCTTTTGATACCGGCACCTCTTGCGAAAAGGCCAAGCGATTGATAGTCGAAATGTCGCTGCTATCAATATAGGTGCTCATGGTTTGATTAATGCGCTCCATCTCATTTACCACAGTTTCCATCGCAAGCTTTCGAGTGGCATCGTTGGGATGATGTAATTCAATAACAATATTCGTTCCCATGGTGGAATAATTGCGTGTTTCCCATTTTGCTTGGGCGTGCCAACTAATAGCACACAGCAGGCTAAAAATACCAATTTTCAGAATGTTTGAAAATATATGCATGTAGGTCTCAAGTATTAATTAAAGCAGAACAATACAGGCCACCGCTACTATCACCATAGCAGCGCCCGGTAGTAAGTACTTACGAGGGTAAGCAGTTTCTTGCCAATAAAGAATCACATAAATCAGTGTAAGTGGCAGCAGCAATATACTGACAATACCCCAAGTGGTTCGTTTGTTGCCAAATGCAGAGGCAATCGTAATAAGCACACCAAAAAATAAAAGTGACAGCCCTAAACCTACAAGTAACGTAATAGCAATCACTAGATATTGATTCATATCTGCCATTAAAAGTTCCGTATTAAGTGGGACTGTTTTTTATAGCTACCAGTAGTTTGCAACAGACTAATTATTTCACGTAATTTAAAACACACACTTTGTTACCGCTTGGATCACGCAAATACGCTAAATATAAGGTTTTGCCGCTGCCTTGGCGTTCGCCCGGTGGATCTTCGCATTCGGTTCCACCATTGGCTAAGCCAGCTGCGTGCCAAGCATTTGCTAATTCCGGTGTAGTTGCTGAAAACCCTATGGTAGTGCCATTGCCATGGCAAGCGGGTTGGTCATCGATTGGTTTGCTAAGGGCAAATATGCCCTTATCGGCGAAATAAAAACAGCGCCCTTTTTCATCGACAACACCTGGCTTATGTCCCAACGCACCAAGTGTGGCATCGTAAAACTGTTTAGATTCTTGAATATTGTTTGCACCGATCATGATATGGCTGAACATAATTATTTCCTTAGTAATATGAGTATTAATGGTTAAATTACACATCAAAATATGAGCCCATTACTCTATCGTAGTTCTTAATTTATAACAGCAATAATGTTTCTCTATTGTTAAGACGTACAGGCGGTTTTATAGCAAAGGGGAAGTTCGCATTGCTAACATTTCCAAAATGTATCAGCAACTTAATGAACTGTTAGCCCGCTACCACTTATTGCGTAAACAGCAATGTACCAATTATGTTAGGCCAAATAAATAACGCAGCATAAATACAGCGCCTAATATGTAGGTTATTAACGATACCTCGTTGAATTTACGCGTTCCTATTTTTATACCTACATAGGTGATGAACCCCAGCGCAATCCCTTCACTAATACTGAATGTTAGCGGCATTGCCATCATTGCAATAGTTGCGGTAGCAAGCGAAGGCATGTCATCAAAGTCTAACTGACGAATAGACTCCATCATAAAAATACCCACCATAATAAGTGCAGGCGTTGTCGCCATTAAGGGGATGACTTTCATGATAGGTGTAAAAAATAATGCTAACGCAAAACACAAGGCTACTATGACAGACGTTAGCCCAGTTCTACCACCGGCCGACACACCTGCTGCTGATTCTACATACGAAGTTACCGGAGACGTACCTAATGCAGCACCTATAACGCTCGCACCTGCATCAGCCGTCATGGCATTGCCCATTTTTGGCAATACACCGTTCTCATCGAGTAACTTTGCCTTTCTGGATACACCAATAAGAGTGCCTATGGTGTCGAACATATTCACAAAGAGTAAGGCAAAAATAAGGTCCCATGTTTGCGCAAAGTAAGTAATTGGATACATAATATCCATGGCAAAAAAGGTATTACTGATGCTATCTGGCATCCCTATAAAACCATCTGGAGCAGCCGTTAACGTACCCTCGCCTAATGGCACAAAATAGCCAATAAGCGTTAACGCAATAACACTGATAAGAATGGCACCAGTAACTTTTTTAACGACCAATACAATGGTGAAGATAATGCCTATTAACGCAAGCATAGTCGCAGGCTCAGACAAATCGCCAAGCGCAACGAAGGTAGCAGGGTTATCCACCACTAAACCCGCATTTTTCAATCCAATAAAAGCGATAAACAAACCAATACCGCATTGAACACCTATTTTAAGTGCATCGGGTATGGCCTCGGCTATCTTTTTTCTTACCCCCATCAATGAGAGTATTAAAAATAAAATACCGTTCCAAAATACTATGCCTAAGGCGGCTTCCCAAGGGATCTCTCGGGTTATGCAAATAGTAAACGCAAAAAATGCATTGAGTCCCATTCCCGGTGCCATCGCAATAGGGTAGTTAGTCATTGCCGCCATCATTAGCGTGCCAATACAGGCTGCAAGTGCGGTAACCGTAATAAGGCCTTCAATAGGCATACCACTAGCCGACAAAATACTCGGGTTTACCACCAAAACATAAGACATGGCAGCAAAGGTAGTAAGACCAGCAACTAGTTCTTTTTTGAAACTAGACCCTTTCTCAGTCAATTTAAATAAACGATCAAGCAGTAATGTCATATATCTATATTCTTCTTATTATAGGTAAGCACTATTAAGCCAATTACAGTTTGCGGGCAAGGGCTTTATGTTGCGCTAACAAGCCCATTGGGTCAATATGCATGTGTTGTCCATTCTCAACAACCCACTCTCTTGCTACGATGAGCGTGTCTACGGTATCTGCAATGCCTACTTTAGCTTATCTTAAAGCTGTTCCCAGCACATACGTTTTTCTTGATAGGATAAGGAAACAATTGCTTCACACCCCCAATTTAAGAGGAAATCAGTGCACAACAATTATTTGGAACAGGCATTTGTAGATGTTCACCCAGCATCGCTTAATTCTGCAAACACCAAGCACTCAACAGCACCGCTACATAATATGAGTTTAGCGGTGAAAGACTTGTTTGATGTAAAAGGCATACCCACCGGTGCTGGCAATCCAGACTGGTTGCGCACACACCCCATTCCTAACAAAACAAATTCAACAGTGGCTACCTTAATTGCGCAAGGTGCTGTTTACAAAGGAAAGACATTAACCGACGAACTAGCTTATAGTTTGAACGGGCAAAACATTCATTATCCCGCACTTGTTAATCCCAACAATCCTGAGCGTTTTGCAGGCGGTTCATCTAGTGGGTCTGCGGTGGCTGTGGCGACCATGTTAGCCGATATTGGTTTAGGCACCGATACAGGTGGTTCTATTCGCGTACCGGCCAGTTATAACGGGCTATTTGGAATAAGGACCTCGCACGGTCTACTGCCAATGGATAATATGGTGCCCCTAGCACCTTCATTCGACACCATCGGGTGGATGTGCAGCAGCATTGATGAACTAGAAAAAGTCGCTCAGGTTTTGTTGCCCGAACAAGATGAAAGTGCTTTAAGTGCGGTAACACAAGAACCATTGAAGTTATCCATCTCCAACAACTTAATTGCGTGTAGCGAACAATCAGACCAGATCAAGCTGATGGTTAAGGCAATTGACGACAGCAATATCGTTGACTGCGATCAAGTTGACATCAGCGTGAACACTTTTAAGATAAGTGAAACTTTTCGTACTTTACAAGGGTACGAAATTTGGCAACAGCACGGCGATTGGATTTCGCGCACTCAGCCAACCTTCGCTAGTGATATTCAAAAGCGCTTCAATTGGTGCCAAAATATCACCTTAAAAGACTACAACTTGGCTAAGCAACGTCAACAATCTTTCCACGCCTACATAAACTCACACTTTCAAAAATATGATGTTATTTTACTGCCCACCACGCCAGGGCTTTCGCCGTTGCTCAATACACCGGCAAAAGAGCTTGGTGAATATCGTAATAATTTGATGACATTTACCGCCATTGCAGGACTAGCCGGGTTACCGCAAATCCATTTACCACTATTCACGATAAATAAAGCCTCATGCGGCGTATCGTTAATTGCGCCTAAAAACCAAGATTTGCGACTCATTCACATCGCAAAAAAACTGATGAAACATCTATTATGACTATTCCAAAAAAGACTCAAATTGCGTTTACCGCACCTCATCACGGCGCCACAAACGCCGGCACAAAAATACTTGAACAAGGCGGCACAGCAATAGAAGCCATGGTGGGCGCAGCAGCTTCTATTGCTGTTAAATACCCGCATATGAATGGCATGGGAGGCGATGGGTTTTGGCTAATTAGCGAACCCAACAAGAGGCCTATTGCAATAGATGCCAGTGGCGCAGCCGCGCAAAACGCCACACTCGACTACTACAAAAACATGCGCCGTATTCCCAGCCGCGGACCTAAAGCCGCATTAACCATGGCAGGCGCTATATCTGGTTGGGAAAAAGCACTAGAAATAAGCCAGCAATGGCAGCCTAATATGCCGCTGTCGACCTTATTTGATACTGCGATTAATCAGGCTCAATGGGGGGTTGAAGTCACGCAAAGTTTGCATGATGCTAGCGTTAAAACTTTCGATGATTTGGCCAAAATGCCTCACTTCGAGCAATTTCTAGTAAAAGAGAAGGCCTTAAAAAAAGGCAATATTCTTAAGTTACCCAAAATAGCCAAAACACTGCAGCTGCTCGCGAAAAATGGGCTACAGGACTTTTATCAGGGCGAAATTGCCAATATGCTTGCTACCGATTTGGCACAGGCAGGCTCGCCTATTCAGCTTAGTGACTTTCAGCAGTATCAAGCTCACATAATAAAACCGCTTAGCGTGACTACGAGCAAAGGTACGCTTTATAACTTGCCTGCACCAACTCAAGGCATCGCTTCATTAATTATTTTAGCCTTATACGACAAACTATATGAGCAATACAAAGACACGCTGTTGGCCTCAAGCAATAGTGAACTTGAAATGGTGCATCTGCTGATTGAATGCACCAAGCAGGCTTTTATAAAGCGCAATGAATATGTGACCGACGCTTCGCGATCACCAATAGAGTTATCTGAATTGTTGAGCGACGCGAATATAAGCAACATGCTTGAAAATATTAGTAGTGATGTTGCGTTACCTTGGCCGCATGAGGCCAAGCATGGCGATACTGTTTGGATGGGAGCCTGTGATAGTGAAGGCAGAATGGTCAGTTACATCCAAAGTTTATATTGGGAATTTGGCAGCGGTGTGCTTAGCCCGTCAACCGGTATTGTTTGGAACAACCGTGGTACTTCGTTCTCATTGGAAAAAAATCATTTACAGCAACTGGCTCCAGGCTTAAAACCCTTTCATACCCTAAACCCTGCTTTTGCAGAGCTAAACGATGGCCGGCGCATGAGTTACGGTACTATGGGCGGAGAAGGCCAGCCGCAAACCCAAGCTGCACTGTTTAGTCGTCACGTGTATCATGATATTCCCTTAGATAAAGCCATTGCCAGTGGACGGTGGTTATTAGGCAGAACATGGGGCGATGAATCACATAGTTTGAAAATTGAGAGCGATTTAGCCCAACGTATTGATAAGGGTCTAGTAGAGCGTGAGCATGAGGTTGCCATTGTAGAACCACGTAATGAGCTTATGGGTCACGCTGGCGCTATTGTCTTAGGTCAAGATGGTATAGCGACCGCAGCAAGTGATCCTAGAAGCGATGGCAAAGCGTTTTCTGCGCCAGCCCCAGAATTAAAAGAATAAATAAATGAATTTACTTAACCAAAATTGGCCAACCATTGCTTTTGGGAAGCACGTATTTATAAATCTATGTTTAGTGGCTGAATACAAAACCCCCAGGTTGCAAAATAATAATGCAAAAGGAAAAGTGCTAAAAATCCAAGGCCGTCGAATAAGCGGATATCTTTTTTGACCTTACTCTCATGCATGTTAGTTGCTCCGTCATTTGTCAGGTTTGACATTGTCCTGCCAATGGGCTTAATTTGAGACATTGCTCCTGCGTGAGATAGCTAGCTAGAACGCCAGCCTTAGACTAAAGCATAATTAATAAGGTAGGGGCTCT
This sequence comes from Acidiferrobacterales bacterium, assembly GCA_964195425.1. GTDB lineage: Bacteria > Pseudomonadota > Gammaproteobacteria > Enterobacterales > Alteromonadaceae > Glaciecola. The sequence continues at coordinate 88,833 of CAXMOM010000012.1, forward strand.
AGCAGATAAATGAACAGTACAAGCGCCGATCTTTTGCGTTATAAAACACGGAATAAAAGTGACTCGGTCGTTAAAAATGTGCAAATTTAGACCTAAATTTAGTATTTATTTTAATACGTAAAATCGCCATTTATAAAGCTACAACAGGTCCCTCAAACGCTATGTTGCTGCAAGCTATATTAACCCATGACAGTTCAGTTGCCCCATCATAGAGCGCGACTAATAAAGGGATTTATCCAAACTAAACACTTTCCATCCTGCCTTACTCATCAACAAATAATCTCGTTTCACTCCTTTTTAGACACTTTAATAGGAAAGATTGAGGCTTACATTAACAGCGCAATAATCAACCTAATACACTTTAGCTAAAATAAGATTTACCGATAGCTAAAGTATAATCGAACAATACTGCGTTAATGCTCGAAAAAAAACTGCTTAAGAACTAGCAGCACAATTTTACTAACAGGACACTACATGAAAACTCTTTCAACGCTATTGCTATCGGCATGCTTGCTCGCCTCTTCTAACTATGTACTTGGCGCAGATGATACCCATCACTTTCCCGGTGTCTTTATAGGTTATACCTACGCCGACAGCAAAGCAGAGTTTACTTACGGTATTGAATACGAATATAAATTTAACAAATCTTGGGGTGGCGGTATTGTCTTTGAAAAAATTGATGATGCACATCATGGAGATGGGGTAACTGTAAAAGCTGCACAGTTGTTCTACCACCCAATAAATAATGTCCGATTAGGGATTGGTGCCGGTAAAGAAAAAATAGGCGGTGATCACCCTCATTCAGAAGATTTATATCGCTTGAGCGCCAGTTATGAATACCACATTGGTGACTTTGGCATTGAACCAACATTTGCTGCCGATTTCATCAATGGCGAAAAAGCCTATGTATTTGGCGTTGCCTTTATTAGGCCGTTCTAGAAAAAAGACATACAGCGCATATTTTCCGAATATGCTCTCTTACGTCCCACGCCCACCCATTATGTAATTAGCTTTTCGGTGTTAAAAGCCGAGCAAAATCTGTCACACCTATTGTGGCAGGGTTTACTGCACTTGCACACAATGTAAGCAACTAAACTCGAGGAAAGAAAACGATGATTGAACTAGTGTATGCAAGCCGCGCACAACAGCAGTTCGACATTGATGCGCTCAAAGATGTGCTTCGCCTTTTTCGCAAGAATAAGGGCAGTGAAAGCGCTCAAGCCTGTCTTGAGAAAAGCACTAAAACCAGTCAAACCTTTGACGAAGCATCTGGATCAGTGACACAAATTTCAGACTTAAATATACAAATCGCTGTAGCGACCGAAGAACAATCAGCGGTAGCAGAGGAAATTAATAAAAATCTGATCAACATTAGTCATTTGGCAGATGTAACAACCGAGGGAGCAAAAACCACGTCTGAAGCGAACAAAACTATCGCCAAACGGGTCATTGATTTGCATACTAATCTCAATGCGTTTGTAGAGTAGGAAGAAACAATTGTTAACCGTCCCAAGGATGGGTCATCAATCTATGTTATCGACAAAGTAATAATGCTGGAAAACGTAAAGTGTTAGGATGATTTTACAAAGCCATATGATAGATTATGGCTCACATCTAAAAATTTAAGATATTTCGGTATGACTCACTCAGCTTATGAAGATTTTGCCAAAGTGTCATCATGTGATTTAGCTGATGCACTGCCCCGCAATCAATTTATGCATTATGCAATCCATCCACTTTGGCCGAACATGCCGCGTTTTGCCGGAAGGGCCTTTACTGTGCAATGTGGGCAAGGAGATAACCTTATGCTCCACGCAGCGATTTACGCCGCCAAACCTGGTGACATCTTAGTAGTGCAAGCAAATGATCAGTATGCGGTAAGCGGCGGTAATGTATGTGCTATTGCAAAAGCGCGTGGTATTACTGGTTTCGTGATCGATGGTGTTATTCGTGATATTGATGAAGTTGTCGACATTAATTTTCCGGTCCATGCGCTTGGAACCTGCCCAAAACCCGGTGCAAAAAAAGTCTATTTACCGCTTAATGAACCTGTGATTTGCGGCGGTGTTAAGGTACATACTGGAGATATCGTTGTGGCAGATAACGATGGCATAGCCATCATTCCAAAATCCCAAGCACGCGAGTCTTTAGCCACAGCCATCAGCCGTCGCGACACTGACGCTCAGCAAACGCTCGCGCAATGGCAAAGTAAGCATAAGCAAAATGTGCAAGATATTTTGCGCAAGTTGAATCAATGACGTTAGGTAGGAAAAATCAACAAAACTAAGGGGTCATGTTCGTTGAAACAATTTGCTTAGAACTTGGCAACTAGGAACGCCCTCTATTTTTGATATCTTGCATGAAAAGGCATTAGCACCTAGAGGTATAAGCACTTAGAGGTATAAGTGCAGATTAACAACATTATGGTTGAACCGGTTTGCCTGGAGCAGATGGTTTAATAAGCTTTTTTTCGTTCTTTTTAGATTCTGTTAAGACAGGAATAATTTGTTGGATATTCTCGATGGGTGTCAATATCGCTTGTTTTGATTGTCCGTCATAGGTAATAACAAAATTGGTTGTTGAGCCTAGTAGAAAAACTGCTCTATCTGTCGGCTTACTTTTTTCAACCTTTAAATAGACTAGGTCGCCTTTATTAGATTTAATCTGATCGCTACGCCATTCGGCAAATAAACCGACAAATATAAAAGAATAAACAACAAAAAATAGTAAAATACCAAGAATAGCGCCTAACTGAGATTTTGGCGTATAAAACACCATCATCATCAACCTGCGTTTAATACTTTTCGGTTTCAGCTTCCACTTATGGTATCGGCTATAGCTAAATCCGTAAAACCAATCTGAAATAATGGCAACTACAATACCACCACAAAACATCAATATGGCAGTTGGGTCGCTAATGCCCGCAATCAACAAATCAGAAATGTCGGCTAATTTCAAAATAGGAATATCGAATTTAGAGTAGAAAATACTGCTATAAAAAATACCTGACAGCGTTAGCAGAAGGTAAGCAATTGACAACATCACTCCAGGTTGCTTTCCAAAAAAAACCATCAGCGCTTTGGTTTGGCTTTCTTGATTGTAAGCTAACATTTGGCTTCCTAGCATTAAGTAAGTCGATTATGACGGTTATTATAAGTGCCACTCAGCACCAACACTACCTTTTATTATAAATAATAAAAGGTAGTGTTGGATTTACCGTTTCAAATGCTTTTGTGGGCTGACCCATAAGGTATTAGCACCTAGAGGCCTAATTGATAAACCCTATATTGCCGCTTAGCCATTCTTATCTTGCATAATAAGCGGCAAAACTCATTCGTGGAACATCATCCTGTTTGCCTAAAAACGCAAGAATTTCATTAAAATAAACGACTGGCTTGACTTAGAAAGATTCATTCCCCCGGGGTTTGGTGGGCGCGTCGTTGATTTTTTTAGGGTGCCCGAATTATAAGCTGCTACAACCATAGGTAAATCGTAGTTAGTTGACTCGAGCATCCAGCGTTGAGCAACATCGAATTGCATTTTCACGAGACTTGTACCAGCTTGAATAGCACGGGCAGGATCTTTTAAGTCTTTAATACGAAATTTTTGTTACCGTCGGTGATCTTAGCTGTACGAAGTCTCATTTGCATAAGACCGAAGTTGCCGACATATTCTGCATTTGGATTACCGGCGCTCTCGACACAGATAATTGTCATTATCAATTCAATTGGCACAATCAAAGGCTCCAAAGGCTCAGTGGTGGGAGGCTCAGTTTGCGTTACTATTTGCTGTTCCGTTTGTGAACATGCGCTTAGCAATAGGACAAGAACTAATATGCAAAGGTTTGTAGACGTAATTCCATTCATTATTTTTAGTGTGAGAATTGAGTATAGAATACAGAAAAATAAGGCGCAATTTTTCTACAATTCGGCGACTCACTAATGTTGCTATTTCAGTTTAAGTAGGCCCGCAGCGCCTAATATCACTATTCTCAATTTCCACAAGTCGAATGACTCCGTGTCCATTCCGTATATCTATCTCTACGTCATAACAATTACCAACAGTGAAACCATCAGGTGCTTTGTATGAAGTCCTCAATGAAAGCTTGTATTCCCGTAGATTAATATCGATTGAAAATGGGGTATCTAAGAACCCGTCGAATTACTTGTTCCGCAATTAAGCATCGCTAGCTCAAAGTCAACAAAACGCTTGGGTATTGGTTACCAACAAGATAAAAGATTGTGAACGCGTCACTAATTTGGAAATTGAAGATTGAACACAAGCATCAAGATGCAAGAAAGCCAAACCACTTAGTCGATTGGATGATTCGCTAACCAATGCTTTGCAATATCCTCACGAGTGCATACCCACACATTTTCGTGTTGATTGATATATTCAATAAACCGCTTTAATCCAGCTAATCTGCCTGGACGACCTATAATTCGACAATGCAAACCAATAGAGAGCATTTTAGGCGTAAGCTCACCTTCTTCATACAAGACATCAAAGGCATCTTTCAAATATTCGAAAAAATGCTGACCGGTATTAAAGCCTTGCGCGGTTGCAAAGCGCATATCATTGGTGTCGAGGGTGTAGGGCACCATAAGCAATGGTTTGGCGTAATGCTTGTCGTAGTATGGCAGGTCGTCGGCGTATGAGTCGGCGCAATATAGAATATCGTCGCGCTCAGCAACCAGTGCTAAACTGTTTGGACTGGTTCTGCCGGTATACCAACCAGCTGGTTTTTTACCGGTTAGTAATGCATGTAAATTAATCGCATCGTCCATTTGTTTACGTTCTTCTTCAATTGGCATATCTTGATAGTGGATCCAGCGCATTGCATGGCTGGCAATTTCCCAACCTGCGCTTAGCATCGCTTCAACCACGTTAGGATTGCGCTGCATAGCCATTGTTACGCCAAACACAGTTAACGGCAATTTGTACTGGGTAAACAGTCTATGAAGTCGCCAAAAGCCAGCGCGACTGCCGTATTCGTAAATAGACTCCATACTTAAGTGACGATCGGGATAAGCCTGTGCGCCAATTATTTCAGATAAGAAAACTTCGGAATAACTGTCTCCATGAAGAACACAGGTTTCGCCGCCCTCTTCATAGTTTAGTACAAATTGCACAGCAATTTTGGCTTTCCCAGGCCATTTTGCGTTGGGCACATTGCTGCCATAACCAAGTAAATCGCGCGGGTAACTAGTCATTTATGGTATCCAAATATTGTTTAGGGATCTCTAAACCACATCCCGTAAGAATGAGAGAGATTACCGTATTAGTGGCTTCTGCAAAGTCCTTTTTCTTCATGGTACTGCCGCGTAAATCTTTTATTTGTGCAGAAAAATCTGCATAGTGCTGGGTGCTTGCCCAAATGTGATAGAGCAAGTATTCGGCATCGATACTGTTCATTTTACCGCTATTTATCCAACCTTCGATAACGTTTACGCGTCCATCAAACCAAGCTTTATGTTTCGCTTTGAAATTGGCATCAAAGTTTTGCGCACCATTGAGTATTTCTAAGCCAAAAATTTTGGACGCATTTGGATTTAGTCGCGACATTTCCATTTTTTCAGCAATGTAATTCGCCAATGCAACGTTAGGCTCGTCAGCAATAGTTACACCATCAAAACTGGAATTCCATTTATGTAATATGTCTTGCACCAATGTGCTGTACAACACTATTTTAGATTTGAAGTAGTAAAGTACATTGGTTTTAGGCAGGTTTGCTAGCTCGGCCACCTTTTGAATGGAAGTACCTTTAAACCCATTTTGAGCAAATGCTTTTTCGGCCGCATGTAGAATAATGGCTTTGCGTTGCTTAGCAATTTCACTCGTTGTTTTTATTTCTTTTTTGCTCACCAGCTAGTGCCTTTTATAGATCGACTAAATCACATTACTTAAGAGTTTATCAACGCGTTGTAATTACACTTGCAAAAAACTAACCAAATGGTCTGATTTTTGCGTTATTTTAGTTTATATTTGTAAATATCAATTGTATAGTCTTTGTACGCTTGAAAACGATAATAAATTATAAGTGCGGGTCGAGCATGATTCAGTTTTTAATAAATAACAAACTAGTAAGCATTGAAAATGAACGTGCTGACACAACCGTGCTGCATTTTTTACGAGAAAAGCTAGCACTTACTGGCACCAAAGAAGGCTGTGGGTCTGGTGATTGTGGCGCTTGTACTGTTGTAGTAGCAGAGCCTGAAAGTGATGAACTAAATGGAAATGAACAGCTAACATACAAGGCAATTAATAGCTGCGTTACCTTCCTCTCAGCCTTACAGGATAAACAATTAATCACGGTAGAACACCTGAACAACAACAAAAATCTCCATCCAGTACAGCAAGCAATGGTCGATCATCATGGTTCGCAATGTGGTTTTTGCACACCGGGCTTTGTTATGTCGATGTTCGCCTTGTATAAGCAAAACCGCGAAGTGGACAGGGCGACTGCTATTAACGCACTATCGGGCAACCTCTGTCGTTGCACAGGCTATAAACCTATCATAGAGGCCGCCGTAAGCTCCTGCAATGCTAGTGCACCAGACCAATTTAGTGAAAACGCTGCTGATACCATTGCACAACTACAGGCCTTAACAAAAACCAACGTAGGCACCGAAAATCTAATATTACCGCAAAACAGACAAGCGCTAGCGCTGGCTATTCGTTCTCACACAGATGCAATATTAGTAGCCGGCAGTACCGATTTAGCCCTCATTCATACCCAACAATTGCATGCGATCGATAAAATGATAAGTGTGACTTTCGTTAAAGAGCTAAGACGTATTGAAGTAACACAAAGCATGCTCACACTTGGAGCAGCTTGCACACTTAGTGAGCTAGAAAACATTCTGTTAAGCCACTTTCCATCTCTTCAAGAAGTAATGGAGCGCTTTGCATCTGTGCCCATTCGCAATCAGGCCACTATTGGTGGCAATATCGCAAGCGCCTCTCCTATTGGCGATATGCCGCCCATATTAATAGCCTTAAAAGCACAGATTGTATTAGACAACGGTACGAAATATCGCAGCATGCCGGTTGAAGATTTCTTTATTACCTATAAAGAAACCAAATTAAACAAATACGAATGGCTCGACAGCGTACAAATACCCTTACCAGCGGCCAATCAAACCTTGCGCGTTTACAAAGTATCCAAACGCATTGAAGATGATATTTCAGCTGTTTGTATGGCATTAAATATTACTATAGACAACAACAAAGTAGTTGAATTGTCGGCAGGCTTTGGCGGAGTGGCAGCAACGCCGGCAACCTGTCTATCGTTAACAAACGATCTAGTTGGCATGCAATGGTCAAGTACCAACGCCTTAAAACAGGGTCAACAAATTCTGCTAAATGCATTTACCCCCATTGATGATGTGCGCGCCACCGGCGCCTATCGCAAACAGTTGTTAAAAAATCTATGGCATCGTTTTTGGCTAGAAACCAACAGCAATGCGCATAAGATAGAAACAAGGGTGAGCCAACATGCGTAAATTAATTAAAGAACGCGAATTTAGTAAAGAGACTGGTCGCCACCTAATTACCAGTAAAATCAAAAACACGCCGCATGAAAGCGCAGTAAGACAAGTCAGCGGTTCTGCTCGCTATGTTGATGATATACCTGCTCCAGCCAACCTTGCCCATGCGGCCGCAGGTATAAGCAATGTAGTGTGTGGTCACATACGCCATATCGACTTAAGTAAAGTGTTGACTAGCGAAGGCGTAATCGATGTAATTGTCGCCCAAGATGTACCCGGTCATATTGACATAGGGCCCATCTTTGAGGGCGATCCGGTACTTGCGCATAAAGAAATAAAGTTTCATGGCCAACCAATTTTTGCAGTATTGGCACACACAGTAGAACAAGCAAGAATAGCTGCAACCCTTGCAGAGATTGAAATTACCGCGTCGGTTCCAGTTTTAACAATAGCAGAGGCTGAGAAAGCCTCTTCTTATGTAAGACCGAGTCATACAATGGCGCGAGGCGATGTTGGCCAAGCCTTAGCCAGCGCTGAGCATACCGCTGAGGGAAGTTTGTCTATTGGTGGTCAAGAACATTTGTACTTGGAAGGACAAGTATCAATGGCGGTGCCTGAAGAAGAAGATCGCATGCTTATTTTCACCTCTAGCCAGCATCCTAGCGAAGTACAAAAGCTAGTAGCCGAAGTGCTAGATGTAAAACTACATAAAATAGTCGTCGATATGCGCAGAATGGGCGGCGGTTTTGGCGGCAAAGAAACCCAAGCGGCTCAGTGGGCCTGCATAGCCGCATTGTTTGCCGTCAGAAATAAACGGGCCGTTAAGATGCGCTTACCACGCCAACAAGATATGATCGTAACCGGCAAACGCCACCCCTTTGAAAATCAATTTCATATTGGTTTCACAACTGAAGGTAAAATTACGGGCGCAAAAATCACGGTCAACGGTAACTGCGGCCATTCCCCAGACTTGTCAGATGCAATCGTCGATAGAGCCATGTTTCATGCTGACAATGGTTACTTCTTACCCCATTGCCAAATTGACGGCCATCGCATGAAAACCAATCAGGTCTCGCATACCGCATATCGCGGCTTTGGTGGCCCGCAAGGCATGATTATGGCAGAGGCTATTATAGATACTATTGCCCGTAAAGTGGGCAAAGATCCGCTTACTATTCGTAAGCAAAACCTCTATTCGGACGCAACAGGCAACATCACGCCTTATCATATGGAAGTACAAGACAATGTGCTGCATGAGCTGATTGCGCGGCTAGAAAACACCAGTGACTATTGGCAAAGACGCGAACAAATCACTCAGTTTAATAGTAACAATCCTATTATTAAAAAAGGCCTAGCACTTACGCCGGTAAAATTTGGTATCTCATTTACGGCTAAACATCTAAATCAAGCAGGCGCTCTGGTGCATGTGTATACCGACGGTAGCATTCAAGCAAACCACGGCGGTACTGAAATGGGTCAAGGTTTACACACCAAAATAAGCCAAATCGTGGCGAACGAATTCGGCGTATCAGTGAGCGATGTAGACATAACTTCTACCCGCACCGACAAAGTTCCCAACACCTCTCCAACTGCAGCCTCGAGCGGCACTGACTTAAACGGTAAAGCGGTACAAAATGCCTGTATTATTATTAAGCAGCGTTTAGCAGAATTCTTTGCAGAGCAAGTAGGCGAAGATAAAAGTGAGGTTGTTTTTGCCAACAATCAACTCACCTTAGGTGAACATAAAATATCTTGGTTTGATGCCGTTCAGCAGGCTTATTTTGGGCGCGTCTCGTTATCGGCCAACGGTTTTTACAAAACGCCCAAAATTAACTATAACCGAACAACCGGTCAAGGCCGTCCTTTCTTCTATTTTGCCTACGGTGCTGCGGTAAGTGAAGTGAGTATCGACACGTTAACAGGTGAATATAAAGTTGACCGGGTAGATATATTGCATGACGTAGGCACGAGTCTTAACCCGGCTATCGACAGAGGGCAAATTGAAGGCGGATTTATTCAAGGCATGGGCTGGCTTACAACCGAAGATTTAAAATGGGATTCAGCAGGCAAACTCATCAGCAATAACTTAGCGACCTATAAAATTCCGGCGATTGGCGATACCCCCGAAATTTTTAATGTAGAGTTGTTTGAAAAACCGAATCCAGAAGACAGTATTTATCATTCAAAAGCAGTAGGCGAACCGCCCTTTATGTTAGCCATATCAGTTTGGTGTGCGCTCAAAGATGCCTTGTCTAGCTTAAGCAATTACCAAATAGATCCCCCATTGCAAACACCAGCCACGCCAGAACGAGTGTTAGACTGTGTAAACGCCTTAAGCACGGAGGATTTATGAGAGTAAACACATGGTTTGAAGCCCTTAACAACTGCCATACGCAAGGCCTCTCCTACGTGCTAATTACGGTAATCACCGCGGCAGGCTCTACACCAAGAGAGCTGGGCTGCAAAATGGTTGTTACTGGTGCAGAACAATTCGATACGATTGGCGGAGGCCATTTAGAATTTGATGCCGTAAGCAAGGCCCGCGAGTACCTAATTGAAGGCAAACAAAATCAACAGATTGTGTCTTATCCGCTTTCTAGCAAACTTGGGCAGTGCTGCGGCGGCGCGGTCAAAGTCTTATTTGAGGTGTATGTTAATCATCATCAACGAATAGCGATATTTGGTGCAGGGCATGTAGCAGCCGCACTGGTGCCTATATTGTCTCAACTACCACTGCAAATAGACTGGATTGATAGCCGCGCAGAACTGTTGAACGCCAAGCAACAAGCCAAAAACGTAAACTGCATCGTTAGCGAACATCCTGTAGACGAAATTGCGAACCTTCCCTTAAATACGTGGGTCGTCATTTTAACGCACGATCATCAACTCGATTATGACTTAGTAGAGGCGTGCTTAAAGAAAGCCAAGGTATCGTTTATCGGCATGATTGGCTCAGAAACAAAGGCGAAGCGTTTTAGCACCAGGCTTGAACATCGAGGTTTCACCACGACGCAAATACAAATCCTCACGAGTCCTATTGGAGATCGCGCTATTCCGGGTAAACGACCCGTTGAAGTAGCGGTATCTATCAGCGCGCAACTTATTCAAAAGATTCATGGAGCAGACTCTAGTAATAGTGACAAGCAAGCATCTAGCGCTAAGTTAATAGACGTTAAGGAGCCAATTCAATGAATGTCAGGACTATTATCAATTCATTAGCAGGTTTAAATACAGCATCTAGCGATGTAGCGCAGATTTGGTTTATGCAAACGTGTACCGCCGAAAAGTGGTGCGCGAAGATGGTTGAGCAACGCCCATTCTCGAATATTGCAGCGTTAACGACACAAGCCGATGAACAATGGCGTAAAATGACAAGGCCCGACTTTATCCAAGCATTTAAAGGACACCCGATGATTGGTGACCTGAGAACACTGCGACAAAAATTTGCAAGTACTAAAGCTATCGCAAGTGATGAACAAAGCGGCACTCAAAGCGCCAGTGAATCGACCTTATTAAGCTTACAAAAAATGAACCGTGAATATGTAAACAAGCATGGGTTTATATTCATTATTTGTGCGTCTGGTTTAAGCGCTGAGGCTATGCTAAATGAGTTGGAAATACGTTTACCTAACAGTACTAATACTGAAATAGAAAAAGCAGCGCAAGAGCAAATAAAAATTACGCTCTTACGCATAAAAAAAGCGTTTGACGGCGCGATAGCATAGCTACAATCGCATAAAGGATACCGGTAAAGTGACCACCAAAGTAAAAAGTAAAATGAATACTTTGTCGAGCCATGTACTCGACACCACCAGCGGTAAACCAGCTGCAGGTATGACACTCACTTTAACTATACCCGATGGCAACAGTTATTCCGGCATTACCAACCAAGATGGTCGGTGTAACCAATGGGACACAAGTGACTTTTCAGCAGGTGAATATTGCATACGCTTTCATTGCAAAGACTACTTACTATCAGCTCATGGACAAAGCTTTTACCCCTTTATTGATATCAATTTTGAGATGACCCAAAACGGCGGCCATTACCACATACCCTTGTTAATTTCGCCATTCGGCTACAGCAGTTACAGAGGAAGCTAGTGCATACCAAAGCCATACTCTACCGAGCAAGTATTTTGCACTTTCCGGTAGCTACGCAAACACCAGATACACAAGCCATTATGTTTGAAGATGGCGCCTTGGTGATATTAAATGAAAAGATTATCGTCGTTGGCAACTATGCACAGGTTTCACCCTTATATTCCGGCGCTGAAATAATTGATTATAGCGGACGCCTATTGGTGCCTGGGTTAATTGATAGCCACTTACATTATCCGCAAACTGAAATGATTGCCAAATACGGTAAGCAATTATTAGCTTGGTTAGAAAACTACACCTTCCCGACAGAACGTAAGTTTGAGTCAGTTGAATATTGCGAGCATATTGCGCACATTTTTTTACGCCAACTAATCGATAATGGCACCACTACCGCACTCGCATTTTCAACGGTGCATAAGCAATCGGTCGATACTTTGTTTAAGGCTGCGTCTGCCCTCAATATGGCGATTGTCACAGGAAAGGTATGTATGGACAGGCACTGCCCAGCATACTTACAAGATACGCCCGCATCTGCCCAGTATGACAGTAATGAGCTAATAGCCCGCTGGCATGGCAAAGGGCGCAGTTTATATGCTCTTACGCCAAGGTTTGCGCCAACAAGCAGCTCTGCGCAGTTAGCGGCATTGAGTGAATTAGCGCAGCAATATCCTGATGTATTTGTTCAAACACACTTATCTGAAAACGCGCATGAAGTTGAATGGGTAAAAAATCTTTATCCTGAGTATTCTTCTTATTTAGATGTGTATGCGAGTTTTAATATGGTAAGAAAACGAGCCGTATTTGGACATTGTTTGCATTTGTCACAAGACGAGTGGACTCAAATAGCAGAATCTGGTGCGACTGTCGCGTTTTGCCCCACTTCAAATTTATTCTTAGGCAGCGGATTGTTCGATATACAAACTGCCCAAGAACATAAAGTCAATATTGCATTGGCAACTGACGTAGGCGCGGGAACAAGCTTTAATATGCTACGCACCTATGGCGAAGCTTATAAAGTTAGCCAACTTAGAAACGCACCAATAAGCCCATTAGAAGGACTATATATGATGACGCAAGGTCCGGCTCACGCATACGACTTAAGCGGCAGTATTGGTAACCTAAATCCGGGAACTTATGCCGACTTTATAATCTTAAACCCTCATTTCAACTCACTTAGTCAATTACGCATGAACGAAGCTAGTAGTGCTGATGACATATTGTTTGCATTAAGCGTAATTGGCGATGATCGCGCAGTAGAAGCTACGTATATTGCAGGCAAACAACAGAAAATTTCGATGGAGAAGTCTTATGCCTTGGCTTGATTGGATGTCACTTTTTATTAGATGGTTTCACGTAGTCGCTGGTGTCGCTTGGATTGGTGCGTCTTTCTATTTTATTTGGCTGGATAATAATTTACGCGAACCACCTCAGTGGAAAAAAGAGAAAGGCATAAAAGGCGACTTATGGTCAGTTCATGGCGGCGGCTTCTATGAAGTTTCTAAATATAGCTATGGTCCAGAAACGATGCCAACTACTTTACATTGGTTTAAATGGGAGGCATATAGCACTTGGATAAGCGGATTTGCCCTGCTGATTTTAGTTTATTACTTTGGTGCATCGGCTTTCTTAATTGACCCACGTGTAATGGACTTATCACCCACTACTGCTATTTCATATGGTCTTGGTTTTATCTTCGGTGGATTGATTATTTATGAGGTAGCGTGCAGAAGTCCTCTGGGTAAACGACCTATGCTTTTTGCGGTGTTTTTAATTATCTACATTATGTTTGCATGCTGGCTAGCAACCTCTTTGTTTAGTGGTAGGGGCGCATTCATTCACGTGGGCGCACTAATCGGTACGCTAATGGCCGGCAATGTATTATTTAATATAGTTCCTGCCCAAGGTAAAATGGTTGATGCTGTGGCCAACAAAGAAGAGGTAGATCCCGCTTGGGGATTAGGCGCAAAGTTGCGCTCGGTGCACAACAACTATTTCACCCTTCCGTTACTGTTCATTATGATCAGCAATCATTACCCAATTACCTATCAGCATGAGCATAGCTGGTTTGTCTTAGTATGCTTTATCGCTATTTCGGCTTGGATACGACACTTTTTTAATTTAAAGCATGTGGGCATAGTAAAGCCGTCTATATTGGTTTCTGGTACGGTGATGATGGCAGTTTTAACATTTTGGATTTCGTATCCAACAACTGCAGACTCTGCAAGCACCATGGCTTTAGAAAAGCAATCTGAAGAACAGACATTAGCGGCCCTAAGTCCGACTGAAAGAAATGTATTTAGCCTTATTCAAACTCATTGCGCTGGCTGTCATGCTAGTGTGCCCACCGACGATATATTCAAAGTTGCGCCTTTAGGGGTGGTGTATGACACATGGGCAGATATACAAAGATACGCGCAGCAAATTGTTAATCGTACAAGCGTAACAAAAGATATGCCCTTGTTGAATAAAACAAATATGACAGACCAAGAGAGACAGCAAATTGCTGATTGGTTTGCTCAGAAAACTGCGCAATAATTAGAACGTTTGCCGCGCAAGCGCCTTTGAAACATGATGAAACAAGAGGCGTGAACCTTTTAGAGCGACTTAATAGACTTTAATATCATCAGGCTAAACCTCTGCCTTCGTTAAAAGAGCTGCATTTTTGGCAAAAAAAGAAATTTAAAATGTGATGTAGAACATCTGTCTGTTCTATAAAAATAGAATGGTACGTTACCGTAATGATACAAAAGTGTATTTAGCTTAACTGTTTTCGTGCACGTATTTGTATTTGCCATAGCGGTATGTGATGCGATAGGCTGCGGCCTAACAAACTAGCAATTTTTTATATAATACAATCAATATTTTAAATGGTATATTTCGATTATTAACAATTCGTATTCCTTGGCATCGTTCATGCAAATCCGGATAAATTCAATCCTCTAAATAACGAGAACTCATATATGAATAAGTTACTTTTCGTACTGCTTATTGTCCTTTCGCATAGCAATGCGTTCAGCAAAACCGACGATAATGAATATGGTCCACGACAGTTCGACATTACCAATAAATGGACTGCGGTTGTTTCTGCATTTTCTCCAGAAATAGAGGCAATCGACCGTGCATTCGCGAAAATAGATGATGCTAAAATAGACAAAGTCGTCACCATCAAAGGCGTGAAATATCAACTAGGAAGCTACAAAGGCGAACCCATTGTTATTTTCACCACCGGCATTAGTGTTCCCAACGCGGCAATGACCATGCAAATGGCCTTAGATTACTTTCCTATAGACAAAGTGGTGATGATGGGAATAGCAGGCGCCGTTAATCCAAGTTTTGCGCCAGGGGATATTGCCATTCCAGCAAGATGGTATTTTCATGATGAATCGGTATACGCGAACCCCAATGCCAGCAAACCGGGGGAGTATTTTCTGCCCGATTATTACGAGGGTGCTCTAGAAAGTTATAGGGCTAGAGAAAAAACAGATCCCCATGCACCTAAATATAAGAACTTCGGCTTTATTCACCCAGAAGAAATGTCGGTAATCAAAGATGGCTGGGATACTCCTAAAAAAATGCCCTATTTTAGTGTTTCTCCAAACCTTTTAGACCTAGCAAAGAAAGCATTAACTAGCATTGACACAATAAAGATGCCTTCAGGAAAACCCATCACAGTAAGCATCGGTGGCAATGGGGTAACAGGTTCAGTCTTTGCCGACAATGGAGGCTATAGGAAGTGGCTGCGAGAAGTTTACAATGCACAGGTCACTGAAATGGAATCGGCGGCCGTTGGTCAAGTATGCTTTGTAAATGAAGTTGACTGGATCATTATTCGTTCAGTGAGCGACTTGGCTGGCGGTCAACATGGTAAGAATGAAGAGAATGTATATGATGCTATCGCTTCAGGTACAGGCACTAAGTTGATGATTGGTTTGCTCGAGCAGATTGTTATTTTTGATGGTGCGGAAAAAGCGCTTAGTGCGCAACAATAACTAATAAGGATTACCGGAGCATTTTGGTTTTAGTGAAGATACAAGTATTGTAGGTCACCATGGAAAGGTAACTTCGTAAATACAAGGCGGAGGTAAACAAACACTAATTATTCTGCCCATAACTCCCATGGTATTAATTGGCTGCTTGCGCATTGCCGCAAAAGTGCATTGAGAACATGATTGGTAAATTAACTTACAGGATGTATTGCAGGCGTTAAATACCCTTACCCCAAAAGATCTCTATAACAAATATATATCCTCGTAGGTTAATTTAAGTGCCATCGCCTATGATGTGACCGTGGCGAAAAATAAAGGTTTCAAAACGATTATTTCCAATGAGCCGCTGTTTGGTAAGTTAGACTGGATAGTCGGCGTATGTTGCCATAATACCGATATTGAAATAACCATTCTTGAAGAATTTGATGTGGGTCGTGACGGCGTACTCGATGTTTATGCCACGACGTTTCCAGATGTATTTGGAGGCGAATCGAGGCTTTATTTCCAACTCGAATCCGCAGCGCGAATCTTTGTTGTTTTGTGGTCAAACAACGTATCCGATAGCAAAAGCAGTTCGAGTTATTACTGGGCTTAGATAGACCAACGGTGAAGTAGAGAGTGCGGTTTCCTACACCCGTGATTTAAAGCCAGGGGGCAGCAATCCGACATTTGCAAAGAGAGACGAGGCGCTGGTTCGTGAGTCTTTTGAAGATGAAACAATAGATGCTTTTGAGCGTGGATATAAAGTAGACTTAGTAAACAGTAGAATTAGAACCAATGTCGTCGTCTTTTATCATGCCTACATAAACTTACAATTTCAGTCCTCTGACTTTACCGAATTTGGCTGTGGTGTGGCTAATATCCCAGAATCAGAAGCCTATGGAGTGGAGCTGGAACTAATCGCGCTAATTGGTGACAGATTTAGCCTAGATGTGAAATTAACGGGTATAGAGCTAGAAGAATGGGCAGATTATTTAACCCTAGGCAATCGACTACTCATTGAAGACGTATTTATTGCCAACAGTTTGCGGTAGAGCGGTTTTAAAATTTACGCCCCGCTATCTTGTGGGGCTTTTTTTTAAAATTACACGTTGAAATTTTTATGTTTAACAAACCATTTAATGAAAATTAATCGCTAAGAAATGACAACACTATATAGTCTGTACAGAGGTTTTCAAATTATAATCACCTAATCGAACTTCTAACTGATTAATTCCTAAAATTACCGCTACTAACTATAGTTTGCTATCCAACAATAGTTTTTTACATAACGGCTTTTTGCGGCGGCGTTCAAATCCAGCGGCCAACAAACCGCCAATAGTCAATAAACCGAGGGGGGCAACAGATGCGTTTAGTTCGGGCACCGAATGACGCGCTTGTCTTCTCTCTTCTCTTCGCGCTCGTCTTCTCTCTTCTCTTCGTGCTCGTCTCCTCTCGTCTCTTCTATCACTAGAAGAACTAACCATTAAACTAAATGGATTAGTGATGCTAAGACTGAAATTGCTACTTTTACTAGGCATACCAGATACAGGATTTGCCTGCACTGCTGAGGATAATGTTAATGTAATGAAAATAATCGAGACGTTCAGCCAAACTTTCATGAATACTGCTCCCTACGTAAATTTATTGCTATTCATTACTGCTTAGAATAAATCGGTAAAATAATGATATATTGTTTAGGGTCTATATACAATGCCCTATTGGGATACTAGCAATATCTGTGCCGACAGATAATAATGCATATAATACAGTTGCATTGGGTGCTATCATTTATAATTTAGGGATGAACTGTAAAAAAACCTGACACTTAAAAATAGCTGTAGAAAAATTCTGACACATTAAAACAACATGTTTGTTAGATCTTTTTATTATTTAGTAATGGGAGTTTATGTCTTAGGCAATAGGTTTTGTCATGTACTTTTCTAACTTAAGTTGAAGATTCAATGTAATTATCTTTTGGCTAATTTATAGCCTAGAATTTTTTACAGCAAGCGTTATACTTCCATATCAACTTTTAGCCATTGATATATTTGGCTAAAGTCGCTAATCGGGGGATAATAAATCAAGTTTTCGGTAAATCGTTTAGTACTAAAATAATTTTATATAGACCTGATAAACTCTATATTTCAGAGCTATATATTGGGGTCTCCTTTATTTCTATTTCAAATAATCTTCGAGCAATCACGGCATTTATCTTAATTGTGCTAGAAATGCTAGCAGTCAGCTTTTCGGTCGATGCCAGTTTAATTAAGGATGGAGGTTTAAGCTGGTTGCTATCATCGATGGGTATAGCGTTAAGGTGGTTAATTGTTTTTATCGCCGTGTTAATTTTAATCTTTTATTTTAGGCATAAAACTAAATCAAAGCTCTTTGCTTTCCCTCTGATGAAGCCTTTTTCATTTTTCTCTTTGCCACTTCATTTGGTTTTTTTTGGTCTCTTTTTTGCTGTTTCTTTGAGTGTTTTCAATCCCGAAACTAGCACAAAAACACCGTGGCAGTTTGTTTGGCTAATCCTAACTGTTTTGGTTTTAAGTTCTTGGGTGAACCTATTAACTAGTTTCAAAGAAATTTTTGCTTTTTGCTTGACTCACGAAACAGATCTTCTCATTTCCGCTATTGTCGCAGCCATCGTTATAACGTTAAATTTTTATGCGCGATCTTTGTGGGAGCCTCTAAGCTTGGCCACTTTAAATGGTGCTGAATGGGTCTTATCATTACTTTTTAATGATATATACATCGACGCACCTGAAAAACTATTGGGCGTAAATGAATTTATCGTTCATATATCTGCTGAATGTTCTGGTTTAGAAGGTTTGGTGATTGCGCTAAGTGTCACCAGTATTTACCTATTCCTGCTAAGAGACAGCCTTCGTTTTCCTTTGGTTATCTTATTACTCCCGATAGCGACCTTATTAGCCGTTGTTTTTAATATTATACGGGTGGCTGTATTAATTAGCATCGGTGCGTTTTTTTCCCCTGAAATAGCGGTTGGAGGTTTTCATAGTGTGGCAGGTTGGTTCACAGCGGTTTTAGTTTCTTTTTTAATTGTTTTTGTCTTTACTTCAATGAGTGTTTTCAATAATAAATCAAGCCATGATTTGGCAGATTCTAGCTCCGATGAGACTGAAATTAATTCATCAGACGATAGTCAACTTGCCTGGGCGATGCTGGTACCGTTCGTACTCTTCTTAATCACCACTTTATTAAGCAGTATCTTTGTTGACGATTTTAATTATTTTTATCCGCTTAAAGTAATAGTAGGTGGTCTATCATTGGCTTATTTTTGGTCATTCTATGAATGGGACAAAACCAAAAAGTGGGTTGAGCCTGTTTTAGCAGGATTCGTGGTTGCTATCCTGTGGGTAATATTAGTTCCTGTAAATCTCGAATATGACTTAAATTTCACTGATACAATTAAATCAATGCCACTTTGGATGATGTTGGGCTGGTGCTTATTCAGGGTAACTGGGTTCTGGTTTATCGCGCCAATATTAGAAGAGTTGGTTTTCCGCGGGTATCTTATAGCTCGCTTATCAAAACAACCGTTATTAAATAATAATCAACTAAAATTTTCTCTGGTCGCGCTAACAATAAGTTCGCTTATTTTTGGATTCATCCATAATAATATTATTGCTGGTATTGTTGCAGGTGTTGTTTTTGCTGTCGTTAGATACAGACATAATAGCCTTGCTGAGCCAATCATTTCACATATAAGCGCTAATGTTTTTATTACCATATGGGCATTTACGACAGGACAATGGAGTTTATTATGAAAGTAAGCTATAAGCGCTGTATTTGATGCGTAAATGAACTCGGCTTTCTTACATCCCAGTGAGATGCCGATTGATTTTTAGACTTACAAAGAACGGACGCTTTAAGTAAATTCCCCACTCTAGTCACCGGTAGCTAATAATCATAATAAGCAGCCAGTTCTGAATATTCGAAACAAAGCGGTTGATTATTATTTAACCCCTTAGTAGCGCTTCACCAAACCTTGACCAACAAGTCCTTACCCTGCCAGGCTAAGCATCTATAGATGGCCTACTCGTAGCCGATCTCTTTAGTTACGCACAAAGATTTAGCGTTGCTTCCAACGAACCGCTGTTTGGTAAATTAGACTGGATCGTCGGTGTACTCTATCTTGATACCGATATTGGAATAACTATTATTGAATAACTTGATTTACGGCCTGACGGCGTGTTTGATGGCTGTGGCGTGACGAATATCCCAGAATCTGAAGTATTAGCAGGTAATTTCGCCTTAGGCAATCGACTACTCGTTGAAGACGTATTTACTACCGACAGCGTAACACCAGCCAAAGAGGAAATTTATTGCAACAATAGAGACGTAATCAGGTACTGCAAAATTTAAATGGAAACGAGTTGGCAAAAAACCTCGGCTTAACCGCTGATATCATTCTGCCCTATGAGGATGAAATATCAAACGACGGATGTATCGTTGCTAGCGTCTAGTATACGAACCACGGTGAGTTTGACCAGCGGGTTTTCAATACCGCAGAAGTGGATACCGTTGACTCATACGACTTAATTAATTCTATCGCAAATTATGACGAAGACGGCGTTAATTAGGCTGTGACTGATGTCGTTAGTGCCAATGAAACACTGTTTCAGTATTTGGCGCCTCGTCAGGTGATGGCTCAGTTTAAGTATAGTTTTTAGATGTCAGTAGCCGCAGAATAGTTTTAAACTTTATGTCCCGTTTCTTGCTGGGCTTTTTTTTAATGAACCATATCAAACTGTTCTGGAAAGATTATTACACAACACCCACCCTGCAAAATTACCGGGAAAATAGATGAGAAAGCTAGACCAATCGGTTCACTTAAGGTAAAAAGTAGATACTAAAAAGGTATCAAGTGATCGAACAAATAGAAATTTCTTAATTTTTTAACCGAAATACGCTATATGTTAAGGAGTTTAGCCGAACCAGACTTCAGTAATTTTTATGTTGATTCAACTAGCGTTAAACACTTTACTAAATGATTGAAGTTTGTTTTGGCTTCTGCTGTTTTATTAGTGCAAACTATCTGAAGGTATTAGTAGGGTTGGGTGAAGGAACGTCTGTTTACCTCACTCTGTCAAGAATATTTAAACTTGAAGAACTTAATGGAATAAGAAGTTAATATTATGAAAGTGAGAAAATTAAAACAAGCCTTCTTTAAATCATTAACGAAAGTGTCAAACACTCTTCATAGTATCGATGAACTTAAAGCGTGGATAGAACAGAGGAATAAAAGTGCTCACGTGAAAGTAGAAGAAATTCCCTTTTCCCAATTGTCCAACTGGTCTTTTGATAAAGATGGGAGCCTGCGCCATGATAGTGGGCGTTTCTTTTCCATTGAAGGAATAGAGGTTGAAACAGACGTTGGTACAAAGAAAAAATGGTCACAACCTATTATTAATCAGCCTGAAATTGGTTTTTTGGGTATTATTGCAAAAGAAATTAATGGGGTTTTATATTTCCTTATGCAGGCTAAAATTGAACCGGGCAATGTTAATTGTGTTCAAATCTCACCAACACTTCAAGCGACAAAAAGCAATTACTCTCAAGTACACCACGGGAACACGCCAAATTATTTAGAATACTTTCAATCAGTAAAGCAACAACAGATATTGTTAGATCAACTTCAGTCTGAGCAGGGCTCGCGGTTTCTTAGAAAGAGAAATAGAAACATCATAATCAAAGTTGACGAAGATATAACTGTATTAGAAGATTTCAAATGGATGACCTTAGGACAGTTAAAAATTCTTATGGGGCTCGATAATGTAGTTAATATGGACACTCGAACAGTTGTATCAGGCATTAATTATTGCGTACCAAAAGAAGATGTTACCTGTGAAATTTCCGACTTTGGCAAAGACTTATTAAAATCGTTACGCCATAAGAATGGGTTGTCTACATTTGATAACCATTTATCATGGTTATCTGGTTTAAAATCAAAGTACGAGGTTGTTGTAAAACAAACACCACTTAAGGATATTTCTGACTGGATTTCCACCAATACAGAAATTCATCACAAAGAGAATCGTTTCTTTAGAGTAATTGGTGTAAATGTAACAATATCGAATAGAGAGGTATCTTCTTGGTCCCAACCCTTAATAGACCCTAGGCAGAGAGGCTTATGTGCTTTTTTGATAAAGAAAATAGATGGCGTTTATCACTTTCTTGTTCAAGCAAAGTTTGAGTGTGGAAACTTTGACATTATAGAACTAGCGCCAACAGTACAATGTTTAATAGGGAATGTTAAAAATAAAAGCATTGAAAAACCTTTTTTCTACGACGACATTATGATGTTAGAAAAAAAATCTATTTTATATGATACCTTGCAGTCTGAGGAGGGTGGGCGCTTCTATAAAGAACAAAACAGAAATATCATTGTTGAAGCTGACGAATCTTTTTCAAATGAAGTTCCAGAAAATTATAGTTGGATGACACTTGGGCAATTATACGAATTTTTGCGGTTTAATAATTTTCTGAATAGCCAATCGCGTAGCTTAATAGCGGCCTTAAAGTACACGTTATGAGAAAATATACTGTAGGCATTATTAGTGGGGCTAATATTGCTTTACGTGCTATTGCCCAAGAAATAGATAACCACGACCGTTTTGAATTAAAAGCTTTTGCAACAAGGTCAGAAGACCAACAAAAGGCAATTAAAAAAAAGTTTAATTGTGCTGTGTATATCGGTTATGACTACTTGATAAAAGACGACGATATAGATTTTGTATATATTCCACTGCCAAATAGTTTACATAAAGAGTGGGTATTGAAAGCAATAAACGCTGGGAAACATGTTTTATGTGAAAAGTCCTTAGGGTGTTATTTAGCTGACGTAACAGAAATGGTTGAAGCCGCCGAACAGAACAACTGTTTACTCATTGAAAATTTTCAGTTTAGATTTCATTCTCAGCAAGCCACGGTAAAAAAGCTGATTTCTGAAAATGAGATAGGTGAGGTACAGTGTTTTAGAAGTACCTTTGGTTTTCCTCCTTTTCCAGACTCAAATAACATACGGTATAAAAGAGAACTTGGGGGTGGCGCACTCTTAGACGCGGGTGCATATACCTTACGAGCTATGTCATTTGTTATGGGCAGCGGTTTTTCAGTTAAAAGCGCAGCAATGAACACTCCTAGTGGGTATGCTGTTGATATAACTGGTGGTATATTTGCTACAAACTCAAAAGGAGTAGTGGCACAGCTTGCCTATGGTTTTAATAATTTTTATCAATGTAATTATGAAGTCTGGGGGACAAAAGGAAAAATAACGGTTCTGAGAGCTTTTACTTCTCCACCTGGGTTTTCCCCTACCATTATTATTGAAAAGCAGGGCGAAAGAGAAGAGCGTGTTTTAAGCCCCGATAATCATTATGGCAATATGTTAACCCACTGCGCTAAATGTATTGATACATCGAGTTTCACCGACGAATATAAACAACTTATAGAACAAGCTGAACTGATTGAGCAAACTAAAGAGAAGAGTAATGAGTAAAAATATATATGTCACAATGCCGACTTTAGCGCCATTGAATGAAGTAGAGCGCTTGCTAGAGGGCATTTGGGATCGCGGCATATTGACGCATAATGGACCCTTAGTGCAGCAGTTTGAAAAGGAAGTTCAAGACTTTTTTAAATTGAGAAATATGGTTGCGGTGAGCAATGGCACCATTGCCTTGCAAATGGCTATAAAGGCACTTGGTATTAAAGGTGAGATTATAACAACTCCTTTTACTTGGGTGGCAACAATTAGTTCGATTATATGGGAAAAATGCACACCTGTTTTTGTTGATATTGATGCTGAAACATTAAATATTGATCCTCAAAAAATAGAAGACAAAATAACTAATAATACTTCAGCTATTATGCCCGTTCATGTTTTTGGCAATCCGTGTGATATTGAAGCGATAGCTGCAATTGCCACTAAGCATGACTTAAAAGTTATTTATGATGCAGCCCATGCTGTTGGATCTACTTACAAAGGTAAGTCGTTGCTGGAGTATGGAGACATTTCTGCTACAAGCTATCATGCAACAAAAATGCTTAATACTGTAGAGGGTGGCGGATGTATTGCGCAAAGTGATGAATTAAGTAAAAAATTGGAAAGGATCCGGTTTTTTGGTCACGATGACCATAAAAATATTGTTGAAGATGGCTTTAATGGAAAAATGACTGAAGTTCACGCTGCTGTTGGGATCGCAAACTTAAAATATATTCAAGCAGCTCTTAATGATAGAAAAGAAAAATATGAACTCTATAAATCTACTCTTCAAGGCGAGCAAAAATTAGCGTTTCAAAAAATATCTGCTGGATGTAATTGCAGTTATATTCCGTTGATTTTCGAAAATGAAAAAATCATGAATGAAGTGTTAGAGGCTCTAGCAGATAAAAACATCTATGCAAGAAGGTACTTTTACCCTTCAGTAAATACGCTTACAAAGATCGTTTCATATGAACCTATGCCTATATCTGAAAGTATTGCTTCGAGAATTATTTGTTTACCTTTGTATTTTATTTTGTCGCCCACAGAGATTGAGTCAATTTGTAGTATAATATTAAACACGATAAGAAAGAGATAAAATAGGTGTTTTAGGTGCATACAAAAGCGAAAAGATGCTCATATATTGCCATTTACCGCTTAAGGCCAAAAACTTCTAGTCTCTGGCGGGTATAAAAACGCTTAGTTGAATTCAGCAAACAGTCTAGCATCATTTTTAGTAGTTTGGTGCTCAACTATTTAGGCAAGCGCATCGATCTGTATGAGGTGTAATAAGTTGGTGAGAAATGATTTTTGCAAATAGAGCATAAGCTAAATTATCTGGATTAAAGCACACCGTGAAACCCAGCAATAATTAGTAAATTATGTTCGTCGGAGAAGAGCTTGAATAATCCTGTATTGGCTATTTTGCTTTTCCCAAGAAGATATTTATCGCGGGACTTTCGCTCTATCGATAAGATTTTTTTTCTGGGGTAACGCTAGTACTCTAAATACAAAAATAAATTATTGATCTAACAATACAACAAAAACAGAAATAAAATCATTAGCAAATACAAAGGCATTAGTTTGCCCACGGACGTAAAAGAAATAACAAATGAAAGTGTCAATTAAACAATCACCTTAGCACTAAGAGCTTTCACTATATAAAATGAATATATTGCTAAAACGATCCCCTAGGACTACAATTAGATATCGTGAAGTTATCACATGATGTTCAATATATGTATTTCAAAATGACATTTGAATATCGCACTGTCAATTAAGCTACTATTAGTTACTTTTTTGAATATGATTCACAGATTATCTCTAATCGCAATATGGAAGTAAACGATGAAAGCAATATCTTTTAGGGCAGAAATTTCAACAATACAATCGGATAAATATTCTTCTGTTGTTGTAAAACATTTGCAACACCTGAATGCAGTTCAACAAATTTTCCAGTTGGCCTAATGCTCAATAATGAACCAACTGAGCTCATTCTATTGCCTTCGCTCAAAGCGACTCTGGGACCTCGAGGCGGATTGGTCTTAACAGAGAAGTATTTGAACGGTGCGGCTATGTTTGCCAAAAACTGGCCTGGCCAAGTAACCAGCCTCATCCAACTTAATACCGTGCCAACTACCGATATGGATCATATAGAGGTTTTGCCCGGCGAAGCAACTACCAATGTTGAACGGCGTCCAGAGTCTACAGAGGGATTAGCGGATCGCTTGCAATCCGCGGCAATTGCCTTAGTCTTTTTGTCCCCAAATGAAATGACCACAGCGCAGATTTGTCAGCGCATTGGATTACCTGTAGTGTTTATCAGTGAGTATTCTCCGCAGACCGAGCGCCAGATGGTGGAATGCAACACTCGCAATCCAATATTGCGGTGGCGGCGGAATTTGTGGAACCGCAATGCGGAAAAATTACGCCGTGAGATGCTAAAAATGGCAGCAGGCCTGCAATCCAGCGGCACCCCTACATACGAGCTTTATGAAGGCTTGACCCCGCGCAATCTGTTGTTTTTCGATAATCGCGTGCCACAAGCTAAAATCATCTCGGACGCCGAATTTACGCAAAAAACTGATGAAATGACAGCAGGAAAAACCCTCAGACTTGTCTTTGGAGGGAGATTGGTCGCAACAAAAGGAGTACAAGACCTGCCGCGGTTTGCAAAAGTCTTGCGCGACCGCAAGGTTCCCTTTACGCTAGATATTTACGGCGACGGCCCACTAAAATTTTCACTTAAGCAACAGATACATAAACTCCATTTGTCAGATCATGTGCGCCTGTGTGGTTCCCGCGACTTTGAAAGCGGCTGGATACCGGTATTGAAGCATGAGGCTGATTTGTTTATCTGCTGCCACCCGCAGGGTGATCCTTCCTGCACCTATCCAGAGGTCATGTCTTGCGGAGTGCCGATCGCGGGCTACGATAATGAGGCGTTCCGCGGCATTGTTGCCCATTCGCGAGGTGGCTGGCTCTCACCAACTCATGATTTGGACAAACTTGCAGACACGGTAGCTCACCTAAATCAAGATCGGGCAGAATTGATTGCCACTGCAGGGCGTGCCCGCGAATTTGCCCGGCAACACACTTTTGAACTCACCATGGCCCGACGTAGCGCCCATCTTATTGAGACGAGCCGTTTGCCAGAGTTGCTTAAAGTTTAGGATCTGAGAAAGCTCGTCGAGCTTTATTCTGAGTTAGATTAATTTTTATAAGTATATAGTCTAGTTTTCTGATATGTTATTTTAGAATAGGTAAATTTTTTAACGCGAAGATATTGGATTCTTTACATAAAAAATATTATTCTCCCTCTGACTAGAACGTATTACGTTCACAATAAGTAAGTCATAAGGACATGATAGTGAAAAAAATTAAAAACCTCATAAAAGCAATATGGCGCCTCTCCCACCGCTCGCTACTTGAGCTTCGTATTTATTGTCAATTCCTTCTTTCTAGGCGTGGTGAAGGACCCTTAGTTCTTTTTGTTGTTTGCGATGATGAACCTGGCTGGGGTTCTGAGCTCCGATCAAAACGGGTAGTTAATTATTGGCAAAATCATGGTAAACGCGCCTTATTCCTGCCTTCTAAGCTATTATCCCATCAGCGACAGAGGATTGGCCGGTTGCTAAAAGCTGATGTTGTGATTCATCAAACATTTGTGAATGAAAAAGCCGATCCAAGAGACTTCCCCGAAGCAATTAATATTGTCGACGTCGATGACGCTCACTTTCTTGACGCTAGGCTAAAACAAAGTATTATTGAGCGTTGCTTGCTTTGTGATGGTGCAGTTGGCGGATCGCGCTATACTGAAAACTGGCTACGTCAACACGTAGACAAAACCATTATGCTTTGGACCAGCGCTCCCTATATCCATGTTGAAACAGCCTCCCCCTCTTCAAGAAGTAAAAAAATAATTTGGGGCACAACGAATCCTCTTCTAACTAAAACTGAGGCTGAGTTGGTTAAAAAAATTATTAATAATTGCGCTGCAAAAACTACTTTTGAATTTATTGTGATTGGCGATGGGTCCAAAAAGGAAATAGCCAATTTCTTTGCTCTTGGTTTACCAAAAACCATAAAAGTGACCCATATACCTCGACAGCCATATAAAGACTTCATCCAAATATTAACGCAAGGCGCTGTTGGTATAGCACCATTAATTGTAGACGGTGATTGCTTCAACGCTGGCAAATCATTTGGTAAAATCCTTGCCTATATTGCTGCAGAAGTCCCCGTTGTTGCCAGTAACGCTGTAGACCATGCGCTTTTTTTTCAAAATGGTGAAAATGGCTTTTTAGCAAGTGAAATCGAAGAGTGGAGCGATCACATTGTGCGTTTACTCATTGAGCCGGAGTTGAGAGATACAATTTCGGCTAGTGCAAAAAAACATTTACAGAAAGAATTATCTATCGAAGCCTTCAGTACCAAGTTATATGAATTTGTAGCAGAGCTATACGAAGAAAAGAATGGAGTGTCATGCTGTTCTTAAAAACCTTGATTGATTTTATCACGACCCCGTCTCATTTTTTGTTTCTGTTGGCAGCGTTAGCGCTGATAATGTTATTACTGCGTAAGCGGCGTTCAGCGATCACATTTCTTGCTGTTAGCCTGACAGGGTTTATAGCCTTTGGCTTTACATCGCTGAGTGAGGTGATGATCGCACCCCTGGTGACTCGGTTTCCTCCAATTGATCTGACTGTTGCCGAGCCTCCGTTTGGTCTAATAGTGCTAGGTGGAGGCATGAACGAAACACATGCCCAGTATAATGGCGCATTTATGGATTTGATTGACGGTGGCGAAGCGATCCCAATCACTGTTCTGCTTGCACAGCGTTATCCTAACGCCAAGATAATACTTAGCGATGGCAATGGCACTGCCTTTCCACCAGCCCCACTGCGTCCGACCGATGGGATGATGCGTGTGCTCAAAGCGTTTGGCATTGCCGCAGATCGCGTACGCATTGATACGCAGTCTCCCTCCACAGCAGCCCGTATCAGTAATTCTCTCAGACTAATTGGCAATGACCGAGATCAGATTTGGTGGGTAATCACGCCCGCGCACAGGATGCCACGGGTGATCGGAACCTTTCGTAAAGAGAACTTTAATCCGGTACCCTATCCTATTGATTTCGAATGGATACCGCCATTTGATCCCGGATATACATATGGCCTGTTGGATGGATTGCGCCTGACAGATATGGGGGCCCATGAATGGAGGGGGCTGATGTTTTACTACATTGATGGCAAAATCGACGATCTTTTCCCTAGCCCTCAAGCGCAATAGATCAGCGCCAGACTCTTGCAAGATATATCGGCTTAACAACGCAAAAACCGCCTAATTGTTTAGAGCGAGAGTATGGCACACGAGCTTACTATAATGAGTTGAGGCTTTAATGCGAATTAAGATAGCATTACAAATAAAATAAAGAGTTTTACTAAAAATTAGACTTTTTTTGTACGACCGTATTATTATTTATAACAATGAATTTTACGGCTGTATTATTATTCATGGAATGATTACATTTAAGGTGAATTAGATGATAACTGGGCTGGACCATATTGCAATTGCTGTACCTGATTTGGCAAAATCCATTGAACGCTTCGTAAATGACTTTGGTCTAAATCTATCAGGCCAAGAGGATGTAATAGCTCAAAAAACATCAACGGCATTTTTTCCAATATCTTCGACTAGTATTGAGTTGATCAATCCTCTTAATGGCGCTGGGCCTATTGCCAAGTATATAGATAAACGCGGAGGTGGTATGCATCATCTATGCTTTCGCTCCGATAACCTTGATGAAGATGTGGCGCGTTTGCGATTAAAAGGTTATCAATTTCTTAGTGATACCCCTCAAGCGGGTGCTCACGATTGCCGCGTTATCTTTATCCATCCTAAATCCTGTGACGGTATATTGATCGAATTGAATCAACCTAATAATGCTTAGCTAAGAGATTAAAGACTTCATTATGAGCCGACAAGAACCACCAAAATATAATCCAACAGCGCCTACCCTCGAAGAGTGGCATTCTTTAGCAACGAAGCAAAGCAAAGGGAAATCTCCTGAAGCCCTCTCGTCCATGTCGGCAGAAGGGATAGAGTTAAAGCCGCTATACACGAAAGCGGATTGTGAGGAACTCCCGTATACCAATTCTTTACCAGGGCTACCTCCTTATATTCGCGGTCCTCAAGCGACTATGTATGCTGGTCGGCCCTGGACCATTCGTCAATATGCTGGTTTCTCTACGGCAGAAGCCTCTAACGTGTTTTATCGACAAGCCCTAAATGCGGGTGGGCAAGGTGTATCGGTTGCATTTGATTTAGCAACGCATCGCGGCTATGACTCAGACCATCCTCGCGTTACCGGTGATGTAGGTAAAGCCGGTGTTGCGATTGATTCAATTGAAGATATGAAGATACTCTTTGAAGGGATTCCTTTAGATAAAGTCTCGGTCTCTATGACGATGAACGGAGCCGTTTTACCGGTTTTGGCCAGTTATATAGTGGCAGCAGAGGAACAAGGAGTTGAGCCTAATCAGCTCTCTGGCACCATCCAAAATGATATTCTTAAAGAATTTATGGTACGTAATACCTACATTTACCCTCCCGCGCCTTCAATGAAAATTGTCGGCGATATTATTGCGTATTGTTCAAAAAACATGCCGAGCTTTAATACAATTTCGATATCCGGCTATCATATGCAGGAAGCCGGAGCCGATGCTGCATTAGAAATGGCATATACCTTGGCAGATGGCAAAGAGTATATTCGAACAGCGTTGGCGGCAGGCTTAGCCATTGATGATTTTGCTCCTCGGCTCTCATTTTTTTGGGGTATAGGAATGAATTTTTATATGGAAATTGCCAAGCTAAGGGCAGCTCGTTTGTTGTGGGCAAAAATTGTAGACGAGTTCAGTCCACAAAATCCTAAGTCGAGTATGTTACGGACTCATTCTCAAACGTCCGGTTGGTCTCTCGCCGCACAAGACCCCTATAACAACATTGTGCGCACCACAATAGAGGCAATGGCCGCGGTTTTTGGCGGCACTCAATCCTTACATACCAATTCATTCGATGAAGCCATGGCGTTACCCACCGAATTCTCCGCGCGTATTGCTCGTAATACTCAACTAATTATTCAAGAAGAGACCGGTATTACTAAGGTGGTAGATCCTTGGGGTGGTTCTTACATGATGGAATCTTTAACTCAGGAGTTAGCAGATAAAGCGTGGGCCTTAATCGAGGAAGTTGAAGCGAAGGGCGGAATGGCAAAAGCAATAGAAACCGGTTTGCCAAAGTTAAAAATTGAAGAGGCAGCTGCCCGAAAGCAGGCACGAATTGATCGTGGCGAAGATGTCATTGTAGGCGTCAATAAATATCAGTTAGAAGAAGAGCCGGATGTCGATACCCTTTATGTTGATAACGAAGCGGTGCGCGTTTCACAAATTGAACGCTTAGAATCCATTAAAGCTAGCCGAGACTCAGGCTCGGTATCCACAGCACTTGCAGCATTGTCAAATGCGGCTAAGATTGGTAAGGGAAATTTGTTAGCACTTAGCATAGATGCAATAAGAGTTAGGGCGACTGTAGGAGAAATTTCCTTGGCTTTAGAAACAGTGTATGGCCGATTTACAGCGCAAGCCCAAACAGTTTCTGGCGTTTATGGCGGCGCCTACAAAGAGGACGACAGTTGGATGAGTATCAGTGACGATATTGAGCACTTTGTTAGTTTGCATGGTCGCCGACCAAGAATGTTGGTTTCCAAGATGGGGCAAGATGGCCATGATAGAGGTGCAAAAGTCATTGCAACTGCTTTTGCCGATGTTGGTTTTGATATCGATTTATCGCCGTTGTTTTCTACACCTGATGAAGTGGCCAAGCAGGCAATAGAAAACGACGTACATATTGTAGGTGTTTCGTCACAAGCAGCAGGTCATAAAACGCTAGTTCCGGCGTTGATTCAATCATTAAAAAATCAGGGAGCGGATGATATTCTGGTTATTGTCGGTGGTGTTATTCCACAGCAAGATTTTGAATTCTTATATGAAGCCGGTGTTAAGGGGATTTTTGGTCCGGGAACATCTATACCTATAGCTGCGCGAGAGGTATTAAATACCCTCAATCAACAGTTAGAGAAATAGGCTTTATGGGCGTTGATATTCACTTAGAAAACTTGTGCAGTGGAGATAGGCGTACCTTAGCAAAAGCAATTACCTTGACTGAAAGTCAATTAGCTCGTCATCAGGAGGCGGCTCAAAACCTACTAGTAAAGGTACTACCTTATACTGGTAATAGTATTCGTATTGGAATATCGGGTATACCGGGGGTTGGTAAATCGACGTTCATTGAGGCCTTTGGTCTGCACTTAGTAGCGAACGGTAAAAAGGTAGCTGTATTAGCCGTTGATCCGAGTTCGCCAATAGCGGGTGGCAGCATTCTTGCGGATAAAACGCGAATGGAGCACTTATCGCGATCCTCAAGTGCCTATATCCGTCCTTCTCCAGCGTCAGGTGAGTTAGGTGGGGTTGCGCAAAAAACTCGCGAGTCGTTATTGCTTTGTGAGGCCGCAGGGTTTGATGTGATACTGGTTGAAACCGTTGGCGTAGGCCAGTCTGAATATCACGTTGCCGGGATGGTAGATTTTTTTTTGGTGTTGATGCAGCCCAATGCAGGTGACGAACTACAGGGCATAAAAAAAGGAATTATTGAGCTTGCTGATGCCTTGGTTATTAATAAAGCTGATGGCGATTTGGAGCCATTTGCAGAGCAGGCTAGAGGACATTATCAGCATGCACTGGATTTGCTAAGGCCCAGTTCAGGACATGGTGGTAAGTGGAAGTCTACAGTAATGACGTGTTCTGCTTTAATGAACTACCGAATTGATTGTGTTTGGGACATGATTAAAGAGTGCTGCCAGCAGGCAAAAGCCGACAAGGTTTTTGATGTTAAGCGTGCTCAACAGAATTCCCAATGGATGGACAGCCTGTTTCGCCATGCTATTTTATCGAATATGATGGCTAAACCGGGTTTTAATCAGTTACAAAATGAGCTTAAGAAACAAGTAATCGAGGGTAAAATAACCCCCTTGGCTGCGGCTCAAAAGTTAATGAAAGTTTAGAGTTTTAAAGAATGCTTATTTTGATATTTAACGAAATTATCAAATAGGATATTGTAAATTGTTTGCTTAGTGTTATCTTACCCAAAGCAGACAGTCAATCGAAGAATCAGGGAAGAACTAAATGTCTTCACATGAAAGTAGTAATGTAAGTTGTTATCTCATTGGGGGCGATTCGCTGCTAGTTGAGTGTGGTGAAATTTTGCAATCCAAAGGCCATGAGATAAGAGGTGTTATTACTAATGCACCACGTTTATCTCAATGGGCAATAGGGAAATCTATTCCTGTTATTGCTGCCGATGCTAACTATCCAGCGACTTTAGCAGTACAAGCACGGTCTGCGCCCTTTGATTATCTGTTTAGTATTACGCATCTGGCAATTATTAAAGATGAGGTGCTAGCACTTCCTCAAAAAATGACAATCAATTTTCACGATGGTCCTTTACCTGCTTATGCAGGCTTGAATACCCCTGCCTGGGCTTTAATGAATCAAGAAGAGCAATATGGTATTAGCTGGCACAATGTTGTGTCGGGTGTTGATGAGGGCGAGTTACTTAAGCAAGAGCTTTTTGATATAGCAGGAGGCGAAACCTCCTTGTCAATCAATACAAAATGTTTTGCCGCGGCACTAGAAAGCTTCCCCGTTTTAGTTGATGACTTAGTCAATGACAATACTCAACCATTAAATCAGGATTTATCTAAACGCAGTTATTTTGCTAAGTTTCAGCGACCTGATGCCATGGGCTTTTTAGATTGGACAAAAAACGCAGATGCCTTAGTTGCATATATCAACGCTCTAAATTTTGGTGATTATCCTAACTTATTAACGACACCTAAAATTTTGGTTAAAGGCTCAGCCGACACTGTGAATATTTTTTCCGTTGTCGAAGCCCTTGCACGAGGTCAATCGACACCTGCAGAGCCGGGTACGGTTGTTTCAGTCGATGAGAATTCGATCGATGTGGCAACTATAGATGGTGTTTTTTCCATTACTCAACTAGCAACATTATCTGGTAAAAAAGTCAGTTTATCTTCAGCGACTATTGCCGTTGATGATTCCTTAAATATTGTAGACCAAGACAAACGTGAAGCACTATCAGAATTAAATCAGACTCTTTGTCGTAAAGATGAATACTGGTCGAAGCGCCTTGCAACACTCGACCCAATTGAACTCCCCTACATCAATAATGAGAGCTCAACAAACGCAACGGCTGATCACTATAAGACAATCGATATTGGTGTTTCGGAAAATTTTTCTAATGTGCTGGGAACAGGAAAGAAACCCTTCGCTATAGCGGCTGTTTTTACTTTGCTATTAGCCCGTTTAGGTCGTAAGTTCGAATTTGATATTGCGCTCAGTGATGGAAAAATTAAGCAGGCCTCAAACTTGGTTGAAGGACTTGTTAGCGATCGCGTAGCCGCTTACATTAGTATTGATAGTAAAGCAGTAGCAACAGCATTTCTCGCGGATGTTGTTCAGCAAATTTCGCAGGCACTTGAAAAGGGTGCTTGGGCGAATGATATTGTTGGACGTTTCCCCAATTTACATAATTTGCCAGAACTAGATAATGGAACTGCTTTACCCGTTGTTATCGCGCTAAATTCTGATTCAGAAAATTCGCAGCTTGTACTGGGTAGCGCATTAACTTTTGAGGCAAATGAAAACTCAGCAACACTTTATTATGACACACGGCGTTTGACCGAAGCATCCGCAAGTAAGCTTGTCGAGCAATACCTAGCGTTAGTGACCAATATGTCAGCGGCTCCAGAACTGCCTTGTGGAGAAGTTGAATTATTATCTCACAGCGAAAAGCGTAAAATACTAGAAGATTGGAATCAAACAACGGTTGAGTATGATACTCATCAATGTATTCATCATCTCTTTGAAGCACAGGTGATTGCGCGTCCAGATGAAACAGCCCTCGTGTTTGAAAATGAATCAGTTACATATTCTGAATTAAACCAACTTGCAAATAATTTGGCGGTCTTTTTAATTCAAAAGGGGGTAAAAGCTGATGAATTAGTTGGCGTTAATGTTGAGCGTTCAATTGATTTACTGGTTGCGACCCTAGGAGTAATGAAAGCCGGGGCAGCTTATGTTCCGCTAGATCCTGCATTCCCGTCCGACCGTATTAGCTATATGGTGGGTGATGCTAAAATGCGTTTGATCATTACCCAAGCAGCGCTTGAAGATAAGTTGCCGCCATCGAACGCTGAGATTGTTTGTGTTGATGTTGTAGGAAATAGCCTTAATAAAAGTGAGCCGGCACTCGATAACCCCTCCCCTGATATCAACTCAAGCAATTTGTCTTATGTTATTTATACATCGGGTTCAACGGGCAATCCGAAAGGTGTAATGGTTGAACACCGTAATGTAGTAAATTTCTTTTTAGGTATGGATGAACGCATTGAACATAGTTCTTCTGAAAAGGGTCCAGGAACATGGTTGGCTGTTACCAGTTTATCATTCGATATATCTGTCTTGGAGTTGTTTTGGACCCTAACTCGCGGCTTTAAAGTTGTAGTTTATAAAGAGGATCGCGGCGCAGAAAAAACCGTTGCAGCAAAGAAAATACAACAACAATCAATGCAGTTTGGTTTGTTTATGTGGGGCAATGATGATGCACCCGGCAGCTCAAAATATAAATTGATGCTTGACGGTGCAAAATATTTTGATGAAAATAATTTTGATGCCGTTTGGACGCCAGAGCGTCACTTTAGTGCTTTTGGTGGACCCTATCCAAACCCAGCGGTAACTAGTGCTGCCATTGCTGCTATTACAAAAAAAATCAAAATACGCTCAGGTAGTATTGTATCGCCACTGCATCACCCTATTCGTATTGCTGAAGATTGGGCGGTAGTCGATAACTTGTCTGATGGACGTGTAGGTTTGTCGTTTGCAGCCGGTTGGCAACCTAATGATTTTATTCTCAAGCCAGAAAATCACAAAAACAATAAAAACATTATGCTTGAGCAAATCGAAATCGTTAAAAAATTGTGGCGTGGTGAAAAAGTAGCGTTTGAAAACCCCATGGGCAACATGGTCGATATTGTTACCTTGCCCCGTCCCGTACAAAAAGAGTTACCGGTATGGTTAACAACAGCCGGCAATCCTGAATCTTATCGACAGGCTGGCGCCAAAGGCGTTAACGTATTAACGCACTTGCTGGGCCAATCTATAGAGGAACTTACCGAAAAAATTCGAATTTACCGCCAGGCTCGTGCAGAAGCGGGGTTTGATCCCGCAGAAGGTCATGTAACCTTAATGCTGCACACTTTTGTTGGTGAATCAGATGATGACGTTCGCGAGGTAGTTCGTGAGCCCATGAAAGATTATTTGCGCAGTGCGATGAAATTGGTTTTAGACTTTGCATGGTCATTCCCAGCCTTTAAGCGTCCAGGCGGAGCCGATTCAAACCCTGCCGATATTGATCTTAAGAGCTTAACATTGGAAGAATCTGAAACGATTCTTGATTTTGCTTTTGATCGCTATTTTGAAACCAGCGGTTTGTTTGGCACAACTGAAACTTGCGCAAAAATGATAGACCAATGCAAAGCCGCAGGAGTAAATGAAATTGCTTGTTTGCTTGATTTCGGCGTTAAAACTGAAAAAGTAATGGGAGGCTTACCTCTGTTAAAGGAAGTAAGGGATGAAGCTAATGCACATTCTCTTGTAACAAATGATATTGAAGAAGAGATAGACTTCTCTTTGCCAGCGCAGTTAGCGCAGCATGATGTCACACATTTCCAATGTACGCCTTCAATGGCAAGAATGTTATGCTTTGATAACGAAGCGCGAACACAATTAGCAAAGCTTACGCATATGATGGTAGGCGGGGAAGCGTTCCCTAGTAGCTTAGCTAACGACCTAAAGTCCCTTTTAACGGGTCGTTTAACGAATATGTATGGCCCTACAGAAACCACTATATGGTCGACTACGCAAGATGTTGATAATGCAGATTTAATTCCCATTGGGCGCCCTATTGCCAACACCGATATTTTTATTCTCGATCAAAATCATCAGCCCGTACCTCCAGGTGTTCCGGGTGATTTGTTTATTGGTGGCGACGGTGTGGTCAGAGGTTACTTAGACCGCTCTGAATTAACAGCCGAGCGTTTCATTCAAAATCCATTTGATAGCAATAAACGCGTTTACTGGACTGGTGATTTAGCGAAATATAGAGAAGATGGCGTTATTGATTTTCTTGGTCGTGTGGATCATCAGGTTAAGATCCGTGGTTATCGAATTGAGCTTGGTGAAATTGAAGCATTACTTGGCAAGCATGATAGTGTGCTCGACTGCGTGTTATTACTGCGTGAAGATTCGCCGGGTGACCAACGTTTAGTAGCTTATGTTGTTGCTAAGAGCATCGCACCAGATACATCAGAACTAAAACAACACTTACGTAAACAACTGCCTGAATATATGGTTCCTAACGATGTTGTGGTTCTTGATGCAATGCCATTAACCCCGAATGGCAAGCTAGATCGTAAGCAATTACCATCGCCTATGGGTCTGAGTAAAAAAGCGGTTGCTGAATATGTCGAACCAGAAGATGAATTACAAAAAATAATAGCCACTGTTTGGCAAGAAAGTTTGCAAATTGACAAAGTGGGCATGAATGACAACTTCTTTGATTTAGGTGGTCATTCACTATTAATTGTGCGAGTGCACCAACAACTTAAACAGCGTGTTGAGAAGCCAATTTCGTTAACCGATTTATATCGTTTCCCAACCATTCGATCACTTACCGAGTTTTTGAATAATGATGATGCTAATGCATCATTAAAACAAAGTAGCGAAAGGGCACAACGCAGACGAGACCGCATGGGCTTGCGCAAACGTGGACGTAAATAAGAGGAGTTTTGCTATGAGTGAACAAGATAATTTTGGCGGTTACGGCATAGCTATTGTTGGCATGGCAACCCGTGTACCAGGTGCAAGTAACCCTGATGAATTTTGGAATAATTTGCGTAACGGTACTGAGTCGGTTCAATTTTATTCAGATGAGGAATTACTAGCACGTGGCGTTAGGCCAGACCAGTTAAAAAACCCTCATTACGTTAAAGCCGGCGCTCCCTTAGATAAAATGGAATATTTTGATCCTGATTTTTTTGGTTTCAGTCCAAAAGAAGCCGCTATACTCGATCCGCAGCATCGACAATTTTATGAATGTTGTTGGGAAGCTCTTGAACGAGCGGGTCATGTTCCCTCGCGTTTCGATGGTGCTATTGGTGTTTTTGCCGGTTGCGGCATGGGGGCGTATTTTGCACAAAACCTAATTACTAACCCTGATCTTGTGGAATCTGTGGGTATGTTTTTATTAAGGCATACCGGCAACGATAAAGACTTTTTGTCAACGCGTGTCTCTTATAACCTCAATTTAACTGGCCCTAGTATTACTGTGCAAACGGCTTGTTCAACATCTTCTGTTGCTACTCACCTTGCATGTCAAAGTCTGTTAAGCGAAGAGTGCGATATGGCGATTGCCGGTGGCGTTACGATTGAAATTCCTCACGGGCTTGGTTATCTCTATAAAGAAGGTGAAATTTTGTCGCCCGATGGGCATTGTCGGCCATTTGACCATCGCTCTAAAGGCACTATTTTTGGCAGCGGTACCGGGGCGATTGTTCTTCGTCGCTTAGATGATGCGATTGCCGATGGTGATCATATTCATGGTGTCATTATTGGCTCTGCTATAAACAACGATGGCTCAAATAAAGTGGGTTATCTCGCTCCTAGTGTTGAAGGGCAGGCCCATGCAATTACTGAAGCCTTAGAGATTGCAGATGTTGATGCAGACAGTATTGGTTATGTTGAGTGTCACGGCACGGGCACGCCAGTAGGAGACCCTATTGAGCTTTCTGCACTAACAGCGGCCTTCAGTCAAACATCTGATCGCACTGGTTATTGTGGTGTTGGTTCAGTAAAAAGTAACATCGGTCATTTGGATACGGCTGCGGGTGTTGTCGGCATTATTAAAGCAACTCTAGCGGTTGAAAACGGTGAGATCCCACCGAGTATAAATTATGAAGCGCCTAATCCAAGCATCGATTTTGTGCGTTCTCCTTTTTATGTTAATGACAAATTAAAAACCTGGGGTAATCAAAATGCTGATAGTGGCCAGCAGCCTCGTCGTGCGGCAATAAATTCTTTGGGCGTTGGCGGCACCAATGCTTTCATTATTGTAGAAGAGCCCCCAACTCCATCACCATCGCGCGCTCATGCGCGCAGTAACCATTTAATTGCTCTGTCGGCAAGAAGCCGTAAATCACTTGATGCATATTGTGAACGTCTTGCGCAGCACCTAAAGGAGCGCCCTGAGCTTGATTTGGCTGACGTTGCTTACACTTTATATAACGGCCGCGAGGCTTTCGAGCATCGCCGAGTGCTATCTTGTGCCAATCACGATGAAGCGGTTCAGCTATTAGAAAGTAAAGATCAGCGACGCGTATTTACTCACTCTGCCGATAATGAAGAAAAATCCATGGTCTTTATGTTTCCTGGCGGCGGGGCACAATATGCCGATATGGGTAAAGGTTTATATGATGCCAAGCCCGTTTTTAAAGCCTCGATGGATCAGGGTTTTGCAGTGCTAAAAGAAAAAACCGGCTTAGATTATAAACGCTTCATATTTGTTGATGATCAAGATTTAGAAAGTGTGAATGAAGAGTTACAAAAGCCCTCAGTGCAACTACCGCTAATATTTTTAGTTGAATATGCGCTAGCAAAACAATGGATGTCTCTAGGTATTAATCCTGATGCTTTAATCGGGCATAGTATGGGTGAAAATACAGCGGCTTGTTTAGCGGGTGTATTCGAATTTAATGACGCCTTGGGCTTAGTTTTACTGCGCGGTCAACTAATGGACGACGCGCCTACCGGTGGTATGTTAAGCGTTCAATTACCTGCAGAAGAATTAAAAGAACATTTACATGACAAGTTAGCGTTGGCAGCAATTAACAGCCCTATGCTATCGGTAGCCTCAGGCACAAAAGCAGACCTTAATGCCCTATCAGAGAAACTTACTTCACTTAATATTGATAATAAAACGATTCCTATTGATATTGCGGCACACTCTTGGTTGCTTGACGGCATGCTTAAGCCATTTGGGGATTACTTACGCAGTATTAAATTAAATAAGCCAAAGATAGATTTTATTTCCAACTATACCGGCACTTGGATTACTAGTTTTGAGGCGACTGATCCAGAATATTGGGTTAAGCATTTACGTAATACCGTGCGTTTCTCGGATGGTATTAATACCTTATTAGCGAAAGAATGTATTTTTCTTGAAGTTGGGCCAGGCAATACGCTTGGTTCATTAACACGGCAAAATACTGAGGCGCCAACGCAAAGAGTACTTTCTACATTGCGACACCCTCAGGAAAAAACACCAGATTTAAGTTACTTTTTGACCGTACTGGGCCGTTTATGGGCAGTGGGTTATGCAGTTCAAAGCGATAAGATCTGGGCAGAAGGCAAGCGCAATAAAGTACCCTTACCAAGCTATGCTTTTCAGCACAACCCGTATTGGATTGAACCGGGGAAACCTGCTCATGCTGATGCCAATGAATTTTCAGTTCTCGAAAAATTAGAAGTTTGGGAAGAGTGGTTTCGCAAGCCAGTTTGGGTTCAGCAGGGCGTTTTGCCCAAACCAACAGAGCCAAAAACATGGCTAGTTTTTGACGATGGGAATGGTATTGGTGACAAACTAATTGGCAAATTACGTAATAAAGGTCATACGGTTGTTAGTGTGGTTAGCGGCGATGCCTACTACAAAATAAGTAATGAAGAATATTGCATTGCTTCTGAGTTGGGTGCCGAATCGTACTCTGCTCTTGTTAAAGATCTAGTTGCAAGCGGTAACTTCCCCGATAGTATTTTACATTTGTGGCTGCTTACCCGCGAAGAAAGTTTTCGCCCTGGTTCTAGTTTCTTACATCAAAACAAAGAAAAAGGCTTTTACAGTTTGTTTTTCTTTGCACGTGCAATAGCCGATGAAGATCTTATTGAGCGAGAGTTAGACCTCATAGTGTATACCAACGGTTCTCAGCAAGTATCTGACGAAGGGGTTCCCTACCCTGAAAAAGCAACGGTGCTTGGCCCTTGTAAAGTTTTACCTAGAGAATTTCCGAGCCTTCATTGTCGCTATATAGATATTGATATAGCTCACACTGAAGAAAGCAGTGGGTTCTCACTTGCCAAATTAACGAAGCGCAATAATATTGGTAGTGCTAGTAGTGAGCAAAATGAAGAAGTATCGCCTGCAATTATTGAATTAATGCACAAAGAACTGTTCGCCATTGTTGAAGATGGTGTTTATGCTTATCGCAACAATGTGCGTTGGCAATTGCAATATGATCATGCTGCGTCTGAAATTAATTCAGATAAATCGTCAAGCCGTTTACGTCAACAGGGGGTTTATTTTATTACGGGCGGCCTAGGTGGTATCGCTTACGTTATGGCCACTGATTTAGCTAAACAGTACCAAGCAAAATTAGTATTAGTTAATCGTACCCCTTTGCCTACAAAAGATGAGTGGTCCGACTGGTTACGAACCCACGGTATGGAAGATACCATTAGCCGAAATATTTCTAAGGTGAAAGAATTAGAAGCCTTAGGTGCTGACGTACTGGTGCTGAGTGGAGACGTAACCGATATAGACCGTATGCGAGAAATTGTTGAAGAGGCTGAAACCCACTTCGGACAAATCAATGGCGTGATTCATGCAGCTGGAACGGTTAATGATGGCTTGATTCAAATGAAATCACAGGCTGATATTGAAAATGTATTTGCGCCAAAAATTTACGGTACGTTAGTATTAGATGAACTGTTTTCTGGCAAAGAACTAGATGTTTTTGTTTTATTTTCATCAACAAGTACTGTTATCGCCCCTGTTGGTCAAATCGATTATGTGGCTGCGAATGCATTTATGAATGCCTATGCACATAAGCGTAATACCCAAGAAAAAGGATATACCTGTGCTGTAAATTGGGGTGTTTGGAATGAAGTGGGAATGGCTGCTGCAACCGCCCACGCTCAAGGTTACGGACAAACGGCCAAACAAGAAAAGATTGTTAGTGCAAATTATCCCCTGTTTGATAAACACATTACGCGTTCTAGTGGTGGTAAGGATACTTTCTTATTTACAGCCTATTTATCCACGCAATCACACTGGGTACTCAACGAGCATCGTACTTTAAGTGAGCAAGCATTGTTACCGGGCACAAGCTATATTGAATTAGCGCGCGCGGCATTACACGAAGCGGGGGAGAAAGGAGCGTTTGAACTTAAAGAATTAATTTTCTTAAGAGCACTCTATGTACCAGACAACGAGACCATTACAGCTAGAGTTAAATTACAGCAAACGACCGCGGGTTATAAATTCTCAATTCAATCTGAGGCGAGTGATTTAAAAGGGAATAGAGGCTGGCAAACACATGCCGAAGCATCTGTACTGCTAGGTTCAATTGATTCGAATACAGAAACGCTAGATGCAGTATTAGCTAGATTGTCTTTGGAAAAAACAAATGTGGAATTACCCGCAATTAAAACTCATCAAGAAGACCACTTGCACTTTGGCCCACGTTGGCAAGTTCTGCGTGACGCTAAATATGGTGATCAAGAAGCCGTAGCGCGTTTGTCGTTAGCGGATAAATTTGCAGATGATCGAGCAGAATACGAAATTCATCCTGCACTATTGGATATTGCAACCGGTTACGCGATGGGGCTAATTAAAGGCTATTCTAATGCTTTAGCTACTAACCTTTGGGTACCAGTTTCTTATGCAAGCTTTACATTTTATAAGCCACTTACACAGCAGGTTTATAGTTGGGTTCGTAACCACGCTGACAATTCTATTGATAATGATTTCGCTAGTTTTGATGTCGTAATTTACGACAGTCGCGGTCAAGTACTGGCACAAGTGAACGAATTAACGATTAAAAAATTAACTGGTGTAGTCGACTTTTCTAAAGCGTCTGCTCCGGCCTCAGTAGAGCAAGATGTTGACCCAAGCTCGGTATCTTCCTCGGGAGAATTCCGTCAATTGTCACCTGCTGAAATGGCTTTTCAGCATAATTTATCTCAAGGTATCTTACCTAAAGATGGTAGCAAAGCCTTGTTTGCAGTGCTTAATAGTGGGACCGCCACCGAAGTAATTATTTCATCTTTAGCATTAGAGGGTTTAATAAAGGAAGTTGATGCAACCGCCGCTTCGCTGCATAAAGAAGACAATGATACTAAATTTGCTCGCCCTGACCTCGATAACGACTACGTTGGTCCTAGAGATGATATCGAAAAAACATTGGTTGGCTTTTGGGAGGAGTTATTGGGTGTCGATCAAGTAGGCATTGAAGATAGCTTTTTTGATCTCGGTGGACACTCTTTAATTGCTGTTCGTTTATTTTCAAAAATTCAACAGGTATATAACGCCGACTTCCCTATTTCAATATTGTTTGAAGCACCTACTATTTCAGCTTGCTCTGACCTTATCCGAGAAGCAGTAGGTGATAGTGCATTATCTGAAACATTAAGCAGTGATAGTGATTCTACAGAGAAAGTCCATAAAGCTCGCTATACATATTTAGTGCCCATGTACAGTGCTAAATCGAGCGATGCTACCCCCTTCTTCTTGGTAGCAGGTATGTTTGGTAACGTATTAAACCTGCGTCATTTAGCCCAGTTAATTGGCAGTGATAGACCATTTTACGGTTTGCAAGCGCGAGGCTTATATGGTGATTCAGTGCCCCATGAAACCTTCGAAGAAATGGCTAAAGACTATATTGCTGAATTATTAACGGTGCAGTCTTCCGGTCCGTTTATTTTGGGCGGTTTTTCTGGTGGTGGTATTACGGCGTTTGAAATGGCGAAACAATTAAAAGCTATGGGGCATGAGGTGGCGGAAGTTATTCTGCTCGATACGCCTTTGCCGTTTAATGAGCCATTAAGTTCTGTGGATAGAATGTCGATTCATTGGCAGAAAATTAAAAGTAAAGGTGCTGGCTATTTTGCTGAGTGGGCAAAAAATCGTTATCAATGGGAATTACAAAAGTTTCGTAAACGTTTTAGTCAAGCCGACGAGGGTAAAGACTTACATGATTTTCAATCAGAGAGAATGGAAATGGCTTTTTATGATGCCCTAGGTCGTTATGATATCAAGGCATTGGATATTCG
This sequence comes from Acidiferrobacterales bacterium, assembly GCA_964195425.1. GTDB lineage: Bacteria > Pseudomonadota > Gammaproteobacteria > Enterobacterales > Alteromonadaceae > Glaciecola. The sequence goes on from CAXMOM010000012.1 coordinate 132,196, forward strand.
TGCCACTTTGTTTCGTCCGCGTTTAGATGTTCACTATCGACTTGGCGATGGCAGAGTCACAAACGCTGTTCGTGAGGTTATTTATAAAGACAATGGCTGGCCGCCTTATGTTGACCATCTCGATGTTTATGAAGTCCCCGGTAATCACGATAGTATGGTGCTTGAACCTAATGTCAGAGTACTTGCTTCGAAGCTAAGGCAAGCTATTGAAAATGCTGACCCTAAAACTCGAAAACGCTAGCTAGCAGTAACATCCGCTGAGCCGCCAACTACGGGTTATTAACCAAGCTTAATATGGCAACATTTCTCTTTATTGTTAAACGTAATTTGGATTAAACTAAAGGCATGACTAAAAGAATCACCACAAAATTAATCACGCTGCCGATAGCTCTGCTCACTGCCATTGGACTTTATGGTTGCAGTAAAAAATTTAGCGATGAAGAAATTAATACGCTGTACAATGCAGTTTTAGCGCCAGTAACTAAGCCATTGAACGTGTATCACCTAGGTCATAGTCTTGTTGGCGAAGATATGCCCATGATGTTGGCGCAACTGGCCGGTGAAAAACATCAATTTAGCTCTCAGTTAGGCTGGGGAGCAACGCTCCAATCTCATTGGGATCCTAACATCCCAATAAACGGTTTTGAGAGTTCAAATAAACATGCGGAATATCGCGATCCAATGGTCGCTATTGAAAGTCAAGAATACGATGCCTTTATAATGACCGAGATGGTCGAAATTGAAGATGCCATAAAATATTTCAATAGCTCAAAGTACCTTGCTAAATTTGCAACTAAGATTAGTAATGACAGCCCTAAGACTACTATTTATTTATATGAAAGCTGGCACCGTGTCACCGACCCTGCGGGCTGGCTTCATCGTCTCGATAATGACTTAAAACAATATTGGGAAGATGAAATTCTCCTAAAAGCCTTGGCTAAAATAAATAGGGATAAAAACATTACAATTTATATGATACCGGTAGGCCAAGTTATGTCGGCCTTTTTTAAAGAAGTAGAGCGCTTAGGGGGCATCGGCAATATTAAACAGCCCGAAGATATTTTTAAGCGACAAGACGAGGACGGCAGCTTAGACCCTATTCATGTTAACGACATTGGGAATTATTTAGTTGCTTTGGTCCATTATTCTGTACTTTACCGCCAATCACCCGAAGGATTGCCTTATCGACTTATAAAAGCAAATGGTGAAGGTTCACTTGGACCTTCGCAAGAAACTGCATTACTAATGCAAAAAATAACTTGGGATGTAGTCAAAGCTTATCCAAAAACCGGGCTTACTTACGGGGTATTTAGTCCTTAAATTTTGCTTTTGCCGCTGACAACTTTCGACGCAAACTACACAGTGTGCGCACTTGTATTAAAGACATCTAGTATAAGAAACTACGCTTTACATGATTTTTGGCATTTAAAAAAATTATCGTTATCTCTGACTAATAAAACAGGCATTGATTTTGGAGTCTTTAGCGTTTACCCTCTAGCACTCATAACGCCTCGATAGGCTATATCCTTTCACTAAATTTTAGAGACACTCATAATGAAAACACTTGATGCAAGCGATATTGTCTTTGTTTATGGTGCACTGCGCTCAGGTACGACTGTATTTCGGCTGATGCTGGATGCTCATCCACAAATTGCCAATCCCGGCGAGATGGATTTTCTGTTTGACTACCTGCACCTCGATAAAACTCACCCGACAGGCTGGCGTTATGATTTGAATGAGTTAAAACTAAACCGTATCTACAAAGTCCATGCGATGCCGATTATGGACGGATTAGATGGCTTAGATCTATTGCAATCTTTCATGGACTATTTACGCAAGCATCACAGCGGAATGATACTATCTATTAACATCCACCGCCAAGTTCACCGGATTATGGCCATCATGCCAAATGCACATCTGATCCATATGCTCCGTGACCCTCGCGATGTAGCGCGCTCATCAATCGTGATGGGCTGGGCTGGGACTACCTACCATGCAGTCGATCATTGGATAAAAACTGAATCGTCATGGGACGCAGTGATGACAGATAATACTCCCCAGCATCTTATGACGTTCCAATATGAAACACTCTTTGCCGATACCGAAGGCACACTCAAAGAGGTCTGTGCCTTTTTGGAACTGCCCTACGATCCAAAGGTAATGGAATACTACATAGGCACAACGTATTCAGCGCCCGACTCTTCATTGGTGCAGCAATGGCGCAAAAAAGCAGACCCTAACGACATAGCACTAGTGGAGTACCGAGCAGGTGCATTGATGGCAAAGCGAGGCTATCCGGTCGAACTGCCACCCGTATCACTAAGTACGCTTAAACACGCCCAGTTGTTCCTGCATAATAAGACTACGGTTTGGAGATTTGGGATTAAACGTCATGGTTGGGCTACCTTCGCTACTGAAAAGCTTACTCGCTGGCTGCGCCTGCGGCCCCTGCATCGTAGCGTGCGGCTACGCATGAACCAAACCGATAGTAAAATGGTAAAATGAATACACTTCGCAAAATACGTTGATGCGCGGCTTTTTTAGAAAAGGTCATACTATTTCAATCTAGGTGCTTATTGTAAATACGCAATATGAAATTACGCGCCTAACGCTAATATTTAATAAAGAAGACTTGGAGTCTTTCAGCAGAGATAAATATTATTCAAACCTTCCCTACCCTTTGATTGCTATGGACAACTTTCGAAGCATGATTCATAAATTACTCTAGATAAACTTCAAACTCTGTGTTTTTCAAAGCGTTTTCGACACAAGCAAAGTTATCAATGAGTTGCATAAGTGACCGTGGCAAAATTTTCTTATGCTGACTAATTAAAGACAATTTATTTACTTGGAGAAAATCGAAGACTGAATTTAGCATATGTTGTAAGGTTTCAGGACTTTCAAAACAATCATCATAGTTTAGATTCAAAACTGGGTGACTTAATTTAGACATCAACTCTGATTCATATTGCTTATTTCTTGAATAAATTTCTAGGCACTCCATCATGTCAGTCACATTGACAGTAATTTTCTCAAACTGATGGTTTTTACTTGAGGTATGAACAACACCTTTAGTTCGCATATTTAAAAGCGAAATGTAACGTTTTAATAAATTCCCTCTATAGAGATAAATTATTGATACATCCGTATTATCCAAAATAAACTTTTCTACATCATACTTTTTAATGTTCATAAAGAAATCTTTTATACCCAAACATTCAATATCAGACTTTTTCTTAAAGTTTACTTCTCGGACCTTATTATTTTTCTTCAACCGCTGCATTGCAGAGTAACCTTGGCCTGCATAATATAGTGCTGAACTTTCATACATTTTTTCAACAAAATAATTATTATCTTTACCAAGACTATTCATTAATTTTCTAATTTTTGACGAAGGTGTCCAGTCCCCCAAAATTTCCCCGTAATTAACTATAGATGGATGCATATTTAGCGAGTTAACTAGAAAATTGCTTCCCGATCGACCTTGCGTCAATATCATATGCCGTCTTGCTGCCATCAAAGTAATTTTCCAAACTCAAAGCGTTTTATCATTTATTTTCTGCCGGGTAAATATAATTATATCGCCATAAATTATTCCTCACAATTAACTCCATTTAAATGTAAAAATTAGGGAATGACGCAAAATAGAAATAATGGGAATGGTGCATGCGATACCGTTTAGACAAACATTAGCATTCCGTCTTTTTTAAACCATAACTAAAAAGATCGAAGTTAACAATGTTTAATTGTGTTAGCGACATTTTATATGGATTTCCAGTGTTTACTGCACATTATCTAATCTAGAAATATATACAGTATCAAACGAAAAAGTGATAACACCCTATATATGACTGACTCAAACGCTCAGCGCATTAATTCCAATTCTGAAGTGGTGAAGTCAATAGGTCTAGACCTAACATTCTCGATAAGTCAATTTTATAGGTATAGCCAATATTAGCTATACCTATGGCCAACTGCAGTTGGATGCTTTTTCTTATAAACCTGCTTCGGCCGTCAGTTAACATAACCTAATTCATCGATTATAGTTGTTTGTTGAATATAGTGTGCATTGCTATTATCATTCTTATAGCTACATTAGTATTTATCTGAATATAAACGTTTTTGTTTATTAACGTCAGATAACTTCGTCAGAACATGGTGAATGAGAATAAAGATGCATAGATTTAAGAGAACCAGACTGGCAACGGGAAGTGCCTCGACAATTTTGGGACCCAAGCAGAAAGCTGTTATCTGCGATTAGGACCTATCAAAGCCTTAGAGGGAAAACTAATCTGTATTATAAATTGCGAACCAAACTTTGTGTGCTACAGCACAAATTTTGGAGTGTGGTTTGTGCTGCAGAAATAGATCTAATTTGTAACATTGGTGGTGGTTTGTTGATGCCTCATACTAATGGCATCGTTATTCATCCTAAAGCTATCATCGGGGTAAATTGTTTGATCTTTCACCAAGTAACTCTTGCCGGAATTGTCAAGCTTGGTTTTCATGTAGATATTGGAGCTGGGGCAATAATTATAGGTCCTCTTTCTATTGGTGATAATGTAAACGTTGGTGATAATGTAAACGTTGGCGCTAATGCAGTCGTTATTTCGGATATCCCAGATAATGACACTCAGGTCGGAATTCCTGCTCGCACGACTAAGAGATAGAGTGATTTATATGCAAATATATGACGCCTAATTTGACCCACCGGTCCATCACTGTACTTGATAAATAAACCGGCTGTTAGCAGCGAAAAATATTGATGAAATAACAATACTACAACTTGAGTGATTACTTTTGCTCGCTTTTGGTGGTTAGTAGCTTTGGACTATTTTTTCCACGCTGTGATGTATGCTCGCAGGTTGCTGTTTAGAGTGAAACTCTGTAAAAACGTACAAAGCTTCAAACTAGGCGAAGGAATAAGTGTCACGAGTTTAGCAATAAAATCGATAGCTGCACATTATTTTAAAGCCTACCTATTGTGAAAACCCTATTACCATCCTATTTTAAGATAGAAAAGCCACACCTAGAGCTAGTGAATAGAGATTATTGAACGCCAGCACAGCTGGCTGATGGCTGGAATTGGTCTTAAACTAGTAGCGAAGATGCACTAAATCTTGGCAAGGCCACACGAGTTGTTTATACTAAGAATGAGTTAAACGGAGATTATAAATTAATTAGCTATTTCCTCAGATACTAAATACGCAATATCGCACTGTCGGATAAAGTAAACGATTCAAGTAAAACAAAGGTCACATTCATGCTAGAGAATAAAGTGGTGCTAATAACAGGTGCAGGAAGTGGTTTAGGCCGTGCACTCGCGCAGGTTTTTTGCCAGGAAGGTTGTCGAGTTTTTGGTTTAGGCCGTCAGCAGAAGAGTTTAGAAGAAACGGCTAACATTATCAATAGTGAAAACTTTACCTATCATGTTGTCGATGTTCTGGATTACGACAAATTAGTGAGCACTTTCAATAAAGTATTTGAAAAATACCATGCTATTGACTTTGTATTCAATAATGCTGCTGTTTATCCCAAGATAAATTTTATCGATGAATCCGCACAAGCGTTTTCAGAAGCAATCGCAATTAACGTTGTCGGCGTAGCAAACGTCTGCAAGGCTGCACTGCCTATTATGCTTAAGAAAGGAAATGGGCGTATTTACAATTTGGGAAGTTGGGCGGATTTATCACCTATCGCTGACAGCGCTGCTTATTCAGCGAGCAAAGGCGCGATCCATGCATTATCTAAGAGCATTGCTGAAGATATCGTCCATTTAGAAACCCAGGTCGAAGTGCATGAGTGGATACCTGGGCATCTAAATACACAAATGAGTGCTTATACTGGAATTGATCCTTTGGTATCAGCAGGATGGGCAGTTGCTTTGGCTCAACAAGTCAATATCACGAAAAACAGCATTTTTGAACGCGACCAGATATGGCTACCACCTAAGTCATTGAAAAAAAGAATTATAGGTAAATTACAATTCTGGAAGTAGGTTAATGCAGTTTTTGTGCAACGTGATCTGCAACCCTGAGGGCATTAGCGGCAATGGTGAGACTGGGATTCGTGCCGCCACTGGTTGGCATAAATGAGCTGTCCACAATATACAGGTTATCCAACTCATGAGCTTTACAATATTTGTCAACAACACTACTTGATGGATCATCACCTGCTTTACAAGTGCCGCACGGGTGTCCATAATTTAAGTTCATGCCAGAGAACATGGAATAGATTCGCAAATTAGAAAGCTGTTTTTTAATTAATTTGGACACACCCTTAACACGTTGGCTAAACTCCTCGTGAATGGTATATTCAATACGCATACCTGATGGCGCGCTTTCATCAATTCGAACCCGATTTTCTTCATAGGGAAAGTCTTCAATAATTGTCGCAAATACCGTCGCCTTGCCAAATAACTTGCTAGCAATGTAAGCTGGTATGCGTAAAAAATGACGGATAAGCGGTATCTTTCTTAACCTACTTTGATCAAACATTAAACGTAATGCATATAGAACATTACCGTACCCTGCGACCAGCCCGGTGGATTGGCATTCACCACCTTTTGGACTCGAACTATTATAAAAGTCACGAAAAGCTATAGTTTTACTATAGCCTTCTCGAGAGTATTTTTCTTTTGGCCAAAAGGCAAGTAAATCACCAGCATGAAACATGAGGTTTTTTCCAACGAGTCCTGACCCATTAGCTAGACCTTGGGGCCAGTCAACACTGGCCGAGCGCTGTAAAATAATCGGAGTGAAATAGGCACCTGCAGCTAATATAAACTGTTTTGCCCGCAATGTTTTTTCTTGCCCCTGATGCTTTACTTGAATACCAGTAACCGATGTTTTACTGGCCTCAATCCGTATAACTTCTGCGTCATCTAACACAGTTAAATAGCCACTAGCAGAGGCTGGTTCAATACATGCATTCTTTGAATCTTGCTTACAAGACCTCGGGCAAATGTGACCAGCACACTCCGCACAAGATGGGTGATATTTTATCGCTACGTGCAAGCGGTATGGGTTGAGGCCGGCCACTTCAATTTGTTGAAAAAAATGTTGATCAACTTCACACATCACTGGCGGTGGTTTCAAGGTATAATTCGAATCGGGTTCTAGGGGATCTATGGTCCCGCAAACGGAAAATTGTGTCTCGGCTTGTTGGTAGTAATTCGACAGTTCCTCATAATCAAATGGCCATCGAATAGTTTCACCATTAGGTAGTTGTTGCTTATCAAAATCGGCATGTTTTAATCGCTGCAGAGCTGCAGCATAGAGCAAACTACTGCCTCCAATACCACAGCCCAATGGACCCCAAAATTCGGATTTTTGACCATTGACAATCGCTGTCAACTTTGTCGGCCACCTACCAGTCTCTAGTTTCTCTTGTGCTCCCCCCACCTCAACTTCTACACCATCGAATTTTTTAAAGGATGAATGTCCCTTTTCGACTAACAGTACATTTTTCTTATGTTGTGTTAATTGATAAGCAGCAGCGCCGCCGCCCATTCCGGCACCAATAATAATTACATCCCATTCTTTGTCAAAAATAGCATCAGTCTTCATGAATCAACTCCCTTAATTGTTATTTAGCAGTGGATTGAACATGGCGCTCATTTTTCTTGCTCCGTAAGTTGATACATGATTATTATCAAAGTAAGTGGGCTTTCCATCAATCATAAGAGAGCAAGCCTTTTGACTACAAAAGAACTGGTGTGTTTTTATTAAGTGGATTTTATTCTCACTGGCCAATTTTTCCAATAGTTTATTAATTTCACCCTGTCGCGCAATGACTTCGCTGTAAGTAACCGTTGTCAGTTGCTCAAGATTATCCATAATTTCAGGTTTATTTCTAATAAAACCGAAAGCCACTTGTTCAGACAAATAACGCGGGAATTCAGGAGGTTGCTGCACAATATAAGGCTTAAAACCGATTTCATTCAACTGTTCCACGGTCCTCTGAATACTCTCAAGAAAGAAAAGTGATTGATCCTCAACTTGGTTTTCACTGCCAACAGGCCAGAGCCTGATTGTATTGTGGTCATCGACGCCAACACCCTGTCCAGCATAGTAGTATGACCAACGGCCCAATAACACCAATTTATCAATACGCTTATCTGTTAGCAGCAGTTTCTCTATGGCTGTATTGCGAAACTTGCATTGTTCATTAAAGGCTTGAGAAAATGCTGACTCGTCCTTATCAACGCCGAACACCGGCGGGCATCCACCGGTCCAGGCAAGTAGCGCTGGCTCTCTTTTGTCAACATTGGCTAGTTCATAACCACTCTTATAAGCAGCACCATGAGAGTCACTCCAAATCAGAGTATATTTTTTTGCATCGAGAGCATTGTCAATCTCACAGAAACCTAGTTCAGGAAGCGTTGTATTACCTATATTGACACAGCCTGTTAAATCGCCAAACAAATCGCCTGCGGCATCGGCAAATTGCACTGCTTCTTTACTAAAGCGTTGCGGCATGCCCTGGCTAAAATGCAAGTAAAATCCGATACCGACTAGCAGCGCAGATGCAGCGGCCGTGGCGGTGAATACGCTGAATGCTTTTTTCGAAAAGATAGCTCTGCCCTCACGAAAGGGAATTTCAATAAAACGCCATGAAAGTATGGCTGCACCAAAAGTCGCCACCAGTAAGAGAACAATATCGATTGCGGTCAGAAAATCGACTTTATAATAAACATAAAAAACATAGAACGGCCAATGCCACAGATAAAGTGAATAGGAAATCTTACCTATAAAAACAAGGACTGGATTCGTCAGCCACTTATTAATAATACTGTTCGATGCATTACCACAGTAAATGATAATAATAGTTCCCAAGCACGGGAACAGCGCCGCCAAACCAGGAAAAGGCGTTTGAGTAGTGTAGAGAAAAGTAGGAACCAAAATAAGAGAACTGCCGACAAGCGCTAGAAGATTAATAATAGACGACCTACGAATCATTGGGAGGCTGCCCGCCGCTAGTAAAACACCAAGAAACATCTCCCAAGCTCGGAAGGGATAGAGATAAAAAACCGCACTAGCATCTTTTGGCAAATACACTATAGAAGCAGCCAGAGAAAGAACAGTAAGTATTGCAAACGTCACGGTCCACCATTTTCGGCTAACCCGGAAAATAAACCATGCAAGGAATGGGAAAACAATGTAGAACTGCTCTTCAACCGACAAGGACCAGGTATGCAGCAAAGGCTTCAAATGTGAAGCCGTATCAAAGTACCCAGCTTCGCGATAAAACAAAAAGTTCGATAAATAAACCGTAGAAGTTGCCAGAGATTGACCAAACTCCCGAAAATCAGCCGGTAGCATCAGCCAGTAGGCCAAGCCAAAGCTAACGACCATGACCACGGTAAACACCGGCATGAGCCGCCGAATACGGCGAAAATAAAATTGAGTAAAACTAAAACGTTCTTCGTTTAACTGTTTGAGGATGATTGAGCCGATCAAATAGCCTGAAAGTACAAAGAAAATATCGACCCCAATAAAACCTCCGCCAAAGCCAGGAATACCGAAATGGAAGAGGATGACAGTTAATACTGCGACAGCTCTGAGGCCGTCAATATCTGCACGGTATTTCATTATTTATCTCTTAGTTAGTCGTTTTTATGATTATTCTCAGAATTCCGAAACATGGAATCACCACTCGTGATTCCATGTTTCGGAATATTTTGTTTGAGTTATTGGTTTATTTACTTGTTTTCGCTTTGGCGAAATTAGGCATAGAATAATTATTATCCCTATATTCGGCGCGTAATCAATACAAATCTATCGGCTAAATGCTACAGAACATAAACTTAATAATAACATTGAGTGGTGACATGGTCTAATTGATTGGGAGACTGCAGTTAACAGATATCCTGTATAGACTTAAAGATTAGTTATCTGCAATCAAAGACTACATTCTTATCGTGGTTTTCAAAGCCCGAAATCGGTATGAGCATAATATGGTTATATTAGAAAAATTGTATAACAGGGGTGTCCAACAAATGTTGACCTTAGACGAAGCAGGCTCCCGTGGCCGAGCTGTTATAAACAATGACAATAGCATTCTGAGTGAGAATTCAGAACATTGAAGTATTGCCCATGTACGTCGTCACTAAGATTTAAATCGCTTGAAAAACCGAAATGTGTCTCGACAAACATCGACAGTGACAACATGCTCTTGTTGGTTTTCGTTTAACTGAATTTGCTTGTTATTTTTATGTGCCACTTTTGCGTATTGCAAAATAAGTTTTAAGAAAGATGAGTGGATAATATCGACTTCATCAATCATTGCGGCAATGTCATGCAAACGTTTATATTGCGAGAAATTTAAGTCTTAGAATCTCACGATGTAAAGGGTCTCGCAATATCTGCTTAAACATCAGTTATTAATGAATTATTAAAGTATAATCAAACATGATCTTGGGCTTGTCTCGGTTTACTAGAAGTAATTCAAACTGAACAAAACACTTTTGTTGAGTCAAGCAATGATAACTTATGCATCTTGAAGCTAAGAGCGTTGAAGTTGTTGATTAATAGTATGGTGTAGCAGCAGAAGCGGCTCAACTTACTAAATTCGTTGGGGAAATAAACGTATGGTAATTTTTCAGCTAGTGTTCGGTTTGGTGCTCTTGGTGTCTTTCTTTTTTTTATTGCAGTTGTTACTTGGACTTAAAAGCATATCTCAGAACTCTTCTCAAAGCCCCTCAGCCAAAAGTGGTAGGGGAAAATGCGTGGTACTGGTACCAGCGCATAATGAACAAGGCGGCATAGATAAAACAATTTTATCAGCACAGGCCCAATTACAAACGGGTGATATTATATTAGTGGTAGCTGATAATTGTTCAGATGATACAGCTTCAGTGGCTAGGACAATTAACGCGCACTGTATTGAAAGGCAAAACGATGTGTACGTTGGTAAAGGTTATGCGTTGCAGTATGGCATAGACCATATAAAGCAAATGGATGAAATCTTTGAAACCGTTGTGGTGATGGATGCAGATTGTTTGTTTAAAAAAGACAGTTTAGATCTCTTATTACAAGCATCACAAAAAAATAACTCTGTCGCGCAAGCGCTTTACTTAATGAAGTCGCCCAATAAAGACAACACTAAGTTAAATATTAATGAATTTACTTGGCTTTTAAAAAATTGGGTTAGACCTTTAGGCCAAAAAAAGCTTGGAATGAGCTGTCATTTGCAAGGTTCTGGCATGGCTTTTCCCATGCAAATGTTAAACAATTATTCGCTTGCGTCATCTAACATAGTCGAAGATTTAGAGCTTGGATTAAATATTGTTAAAGGCGGCGATGAAATTATTTTTGTTGAAAACGCTGTGGTAACAAGCTACTTCCCTGAAAACGAAGAAGGTTTAGAAATACAACGAAGGCGCTGGGAGCATGGGCATTTATCGATAGTCGCAAAAATGCCAAAAACGATGTTTACTGGTTTAGCCAATCGTAATTTTAAATTGTTTTTTCAAGCCTTAGATGCCGCTATTCCGCCTACCACTATGTGGGTTTTATTTTTAGGCTTGATGTTTACTATTACCTTTGTTTATGGGTTTATATACCCGTTTACATGGGCTTTGGCATATGCTGTTAATTTAGGTATATTTATAGGTAGCCTAGTGCTTTGTTGGTTCACGTTTGGGCACAAAATATTAACCACAGCGCAACTCAAGGGTTTATTGCCTTTTGTTTTTAAGAAAATTGGAGTGTATCGTTCTTTTATGTCTAACAGAGAGAAAGCATGGGTTCGCACTAAGCGAGACGACGAGTAGCTAATCCGCTTACTGCATATTGCTAGTTTGTTTTAGTCTCGCTTTTTGAGTTTCTGCGCAGTATCCAAAAAAACTTTGGTATGCCTATTACATAGCGTTTAAATAATCTAAGTGGCTCATTAAGCAAGCGATAAAGCCATTCAACCCCGAGCTTCCTAAATATTGCGGGTGCACGCATAAAGCGCTCAGCAATAAAGTCAAAAATGGCGCCGCCATTTATCACCAACAAACGCCCTTCATAATTTTGCTGCAAGAATAATGCAAACTGTTCTTGCTTTGGCATACCCATGCCTAATATAAGAATGACGGGTTTTTGTTGGTTAACAAATTCAAACATAGTCTGTGTTGTTTGGAAACCATCAATATACCCCTTAATGTTGTTACCGTTTTTGTTGCAAATTTTCGCAGCCGTATCAATATAGGGGGACTCAGTGCCAATAAAGCAAACTGTACTATCTTTAAATCGTGCCAATATCAATGGTATTAGGTCAGTGCCGTTTGCATTGAAACCAGGTGATTTGTTGTAATGCTTTAACAGGATTTTTGCACCAATGCCGTCTCTTAAAAGTAAACTTGCGTTGAGTAAACAATCTTTAAACTCAGCTGAAGCGTCGGCTATGGTATATGCATGCGCATTAATAAATGACACCACGCTTACACCAGCGCTATTAACTTCTTGGCTTATAGCATTAAGTGCTTCATTTTCATTTTCAATAAAATTTATTTTTGCGGCTAATGTTTTCACTATTTATTTTCTTTTATACTTAATTCACATTAATACTATTTATTTATCAGTATACATCAACTGTTTAATCAATAGTGCTAGAAACATCAATTCTTATCTTGCGGGTATAAATTATAATTGGGGAGGTATATTAAATTTACATTTTTACGTTACTTAGCACTTTACGTAAGCGTAGTTGTAATTATGTTTTTAAGCTTTGTCACGCGCGCTTAAGAAGTAAGTTTTTCGAGTGGGCTAGCAAAGTTTTTTTACTGGCATTACAATATACCAAGAGCACTTTTTTGTAAAAAATTTCCAAAGTTCTCCAAATTAAAGGCTAAGTTAAATCATAAACCGATGCATTCCAATTCTTATAAGTAGTAAATTTCACCTTTCGTCTCGACAAAATAGGTCCATTATGGACTGCTTTTTTCCGAACTCTGGTCTACCAATCGAATTGTAATGCAACGCTATTGATTTACGTGACCGGTCTACATTTGTCTTAGCAAGCACCTAATCAGCCGTTTTTTATTGTGCAAATAAATGGTGGGACGTTACCTTTGGGGTTCAAAATATATCTAAATGGAGGGTATAAATTTATATCCTTACGTATAGATAACGAGATTGTTGTAGACACCGCTTGCTGTCAGGATTATTTACAGTTTACTTGAAAATTAACTTCGAATTCACATAAGTTATTGAAATAAAATGCTAAATAAAATTTGGCATATCTTTTGCTAATAGATGTTATTGTTATGAAGCACTCTACTATAGACAACGGGCTTCGCGAAAAATTCTTTATAAGAAAGCCAAAATAGGTAAGAAACATGAAACAGTTCGTTAGCTTAATATTTGTTATACTTACTATTGTCAACGTCCAAACTGCATGGGCCAGTGCCGCCGAAGGTGTGGTTTATTGGAACACAGACGATAAGCAACCAAATGTGTCCATATCAGGTGACGGCTTATCAATCGCAATCTCAGGTAATACTTTGGGGGGAGTACGCGGTAATCGAGCTTTCAACCCTGGCGAGGGCTTCTACTACTTCGAAGTGCAAAGCCACGTTACTGCAGTATCAAGCATTGGCGTTGTCACTGGCGAATATGCTTTCGGGGAAAGCATATTCAGCAATGATAACGTAGCGGTTTGGAATGGCAATGCTAGTCCGGGATTTGTTGTCGGCGTAGCGGTGGATTATCGTGGTTATTATCCCGTGGTTCATTTGGTTACGGGGGATGAAAGCGGCGTAAGTTATTATTCATCCAAAGATCTGGACCAGATTCATGGGCCTATTTATATCTTCATGCAAGCGAGCAATGTCAGTGAAACCTTTCAGCATACCTTAAATGTTGGTGCCACTCCTTTTGTCTTAGATTATGCACAAGGTATCCAACAGGGCATATATCGAGGTCATGTGGGCATCGAGCAAGGATGGCCTACCGATAACGAACATCCTAGCATTCAAATAATTGAGGGCAATTCCGCTCAGCTTGCAGGTAGCGCAGTTTCCCTCTCGGCTTCGGCAAACGATTCCGAAGACGGTGATATTAGTGCAAGCATAGAGTGGTTTTTAGACGGAGTGCTCGTTGGCATGGGTCCTACTGCAAGTTTCTCGCCAGCGGCGGGAAAACATCGCGTATTAGCCGTTGCCAATGACAGTGTTGGTAATAAAACTGAATCCTATGTTCGTGTCACTATGGTCACTGATTCCGACACAGACCAAGATTTAGACGACCTGAGCTTTGCTCAAGAGATCGTGTTGGGTTCTAACCCGGGTCTGCGTGACACGGATGAAGATGGACTCTCTGATGGCGATGAGCTGAGTATCGGGACTAATATCCTCAATGCTGATACCGACTTTGATGGAATGAGTGATGGCTATGAGGTCAATCATGGCCTTGATCCCTTGGTCATTGATGCCGCCTCTGATTTAGACGGAGATAGTTTTGTAAATCTCGACGAATACCTTGCTGGCCGCAAAGCCAATGATGAGCACGATTTTCCTGGTCATGGTACGGTCTTGTTTAATGCAAGTGATGCCAGCGCGGGAATATCCCTGACTGATGGTGGGTTAACGGCCAATATTGGTCTTGCAGTAGGTGGCGTACGCAGTGACGTGGCCATCGCACCGGAGTCGGGCTGGCACTATTTTGAAGCTGTCCGTGAGCAATATGCGCCGACTGGCGATTTTGGATTTGGCGTCGCCAATGACAGTGCACAGCTAGATATTAATTTGGGCGTCGATGCCAACAGTTTAGTGGTCAGCACCGCTGGTGAGTTGCGTTTTAATGGCAACATAGTTGCCACATTTACTGATCCTTCAGCTATATACCAATACGGTTTGGCCATTGACTACTCCGGTACCGAGGCCATCGCCCACGTAATAGTGGCCACTCCTTATGACGACTACCAAGTACTGACTGATATTAATCTAGGTAGCATTGGCGATTTACACGTTTTAGCATGGGGAGCATCGCCAGATTCAACCGCTATTACTCTCAATGCGGGAGCGAATAAAAATACCTTTCCTTTTACTTACAGCGCTCGTTATCTGCTTCATCGCGCGGGTTACGACAGTGCACAAACCATGCGACCCGGTTGGGGAGATGCCTACGTCTACACACCAATAGAAAGCATGCCTTTAGAAGACGAAGTGTACTTAGTAAAAGAACGTCGTATAAACCCCTCCATGACCATTAGCGAAGATCGCCTCAGTGTAAGTTACTTTACGCCCCATAAATCCGCGATACTTGCTAACCAGGGCATGATTGGAGAGTTTTGGTACTGGGAAGCCCAGCGTCATGTTGAAATTGGCAACTTTGGGTTTGGGTTGAACAACCCCTACGGCTATTTGGACCCGTATTGCTGTGTTAATAATGGCTTGGAAGGCGCGCCGCCCTCTATGTCGATCAATGCATTGGGTTCAGTATGGCGCAACTTGCAATACCAGTTCGGCTACCCACGCCAGACGGAAGCTGAATATTATGGCTATGCAGTTGACTATAGAGGGGATCGCCCTATCGTATACATCATCTCCCTTGATGGCGTCGTCGGCCAACTGTACATGGATGACTTTATTACGCCAATCTATCCACAACTTTATGGCGAAAGACAACTCGAAGTGCAGAAGGTCAACAGCGCAAACTTTGGTGCATCATCCTTCTATTACAACGCAGCCCAAGCATTAAAAGATTACGGGGTCGATGTCAGTGAATTACAACTTGGCTGGGGAGTGCATAAAACTTCCGAGCACCAAGGCTTTGGGGCAGATGCTGAACCGGTCATTGAGATATCAACGGCAAGTGAAAATCTACTTGTGCTGGGGCAAACTTTAAGTTTGCAAGCCGTTGCTACCGATTTTGAGGACGGCGACCTCTCTGCCAGCATCATTTGGGTGGAGCAAAATTCTGGTGCAATCTGGAATGTTAACGCTGTGGATGTCACTCTGCCACCCGGCGACTACATTTTTATTTCTGAAGTGACGGATTCTGCAGGGCGACAGGTGCAAAGTAGCGCTGTAATGCTTTCTGTGGAAGAACCGATTGCTCCTGATACAGACGGTGATGGTGTCAATGATGCGGTGGAAGCCTTTTTCGGTACTTCGATTAATGATACTGATTCTGATGATGATGGGCTTTCCGATGGCGAAGAGTTATACGAATTTCTTACCGACCCTTTGAACAGCGATACCGACGCAGATGGCATGTCGGATGAGTACGAAGTGCGCTTCGGCCTAAATGCAACATTTGACGATGCGAGCGAAGATTTTGATGCAGACGGCTATAGTAATGCCGATGAGTTTGCGTCCCTGTCCAACCCTACCGCGATACTATCCTACCCAGGCTCTCCGGCGACCGACATTCCATATCTGGCGGCTGTTGGAGAAGCATTTGATGCTGGCGCAGTAACCTTTGATGGCAGCGAATATAACCTCACGGGCAGCGGCGAAGACTTCTTCAACACCGATGGCTACCAATTTATACATGCGCCTATTAGTGGTAACGGCGAAATTATTGCGCGTGTGACGTCATTTCCAAGCTCGATTGCCGGGAAAGCCGGCTTAATGGTTCGCGAAAGTCTCGAAGCAGGGAGTGCTCAAGTATTATTAGCTCTTTCTAACCAAGGTACCTCTATGTACGCCAGAGAGTCGCTTGGGGCGGAAAGAACCGAACTGTTTGAACACAATTCTTGGTACGCCAAACCTCCTTTTTTCCTTCGCTTATTAAAGGAAGGGACATTAGTCACTGGCTATCGCAGTGATGATGGCAGTGCTTGGGATATAATATTTAGCGAAACTGTCACCATTGATGAAGGCTATATGGGGATCTTTATTGGTGCTAACAGTGGTGGAGGGACGCAGAGCGCCACCCTAGATGCCGTGACCTTTACCGAATTTAACGAAACACCAGAACTAATACTCAGTCCTTACGAACTGACGGTTCAACTAAATGAAAATATTGTCATATCGGCGACCGCTTCAGATTACGAAGATGGTGATATTACTAACGACATTGTTTGGGCTAGTGATGTTTCAGTAGCAGTAGGTTTGGGTGCCACCTTCCAATATTCCGCCGATACGATTGGTACTCACACCATTACCGCGCTGGTAGAAGATTCGGGTGGTGCGACTATTATTGCCGTTGCCAGCATCCAAGTTGTAGATTCGTTGGGGTCTTTAGATGACGATAATGACGGCTTAACCAACGATGAAGAAGGCGCATTGGGCACAGATCCATCGGATGCCGATAGTGACGATGACGGTGTTATAGATGGCGACGAAGTATATGTGTATGGCAGTGATCCTTTGGACATAGATACCGATAGCGACGGTTTACCGGACGGCTATGAAGTCGCACAAGGATATAATCCGACGATCAACGACAGCGCTGTGGACAGCGATGGCGATGGCGTATCAAACCTCGATGAATATCTGGCGGGGACTGATCCCGACAATGCC
>CAXMOM010000013.1:0-172744 GCA_964195425.1 Acidiferrobacterales bacterium
AATAGCTCGACAATGAGGCAAGTGTGAGCACAAACGTTGTAGCCATAGACATGCCTATTGCGGTCTCAAGCTTTCCAGACACACCCATAAAAGGACACAGGCCTAGAAACTGAACCAGTACAAAGTTGTTCACTAGTACGGTCCCAAGCAACAATAGAAGTAAGTCTGTCATATCAGAGGTCTACTCGCCCAGTATTAATATAATGTGTATTTTTGATTACTGTGTAGGCCAAATAATCGTCGTGAATGCACAGATGCGTAACGTGCTTACCGATAATAATTGCGAACGTCCACAGACGCATTGAACCGAATTGCAATTATCGCTTGTTACAGACGATTAAACAACACAGAAATCGTAGGGATTAACGATTTATGTTTGATTAATGTCAAAGAATATATACGAAGCCAAGATTGGCTCCCCCTCCCCGACTCGAACGGGGGACCTGCGGATTAACAGTCCGTCGCTCTACCAACTGAGCTAAGGGGGACCTGTCTTTTAACGGATGCGGATATTAAAGACCATAGCCTTGGGTGTCAACAAAGTTTTGCTGTTTTTTGAAATTAAAGTGATTTATTTTTTGTTAGGGGGCAAATTCAAAATAGATTTTTGAGTTTTTAGTTTATCAATTCGGCTGCGAAAAATCGGAAATTGTTGAAAAATAAAACTATTCCAAAAATAGCAGTAATGCATCAAATATATTCTAAAAAAGCATAAAAAATTGTTTGATTAGTGTCTATATATACAGTGTTTCACAAAAGTGTAACATAATGGAATGGTTCACAAGGTTAGTAACAACTTACATAATTAAGGTGAAAAAACGATGCAGTCAGCGCCAGTATTAAGTCGTAGCCAGTTATCAACATTTTCTGTGGATAAGTCTGTTGATAGTTATTGCAAGAAATGGCTTTGAAATATTAAAAGTTGTCAATAAAAAGTTAAATGGCTTTTTGAATTTTATAAAATAACCATATAAAACAATTGATTGTATTATTTATTTTTGTTTGTAAGTCTTATGGTTTAGATTTATATGAAATAAAGTGGGACCCTGTGCGTTAATTTTGTTGACAAGAAATTTATTTTGAGCTTGCCATTTTATTGACGCGAAAAATGACATGCTTTAGATGTTTTTTTGGCAGTCATTATCCGCTTATTATTTTTCAATAAATGGTTAATGAATGAGCAATATCCGAAGTTACCCTAATTTTAATGAAATATTACTACTTTTACGTCAATGAATGGGGCAAACTACCAAGCTATTACTAATTAAGACAGCATTTTAGTGTCAGCCCAAAAAAAGTTAAGTACAAAAAATGATATGTTGAAAGGCGATATTAAATCGACCTTAGTTAGTATGGCTATGCCTATGATACTTGGCATGATCATGCTGATGACATTTGGTATTGTTGATACTTTTTTTGTGAGTCTTATTGGTACCAACGAACTCGCCGCCATTAGTTTTACTTTTCCGGTTACATTTACAATTATTAGTTTTAATATAGGTCTAGGCATAGGCACATCGGCTGTGATTGGCAAGTATTTAGGAAGCGGAGACGACTCTAAAGCAAAAGTCTTAGCCACCGGTTCGTTAATGCTTGTTTTCGTACTGGTTGGCATACTTAGCATTGCAGGCTACTTTTCTATTGGTTTTATATTTACGCTAATGGGCGCTAGTAAAGAGCTGTTACCGTTAATTTATGATTACATGTCAATTTGGTATGTTGCGGGTGTATTTTTGGCCATTCCTATGGTCGGAAATTCAGTACTTAGAGCCTCTGGTGACACTAAAACGCCTAGTATTATAATGGCGGTTGGTGGAGCGATAAACGCGGCTCTTACCCCTATCTTAATTTTTGGATATTGGGGCTTTCCTGCACTTGGGATTAAGGGTGCTGCTATCGCTACCTGTATCGCTTGGGCAGTTTGTGTGGTCTGGATTATTTATTTGTTGGCCGTTAAACGTGCCTTAATGGAGCCTAGGTTATTAGGTTGGGCAGAATTTTCATCTGCGGCGAAAGGCGTGCTTAGCATCGGTTTGCCTGCAGCAGGGTCAAACATGCTTACCCCTATTTCTGCAGCGATTGTTACTTCTATTGTCGCTGGCTATGGTCCTCAAGCAGTAGCGGCTTGGGGAGTTGGCAATCGTATAGAGTCAATTGCGTGTATTGTGGTACTTGCCTTATCTATGTCGCTGCCGCCATTTATTAGCCAAAATTTTGGGGCCAATCAATTTAGCCGAATACATAAAGCCTACAAAATATGTATAAAATTCATAATGGTGTGGCAATTGCTAGTGTTTGCATTGCTTGCAGTTTTAGCGCCCTATATTGCGTCGGTGTTTGCGGGTGAACAAAGCGTCGCTGAACAAATTACGATGTTTTTATTAATAGTACCAATAGGTTATGGTTTTCAAGGCATCATTATTCTGACAAATAGTTCGTTTAACGCTATGCACCAACCTTTAGTGGCAATGTGGCTGAGTTTAATCCGCTTATTCGTTTGTTACGTACCTATCACCGCGCTGGGTAGTTATTTGTTTGGTTTAGAAGGTTTGTTTTGGGGATGCGTGATTGCCAACGTGCTTGCAGCATCTGTTTCGTATTATTGGTATAACAGAGAACTGCGACGTCAAAAAAAGAATTGCGTGTTGTCATCATCACCGTCTTAACTTATCGACGATAAGTCTTTATGAAGCTCCCTCTATCACGTGCTCAAATCGCATAGTAAGCACAACAGTTGTAAAAGTATCGACTAGTTAGTAATCAATCGGAATCAAGGGTAAATAATGTCAAAAGGCTTTAATCTCGTCGCTAAGTATTCTCCAGCAGGCGATCAGCCCAAAGCGATAGAAAGCTTAGTTGAAGGCCTAGAAAGTGGCCTGGCTGGACAAGTGTTGCTTGGTGTCACGGGTTCAGGTAAAACGTTTACTATGGCTAATGTTATTAGTAGAGTGCAAAGACCCACCCTAATTATGGCGCACAACAAAACCTTAGCGGCTCAGCTATATGGTGAAATGAAAGAGTTTTTTCCAAATAACGCTGTTGAATATTTTGTATCGTACTATGACTATTATCAACCTGAAGCATATGTACCTAGCACAGACACGTTTATCGAAAAAGATTCATCTATTAATGAACATATAGAACAAATGAGATTGTCGGCCACCAAAGCACTAATGGAGCGCCGAGACGTAATCATAATCGCATCAGTATCAGCAATATATGGTTTAGGCGATCCGCAAAGCTATATGAAAATGCTGTTGCATCTGCGCGTAGGCGACATAATGGATCAACGAGATATTCTGCGCCGCTTAGCTGAATTACAGTACAAACGAAACGACCTCGCATTTGAGCGCGGGACCTTCCGTGTGCGTGGTGATGTTATTGATATTTTCCCGGCTGACTCTGAAAAGCAAGCCGTTAGAATAGAGCTTTTTGATGAAGAAATTGAAAAGCTGAGCTTATTTGATCCTCTAACCGGTTCGGTTGAGAAAAATGTGGTGCGCACAACAGTATTCCCTAAAACGCATTATGTAACGCCACGAGAGAAAATTGTCAGTGCAATTGACCACATAAAAGCTGAGCTGAAGGAAAGGAAAGCGCATTTATTAGAACACCATAAGTTGCTAGAAGAGCAACGTATTTCTCAGCGCACACAGTTTGATATTGAGATGATGCTCGAACTAGGCTACTGCTCTGGTATCGAAAATTACTCAAGATATTTGTCTGGTAGAGCGCCTGGTGAGCCGCCACCAACGTTATTAGATTATTTCCCTTCTGATGGTTTGTTGTTTATAGATGAGTCTCACGTTACGGTGTCGCAAATTGGTGCGATGTACAAAGGCGATAGGTCGCGTAAAGAAACCCTGGTTGAATATGGCTTTAGGATGCCATCAGCTATGGATAACCGTCCTTTGCGCTTTGAAGAATTTGAACATATTTCGCCACAAACAATTTATGTGTCGGCAACGCCAGGCAATTTTGAATTAGAAAAGTGTGAAGGCGATATTGTCCAGCAAGTGGTAAGGCCAACCGGCTTGCTCGACCCTCAAATTGAGGTTAGGCCCGTTGCGACTCAAGTAGATGATGTATTAAGTGAGATACATAAGCGAGTTGCGGTAAACGAGCGAGTGCTAATCACCACATTAACTAAACGCATGTCTGAAGATTTAACCGAATATTTGAGTGAACAAGGTGTGCGCGTGCGTTACTTGCATTCAGATATCGATACCGTAGAGCGAATCGAAATCATTCGCGATTTGAGACTAGGCAAGTTTGATGTGTTGGTAGGGATAAACTTACTTCGGGAAGGCCTTGATATGCCGGAAGTATCTCTAGTCGCTATCTTAGATGCAGATAAAGAGGGCTTTTTACGGGCTGAGAAATCCTTGATCCAAACGATAGGACGCGCTGCACGGCATCTAAATGGGCGCGCTATACTTTATGGCGACAGAATTACAAAATCGATGCGCAAAGCAATAGATGAAACCGACAGACGCCGTTCTATGCAAGAAGCGCATAACATTGCTAATGGCATAACGCCGCAGCAGGTGAACAAAGATATTACCGATATTATGGATTTAGGCGATAGCGGCGCTCACCCAGCTTCAGGTAAAGTAAGACTTAGAAAAGTGTCTGATTTGCAAACTACAAACAAACGCTTAAGTGTTAAGGAGATGATGGGGAAAGTGGCAGGAATGGAAAAAGAAATGTTTGGCTTTGCCCGAGATTTAGAATTTGAAAAAGCAGCTTCAATGCGTGATGAAGTTGAGGCATTACGAAAAGAGATTGTCAGATTGTCTTGATTTACTTAATTAGTCGTAAATATTTGTAAAGTTTTAGTTATACGAAACGATAACTAATTACTAGTAGAGGTTACAGCTTGAGTATTATTACCAATACTTAAATACAAATAAGACTTTATCGAGGGATCATCATGTTAAACCGATTGCAAGAATCTGACATTAAATTGCTAAGGGTATTTTATGCAGTGGCGTCGTGTAACGGGTTTACAGCGGCAGAGCCTGTGTTGCGCATGCAAAGGCCCAATATCAGCGCAGCTATTAAGAAGTTAGAAGAACGACTCGACTTAGTCTTGTGCCACCGCGGACGTGGTGGCTTTCAAATGACAAAAGAAGGCGAAGTAGTATTTCAAGAAACCAAGCGTATTTTTAATGCGTTTGATAACTTTGTGTTTAATTTGAAATCGCTGCATGACGACTACTCTGGCCACATCACTATTGTATTAATGTCTGGCTTAGCCACATCCATTCAACTCGCTGTGAGCAAAGCGGTTAAAAGTACTATGAAAAAGTTTGACGATATACACGTGAATATTCAAACGCGTTTATATAATGAGGTTGAACATGTTGCTTTGTCGGGCGAGTGCCATTTAGTGTTATCAACTTATGATATGGTTAAACCCGAATCGGTTACTTTTCACCCTGTCGGCATTAGTTGCGCTGGCCGCTTATATTGCGCGCCTACTCATCCTTTGGCCAAGTTCAGAGAGGTAGATGCCTTACCTGCCAATGTAAATATTGCAGATTTCCCTGCTATTGGTATTAGTGGTCTGTCGTCGTCAAATTATATTGATATCGACAAACGTTTGTCGATACAAACATTTTCAGACTCATTTGAAATGTGTATGGCCGCTATTATGACCGGTGAATATGTTGGTTTATTACCCGATTACATTGCCAAAGAACAAGGCGCTGCTACAGGTTTAGTGCCTATTGCTAAAGGCAGCATGTTTAATTTTAAGCATGAGTTATTTGTTATGAACGGCAAAAATACAAGACTAAACCCTGTGCTTCGTCATTGCATTAAAGAGATTGAATATTTCGTTTCCGAAAGTCAAAAATAAAAACGAGGTAAACACTTACAGACTACATTTATGAGTAGACATTAACCGTCTACTCATATTCTAGCGGGTCAACCGCATTATTTTCTGCAAACGCTTCCAACCTTTCTTGGCATGCACCACACTTACCGCAGGCTTTTTCTCGACCGTTATAGCAGGTCCATGTTTCGTTATAGTCCAAATTCATGGCAATGCCTTGCGCGAGTATATCTATTTTATCATTTTTTAAAAAAGGTGCGCGTACTTCAATTGCGTCATAATTAGCAATTTTACATACCTCGTTCATGGCACTTACAAATTCAGTGCGACAGTCAGGATAAATTGCATGGTCGCCTGAATGCGCACCAAAATATACTGCTTCTGCTTTAATTGATACAGCGTAGCCCACCGCCAATGACAGCAAAATCATATTTCGATTAGGTACTACTGTTTGTTTCATTGAGTCTTCTTCGTAATGGCCCTCAGGGACATCTATATTTGAAGTTAACGATGAACCACCAATTAACTGATTAATACCCGATATATCCACAATTTTATGCGGAATATTATATTTGCTCGTTACTTTTTCTGCGTATAACAACTCTTTGCTGTGACGCTGTCCATAATCGAAAGATACGGCATGCACATCAAACCCTTGATGTTTTGCTAAGTGCAGTACAGTATAAGAATCCATACCGCCAGAATAGATAATAACGACTTTTTTTGTGCTCATATTTTGACTCATTGGTTTTTTCAGTGCAGATTTTATGTCATCAGTGCTAAAATCCCAACGCTTATTCGAATTTATTTAAAGAACCACAGGAAACGCTAATTAATGACCACATTGTTGGTAAACGAAATATTTGAGACTATTCAGGGTGAAGGCTCATATACAGGCACGCCATCTATTTTTGTGCGATTGCAAGGCTGTCCCGTAGGATGTCCATGGTGCGACACAAAACATACTTGGGATATAGTGGCCGAAGAAGAAGTAAGCAGCGATGTTATTTTTGTAAAGTCGGCTGATTCGCCGACTTATTTCAGCACCCAAAGCGAAGCGCTATTGCCATTGTTACAGCGGCAAGGATACACAGCAAAGCATATAGTGATTACCGGCGGTGAGCCCTGCATGTTTGACCTAAAAGAGTTTACGATCCTTGCGCATAGTATGGGCTATAGTACACAAATTGAAACTAGCGGTACTTATGAGGTCTTATGCCACAGTGATACTTGGGTAACGGTTTCACCAAAGATTAATATGAAAGCAGGCATGCCGATTTTGTCGCAGGCCATGCAGCGCGCTAACGAAATAAAGCATCCCATTGCGATGCAAAAGCATATAGATGAGCTTGATGCTTTGTTGCTTAAAGAGAATTTGTTATCGGCGAATAAGCCCAATGAAACAAACAGGTCTTTACAATCGCCAATGGTTTATTTGCAACCCATCAGTCAGCAGGAGAGGGCTACCGAATTAGCAGTTAAGACCTGTATTGAGCGTAACTGGCGATTGAGTGTACAACTGCATAAATATATTGGAGTGGAATAGTGATAAATACAATATGGCCTAAGTGGAAATGTTCAACATTATGGATGTGTTTACTGTTTTTTCTTTGCTGGCCATGGCAAGCATTTTCTGCGGTGTGGATTATCACCTATCCTCAATCTGAAGTAGAAAATGACGTGCGCTATGATTATCCATTAGCCTTGTTAGAATTAGCCCTGCAAAAAACTGGGGTGCGCTATAAAATAAAGCAATCTATGAGTCCAATGCGACAAGCGCGAGCTTTAAAACGTTTAGAAGAAAACCTCGAAGTTAATGTTGTGTGGTCTATGACCGATGTTTTGCGGGAGCAACAGTTACGACCTATCCGCATACCTATTGCGCGCGGCTTGATAGGGTGGCGAGTATTTGTAAGCCACAAAAACAGCCCATTTTTGCAAGCGCCTATTAAGGATATGGCTGACTTACTTCGTTTTTCTCCGGTCCAAGGTGTTGCCTGGCCCGATACCAAAATTCTACAAGCCAATGGTTTTAATGTAATTACTGCCAGAGACTATGTCGAAGGCACTGAACTTGTGAACAATAAACTCGCTGATTTCTTTCCTCGCTCTGTAGTCGAAGTTTTGCAAGAACTAGAAAACCAGTACTCAAGGAACTTACAACTTCGTAAAGGGCTAGCGTTTTATTATCCAGCGGCGCAATATTTTTTCACTAACAAACAAAACATTACCCTTTCTCGACTAATCGAAACGGGCATTAATAGGGCGATAGAAGACGGAAGTTATGACAAGTTGTTTAATGAGCATTATGGCGAAACTTTGGAAAAATTAGATTTCAAAAATTCTCTATATTTTAGATTAGCCAATCCTTTGCTGCCGCCGCTAACCCCAATTGGCCAATCTCAATATTGGTATGTTCCTATCCAAGGCTAACAATAAGGAACAAAAAAGGCGTTTCTTCAAAAAGAAGTAAACGCCTTTTTTAGCGGTCATATTAGTGACTAGCCTTTAAATTCACCAGAATGTACTGACTTCATCGAGCGACCAGACGGGTCTGCCATGGCCTTGAAACTTTCATCCCACTCTAGCGCTTCCACGGTACTACAGGCAATAGATTTTCCGCCAGGCACGCACTTAGCGGCACTTTCCTGTGGGAAAAACTGCTCAAATACCGTACGGTAATGATAGCCTTCTTTAGTGTCGGGCGTATTGATAGGGAATCTAAATTGAGCAGTAGCGAGCTGTTGGTCAGATACTTCTTTTTCAACATATTCACGAATAGAATCAATCCAAGAATAACCTACACCATCACCAAACTGTTCTTTTTGACGCCACAACACTTCAGACGGCAAATATGTTCCATCGTCAAACGCCTTACGTAAAATCCACTTTTCCATGCGTCCATTGATACACATTTTGTCTTGTGGATTAAGGCGCATCGCTACGTCAGTAAAGTTTTTATCTAGGAAGGGCACTCGAGCTTCAACCCCCCAAGCCGACGTTGCCTTGTTTGCTCGTGCACAATCAAACATATGCAGACGGTCTAATTTACGCACGGTTTCTTCGTGTAGCTCTTTTGCATTAGGCGCTTTATGGAAATATAAATAGCCGCCAAAAATTTCGTCAGCGCCTTCTCCTGATAACACCATTTTAATGCCCATCGCTTTAATTTTGCGAGTAAGCAGGTACATAGGAGTAGCTGCGCGGATAGTGGTGGTATCGAAGGTTTCAAGATGATAAATAACATCACGAATAGCGTCTAAGCCTTCTTGAATAGTAAAGTGTACTTCGTGATGGACGGTGCCAATCATGTCGGCCACTTTTTTCGCTGCAATTAGATCGGGCGCGCCTTCAAGGCCAACAGCAAAGCTGTGTAAACGAGGCCACCAGGCATCACTCTTGTCATTGTCTTCTACGCGCTTTGCGACATAACGTGCTGCCACTGCAGATACTAACGAAGAGTCTAAGCCACCTGATAACAATACGGCATAGGGTACGTCTGACATCAAATGAGACTTCACCGCTTTCTCAAATGCTTCTTTTAAGTCCGCAAGATTGGTGGTGTTATCTTTTACATTCTCGTACTGCATCCAGTCGCGTTCGTAATACTTAACTAGTTGTCCATTAAGCATGTAATGTCCGGCAGGGAATTCTTGTACTGTTTTACATATTGGCACCAATGCTTTCATTTCAGAAGCAACATAAAAGTTGCCAAATTCATCAAAGCCGGTGTATAGAGGGATAATGCCAATATGGTCGCGGGCAATTAAATAGTCGCCGCTTGTTTTATCATACAAGATAAATGCAAACATGCCTTCCAGCTTGTCTATAAAATTCGCGCCATAGCGTTGATACAAGGGCAAAATTACTTCACAGTCGGAGCGAGTCGTAAATTGATAATCTTCACATTCTGCTTGTGCGAGTTCTTTGTGATTATAAATTTCGCCATTCACCGCCAACACTTGATTGCCGTTGTCACTAATGAGTGGCTGAGCGCCTGTGTCGACGTCTACAATAGCTAAACGTTCATGACACAATATTGCGCGTTCGTCTTGCCAAATACCCGACCAATCAGGGCCGCGATGGCGTAATAATTTTGCTAATTCGAGCGCTTTTGGTCTTAGCTCACTAGCGTCTGTTTTGATATCTAAGATACCGAAAATACCACACATATAAAGGCTTGCCTGTTGTTAGTTGTTTAAAGAGAATGTTCAAAATTTCTGTCGTTTATTATTTGATGCAACTTGTTTGAATGTACCAATCAAGCACATCATGGCACGCAGGAACTAGGCTTGGGCCGTAGCGCATTACATTTAGTATTATTATTGTTATTACTGAAATTCACGTCCAGTGCGTGAATTTGCCATGATACAAGAAAATTGCAAGTGTTTATTTGTTATATACGAAAAAAAACGCTGGTTATTAGACCAACGGTTTTATACATTATTTGTGTAAAAATAGATTGCTTTATGGGCGTTGAAACTCACTTGTTTTGTTCCATTGTGGCCACGTTTCGGTGTTAGCCAGTTGAAAGCCAACATCGAATAAAAGCTGTGCATCTTCAACTATACCCATTACATTCCAGCTCTCACGATACTGGTCACACACTTGGTGATAGCAACCAGTGTCAATCACGTTCATGCGTTTGCGATAAATTGCTGTAGCTTCATCAATAGGCTGCGAACCGCCTTTTGCATAAAGCGCCGGCACACCAAATTTAGCAAAACTGAAATGATCTGAACGGTAATAATAGCCAGCCTGTGGTTTACTTTCTTGAGTGAGAATACGACCTTGCTTGATAGCTGCTTTTTCCAGGTAGATTTCTAATTCAGATTTACCCATACCGATAACCGAGACGTCTTTTGTTTGACCGAGTATGTTCATTGCATCCATATTGATGTTAGCCACGGTCTTTGCTAAGGGCACAAGAGGGTTTTGCGCATAATATTTAGAGCCTAACAAACCTTGTTCTTCAGCGGTAACAATTAACATACTGACTGAACGTTTTGGCGCATGGTCGAGTGAAGCAAAGGCTTTGGCCATCGATAGTATTGCGGCTACACCTGTAGCATTGTCACGAGCGCCGTTATAAATTTGGTCACCTTCTTTTTCAGTGTCGGTGCCTAAATGGTCCCAATGAGCGGTATATATAATATGCTCGTCGGGCATTTGAGTGCCAAGTAGCGTGGCAAACACGTTGTAGCTTTTTGATTTTTCAATTTGATTTTTAACCGTGATAGAGGCTTTGCTGCTAAGTGCTTTTGCGTAAGCCCCTTTTTGTGCTTTAGCTTTTTCTTCTTCAAAGTTTAAGCCCGATTCGCTGAATACGTTAACCGCAGCATCATAGGATAGCCAACCTTCGACCGCTACGCGATCAGCACCGGCATCGCTCGAGACTAATCCGTATTGTGGGCCACTCCAACTATTCGCTACTACCGACCAACCATATGAGGCAGGCGCAGTTTCATGCACAATAAATACTGCTTCGGCACCTTGGCGACTGGCTTCTTCATATTTATAGCTCCAGCGACCATAGTAGGTCATAGTTTTACCCTCAAATGCACTTCCCTCGGGATTTGCGAAACCAGGGTCGTTTACAAGTACGATAACCGTCTTACCTTTAACATCTACGTTATCGTAATCATTCCATTCATATTCAGGCGCATTCACACCATAACCTAAAAAGACGATGTCTGAATTATTTAGATTTACTTCACTTACTTCGCGTTTAGAGCTCGCGACCATGTTTTCTTTAAATACGAAGCTCTGATTACCCATATTCAAGGTCATTTCTGGGTCTGCTGTTATTTGCATTAAATCAACTTTTTGCAAAAAACTGTCACCATTGCCGGGTGCAAAGCCTGCCGCCATAAACTCTGTGGTTAAGTACTCGAGAGTAAGCTTTTCGCCTTCAGTGGCCGGTGCCCGGCCTGCAAACTCATCAGATGCTAACACTTTTATATGATTCGTTAGATCATCCTGACTTATCGCATTGTAAACGGCATCAAAATTGGTAGAGGCAACCGCTTCTGCATTTAAAGGCGTCTCTTTTTCTACTGTTTTTTCTGTACAGGCAGTTACTGCGATTATTGTGGCAAAAACAACAGCAAGTGTAGCAGGCGCTTTTGCGCTTGGAATCTTAGTAAATAGATGGCTAATTTGTGTAGATAACGATATCGGGTTTTTGTTCATTGTTATATCCTATAAAATCGTAAACATGTCTGTATAGAGGGAGTGCATAATTCAACAATGAGTATAAGCGATCCAGAAAATGACACAAGGATAAGGCCCTCAATTAATACTCTTGAAACCTTGCAGGCTTTATCTAAATTTGGCCCTTTTCAACAATTAGCTGCTTTTGTTGAATCTTCATGTCATAAAGACGGCCTTCATGACAGCGAGGCTGACAACATTATAGGCTATGAATTAGACAGCACAGTCAACTCTACCTTAGAAAATAATGCTAACTGTCTAAATAGTATAATAAGAAAATTTCACAATAGGCCGTCTATTCAATTTACCGATTATGAACAGTTTGAAAGTGATAGTCGTTATTATGAACAAATTATATATGAGTCAAGTAGGGTACCTACAAGGCGCAACTGGCATGACTTCTTTAATGGTTTGATATGGTCGCAGTTTCCTAAGACCAAACAATATTTTAATAAAGCCCACATTCAGCAAATTCTACTGACAGGAAATGTAAAAAAGCGCACTCCTGTCAGAGACAAGCTAACTCACTTTGATGAATGCGGTTTGGTTTTGTTTACTAATTGCGTTGAAGTGCAAGCGCAACTTAAAGAACATCAATGGAAAACCTTATTTGTAGATGAAGCGCCTAAATGGCACTCAACTATTCTGCCGGTAATATTTGGTCATGCCTTATGGGAGATGTTACTTGACCCCTTCATTGGTCTGACCGCTAAAGTCACGGTTATAAATGTATCTGATATTGTGATAACACAGTTAAAGTCAGCAAAGAATGACCGTCATCTATTTGCGAAATGCGATAATTTGTTGCTTGATCATATCTCTAATAATCAATTAATAGATACTCAAAGGCCGTGGCTTCCACTACCCCTGTTGGGGATACCGCAATGGTCACCCTTCGAGCAAACTGCTTTATTTTACAGTAATGAAAGATATTTCATGCCCAAACGTAAATGACGTTCTAGGCATGAATATAATATTATCTTCGCACTAAGACTGTGTAACCAGCGCGGTTATGATCAGCATTACCCAGAAAAAGGCAGCTGGGAAAATAGCGGTTATTAACGCACGAACTTGGTTAAAGTTAGTCCATGATCGTACGCAAATATAGGCTAAACCGATTGACCAAATTACGTCAATACGAATATCCGACAGTAAACTAAACCAAGGTGATGCCATATCAACACTGAACAAAAAAGCAAGTGATAAGGGTGCTAATATAGAACCTTCTATTTGTGTTCCCGAATCTTGAAAAGTTAACAGTATTAATGAAAGCAAGGCGTTTACTAACATGGGCATAGCTATCCACCACATGGCGCCGAACCAATCAGTAAACCCTTGCACACCTTTATTGTCGTTTCTGGTAATCATTGAAAAATAAAATGCTTTAATGGCATAAATTACGATTAAGGATACTGATGAGGTAATCCCTATCGTAAGTTGCATCTTACTGGGACTATACTGAGTAAGCATGTTTTCTTGCTGTGATGGCGGTAAATCAGCGAAGGTAGGCATAATGGCAACATCTAGCCACCAGTCAAAGTCTACTAAGCCAAAATAAAGGTAGGGCGGTATAAACAAAATCACACATAGCAGTATAAACGGTATCCACGACCAGTTTTCCCTAACACTAAGTGCGTCAAACACCGCTTTTGGTTTATAAAATATTTCGCTCGCCGCTTGAATTGGGTTGGAGATCTCAAGCGTTTGCTCTTTATGGTGATCTTGCATTACATTATCCTTTTTTCATATTATGTTAGGAAAAGTATGCGTTAACAAGATTTAAACCCGAAAATGACACACTTCGAAACAATTTGACACGCGCAGGTGCTACAAAAGATGCAGTTGTTAAAAAAGGGACAGTTTTTAAGATAATTACTCGCATAAATGGTTTGCATCACATAATATTAAGTTAGGCACTCATTAATAGTATTTCTGCTTGAATATATACGGATGCAGTCATTACAAAACAAACGAACATGGAAAGCTTGAATGATAGTTATTAAAGAACTCGCAAAGAAGTTTAAAGTAGAAAACCCAAAAAAACTAAGTGAGCAAGATAAAAAAGACCCACGTTTAGATGGTCGCTACTTTCACTCGGTTAAAAACGTTAGTTTACGCTGCGAAACTGGACAAGTTTTAGGGCTGTTAGGTCCTAATGGCGCGGGTAAAACAACGACCTTACGTATGCTATCGACTGCATTGCAACCCGACAGCGGATCAATCATGATAGGTGACATTGATGTAGTGGCTTCGCCGGTGCTAGCGCGCAAAAAAATAGGTTTCCTTTCTGGCTCTACTGGTTTGTATGGCCGCTTAACTGGGCGTGAAAACATTGAGTACTTTGGCCGCCTGAATGGCATGGATGAAGCTTCTATAAAATCCAGAATAAACGAAATTGCTGACCAACTCGATATGCATACGTTTTTAGATCGTAGAAGCGAAAATTTTTCTACGGGTATGAAACAAAAAACTTCCATCGCAAGGGCAGTTGTTCACTCGCCCGATGTCGTGGTGTTAGATGAACCCACAACCGGCCTAGACATTATGGCCGCTAAAACCGTTATCGATTTTATTCGAGATTTAAAAAAGAAAGGAATTCCCGTTATCTTTTCTACCCATCACCTCGACGAAGTAACTGAACTTTGCGATCACATTACGGTTATTGATCATGGCTTAACCAGCTTTGACGGCGTGCTGGCCGATTTTGTGGCCCTTTCACCCAATAATTTACATGAAGCCTTCATGAAGGCATTACACAGGAGTGAAAGCTAATGTGGTTAATTTTTAAAAAAGAGATTTTAGAACTATTGCGCGATCGCAAAACGCTATTTTTTATGATTGCCTTACCCTTATTGGTGTTTCCATTAATTTTTGGCGGTATGTTTTATTTTACGGGCAAAGCAATGACCGAGTCACAAACAAAAGACTTATCTTTTGCCGTGAGTGGCGCCCAATACGCCCCTGAATTGGTAGCCGCGCTTGAAGGTGTTGAGGGTTTGACGCTAAAAAATGTTAGCGGAAACTTAACCGATAAAGAAATAGTAGCTGATGCTATCAACCGCTCGGAGGTCGATTTTGTACTCCAAATCCCAAGTAATTATAGTAA
Organism: Acidiferrobacterales bacterium; assembly: GCA_964195425.1. GTDB lineage: Bacteria > Pseudomonadota > Gammaproteobacteria > Enterobacterales > Alteromonadaceae > Glaciecola. The sequence goes on from CAXMOM010000013.1 coordinate 15,159, forward strand.
TAATATAGACCAAAGCGGCCAGATCACCTTAAAGTTAGTGTTAAATGATGCACAACTTAATAGCGTGCGCTCGCGTATTCGAGACATAACCGACGATGTAGAAGAAGCGAATCAACGCAGTGCATTTGCAAATTTAAACATAAGCGAATCGATTCAAACGGCCATGCTAGATCCAATCATTATTGAAAAAGTTAACCTGGCCGATGCGCGCGAGCAAACGGGCGCAATCTTTGGTGGCCTTATTCCGTACTTTATGTTTATTTTATGCCTACAGGGCGCAATGCTACCTGCTGCAGACATTGGTGCCGGTGAAAAAGAAAGAGGCACCCTTGAAACACTTTTATTGTCGCCTGTTGATCGCCACAGTATCGTGCTAGCGAAGTTTTTGACCATTGCTACAGCGGGTTTAACTTCGGCACTCGTAACCGTCCTGAGTATGGGGGTATGGGCTGTGGTTATAAGCATTCAAATGCCAATGGGGCCTGTGGTAGAGTTTATTTCTGCAATCGATTGGTTTGACTTTATATTAGTCTTTTTGATGCTCATTCCAGTGGTAGCAACATTTGCATCATTACTATTAGCACTGTCTATTTATGCGCGCTCGTTCAAAGAAGCACAAGGCTACATGAGTCCATTAATGATAATGGTATTCTTGCCTATAATCGTGACGCTTATTCCTGGTATTGAATTAAAAGGTGTATGGGCATGGATACCCCTAACGAATGTTGCGCTAGCCATTAAAGAGCTTGTGAAAGGCACTATGGATTATGTTCAGCTGATTGGCATTTTTGGTTCTTCTGTCATATTGGCAGGGGCCTTATTAGCGTTTTGTGTATATTGGTTTAAGCAAGAGAAAGTATTGTTTAGATAGGAGTCGTATTACATGCTAACCTGCGCGGCTAATCCGCGGTGGGTTTGACTGCTTTATAACAAACGCTGTAACCGAGGTCCTTCGTATTTAAGGGCCTCGGGATTTTTATATATTTTCTATTTTTGAGACCTACTATTACTTTAATGACGCCTGAACAACCATCATCTATAAACAAATCGCCGCAGCAACAGCTATCAAATAAGGTTACTGACTTTTTTGCGCAAGACGGCCCTTTAGCAAGCGTGCTAAGCGATTATCAGGTAAGACAACAACAGCTTGATTTGTCGGTTGCCATAGAGCAGGCAATAGCGAGCAAAACGGCACTCATTGCCGAAGCAGGCACCGGCACCGGCAAAACATTTGCGTATTTGGTGCCCGCTATTCAAAGCCATCAAAAAGTGATTATTTCGACAGGTACAAAAAACTTGCAAGAGCAGTTGTTTAAGCGAGATTTACCTCTTGTAAAAGAATTGATTAATAAACAAAAAGATACCGCTCTTTTAAAAGGGCGCAGCAATTATCTATGTTTACACCGCGTAAAACTTAACGAAATATCCGACCGTGGTATCGAAAAAGAAACGCTGCAAGAATTTAAGATGGTGCAAAAGTGGTCTGTGGGCACTAAAACAGGCGATATGAGTGATCTTAAAGGCTTAAAAGAAGACGCAAGAGTGCTACCTATGGTGACTTCTACTATCGATAACTGCCTAGGGAAAGACTGTTCGTACTACGACGACTGCTTTTTGGTTAAAGCTCGTCAAAAGGCGATGCAGGCAGATGTCGTTATTGTTAACCATCATTTATTTTTTGCCGACCTCGCTCTAAAGGAACAGGGCTTTGGTGAACTAATACCGGCCGCAGACTGCATCATTTTTGATGAGGCACATTTGGTACCTGACATAGCAAGTGAGTACTTTGGGGAAAATTTTTCCACTCGCCAACTCAATGAGCAGTTAAAAGATTTGATAAAAATCCAAAAGGTTAGCGTGAAAGACGCTAACCAACTGTCTGAGTTTGCAGAGAAATGTCAATATGCAGTGTCTGACTTACGCATCCAATTTCCTACTGATAGCGAACGTGGAAATTGGCTTGGAGCAATGAAGAGAGTTCCTGTGGCCGAGCAAATTACGCAACTCCTAAGTTACTTAGGTAACTTACTGGAAGTGGGTAAAGTACATGATGGGCGCGATAAAGATTTAGACGCTTTACTTGAAAAAATAAAAACCAATACTGAATGTTTGCGGCTTTTCACCTTTAGCGATCACAAAGACGTGAGTTTATGGTTTGAAACAACAAAGTATCATCTTACTCTACATCTAACTCCCTTGAGTATCGCTAAACAATTTTCTAAGGTAATGAATGATCGTGAGGCGAGCTGGATATTTACATCGGCCACGCTAGCGATAGAGGGTGAGTTTAGTCATTTTCAAAAATTGATGGGCCTACAAGATGCGGATAGTTTGTGTTTTGATAGTCCGTTTGATTATCAAAAACAAGCAATGTTATGTGTGCCTAGATATTTGCCCGAGCCAAGTAGCAAAAATATTAAACAAGCTTTAGTCGATACCGCAATTGCTCTGATAGAAGCTGCCAAAGGCAGAAGTTTTATCTTATTTACGAGTCACTACATGATGCGGGAAGTTTCAAGCCTTGTAAAAGAGCGTATTGGTAATCCGATTTATGTGCAAGGCGAGCGGTCAAAAGCCGCTATTTTGGAAGATTACCTTGCTGACCCTGAAAGTGTATTATTCGCCACAGGTGCATTTTGGGAAGGTGTTGACGTAAAGGGAGACGATCTACTGTGCGTGATGATTGATAAACTGCCTTTTGCTTCACCCGACGATCCTTTATTAAAGGCTAGGTTAGATGATTGCCAAAAACAGGGTGGTTCACCATTTTTCGACATTCAAATACCCCAAGCAGTTATTGCACTTAAACAAGGTGCAGGGCGCTTAATTCGAGATTTTGAAGATCGAGGCGTTTTGGTAATATGCGACAATCGTCTTGTTACTAAGCCATATGCAAGTACATTTCTCGCCAGTTTACCCAATATGCGCAAAACGCGAGACCTAAAAACCGTACAAGCATTCTTATCATCCATCTGTTAACGTTACGTCAAAAATACGACTTAAAATGAAACTAGACACCGAGATTACTAAATGAACATACTGGCAATTGACACCGCAACTGAAGCTTGCAGTGTAGCCTTACTGGGCGATAAATCAACTGAGCCAACAGCGCAACCTGACATGCCAAAAGCCGAACACATTGATGGTATTTTTGATATTTGTCCACAGCAGCATAGCCAACAAATACTCCCTATGGTTGACACCCTACTGTGTCGCCATGGTCTTGTGCCCTCAGATTTATCAGCTATCGCCTTTGGCTGCGGCCCTGGCAGTTTTACTGGTGTCAGAATTGCTGCAAGCACTGTTCAAGGACTAGCCTTTGGCGCGAATTTGCCTGTTGTACAAGTATCTACCTTAGCAACAATGGCGCAACAAGTTTATTCACAAACTGGCTGTGAAGAACAATTAGTACTCATCGATGCGCGCATGAAAGAGGTATACATGGGCCATTTCAAAGCAGTAGATGGGCTCGCCACTGCCCAGATCAAAGAAGTCGTTGTAAGACCTGAAGACGCGCTTAATTATTTACGTGCTTTGCCAAACAATGTTGGACTAGCGGGGACAGGTTTTGTGACGTATGCCGATTTATATCATGAAGCTTTACAAGCATTTACACTAAACGTACGTTACCCTAATGCTAAATATATGATACCGTTTGCGCAGTTAGCGCTTGATAACAATACTAGTATTAGTGTCGATGACATCGAGCCTGTATATGTTAGAGATACGGTAACATGGAAAAAATTACCGCATAAAATGTAGAGGTGGCCGCTTAATGAATAATTTGTTCAAGCATATTATTGCCTCACTTAGGTATTTCTTCTAATGGCCTCAATTTATCCTATGACTCAGTCTCTTTTCGTGAATAGGCAGGCCCAATCTGCCACGCAGCAACAGCCTGTTAAAGACATCAATAGCGCCATACAAGTAAAAGCTAAACCATCACCAATTGAAGGCGAATTTTTTAAAATAGGCGACTCTGTTAGTTTCAGCCAGGCCGAGAACTTATTTGAAAGAGCCAACCAATATGCACAAATGACCAAGAGTGCGCAAAATGGTTTACAGGCATATACAGCAATCGACACTGAAACTAAGCGAGAAGAGTTGCAGCGTTTGATGGGTGTCGATTTATATGCTTAAATACCGTGGGCAGGTCATTTATAGAGGTAAACGGTGATTGAACTTAATTGTTCTCATCTGGTCGTACCTTTAAACGTATGCACATTGGGGTGTTTATAATGAATCCATTGAAAAATATAAAGTTTATAACGGTTTTGGTGATGCTTGTTGTGGTTTCAGGATGCGCAGTTGTCCCAGATTCTATCGATGTAGGCAAAAATGCAATGCTTGTGCCGTTTGAAGAGGTAAGCGCTGGTATTGCCAATGTGGGCCCCTCTACTGAAGCTCAATCTTTAGATAAGGGCAAAAAAGCGCGTTGGGGCGGCAAAATTGTATCAGTGGTAAACAAAAAAGATGTGTCTGAAATCGAAGTTGTATTTTTCCCTGAAAACAGCTTAGGAAAACCAAAGACCGGCATGCCAAGCGCTGGGCGCTTCAAAGCCGTTGTTGAAGGTTTTGTTGACCCTCTGGTATTTGAACAAGGTAGACTTATCACCGTGGTAGGTGATGTTGGAGATAGCCATGCCGGTATTATTGGCGAGCAAGAATACACATACCCAACTCTTAACGCCAAGGGATACTATATGTGGAAAGAAACTACCGATATAAATGTCGAGATAGATAGCTTTGCATTTTCTCCATTCGGCTATGGGGTAGGTTATCACTCAAGCTTTTTTAACCCGTGGTACGATCCTTGGATGCGAAGTTCTCAGCGTGGTCGCATAAGAATTGAGCGCTATAATGGACATAGCCAAGGCGCTACAGTTAATCGAAACAGGCCATCATCTACGAATGTGCGTCAAAGCCAGCCAAGAAGAACAGCAAGTACTAGAGAAAGAGTCGAATTTCCTAGAAAACCAGCACAAGAACATTAGATACTTAGGTGTTTAGTGAAACTCTAATAAGGCTGCCTCATCTTAGCATGGCGGCCTTAGTCAATTATGAGACGCTTAGTGCTAGCAAACCAACATTAATATTCCTTCATGGCTATCTCGATAACGCCGACAGTTTTGCAACACTACTTCCTTTATTAAACAACTATCAGTGTATTGCTATCGATATGGCTGGTCACGGTAAATCAGAGCATCGAAGCACGGATGCACACTACCATTTAAGTGATTACGCTTACGATTTGTATCAACTAGTCCTTACATTGCAACTTAGTGATTTTGTGCTAGTAGGCCACTCGCTCGGAGCGATTGTTAGCAGCTTATATTCAGCAACACAGCCGCAAGGCTTGTGCGGGTTTATTGCGATAGAGTCGTGTGGACCACTTTCGCAAGACGCTGGTACCACCGCAACACAACTTTCAGATTGCTTTGTGAGCAGGGCCAACGCTAACAAAGCCATAAAGCAACCATCGAGTATAGAAGCGGTAATAAAGGCACGTTGTGCAGTAAGTGACCTAAGCGCTAGTCAAGCTCAACAAATTGTTAGTCGAAACCTTAAAACTGATTTACAAGGTAATTTGCAATGGCGAACAGACAAGCGTTTACGCACAAAATCGCCCATGAGAATGACCGAGGAGCAAGTTTGTGCAGTGCTTGGTAATATTTGCTGCCGGCGAGCATTAATTTTAGGAAAACAAGGGTTTGAAAAAGTTAAGGTCGCTATAGCCGAGCGCGACAATGTATTTTTTGATGTCCCTACAAGCACCTTTAATGGTGGACATCATGTACACCTAGAATCGAAAGTTGAGGTTGCAGATTGTATTCATAAATATGCCACTCAATTTTTTAGGTGTTGATTCATTTGACCTAAAGCGGAATCATTGTTTCTTTTTTAAGGCAGGTACATTATTATTAGTGGGATATTAACCGCTGGAAAGTGACGACGTGGAAAAAATTTGGGTAGCGCAGTACGATAAAAATGTTAAGGCTGAAATAAATGCCGACATTGCCCCTTCTTTACTAGAAATATTTGAAGCGTCGGTTGCAGAGTTTAGTAATAAAACCGCTTTTATTAACATGGGCCATCAAGTCACCTTTGGCGATTTAGACACCTTGTCGGCACAGTTTGCTGCTTACTTACAAGGATCAGGCTTAAACAAAGGCGACTCGGTCGCTATTATGATGCCTAATCTGCTGCAGTATCCTGTGGCTTTATTCGGTGTGTTACGGGCAGGTATGACTGTCGTGAACGTCAATCCTTTGTACACCCCTAGAGAGCTTCAGCACCAATTAACTGATGCTGATGTAAAAACGATAATCATTCTTGAAAACTATGCCCAAACCCTCGCCAGAGTCCTTTCCAATACGCCGGTTAAAAATATTGTATTAAGTGCTATAGGCGACATGCTGCCAGCGCCCAAAAAGTGGATAGTGAATTTCGCTGTAAAACACATCAAAAAACTAGTGCCAGTGCATGGTTTAGAAGGCACCTTAACGTTTAATGATGTTTTGACTAAAGGAAAGCCGCTAACGTACAAGCGCCCCGATATAACGGGCGACGACATTGCATTTTTACAATATACCGGCGGTACTACAGGGGTTTCTAAAGGTGCCATGTTATCACATAGAAACATGGTCGCAAACTTAGAACAAGTATCTGGCAATCTACAAATAGCCGTTAAGCCAGGCGCTATGGTGGTGACAGCACTGCCGCTTTATCACATTTTCGCTTTGACCAGTAATTGTTTAACCTTCTTTAAGTCGGGCAGTCCTAATTTATTGATTACAGACCCTCGTGATATGCTCGGTTTTGTTGCTGAGCTTAAAAAATATCCTTTTGCGGTGATAACCGGTGTTAATACTTTATTTAACGGCTTACTGAATACTCCGGGCTTTGCTGAGTTAGATTTTAGTCATTTTGTGTTTGCACTCGGCGGCGGAATGGCGGTACAAAAACCGGTTGCAGAGAAATGGCAGAAAGTTACAGGTAAAGTCTTAATCGAAGGTTACGGCTTGACTGAATGTTCACCTGTAGTGTCGGTAAACCCATTTAATTTAACCGAACATAAAGGCTCTATTGGACTGCCTTTGCCTTCTACAGACATAAAGTTAGTCGACGACGCCGGCAATCTTGTAGCGCTTGGCGAGTCGGGCGAGCTTCATGTTAAAGGCCCTCAGGTAATGGTGGGTTATTTGAACCGGCAAGAAGCGACACAAGACATTTTACAAGACGGATGGCTAGCAACTGGCGATATCGCTAAAATGGATGAGCAAGGTTTTTTATATATAGTTGACCGCAAAAAAGACATGATTTTGGTTTCTGGCTTTAACGTGTTCCCCAATGAAATAGAAGAAGTAGCTGCTATGCATGATGGTATATTTGAGGCTGCTGCTGTGGGTATCCCACACGAGGTGTCTGGGGAAGTTGTTAAATTATTTGTGGTTAAAAAAGACCCTAACTTATGTGTTGATGACGTGATTTTACACTGCAAATCACTTTTGACCGGATATAAAGTCCCTAAAATGGTAGAGTTTACCGATGATTTACCAAAATCTAACGTAGGCAAAATATTACGCCGTGAACTACGTGATAAACTGTGCGAAGAATCTAGCGAAAAGCCTACTGATAAATAAGCGTATCGCTATAATCAAGAAGTTGGCGACTAATAACAACTCTACATTGAATAAGAATTGAGAAAAATTGCACCCTTATAATAAAACCTACGAATACTTATACGTCGACACACAGGCACAACTTAGTAAGTTATGTGTCCATTATGCGACCCAAGAAGTGCTGGCTATTGACACTGAGTTTGTGCGTACACAAACATTGATTCCTATGCTGGGGCTTATTCAAGTTTTTGATAAAGACCAAGTCGCGCTTATTGATCCTGTGGCTGTCGAAGATTTATCAGAATTCGCATCAATTCTGATCAATCCCAATATTGTGAAAATTGCGCACGCTTGTTCTGAAGATTTAGAGGCGCTTTGGCATCACTTACACGTAATACCTGCACCAGTATTTGATACCCAATTTGCTGCCGGAGTTATAGGTCTGGGCGTATCGGTGGGCTACGCGAATTTAGTTGAAAAGTTATTTGAGATAACGGTCGACAAGGGAGAGTCTAGAACTGATTGGATTCAAAGACCATTAAGTGCAGCTCAATGTGCCTATGCCAGTGCTGACGTTACGCATTTAATGGCACTATACGAACACATCTTTACAGAAACACAAACAAAGCATAAAACCACTTGGGTAGTTGATGAAATTCATCAACTAGGTATCAAGAAATCGACGCCTTTGCCCGTTGAAATCGCTTATTATTCGCTAAAAAATAATTGGAAGCTAAGAGGCAAACAACTTATTGCCTTAAAAGGGCTCGCAAAGTGGCGATTAGAAGTAGCCAGAAAAGAAAATATGTCGGTAAATTTTGTTATTAAAGAAGATGCGCTTTTCGAAATTGCAAGCAAGCTGCCCGATACTGCTCAAGCATTGTTTGATTGTCATAATTTATATTCTAAACAAGCAAGGCTCTATAAAGACGAATTATTGGCAATATGCCAGGCTGCAAAAAACGAAAGCAATGAGCATACTGTTCCTAAAGTACAGCGTTTAATCGAATTCAGTGGCTATAAAACCTGCCTGACGGCATTAAAAGATCTGATTGATCATATAGCGCTAGAGCAAGACGTGCCGGTTACCGTATTAGCTAGTAAAAAACAAATGAACCAACTATTAAAATGGTGCTGGTTTGAGTTTGATGAGCTTGAACTACAGGGTTTATGCCCTGATATGCTGATTGGTTGGCGAGGTGAATTATTTACTGCTTATTTACAGGGCGGTCAGTTATTTAACCATCAAAATTTACAATCACTAATAGCAGGGCACCATGAAATTAAGCGCAGTTTATAAGTCGCCAAGAAAAGCGGACACTTTTTTGTATGTTGAAAAGCGTGACGATTTTGCAGCTGTGCCTGAAGGGCTCATGAAACAATTTGGCGTTCCTATATTTGTGATGTTGATACCATTGTCTAAACGAGAAACTGTAGCGGGAATTAATAGGGATAAGCTGGTTGAAAGAATTCAAGCAGAAGGTTTTTATTTGCAATTGCCTCCTAAGCCTAAGAACTTATTAGATGCGCATTTAGAGTCACAACAAATCAACATGAAAAATGAAGCAAATTAACAGGTCTGGTATTTATTATGAGCAGCGCTAAAAGTAAATCTGTATATTCAAAAGCGTTAATTGAATCTGCATTTTGGCGAGAAAAATCGTTAAACGAAATGTCACGTCCAGAATGGGAAGCCATTTGTGACGGCTGTGCACGCTGTTGTTTACATAAGTTTATTGATGATGAAACATTGGAAGAAGAATTTGCGCCAACTGATCACATAAATCAAGGCGAAGAAATACTCTATACCAATATCGCTTGTTATTTGTTGAACGATAAAACCTGTGGGTGCACGCAATACGAGAAGCGAGGGGATTTAGTGCCTGATTGTGTGACCCTTACCAAAGATAACCTTGCAGACGTTTTCTTTATGCCGCCGTCATGCAGTTATAGAAGGCTTCACGAGGGAAAAGGTCTGGCACATTGGCATCCACTGCTGAATAAAGGCAAAAAGACGAAAATGCATCAGCTTGGAATAACGGTTCGAAACCGTGTTGTGAGTGAGACTAACGTAAACCTAGATGATTTTGAAGACTACATAGTTACTTGGCCACTCGACTCTCTAGAGTAACCATAAATAGATTTTAAGATTCAATCAAAGGGAGTTAGAAGCCTGTATTAGGCTTTTCTTTTGACGATACCACTGTACACATTCGCGACTAAAACCACCACGAGTATAAGCAAATAAATACTAAAAATTATTTGCATCCAATTAGCCATCCCCATTCCCAGAAATTGCCAGCTATTTTCATTGCAGTCACCCGTTGCGCCAAAAATTGCCGGTAACCATTCATGCAGGGGCAAAAATGAGGGGAAGTTTGGCACAATGTCACATATGTTAGCGAAAGGGTTTGTAGCAAATATCACATCAAGATGTTCGCGCGCCACCAATATTCCTTGAACACTGCTGTAAGCCCATACAAAAAATGCCGCTAAGCGCGTAAATAAATGGTTGTATAGCAGGGGAATAATGGCGGCTAAAAGCACACCAACAACCGCAGTTCTTTGATAAATACATTTAATACAAGGCAGTAAGTCCATGCGATGTTGAAAATACAAAGCTGTCATCAATAAGCCGAATGCTGACAAAGCGAGTATTGCCCAAGCACGTTTTTGTTGACTAAACTCATGTATCCATTGCATCTAGTTTAATACTCCCCGTAATTTATTAATGTATTGTGCGAATGGTTGCACTTTGTTAGTCCTTTTCATTGTACCAAATTGTAAGCATAAAAAAACGCTTAAACACTATTGCTTTGCTTTTAGCCCGATAATTTACAATGACTAACGCATACCATTACGAAAATCTTAATCATTTTATATATTTGTTGAATCAAACTTATTATTAGAAGAATTACATCTTTTTGTGTTAAAACTGTTTATGGAGATAAGTGTCGTCTAATAATATTGTCGCTGGCTTAAGAAATTGGATATAAAGAATTATGTATGAGAATCCTTTTATCAACAGCTATGTATAAGCACTTATTCACAAGCATTTTAGGAGATAACGATGGCGGGTTTTACAACGGCAGATGTACCAGATCAAACTGGGAAAACGATTTTTGTTACAGGCGCGAATACAGGTTTAGGCTTTGCAGCGGCGAAAATATTAGCGGGTAAAGGCGCACGAGTATTACTTGGGTGTCGGTCTCTATCGAAGGCCCAAGCAGCTAAAGACGACATACAAAAAGCTTTTCCAAGCGCTGACCTTGCCATTATCGAATTAGATTTAGGCAGCTTGGCTTCTATTCAAAAAGCGGCGCAGCAGATTAATCAAGAATCGCGTTTAGATGTACTGATAAACAACGCAGGCATTATGGTGCCTCCACTTGAGTACACTCAAGATGGGTTTGAGTCACAATTTGGTGTCAATCATTTAGGCCCATTTGCGTTAACCTCGTTACTACTGGATAAAATCTGTGCCACCCCCAATGCCAGAATTGTGAGCACCGCCAGTCTTGCCCATAGAAGGGGGGAAATTTATTTTGACGATATTAATGCTAAGGAATCTTATAGTGCTTTCAAACGCTACGCACAAAGTAAAATTGCCAATTTGTATTTTGGCTATGAATTACAACGCCGGTTGACCGCAAAAGGGGATAAGACCATATCGCTTGTCGTTCACCCCGGAGTGGCGGATACAGAATTGTCTCGCTACATCCCTAAACCTTTTATGCTATTCATGCCTGTTTTAGCACTATGGTTTAATTCAGCTGAACAGGGCGCCTGGCCAACATTGTGTGCAGCCACTATGGAAGGTGTGAAGGGTGGTGAATACTATGGCCCGTCAAAGCGAAGCGGTATTGCGGGCCCAGCGATTAAGGTAAAGTCGACTCGGCGCAGTCACAACAAAGAGATTGCAAGAAAGCTTTGGGACTTGTCTGTTGAAATGACTGGTATTAAACCAAACCTATAAGACTTTATTGGTTTTTTCATAATTATACAACGGCTAGCTTATTCTAATTGGCCTGAATTATTATCACCACAGGACCAATGTTATGGATAAACGAGACCGTTATCTGCGACAGAATAAATTAATCAAGGCGTTGCATATTATCCGATGGGTATTCCGATAGATGCTAACAGATGTTAAAATGATATTTTACTGCCTGATATATTACTAGCAAGCGTGGTTTGGGCAATGATAGCGAATCCTTCTGACGTGTCCCTAACCGGATAACATGCTAAATGCTTCACGGAAATAAACACTTACAGTTTTGTTATATATTGATCAATGCTGTTTGTTAAGCTAGACCTCTATTCTATGGGAATTCAGCTAAATAATGCATAAATCAATACTTAAAATACTCACTCCAGGATTGTTCATCGTTTTCCATCTATGCGCTTTTTCTGTGATTGCCAAAGACACATCGATATTTACGCAGCATACAATATCCTTACCTTTTAGCGTAAATCAATCTGTATTGGCGGCAGATATATTAGCTGAGGATGGAGTAGAACTGATAGTGGTTGGGATTGATGCTGAGCAGCAACGAACGCTCGCCATTTATGGCTTTGATGAAACCTTGAGTGAGTTTGTTAAGCGAGACCAGATAGCCATTGCTAATAATATGTTTGCGTTTGATGTGGGCGAGAAAAAAATAGACGGCTTACAAAGCTTATATTTTTTGAGCAAATCAGAAGTGCAAAGATATATCCCTGCTCATTTTTCCCATGAGGCTACCTTAAAAACCGTAGAGCTAGTTTCTTCAATGTACTTGTCTGAAATATCAGATTCTTTTGTGCATAAAGACTTCGTCAAGGACGTGAATGATGATGGTTTGGACGATATCGTGTTACCGCATTTTGAACAAGTAAACTTATGGTTGTCTGATTGCTGCGGACTAAGGCATCCGCAGAGTCTGTCGATACCTGCAAGATTAGAAGTTTACGAAAGTAGTGTGGTATACGATGACGCAAAACTCTATTTTCAAGACATGGATCAAGATGGCACAACAGACATTGTCAAAGTGGAACACGGAAAATTACTGGTTTATTCGCAAAATGAAAATATGCAGTTTTCCAGTCAAGCGACAATAATTGACATATCTGCATCTATTTACGCGATTGCTTGGTGGGACATCAAAGACCTCAATGGGCAAGAACTGGATCAAAGTAATCTAATGCATCGCAGGCTAACTAGTATAAAAGATATTAATGGCGACAAGATCCCTGACATTACGGTCGAATTCACTAAAAGTTCTGGAGTATTAGACAAAACCATCGATTATGAGTTTTATTATGGCGATGTCACTCAACGCAAGCTATCTTACTCAACACAAGCTAATGCAAGTGTTACCTCTGAGGACACCTTAGACGGATTGCAGTTTCTCGACCTTGAAGAAGACGGCATTCAGGAAGTGATGGTTTCGTCTTTTGATATTGGTATTTCACAAATTATTGGTGCAATATTATCAGGCGGTATTGACCAAGATGTAATGATATTTTCAATGGATAGTGAAAATCAATTTGGCAAAAAACCAATGATAAAAAAAGAGGTTGAAATAACCTTTAGCCTGTCTTCAGGAACCAGCGGCCAGCCCTTAATTAAAGTCGCAGATATAAACGGAGATAAAATAAAGGATCTTATTTTTTCTGACGGTGCAGATAAAATTAAAGTAACGCTCGCCACGCCTAAAGGAAAAAGGCCTTACGCCAGAAAAGCACTCAAACAAAATGTAGTGTTGCCTAAAAATGCCTCTCAAATCGCCGAGCACGATCTAAATTCAGATAACAAGGCCGATCTGATTTTGCATTACGGTAGGGCCGACGGCCCCGAATTGTTAAAGCAAATTACGGTATTGCTGGCGAATTAATATTTATTAAAAACGCTTTTATTAGCCAGAATTGAGGTTTGATTTGTTTTTAATTGTCTCAATGTAGGTAGAAAGTGCATCTAATTTATTCACGTATGCGCTCACAACCTTTCTTTTACCGGCTTTCTTTTTGGCTAATTTCAAATAGCGTTGAGATTTAAGAAGGTCGCCCTTTTCAAAGTAAACCGAGGCAAGTCCAAAATAGAACTGATGCTGGTTGTTGTCTAAACGGATTGCCTTCTCATAATGAGACACACTGCTATCAAAACTACCCTCATCTTTATCAATTTCAGCTAACATTTGATGATAGAACGGGTTTTTCATTCGCTTCGACTCTAGTCGTGAACGAATGTCATCTGCCCCTTTTTTATTCCCGGATCTGTCATAAAGAAATGCTAAGTTTTCCCATGCAGTATTATAATCTTCGTCTATTGCGATAGCTTGCCTATAAGCTTTATGTGCGAGATTATATAGCCCCATTTTACGATATAAAAAGCCCAGATTCACCCACGTTCCAGCGTGTTTTTTTGAAATTAAAATAGCCTCTTTAAAATAAGCGTAAGCCTTATCAGAATTACCTTGAAGCAGGGCATCTGCGCCTTTGTTATTATAAAACATAGCAACGATGGTTTGTTTGCTTGTTTTTTGAGTAAAAAACTTTTTGGAACGTGCTTGGGGATCAAAATCAACCACCAAAGCATTATCAAAAATTTGTTGTATTCCTAGTTCAGCTTTTACCGTAATTCTTAGATTCACATGCCCACTAATTAAGGTATAGCCGCCTCTGCGCATCCAATATTCGGGAATATCTACAATTTGGAATTGAGTTGAAAAACCGGCCTCTTGCGCCATTGCATAAGTCATTATTGATAACGATAAACAATTTGCAGATGCACTATTGAAAGTATCTGTAGCGGTAGTATTTGCAGACGATTCATAGACTAAATCAAGATCAGAGCGATCAAAAATACTTCGTATTAGTTTTTTTGCTTTATTATCGCCGGGTCGAATACCCGACATCGAATCGTGAACAAAAGCTTTTGCATCATCATCTAACGCAAAAATCTGTTCTGGTTGTTCAATTTCATAGAGTTTAAATTCAGGAAAAGCGTCATCAGCAAATATAAGAGCAATTGGCAAAGCTTCTGATTTTGATTGTTCGGTTGAAGCACAGCCAACGCAAAAAAACAAAAACGTAAAAATTAGTATCACCCGCATAAGCTGAAGATGATTGTTAGTATAAATAAGATACTTATGGGTAATGCCCACATAACTCATGAACCTACCTCCGAACACCATGTTCTATGTTAATACTAGTACAATAACTGACCAAACACAAAATGAAATAACAGCAGCGCGTGAATCCCCATTAATATTCATTCATCGTATAGGTCAGCTATCCTATCTTTCGAAGGCAGATTTTTAAAGACATACGGCAGTCGACTTGACTATTGAGGTCGGTTTTGATGAATTGCTATTAAAATAAAATAAAATAAAATAAAATAAAATACAAATTCAACCCGAACCTAGTATTCTTTCGTAGTAAGCTATCTGAGAAGTGAGTTTATAGACTCAAAACTCAACAAAATCAAAGCTTGTTGCATAGATCAGGCTTATAGTTTACTTTACTCGCATTTACATCTTTCGAAGTGCTTAATAAGCGTACAACAACAATTGGAGCACAGCGAAACCATGAGCTTGTTTTGGATAACAGCAATATTGTTGTTTGGTGTATTACTACCGATACTTACCGAAAGGCTCGGGCGTACAATCAACACCATATTTACCATGCTGGCGCCCGCAATTGCGCTGGCCTACATAATTAGTTTAATGCCAACTGTCCTCGCAGGTGAGGTTGTCATCGAATATTTAGAGTGGATACCTTCCATAGGACTCACTTTATCAATGCGACTTGATGGACTCTCATTAATGTTCGCCCTACTGATCCTAGGCATAGGGTTACTTATCATTCTATACGCCCGATATTATCTGTCTGAAAAAGAAGCTGTTGGACGTTTTTTTTCTTATTTAATTCTCTTCATGACAGCAATGCTATCTATTGTGCTCGCAAACAACGTGCTTCAGATGTGGATGGCTTGGGAAGTTACCAGCATAAGTTCATTTTTATTAATTAGCTTCTGGTCGTCAAAATCTGAATCGCGAAAGGGCGCGCGAATGGCGCTTACCGTGACAGGGGCTGGTGGATTGGCCTTACTTGCTGGATTGCTGCTGGTGGGTGACATTGTTGGTAGCTATGATTTGAGCGTAATATTAGCTAGTGGTGATTTAATTCGGGAACATGCTCTTTATCCTGTAACGCTTATCTTGATCTTGCTTGGTGCTTTTACAAAATCGGCTCAGTTTCCGTTTCATTTTTGGTTGCCTCATGCCATGGCAGCGCCTACGCCTGTTAGTGCTTATCTGCACTCTGCTACTATGGTTAAAGCCGGTATTTTCTTGCTTGCGCGTATGTATCCTGTGTTATCGGGAACCGAAATGTGGTTTTTGATTGTCAGCATGACAGGCTTGATAACCTTACTGTTAGGCGCTTACATAGCACTCTTTAAACATGATTTAAAAGGCTTGCTTGCTTATTCCACAATAAGCCACCTAGGTCTTATTGTTTTACTTTTAGGACTCGATACAGAACTGGCTGCCGTAGCGGCACTGTTTCACATTATGAATCATGCTGTATTTAAAGCTTCTTTATTCATGGCCGCGGGTATTATTGACCATGAATCGGGTACTAGAGACATGCGTAAACTCAATGGCTTATGGCGATTTATGCCTTATACCGCAACTCTTGCCATGGTTGCAGCGGCTTCAATGGCTGGCGTACCGCTGTTCAATGGCTTTTTGTCGAAAGAAATGTTTCTTGCCGAAACACTACATTCTTCGGCCTTAGGGTTTCTTTCTTGGGTAATTCCGGTCTTAGCGACGCTTGCCGCTATTTTTGCGGTTGCCTACTCAGTGCGCTTTATCCACGACGTATTCTTTAATGGTGAACCAGTAGATTTACCCAAAACGCCGCATGAACCACCGCGCTATATGAAAGTTCCTATCGAAATACTGGTGCTTTTATGTTTAGCGGTAGGCATCGCCCCAGAATTAATGATTGGCGATTTATTAGCGGCTGCTGCGTCAAGTGTGCTGATGACTGAGCTTCCTTATTACAGCCTAACGATTTGGCATGGATTTAACTTACCCTTATTAATGAGTATCATTGCCATTGCCGGGGGCTTATTGGTGTATTCGTATCGCCGTCATTTGTATCGTTTCCAAGCGCAATTTAAAGAATCAGACGAAAAACTTATTTTTGAGGGCGTGATACAAACACTTGTGGGCTACGCGGTAAAGGTACACGAGGGTTTAAGTAACGGCTCTTTACAGCGCTATATTGCTGCGCTGTTGTTGTTCGCTATCGCTATTACTGCAATTCCGCTTATTAATCTTAATACAGCTAAGACTCATTTTCCTGACCAAGCAATTAGCGGCGTTGAAATTACCGCGGCCATCATTTTGTGCTTAAGCGCCATTGCTACTGTCATTTATCATCGTAAACGTATGATCGCGCTTATTACCATATCGGTCGTAGGGCTTATTGTGTCTATCGCATTTGCTCGCTTTTCTGCTCCTGACCTTGCGCTCACGCAGCTTTCCGTAGAGGTTGTGACGGTGATTTTGTTAATGCTAGCACTGTTCTTTTTACCGCAAAAAACCGCCGCAGAATCATCACCTTCACGTGTGGTCAGAGACGTTGGTATTGCGGCGGCTATAGGTGGCTTGGTTGCCACGATTAATTATGCCTTTATCACGCAGCCCTTTGACAACAGCATTTCTGAGTTTTTCTTGGCCAACAGTAAAACCGGCGGGGGTGGTACAAATGCTGTAAACGTAATACTGGTTGATTTTAGAGGACTAGATACGCTGGGCGAAATTCTTGTTTTAGGCATTGCGGCGCTAGGCATCTTTAATTTGCTTGCACGGGTGCGTTTAGCGATGCCATCTGCTAATGAGAGCGGTCTTAAATGGTCTGAAGATCGTCATCCTCCTATTTTGGCAATGATCTCACAAAGTTTGTTGCCGCTTGCGCTGTTGGTATCGTTTTATATATTCCTACGCGGTCATAACATGCCCGGAGGAGGCTTTATTGCTGGCTTAATAACCGCTGTTGCGCTAATTCAGCAGTACATTGCGCATGGTGTAGATTGGATTAAACCGCGTATAAAAGTCGACTACCAAACCTTAATAGGCTTAGGCGTATTAATTGCTACACTGACCGGTATTGCCAGTTGGTTCTTCGGGCGTCCATTTATGACGACGTGGTTTGACTATTTTGATATCCCATTGATTGGCGAAATAGAGCTAGCAAGTGCACTGGTATTTGATTTAGGCGTTTATTTGACGGTGGTAGGTGCAACTCTATTGATATTGGCGAGCTTAGGTAAGCTCACTTCAGTTCACCGCCCAACTGCAACTGCGGAGGAATAATGGAAACTGTATACGTAATTTGTGTGGGTATATTAACGTCTTGCGGCATATTTTTGTGTTTAAGAGGCCGCACTTTTTCAGTAGTGGTTGGCTTAACTATGCTTTCATATGCAGTTAATCTATTTTTGTTTTCAAGTGGTCGATTGAATCTAAAAGATGCTGCCATTTTAGGTATGGGTGAAACATATGCAGACCCGCTTCCGCAAGCATTAACATTAACGGCCATTGTAATTGGTTTTGCAATGATTGCATTTGTGGTTATTTTGGCATTGCGCGCCCGCGCTGACCTAGGCAACGACTTTGTAGATGGTACTGAGCCTCCTGATACCGATAAATTAGTAAAACCGAACAGGGGCAAAGTATGACGCTTCACTTGGCAATCCTGCCTATTTTAATTCCAATGATTGGCGGTTTATTAATGTTGCTGCCGCCGTTCGCTGGTACCCACAGGTATCAGTTTAGGCGCGTTGCCGCATTATGTTTGATGCTCGCACAAATAGCCTGTTCAATCTATCTTATGTTAATGGTTGTTAAAAACGGCGCAATTATGTATGCGGTAGGCGACTGGCAGCCGCCTTTTGGCATCATTTTATACGCAGATCAACTGTCGGCTATGCTTGTTGCGCTAACGAGCTTTTTAGGTTTAGGCATTACTGTGTATTCGTTTTGTGGAGTCGACCGCAAAGGTAAGTATTTCCATCCGCTCGTCCAGTTCCAGTTGTTGGGTATATATGGCGCGTTTTTAACCAACGATTTATTTAATCTTTTTGTGTTTTTTGAAGTATTGCTTATCGCATCCTACACCTTGCTTATGCACGGTGAAGGCAAGCAAAAAACCGCTGCAAACTTACACTACGTTATTTTAAACTTGATAGGCTCGAGTTTGTTTTTGTTTGCGCTAGGCACGCTTTACGGAATAACAGGTACGCTCAATATTGCTGACATGTCTATGAGGGTCTCAGAATTGACCGGAAGTAACCAGATTATTGCTCAGGCAGGTGGGTCTTTGTTGTTGATTGTATTTGGCTTAAAAGCCGCAATGCTACCGCTTCATTTTTGGCTACCGCAAACGTATGCGGCTGCTAGTGCTCCGGTCGCTGCGCTTTTTGCCATTATGACAAAGGTAGGCGTTTATTGCATATTTCGTGTTTATACTGTCATTTTTGGCGAGCAAGCAGGTGAATTAGCTAACATGATTGAGCCGTGGGTTTGGCCGCTGGCTATACTCACCGTTGTTTTAGGCACAGTAGGCGCCCTTGCAAGTCCCAACCTGCGAACTCTTGCGGGTAATCTCGTGATTGTATCAGTAGGGACACTATTGATTGCCTTTGCGTTAAGAACACCAGAGGCTTCCGCTGCAGGCTTGTTTTATCTTGTTCACAGCACGCTAATAACTGCCGCTTTGTTTTTAATAGCAGATATGTTGGGGCAGCAACGCGGCAAAGCCCTTGATTACTTTGTTGTCGCACGTAAGATAAAACAGAGTGCATTATTAGGGGGTTTATTTGTGGTCGCAGCGATGGCTGTAGCCGGGCTACCGCCTTTTGGAGGCTTTTTAGGTAAACTCGTTATTTTACAATCTGCCATGGATTCAGACAAAAAAATATGGGTTTGGTCAATTATCTTGTTGTCTAGTCTAGCCACAATCATTGCGTTATCGAGAGCAGGGACAACGTTGTTTTGGCGAAACACACCTAGTCGTGATGCCTCTGAATCACCAGGCGTTTCCAAATGGCAACTTTGTGGAGCATTTTTGTTGCTCGGTGCTTCACCTTTACTGGCTATTTTTGGCGCAAGCATGATTGAATATACCAATAATGCGGCTACGCAACTGCACGATGTTAATTATTTAATTGAAGTGATGAATTTAGGGGGAGATACGCAATGAGTATATTCTCACGTTTATTACCTATGCCCCTGCACAGCCTAACACTTTTGATTGTGTGGCTTATGCTAAATACCACTGTTAGTCTAGGTCATATTTTACTTGGTGCGGTGCTTGGAATTGTTATTCCTCTGCTATGTGCCCCTTTAAGAGTGCCTCAGCCTAAAGTTGAGAAACCGTTTAAAGCCCTGGCGTATATATTTGTGGTACTCAAAGACATCGTTGTTGCCAATATTGAGGTAGCCTTTTTGGTTGTAGGACCTATGCGCAGAGTTAAACCGGGTTTTGTTGCGGTGCCTCTTGACCTAAGCCATATCTTTCCTATAACAGTGCTTGCCAGCACGGTAACCATGACACCTGGTACGGTGAGCGCTGAAGTATCAAAAGACGAAAAGTGGCTATATGTGCATGTACTAAACATGCCAGAAAACGAGCAAGAAGTCATTGATTTGATTAAAAATTGCTATGAGTCACGTGTTAAGGAGATTTTTGGATGTTAGAAATTGCTGTAGTGTTGGTTGCTGTGATGCTGTGTATCGCGCTAGTGCTTAACATGTGGCGTCTTATTATTGGACCTCATGTAGTTGATCGTATTTTAGCGCTCGACACCATGTACATTAACAGTATTGCCTTAATTTTACTGTACGGCATTTACAATCAAACGCCTTTGTATTTTGAAGCCGCTTTGCTAATCGCTATGCTGGGATTTGTTAGTAGCGTTGCGTTTGGGAAATATTTGTTGCGCGGCGATATCATCGAATAGGAGGAAGTATGAGTTTTATAGTTGAACTAATTATATCTGCGCTCCTGATTTCAGGTGGGCTCTTTGTGCTTGTGGGTTCTATAGGGCTACTGAGGCTGCAAGATTTTTACGTCCGCTTACACGCCCCCACAAAAGCAACAACCCTTGGCCTTGGCGGTATTCTGATAGGTTCAATGGTATATATGTATGATATTCAGGGGCATTTGAGCATTAACGAGCTATTAATTACCCTGTTTTTAGTCATCACCGCCCCTGTAACGGCACATATACTCGCAAAAGCAGCTATGCATCACCGCGTTAAGGTCATGGAGCGCACACGTAATCAAGATCTTATTGAGACCGCACGTATGCAGTTGCCGCCCGAGCAAAATAGTAAAAAGCAAGAGCAAGATACCTAAACATAAACTACTACCTGAAATTGATCAGGTGTGTAGTGTATTAGCATCTACAAAACAACGCCTTTGTTTTAGTACTTAGCCCGTCACTACTTGTAATCATTCCTGTCACTACTTATTGGCGGCGCTTAATTATTTTGGGCATTAATGAGAGTGCTTTATCTACTGAGTTTTAGAGTCAAAAGAACAAATTGTACTTGGCCAGATGGAGACTGAATGTCCCAAGTAGTGCAAGGTATTGCACTATTGCCGCAGCCTCTTCCCTTTATACGAGAGCCTGTTTGGTTAATATTGCCATAGCCCTGATTTTTGAGGTTTTCATAAAAATCAGTTAAAGAATATTTATCTGCATTAACGACAATAACCTCAGTGTCTTTATCAAACATTGGCGCAAGAACCGTTTTTTTATCATTATTCACGTCTTCAGATGAAATTTTACTTTTACTAAGCAATAGATCGATAGCTGGTTTATAGTTGTTTTTGGCTGCTCTCATTAGCCAGTAGTCTGCGTCCTTGCCATATTTGCCAACTATCTGGCTTTTTCGATACAACATACCTAAATTATATTCTGCAAATGAAAGACCGCTGTTAGCTGCTCTTTTTATATATTTCAAGCTAAGGTCTTGATCGATTTCAGTACCAATTCCATCCGCATACAAAAGAGATAAAATGGCTTGCCCCTCTGGATTACCATATTTTGCGAATTTCCTCATATCTTTGAAAATAAATTCACAACTTCTTTCTCCGCAAACCTCGGCATTATTTTGCTGTGATTTTTCGATAGTCACCGAAACGGCATTAACACAATTTACATTAGAAACAATAAAACTTAAAAAAAGGAAATATTTAAAGTAGCTCATAATTCACCCATAGCGTTTTAATTACGCACATATTTGTTATTCAATTTTGGCCGGCTCAATAATCTTCGCTGTAGCTTAACTAACAAGGCTTCGCACTAAATTACTCGTTCATTGGCTTTAATGCGCAGGCAAATTGGTTGCTCGTGAAACTACGATCTTAGATAAAGCATTAGATAGTCAAAGCTGAGGCGCAGTAAACTGCCAAATTATTGAATAAATGTTATTGCGCCCTAAGCTGTTAATATTAGGTTTAATTGGTAGATTGTTAACAAAGACGATTACTTACCTTTTGCTGTAAGTCTCGGTCTACCTATAGATCAAAGTCTATAGACAAAATCAATTTTGTAAGGAAAACTAGATACAAAACATAAAGCTTTTCTTGTGCTGTTCATCTGGTACAATCTGTTAATATAATTTTAACATTTTAGTTGTAAGTATGATTTATAAGTCTCAAAGTCCAGCAGGGTTTGCCGAAGAATATATTGTTGAGTCCATATGGAGTGGTCGATTTACACCAGGAACTATACTTCCTGCGGAGCGCGAGCTTTCAGAACTAATTGGAGTAACTCGCACAACTTTACGCGAAGTATTGCAGCGCTTGGCTCGAGATGGTTGGTTAACCATTCAACATGGTAAGCCTACTAAGATTAATAATTACTGGGAAACCTGTGGACTGAATATTCTTGAGACGCTTGCTCGACTCGATCAAGAAGGTCAGCCAGAGTTACTTGATAAAATGCTTTCTGCACGTACCAACCTTAGCGCCGTTTTTATCCGCGCAGCTTTTCGTCAATCACCTGAAATAAGTCGTGAAATTATTGAACGGTATAAAAGCGTTGAACAAGAGGGTAACGCTTTTTCCCATCATGACTATCAGATGCATCACGACCTCGCTTTTGCTTCAGACAACCCTGTTTACGTGCTTATGATGAACGGATTTAAAGGTATTTACGCCCGTGTGGGTGGATTTTTCTTTAGCCATGAAAGTGCGCGTGAAATAGCGACCAGCTATTATCAACAGTTGCTTAATGTACTTGATGCAAACGAGCCAGATAGAGTTGTGGCGGTTGTGCGTAAATATGGCGTTGAAAGTGGTAAAATTTGGCGCCAATTGCGCGAAGATAAGCCTAAAAATTTAATTGATTAAGCGAGTTTGCTTTTTTCATATAACGAATAAAACACCCTTTGATATATTAGAGCTTAGCGGCCTAACGTTAAGTGTGTTTTAGATTTACTTTATTAGCTTGAGGACCGAAAAATGACAATAGCATCTTCTCCATCATCTGTCTCTATAGAACCAAATTCACCCTTCCCACATATTTTTCGTCCCTTAGACTTGGGTTTTACGCAACTTAAAAACCGCATTGTTATGGGTTCTATGCACACAGGCTTAGAAGAACTGCCAAATGGGCACAACCGTATGGCTGCATTTTTTGCTGAGCGTGCACGTGGTGGAGTAGGTCTCATCGTAACTGGTGGAATAGGCCCGAACGATGAAGGCGCCACTCATGACGTTACCTGTCGGCTAGACAGCGATGAAGCGGTAGAAAATCATAAAGTAGTCACTAAAGCGGTGCATGACGAAGGTGGTAAGATTTGTATGCAAATTTTGCACACAGGTCGCTATGCTTATAGCAAAAAGCTAGTGGCTCCTTCGGCCATTCAGGCGCCTATTAATCCGTTTGTGCCAAGAGCCCTAGATGAAGAAGGGATTGCCAAGCAAATAGAAGATTTTGTATATACTGCCCAGCAAGCTCAGCGCGCTGGTTACGACGGCGTTGAAATTATGGGTTCAGAAGGCTATTTTTTGAACCAGTTCATTGCTGCACGCACTAACAAGCGTGAAGACGAATGGGGGGGTGAATATAAAAATCGTATTAAACTGCCTATTGAAGTGGTTCGTCGTGTGCGCGAAGCGGTAGGCAAAGAATTCATTATTATATATCGCCTATCGATGCTCGATTTAGTAGAAGGCGGTTCAAACTACGAAGAGGTGGTTGAACTAGGCTTAGAAATAGAAAAAGCTGGCGCGACTATCATCAATACTGGTATTGGTTGGCACGAGGCACGTATTCCCACAATCGCTACCAAGGTACCTAGAGCCGCTTTTACCTGGGTAACGGCTAAATTTAGAAAAGCACTAAATATTCCTGTTATTACATCAAACAGAATTAACACGCCTGAAGTAGCAGAAGAAGTGCTTGCTCGTGGTGATGCCGATATGGTTTCAATGGCAAGGCCGTTTTTGGCTGATGCAGATTTTGTTGCAAAGGCTAAGCGTAACCAATCTAACCAAATTAATACTTGTATAGGGTGTAACCAAGCCTGCTTAGACCATATTTTTGATGGTAAAATGACCAGCTGTTTGGTAAATCCACGTGCATGCCATGAAACTGAATTAAATATAGTACCAGCTGAAGTCATCAAGCGTATTGCCGTTGTGGGTGGAGGCCCTGCCGGTCTCGCTGCGGCTAAAACCTGCGCTGAAAGAGGACATAAAGTTACCTTATTTGATGCTGACCGGGAACTTGGGGGCCAGTTTAACATTGCTAAACAAGTGCCTGGTAAAGAAGAATTTTATGAAACGATACGCTATTTTTCTGTTCAATTAGAATTGTTAGGCGTCGATATTCAATTAAACACCAAAGTAACCACCGACACCTTGCAAAAAGGCGATTTCGACGAAGTCGTTTTGGCGACGGGCATTATACCTCGTGAACCTGATATTGATGGTATTGATCATCCTAAAGTATTGTCATACGTAGATGTGCTCAAACATAAAAAGCCAGTTGGTAAAAAAGTGGCTGTGATGGGAGCTGGTGGAATAGGCTTTGATACAAGTGAGTTTTTATCCCATGGCGACGTGTCTACATCAACCAATATCCCTGCTTTTATGAAAGAGTGGGGAATAGATATGAACTTTGAATCTAGGGGCGGTGTGGAAGGTATGCAAGCGCTACCTGAGCCTTCTCCAAGAGAGATCTATATGTTGCAACGCAAGACCACAAAAATAGGCGCTGGTTTGGGCAAAACCACTGGGTGGGCTCACCGAGCAGGCTTAATGATGAAAGGTGTTAAGTTAATCGCTGGTGTTACGTACAAGCGTATTGATGATGAAGGTCTACATATAGAAGTAAATGGCGATCCAAAAGTACTTGATGTTGACAACGTGATTATTTGTGCTGGACAAGTACCTATGCGAGAGTTGGTTGAAGGCCTAACATTGCCATATCATTTGATTGGAGGTGCAGATTTTGCCACAGAGCTTGATGCTAAACGCGCAATTGATCAAGGTACCAGATTGTGCGCAACACTATAGAGCAATCAACTCTAGGAGTTTTGTAGCTTAGCTTTATCGCCTCAGTTTTGTAAGTGAATATTAAAACGCTGATGTCTCACGACCTCAGCGTTTTTTGTATATGCGCATGGTTTCGTTCGTTGCATCATAAATTAAATCAAATTGGCTTAGCACGTTCATGCCCAATAAACCGTCATACTGGCCTAAATTTTTAGCGGGCAAAATCAGCACGCTAGTATTTAATATGGTAAGTTGTCCTATAGTAATACGCTTTATTTTATATATTGGAGCTTCAATCGTCCCGCCTGCCGTATTCACATTGAATAGTCCCAAAAACGCCACTTCATTGCTATCTATTTCGTCAAATGTCACATCACTTAAGGCAGTGGTTGAGGCGCCTGTATCTACTAATAGTCTAGCGGAGGTATTGTTTACACGAGCGTTAGTTACAAATTGTCCTCGCTCTTGTTGCAATAAAATATCAGCTCTGCGTCGGTTGCCCAAGGCCGTTTCAATGACCCCTTCGGGTAAACTAACAAGTGGCTCGTCGTCGCTTGTTCGATCTAAGCGAGCGTTTATGTTTTCTCTTAGGCGAATTGAACGAACATCATCTGATGGAAAACTCGCTAACACATCTTCCATTAGGGTAAATTGAGACTGCATACCGTAGGCTCTTGCCAAAGCCATAAGATATTGCCTATTTCGAGGTGCTATTTGTACCAATGGCTCCAAAAATTGTGCCAGTAAATTCCATGCACCGTCACCGCTAAATTGCTGAATAATGCGTGTGGTATTAACGGCAATGCGTTTTTCAATGTCACTTTGTTGCTTAGGTGAAAGCGGCTGTGATAAGAGTTTATGATAATGTACAAGCGCAGTGTTAAGGGGTTTATTATGATAATACGCTTGTGCTTCTAGCAACATTGCAAAGGTATCTTGTGGGTATAGTCGTAAATAGGCGCGTACTTCATATTCAAGCTTTTGGAACTCTTGCGCTTTGGCGAGTGACTCAAGCCATTTTAGATAGGCGCTTTGTGAGATATTAGGTGCATTATCATCACCATATGATAGTGAACTATTAAGATTTCCTTGCACATTTTTAGTATCTATATTTTGCAAATCGGTTTTTGAAGATTGCGGCCCAGTACCGGTGTTCAATGCTGTTGTCGTATTTTCGACCCTATTAGGCACGTTTTGAATTGCGTTTTCTTGTTGATACCACCTGTACATAAACCAAAAGTTAGCGCCTAAAGACACCGAAAGTAAAATACTAAGCCATTTTATTAACGTCATAATACATTCTCTCCTTGCTGTGTTTTATGGTGGTAGTTTTGATGAAGTTAAACAAGTACGGTAATTAAATTAAGACCCTAATGCTACATGCCCATATATCTTTTGAAAAGCTTCGGGCATCTTTTTCGGCATACCCGATAGTAGACTCACGCATACAAAGTGTGTCTTTGCCGTAAAAATGGTTTTTCCATTCACCGGATTAATATATTGGAACTGTCTACTTAGTCTAAGTTTTTTATCACAACTCACCACCCAAGTTGCACAAATAAGTGTATCGCCTAAATGTGAAGGGAGGTGATAATTAAGCTCGTGCTGCGTTATTACCATTGCTCTGTCGAGTGATTGATAATCGGCAAAGCACAGGCCTATGGATGCAGAATGCTCCCATGCCAGTTGCTCTAAGCGCCCTAAATAAGCGAGGTTGTTGGTGTGCTGATAATGATCGATATGCGATGAATCTATTTCCCATTCGCTCATGAATGGATGCGGATGCAACCAATCTAGCGTGGAGAACTGCGCAATATCCTTGGCATTTTCGTTTGTCATCTAAAGGTCTGCAAATAAAGTATAATTTAGCATGAGGTTAATCATAGCATCGGCTATAATCTAGCAACTAACATTTGTGGTGAAAAACCCAAAAAAATTTTAAAATCTGACATCAGAGACTATAAATACCAAGACTATGCTAGCGAATTCTCCTTTACATAAGCAAAACAAGCCAAAAAGTGATTGCGATCTGCAAAGTATTTTTAGCCTATGTTTTTCTGAGTATTTCAATGCTCAATTACAAGGCAATGCCCTTGAACCTTTATATACGCCCGCAAACGCTAAGCAAACAGCGAACACTATTTTCTATCGTCATGACTATTTTTCAAGTGCGCTTCATGAAATCGCCCATTGGTGTATCGCTGGCAACAAAAGACGTGAGCAAATCGACTATGGCTATTGGTATGCTCCCGACGGCAGAACTGCGCAACAACAAAACGATTTTGAATTAGTTGAGCGCAAGCCACAGGCACTTGAATGGGCATTTTCAATTGCTTGCAATATCCCATTTCGGGTGAGTATCGATAATTTGAATGCGCAAGACGATGATGAAGAGGCCTCAGCAGATCAAGAGCATAAGTTTACACAGGCGGTAAACAGGCAATTAACGCAGTATGTTAAACAGGGTTTTCCAGCCCGCGCTAGTATATTTTTAACACAATTACATAGCTTCTATTCAACCCAGCCACTATCGGCAAACGATGAGCGTTTGAGTGTGGCTGCTTTACATAGCGGTAAAACCTTATGATAAGCCACTGCAATAGACCTGATCTTTATGTTAGGAATAAGACTATTCACAACATCAGCGGCCATACCCATAAAGATAAGGCAACATTCTAATGACCGACATTAGTTTAGGTAGGCAATTTAGGTTAGGCTTAATTATTAACCCATTTGCTGGTATTGGCGGGGCATTAGCGCTCAAAGGTAGTGATGGTGCCGAGGTCAGGAAGAAAGCTTTGGATAGCGGAGGCGAACAGCTCGCTATGCAAAAAGCGTCACTTGCACTTATGCAATGTTTAGCACTTAAAGACCAACTAACAATATTAACCGGTAGCGGTGATATGGGCGAAAATATCGTCCGTGATTTAGGTTTTGAATATGAGGTAATGCATAGCAATAATACTCAAACCGAGTCTGAAGACACGCAAGCATTAGCTTCTAAATTACTTGATGAAAAAGTAGATTTGATATTATTTGCTGGTGGAGATGGCACGGCACGTAATTTATGCAGTGTAGTAAATACACTGGTGCCTGTTTTAGGCGTACCCGCGGGCTGTAAAATTCACAGCGGCGTATATGCAATAACGCCAAAGTCGGCGGGTATCGTTTTACGTAAAGTCATTAAAGGTGAATTGTTATCACTTCATAATGGCGAAGTCAGAGATATCGATGAAACCTTATTCCGACAGGGAAAAGTTATGTCGAAGCATTACGGTGAAATGAAAATTCCTAGTGAGCTGACCTATATACAAGCCGTTAAAATGGGTGGCAAAGAATCTGATGAATTATTATTAGACGATATTAGCGATTATATACTCGAAATAATGGAAGACTTGCCCGACACTCTTTTTGTTATGGGCTCTGGCAGTACAATCGATGCTATTATGCAGCAGGCAAAGTTGCAGAACACCTTATTGGGTGTTGATATAGTTAAAGCGGGCCAAGTCATTGCGCAAGATGTTACGGCGCAACAACTGCTGTCAATCACCACCGGTAAAGAAACGAAGCTAGTCGCAACGATTATTGGCGGGCAAGGACATATTTTAGGGCGTGGGAATCAACAATTATCGCCTATGTTTATAAAACAAATTGGTAAACACAATATTATGCTAGTGGCGACTAAAGCAAAACTACATTTATTAGGCGATAAAGGCTTAATTTCAGATTCTGGTGATGCAGATCTCGACAGTGAATTGGCCGGTCCTATTTCAGTAATTACTGGATATAGAGACCAGGCGTTGTATTTTGTTCGACACTAAAAAAATCCTTTATTCAAGGCAAATAATAACATCAAAAGGGCTTATTCTTGATAAGTACTAATAAGCAAATCATCAGCGACTTTACCCAGTATTTAGATGCCAAAGAGGCCTTCCTCGATGCGTATATAGATTCGGGCAGTGATCATGAGCTTTTTATAGCGAGTTATATTCATGGACACTTTTCGGTAATAGCGGCTAATCTTATGCACGCTATCCAGGCACCAGAAAATAAAAGTGCTGGACAAGCGCAGTGGCAACAACAAACAAAATATATGCTGTCTCAGTCTATTGACATTGCAATAGGCAACAGTGAACTTCTTGGAACTGATGCACAAGATGTAATTAACATGAGAAATAGCTTATTTGTAAATGATGGTGCATAAATAGCATTCACCATTATAGTTATAAAACGCTCCTCAATATACCCCTCGAAAATCACGCTAACATCATTTTTAATAAAAATTATCTAAGTTGGACTCAATTTTGCACAGTCCTTCGTTATAATTCGTTCTTTCAGGTTTGGTATATGAAAAATCTTGTTAACAGTGTTGGGTCAATACTACTTTGTATTCTTTGCTTACTCATTATTTTGACCTTGTCAGGCTGCGCTAATTTGTTGTCGCAGGCTCCGGCGCAAAAGCCTAATGCGACTACTGCATTAGGAAATTCAGAGCTTTTTACATTCAGGCTAGCGCAAGAACTTTTTTCAAACATGCAGGCTGACAGGCAGTACCGATATGCTGTTGCAGGTTTTGTGCCTGTAACTACTATGCAAATCGACTTAAATGAACAAGGCCCGTTAATGCTACTAGGACATCAACTCGAGCAGGGACTGATTACCGAGGCGTTTAGACGTGGATACGTGGCACAAGATTATAAAGCCAGTAGCGCTATTATAATGACCGGTTCATATGATCGCGTTCTTTCTAGAGATTTAGACCATTTATCTCAATTGCAAAATGTTGATTACTACATTACTGGCACTATTACGCCACAGCAGAGTGGAGCAATGGTAAATGCGCGTGTGATTAACGTGCGTAGCAAAGATGTAGTGGCGGCAGCAACCAGTTTTTTCCCGGCGGATTTGTTCTGGGAAAAAGAACAAGTAACCTTGCGTAACGGGCAGTTGTACCGAACTGAGAAACCCAGCAATGTATCGATTAATTTGGAGTAACCTATGAAACTATGCACGTTATTTATAACCATTATTTTGCTTGCCGGATGCAGTTCTTTGCCGTCTGTTGAGCAATTGTTTGCCTCTCTTTCTGACGAGCAAGTTAATCAGGCAGATAGTATAAATGAAGGTCAACTGACACAAAGCAATGGTGTGGTCGATATCAATGCCAGTGCCTTAGGCAAATCGATGCCTGACTTACAGTCACAAACATTTGGGTCGGTAGATGCGTTTGGGTCTATTAATAAGCCGTCGATTATGTCGTCTACGCATGGCTCATATAAAAGCATGCCTTTAACGAAACATGTGGGTGACTATGTCAGAAACATGGCACAAGACCTAGTATCTAATATGGAGTATGTAAGTGAGCGGACACCAGTAGCGGTAACGCACTTTTCACTAATTGACAGTGATTTAAAGCAAACTAACCTGCTGGGTCAACAAATGGCAGAATCATTTGTACATGAATTTCATAAATTTAGAATGCCGGTAGTCGAGTTCAAAGCAACGCAGTTTATTCGTGTGACAGATTTGGGTGATTTTGTGATGTCGCGAGATTTTCTGGACCTGAAAAACAGTACGCCTATTCAATATGTACTTACGGGCACCATGACCAAGCATCAAGGTGGTTTTATAGTAAACGCCCGTATGTTAGGAATGCAGTCAAATGTAGTTGTCGCTAGCGCGCAGTCTTTTATTCCGTTTTATATAGTAGATGCATTGCTGCCCAGTGGCTCATCACGTCAAAACGACCTTGTTGATGGCGTACGCATTATTAGAGGAGAATAGGATGGTTTTTTCTAATATATTACGTGGTGCTAAGACGTATTTACAATTAGTCAGTATATGCATAATCGCCATAGTGTTAGGCGGATGTGCAGCGGGTAAGATGTTTATGGCCGGTTATCAGCCTCCTCAAACAATCGCCGATTTATTAAACCAACAATACGCGTTGGCCGGCGAAATCCCTCCCAATGGGATTACTGGTCAAGCAGCTAGTGAACAAAATCGCAGTAACGATCCAATTGGCGAGTCTTCTTACAATCGTGCAAGTGCAGATGGCTCACGTGAAGCTACGAGCAATATGCGCTCGGCTATGATGCAGCAGCCTGTGCAACGTTTCACTCCAATGTTTACCTATAAAAGTGTACAAGATTATGCGGGTCAGCTAGCCATGGATTTGTTGAAAAATGCAAATGGCTTAACTTCCCGCGCTAGAATTGGTGTGACGTCCTTCGTGAAGCTCGATTACACTTTACAAAATACGACGGTATTGGGTAACCAGCTGGCTGAGTACTCTATTTCCGAAATTCAGCAGTTTGGGTTAAATGTAGTCGATTTCAAAATGATGCCCGCCATTCAAGTTACGAAAAAAGGCGATTTAGCTTTTTCACGCGACGTGTTGCAGCTTGCCAACAACAAGGTGATGGACCATGTTCTGTCGGCCACTATGATTGATAAAGCAGACGGCGTGTTTATTAATGCTCGTATTATTGAGCTAGGTACCAATAGGGTTGTTTCAAGCGCCAATGTGTTAGTTCCCACGTTTGTTAGTCAGCAAGTACATTCTCAAGACTTTCGTTACGGCGCCGATTAAGCAAGCGTAATCTTTACGCTTGCCATGGCTCTCGCCGAATAAGTGAGCGCACAATAAATCTATTTGGGTTTATTGCGTCAAGTAAAGGCTTGGCCATTGGCATTGCTTCGCCTAACATTTGACTCACTAATATCTCTGCCATTAATGGCGCAGTAGTAAGACCTCTTGAGCCTAATCCTGTCAATAGATATACATTTTTATCGTTACTTGGAATAGGGTAGCGGTGCAATGGTAAGGCTTTATACAATTCAGCAAGTTCTTGAAACTGAGATTCGTTTGGCATTGCCCCTACAACAGGTAAATGGTCGGGCGATGAGCATCTCACAGCTGCTCGCGCATAATTGTTGGGGTTTAAGCGTGCTTGCTGAAGCTCGTTTTGCCAACTTGCGTGCTTTATGCTTTGTATATGCATAGCAAAATTAATATCAGTTTCTTCGTCTCTTGTATCGCAGCTAGTATCATTTTTTATATAGGTTGAACCTAAAGCGTGAAAACCATCTGCCGCGGGCGTAAAATATCCCTTATGACAAAGCAAGGTTTGCAACCGCGCTAGCACACTATCGCTTTTCACAGGATAGTTACTCGATACCATCTCAACTTGACCGCGTGTTAATCGCAAAGGAATAACGTGTTTTGTAATAGATTCGCTGCCGCTACCCATAGCGAGAACCAAAGCGTGTGTATTCAGTACTTTTGTTGGAAGAATATGCTGCGATGGATCGCCGCTACTTTTAAGCCTTAATTGAATGCCGTCTTTATCGGTACATTCATAGCTCACTAGCTGGGTATTATTTTGTAATGTCAACAAACCGCTTGCTTGGGCTAGTGTCAGACAGGCCTGCACTAAACTAGGTGGCTTGATCCAGCCAGCATTGGGAATATGCAAGCAAGAGTAGGGTATAGGAATGTTGGCAATATTAGTGGCTTGTTCAGGGTTTACAAGATGCGCTACTTCTTTTGGCCATAGATTCGCGCTATCTAATTTGCTTAATCGGGCCTGGGTATTGTCATTAAATGCTATTTGCAATGCTCCGCACCACTCATGACTAAATGGTTGAAGTGTGTGAAGCGCTTTATAAAACTCACTTGCGTATAAAAAGCTATGCAGCTGAATTTGACTTGCGGTGTTGTTTTGCGCATTTAGCTGAGGATAAAAGCCTCCTATGGGATTACCCGATGCACAATCACTAGGCAGTTCTCCTTGCCATAGCAGATTAACTTGCTTACCTCTTTGCGTTAGCTTTAAGGCCATTATGGCGCCCGCTATACCATTGCCTACTATTGTTATGTGCTTATCATTACTATCGGAGGCTAAACTTGAACGAGCAAAGTAAGGCGCCTGTTGCTTGTCTATCTTTGTGCTTTTTTTTTCAATTTTTTCGCTTCTTGCGGCACACTCCAAAGGCTGCGGATTGCCAGTGAATGTGCCCAGCAACATTTCTCTTTTACGTCCAAAGGCTTTTTGTTTTCGTACCTCAAACCCGGCGCTTTGCAAACCTCGTTTGACCGCGCCCGCTGAGGTGAAAGTAGCAAAGGTACAAGTTGATTTACTCAAGCTGGCCATTTGCTCGTAAAGCGCTTGTGTCCAAATGCTGCTGTTCTTACTGGGCGCAAAGCCGTCTAAAAACCACGCATCTACTAATCCTAATGGCTCTTTTTGTATTTGCGCAAAAGCGTCAGTGGCATCCCCATAGTGCAAGTCGAGAACCAACTCTCCTTTGCAATCTTTCGTGTTGAGCGAAAAGTGCCTTCTATGAATGCCCGCAACTGGAACCGGGTATTGCTCAATCCATACTTTACTATAGTCAATATAGTTTGTTGCTTCATGCGACGCACCGGTTAAAAAATCATCTTGTTTCCATTGTTCTATTATACTAGCGGCGTCGTTTTTACGAAGTGGGTTTTTTTCAGTTGAAATGAAGACAAGCTTTGTTAAGCGGTGGTGCGGGTATGTTTGACGAAAGTGCTGAAAATACCGCGCACTTCTAAAAAAGTTTAAGCCCGTACCAAAGCCTGTTTCAGCAATACAAAAGTAATCGCTGTCGTAGTGTCGCCATCTGTTGACTAAATCGTTTCCGTTTATAAATACATAGTCAGTTTCTTGCGCGCCGTTTTGGGTAAAAAAGTATACATCACCATATTTTTGCGAAGCGGGCGTGTTGTTTTCATCTAAGTAAATATTCGCTGGCGTTATTGTTGTTTCTACATTGGTTTTTGCTAGCTTGTTAGTCACGATATTGCTAAACCACCATCCATATTGTTGACGCTTTTTGTTCTATATTGCGCAAGAATGTTATTTTCAAAAACCTTAACAAACAAAAGAACTGTTAAAGAATACGACTTTATGCCACATTATACATAAAAGAGCAGACTAGTTTTCAATCTAAACTGTGTAATATGAAGGTATTGTTAATTAAGTATGATTGAATAAGCGTCATATCAGCTAAGCTAGTGTAGCGCTAAAACTAAAAATTGGCACAAGTTTGGTGCCCAGACTATTTTTGCAATCAACAATAAATAAAAAAGGTGAAAAATGAAACGAGCTGTAATCACTGGCTTAGGCATAGTATCGAGTATTGGTAATAATGCAGATGAAGTAAGAGAATCGTTGCGCCACGGTAAATCGGGTATTACGTTTTCTCAACAATTTGCTGATGCAGGTTTACGCAGCCAAGTGTGGGGCGACGTTAAAATTGATCTTAAAGAACAAATTGATCGCAAAGCTCTGCGTTTTATGGGAGATGCTGCTAGTTATGCATATTTATCGATGCAACAAGCGATAGCAGATGCAGGTCTAACGGAAGAGCAATATTCAAGTGAAGATGTCGGTATTATTGCAGGTTCTGGCGGTGCAAGTTCTGAAAATCAAGTTAATTCAGCCGATATTATGCGCACTAAAGGTGTAAGGCGCGTGGGGCCATATATGGTAACGCGCTGCATGGGGAGTACTGTTTCTGCTTGTTTAGCAACGCCATTTAAAATAAAAGGGGTTAACTATTCGATTTCCTCAGCGTGCGCTACCAGTGCCCATTGCATTGGCAATGCGCTTGAAATGATTCAGCTGGGCAAACAAAAAATGGTGTTTGCCGGCGGCGGCGAAGAACTACACTGGTCACTTTCAGGTCAGTTTGACGCAATGGGTGCTTTATCAACAAAGTATAACGATAACCCAGCAGCTGCTTCACGTACCTATGATACCAACCGCGATGGCTTCGTTAGTGCCGGTGGCGGCGGTATGGTTGTGGTTGAAGAGCTAGAACATGCGTTGGCACGTGGCGCCAAAATTTATGCCGAAATTGTAGGCTATGGTGCTACTTCTGACGGATACGACATGGTCGCACCAAGCGGTGAAGGTGCCATTAGATGTATGCGTCAAGCACTCAAAGACGTTGACGAGCCTCTCGACTATTTAAATACTCATGGCACATCTACTCCGGTAGGCGATGTTAAGGAATTAGAAGCTATTCAAGCTTTGTTTGGCACTGACTGCCCCGCGTTAAGCGCAACTAAATCGTTAACGGGACATTCACTAGGTGCGGCAGGTGTGCACGAGGCTATATTTTCTTTATTAATGATGGAAGGCGGATTTATTTGCCCGTCAATCAACATTGATGACTTAGATGATGCGGCAAAAGGATTGAATATAATTACTGAGCCTACGGAAGCGACTTTGAACGTAGTAATGTCAAACAGCTTCGGTTTTGGCGGCACTAATGCGAGTTTGGTATTTAAACGATACACCACTTAATTGACGAATAGTGTGTATTAAAACAAAGGGTTGGCATTTGCCAACCCTTTGTGAATAAGAAAAAGGATCTGGTATGGACGTTAAATCACAAGTTTCAAAAGAAGAATGGCAAACACGTGTAGATTTGGCAGCTTGCTACAGGATGGTTGCGCACTATGGTTGGGACGATTTGATTTTTACACATATATCTGCGCGTGTTCCGGGGCCAAAACATCATTTCTTGATTAATCCATTTGGCTTGTTATTTGAAGAAGTGACGGCGTCTAGCCTTGTAAAGGTGGACTTACAAGGTATTAAAGTAATGCCTAGTGAGTTTCAGGTTAACCCTGCAGGTTTTGTCATTCACAGTGCTGTTCACGAGGCAAGGCACGACGCTAAATGTGTAATGCACTTGCATACTACTCAAGGCGTTGCAATATCGGCGCTAGAGTCCGGTCTGGGGCCATACAGTCAGCAATCGTTGTTTGCCTTGGCATCCATAAGTTATCACGATTATGAAGGCGTGGCCTTAAACCCAGATGAAAAAGTACGCTTAGTTGCCGACTTAGGCACTACGAATTTTATGATACTGCGCAATCATGGCTTACTTACCTGTGCAGACAGCATTCCTGACACATTTTTGGCGATGTTTATTTTGCAGCGAGCTTGTGAAATCCAACTTATGGCGCAGGCAACCGGCGAACCGTTAGTGGCCGTAAACGCACAAATATTAGCGGGAATTCAGGCACAAGCGTCTGAAGTAACTAAAGGCGCTGGTGGGCAATTAGCATGGCCAGGTATTTTGAGAAAGCTTGAGCGTATTTGTCCTGACTATAAAGAATAGAATATTTAAAGCCTTTTATATAAAAGCCTATTTGGAAAAAAGCTAAATCTTACCCATGAAAATATTAGCAGACAATGCAATGCCTTACTGGGAAGAATTCTTTCTACCCTTAGGTACCTTGCAAACCTTCACTGCCGGCGAATTAGCCACCGATGTCTCTGCACCAGCACTTTCAGCAGCGCTGCAGGCATATTTGCCCTCAGTTGAGTGCTTGTTAGTGCGCTCAACCACAAAAGTAAACCAAGCATTGCTCGATAAAATGCCGAATTTACAATTTGTAGCGACCGCTACCGCAGGCTATGATCATTTTGATATTGCTGCATTAAACGCCAGAAGTATTCAATGGTATGCCGCCGGCGGTTGCAATGCTCAAGCGGTTGCACAATATGTAGTTTGTGCAGTGCTGCAAATGGCCGATGAAGACCGCTTTTTAATCCAAGACAAAGTGGTGGGGATAGTAGGCCATGGAAATGTTGGAAGCCGTGTTGCTAGCGCTATGCATGCCCTTGGTGCAGAAGTCATTATTTATGATCCGCCTCAACAAGGCAGCGCGGAACAGCAACAGCAGTTTGGGTTATCTGTAGATGAAAATAACACTGCCGTACCAGCTCGTTATGTTAAATTTAACGATATTTTACAAGCAGACATTATTTGCGTGCATGCGCCGCTTAATAGTCATCAAGAGCATCCTTCTCATCATTTGTTTGATGCAAGCGCGTTGATGCAACTCGACGCTACCCAATATTTGATTAATGCCGGACGAGGAGAACTGATTAATAATCAAGTTTTACTTGAATATTTTGAGAGGGCTACAAAAGCAAATACAAGAGGGCTTAATGTGGTGCTTGATGTTTGGGAAAACGAGCCAAGTATTATGACCGCACTAATTCCGTACTTGCGCATAGCTAGCGCACACATCGCTGGCCACACACTGGAAGGCAAAGCAAATGGAACGTTTATGTTGTATCAGCAGCTTTGCAAGCGTTCTAATATACAAGAAAATATACAGCTAAGTGATCTATTACCTTGCGATACCTCAACGCTACCAGATCTTATGCAAAGTGCTTTAGCCTCATCGGATGCGCTTGATTTGTTGGGCGCGCAACGCTTAGCCAAAGAAATATGCCATTTAGTCTATGATATACAAAATGATGATAGAGTTTTTCGTCGCCACATGGCACAATTCACATCGTTTGCTAGCTTAAGGCAAGAATACCCAATTCGTAGAGAATTCAGTGCCTTAAGACTTGACGCACTGAATTCTAAAATCACTGTATTACTCGAAGGAATTGGCTTTATCATTTCTAACGACAGCACAACATCACAATTGACAAAATAGGATGATAAAAAATGTCTCAAGCATTTAATGTTGCCATATTAGGCGCAACAGGTCTGGTAGGTCAGGCAATTATAGATATACTCGCAGAGCGAGATTTTCCAATAGATACCCTATTTCCATTGGCTAGTGAGCGTTCTGCCGGTGGAGAAATAGAATTTAACGGTAAAAAAATTACTGTGCTCAATGCCGATGAATTTGATTGGTCGCAAGTTCAAATCGGCTTTTTCTCAGCTGGGGGTTCAGTATCGGCAAAGTATGCGCCTATTGCCGCTGAAGCCGGTTGCATAGTTATTGATAACACCTCGCATTATCGATACGAACCAGATATTCCATTGGTAGTGCCTGAAGTAAATGCACACGCTTTGGCCGACTTTAGAAATCGTAACATTATCGCTAATCCAAACTGTTCTACAATTCAAATGGTAGTGGCGTTGAAACCTATTTATGATGCTGTTGGTATTGACCGCATTAATGTATGCACTTATCAATCGGTGTCAGGTGCAGGGAAAAGTGCGATGGAAGGTTTGGCTAGACAAACTGCGGAGTTGTTAAATGCAAAATCAGTGACAGGAGAAGAGTTTTCCCGCCAAATCGCTTTTAATGCAATTCCGCAAATCGATGAATTTATGGATAACGATTACACCAAAGAAGAAATGAAAATGGTGTGGGAAACGCGTAAAATATTAGGTGACGATAACATCTTAGTTAACGCAACTGCGGTTAGAGTGCCAGTGTTTTATGGGCATGGCGAGGCTATCCATATTGAAACTCAGCAACAAACCGATGCTGAACACGTGAAATCTTTATTGGAAGATGCACCGGGTGTAACCCTTTATGCAGACCGAGACGCTTTTCCAACACAAGTCACTTCTGCTAGCGGCAACGATGGGGTACATGTAGGAAGAGTAAGAAATGATATATCACACTCCCATGGCATTAATATGTGGGTAGTGTCTGATAATATTCGAAAGGGCGCTGCAACAAACAGTATACAAATTGCGGAAGTGCTAGTAAGAGATTATTTATAAGTAAATTCGGGACTTGGCCGATATAATGTAGCGTTGTATAATTTTCACTGGGGCGATATCAAATTGATATATATGGGCAATATTCAAAAGCTAGGCAAAAAATGCGTGACGAGCTCTAATGCACGCAAACTTTATTGTGCTGCATTTGTTGCGATTGCATGCCTATTATTTAGTCAAGTAAACGCCCAGACAAGTCAAGGCTCAGCTTCGCAAATACCAATATCCCAAATACAGGGCCCTCGAGATAACACACAAGTATATTCGGGTGTGGTATATGGCCCTATTGACCAAAACGATACTTTGTGGCGAATTGCCAGCCGCTACAAGCAAGATGCACGTTTTACTGTTTACCAAACTATGCTGGCGATTTATGAACTAAATCAGCAAGCTTTTGAAAATGGTAACTTTAATACCATGGTTGACGGCGCTACACTGCAATTACCCAGCGATCGTTACATCGCTAGGATCGATCCACTGAGCGCAAGGGCCAAGGCCGACCAGGATGACAGGGCGCTAGGTAGAGGCTCTTCTGCACAGAACGAAGCAGTACAAACCGACACCAGTGGCGGCGAAAATAGCACCCCCGTTTCAGCTGATAATTTGAAACCTGAAATACCGCTTGTCAATCAAGAAGATCTGTCAAAAACATCAGCACAATTACAATCCCAATTAAATGGCTTACGCCAACAGCAACAGCAACAATTTCAACAATTAAAAAACCAAGTAGCGGCTTCTATCAGTTCTGTTGAAGTGCTGCTTGATGAAAATAAAAAGCTGAATGAGCAACTATTAAGAATTGACGAAAATAATCGCAAGGTGACCGAAGAGGTCGAAACTGAGTTACAAACTCAAATTGATCAGCAAGTAGAGCAGCTTAGCCAACTCATTGCGCTAGTGAAAGAAGCTGAGCAAAGGAGAATAGACAAAGAATCTGAATCGATACTTTCATCTCCGCTTGCGCTGGTAATTATTATGAGTGTGGTGACACTTCTCATTATTCTAGTGTTGGCGATTTATTTATTAAAAAAACCGGCCCCAATAGCAGCTCCAAGCGTTATACCGCCATCAGAAGATATTATTGATGACGAATTGGTAATTGGTCAAGTCAGCGATGAACTAGATCAAGACTCAGAAGATTTAATGGTAGCTCTGTCGAATGAAGACGCATTAGAAGAGGACGATATTTTATCGGATGCATTAGAAGATGATGATGCAATTAATGCAATGTCAGACGCTGAAATGGATGCTGACTTAGACGGTTTAGATGACATGTTGGTGCCAGATTTACCTACCGAAGTGTCCAATATTGGGGTGTCAATTGATAGTAATAATGCTGAGTCAAAAAGTGATGATGGAATCTCGCTCGAGATTGAAGATGATTTATTGCTAGATGAAGACTTTGCTTCCCTCGATTTATCTGAGCCAGATGAACTTGGTAATGATAACGACGGCATTGACAGCGAAACTATAATTGACAGCAGTAGCTTAAGTGAAAGTAGTGAGTTGGAAGAAGAGCAAGACAATTCTGATGGTTCACCATTGGGTGTTAATTTAGACGAAAATGGCGAAATTGATGAAAATACAATTGAGCAAATTGGGCAGAAAATTAAGGCCAAAGACGAAACGATTAGTAGAATGGCTGACGAAATTCTTAAAGAGTTAGATAAGGTACCTAGTGACAGTACTAATATACATGAGCTAGTTGACGAGGAAAATATTGAAAATGAGTTCGATGCTGATGATTTATCAAATGAATTATTGCTCGATCTAGCAGATGATGAAGACAGCAGTGAAGAGCTTGATGCCTTGCTTGAGTCTATCGGCGATGACGTTGAATCAAGTAGTTCAGAGCTCGACGAATCATTGTCAGTAGAGCTTGACGAAGAACTAGATAAGCCATTAGACCTGAGTGCCAAAGAAGATGATGCGTTAAGTGAAGACTTGGAAAACGACCAAGTATCTCAACTTACTGATGAACTGCTTAAAGAGCTTGATAATGATGAGCCCGATGAAGTACACGACTTACTCGATGAACTTAAAGATACCACAATAAATGCCAATGATAGTAATCTAGGAAACGACACTTCGCTTAGTAAACAAAGCGAGCAATCTTTAATGCAAAAAGATGAAATAATGAGTCCATCATTAGATGCTGATGACTTGCTAGATGATATTCCAAGTTTTACTAGCGATATGTCCGTGGATGACGATGACCTTGAAGATTTAATCGACGAGATTCCAGAAACTGTCGCGACAGATGCAGAGATAATCCAAGAAATAGAAGAATCGAAAGAAATTGAAATTCCCGCTGTCGATGAAGTCGATGTTAAAAGCACTGCTCAGGCCAAGGACGAAGAGTTAGAAGCCGATAAAATAGATTTGGATGATGAAGATCCACTCGATCTTTTAGATGAATCTGACGAAGACGTGTTAGCGGGGCTTAAAGATCTAGACAATTGGTTAGATGAAGATGATCAAACTGAACCGACCAAAGAAGCAAAAGATGATGAGCTAGATTTGTCTGCATTGGCGCTAGATGATGAGTTTGATTCTTTGGGCGAGGGCGGTAGCTCCTTAGATGACGGCCTTATTCAGGGCTTAGACGATGCTAATTTTGACGATATGTTGAAAGATTTAGCGCTCGACTCCGACATAAACAACGATCTAAACAGCAAAAGCCAATCAATGGACGATCCACTTGCTTCGGCAGGCTTAGATTTAGACTCATTGATGAATGATGACTCATCTCTTGCTGCCTTCGACAACGAAGGTGAGCTTGTACAAGCAAAGAATACAGAATCTCAAGCAAACGACACTTCTGAAGATTTTGTAGACGTAGATGACTTGCTTGAAGAAAGCGATGCGATGGCTCAAATGATTGATAGTGACAAAGAGCTTGACCTAAATGGTTCGCTAGACAAGTTAACTGCCAAACAACAAGATGAAGTCGCCATGCCAGCTGTGGACGTAGAGTCGGACCAAGCAAGTAACTTGGATTTGGCACAGGTATATATGGATATGGAAGACTTTGAGGCAGCCAAGGAGCTATTAGATGAAGTCGTTCGATTGGGCAACCAAGAACAACAAGAAGAAGCTACGGGCCTATTAGTAAATATTAAGCCATAGCTTATAAGTGATTGATCAATCAACCTTCTAGCGGCGTGCTGAACTCTTCGGACTCTTCAAAATCGCCGGTCATTGATGACAATTTACCATCGACAAACCTCAGAATTAATTCTTTATGAATATCTTCACCACGTTTGCTCATACCGCGTTTCATGTCGTAAACATAATACCAAGTGTTAGAGGTAAAGCTGTCTTCAATTACGGGGTTCCCAAGTACGAATTCAACTTGTTCTTTGGTCATTTCAATACGTAACTTGTCTACGTCTTTTTGGTCAAGAAAGTTACCTTGAGGCACATCAATACGGAATATCCAATCGGAACAAGCCGTAGTGAATAAAGTGGCGACTAAAATAACGATAATGTAAGCTGATTTCATGTTCTACCTATTATAAATTTGCGCAGGCATCCTACCCTACCTGCGTATGACCATTCAAGTTATAAATGGTTCGAAATTAAAATAGTCACTTATAACTTCAATAAATCTTTTGCATTGGCAATGGCGGTATCGGTCAGTTCATCACCTGCAAGGAGTCTTGCGATTTCGTTAATACGCTCTTCTTTAGTTAGCTTGAGCAAGGTTGTTTCAGTGGTTTTCCCATCAGTTACCTTACTCACAAACAACTGGTTATGGGCTTGGGCTGCTACCTGAGGTAAGTGTGTTACGCACATCACTTGTGCTTTTTCGCCTA
Source organism: Acidiferrobacterales bacterium (assembly GCA_964195425.1). Taxonomy (GTDB): domain Bacteria; phylum Pseudomonadota; class Gammaproteobacteria; order Enterobacterales; family Alteromonadaceae; genus Glaciecola. Next base: position 57,694 of record CAXMOM010000013.1, read on the forward strand.
AACGTCTAAGGAGTTTGCCAACAAGTGATGCCGTTGGGCCACTTATACCGGTATCTACCTCATCAAATACCATAGTCGGGATAAGTGTATCTTTAGCACTTATTACTTGCAGCGCTAAACCAATGCGCGATAACTCACCGCCTGACACTACTTTATCCATAAGGTCAGATGCTTGTCCTGGGTTAACCGACAAGTAAATTTGCACAATATCATTTCCAACGGCGGTGGGTAGTGGGTCAAGCTCTTGTTTCACACGAACATCAACAGCAGCGTGGGGTAAATTCATTTCTCTAATTGACACCTGTATTTCTTCCGACAATTTTTCTGCTGCTGCAGTACGAGAGTCTGAAAGCTCCTTACTGGCCACTAAGTAAGTATTGTAATGAGTTTGAACCTCTTCGCCCAGTACCGTTAAACTGTCTTCTTGGGCAACTAAGGATTGATATTCTTGTGCAAGTGTTAAATGCGTTTCATAAAGAGCTTCAGGCTGCACTTGGTGTTTGCGTGCTAAATCCATGCAGCCACTGTATCTTGTTTCAATATACGCTAGTTGCTCTGGATCTGCTTCAATGCGAGTTTGATAATGTTCTAATTCATTACATGCATCTTCAGCTTGAATAAGGGCGTTTTGTAAACTCTCGATTGTATCGTTTACACTATCGTCAAAATGCGCAATGTTGTTAAGTGACTTAATGCTCTGTTGTAAGAGTGATAACGCATTTGCATCGTCATTAGTTTTCAATGTGTGTATTGCAAATTCAGTATTATCGATGAGTTCTTGTGTATTACTGAGTTTTTTAAAGTCATTTTCCAGGCTTGCAAATTCACCTTCTCCAATACTAAAGTCGTCGAGCTCTTTTACCTGATAAGCAAGTAATTGACTACGATCTAGTCGCTGTTGCTGCTCAGCTTCAAGCTGATTAAGCTGTTTATGAGTTTGATGATATATTTTGTAAGCTTCAGCTACTTGCATTAATAACGAGGAATGTTGTGCATATTGGTCAAGTACTTTGCGCTGAAATTCGGGCTTTAAAAATTGATAGTGGGCATGTTGTGAATGGATAAATGCTAGTTTACTACCAAGGGCCTTAAGTTGACTTAAATTTACGGGAATACCGTTCACGAAGGCTTTGGAGCGTCCTTCGGGGTTAATTACACGACGAATAAAACATTCGTCAGGATTGTCGTCTTGCTGTAGTTCGTGTTCAATTAAAAATTCTAGCGCATTTTTGACCTTTGCAATATCAAAATGCGCGACCACTTCGGCTTTGTCTGCGTCGTCACGCACCATGTTAGACTCTGCGCGGTCACCTAAGCACAAACCAAGTGCATCGAGTGCTATTGACTTACCCGCGCCGGTTTCGCCTGTAATAGCGGTTAAGCCCTGACCCAGTGTTAAATCAACTTTTTTAACAATAGCCAAATTTTTAATTGCGATGTGTACCAGCATAACTTTATCGACCTATATATTTTAAAAAAAATAATTCAAACAGGATTTATTAATACTGGCAATATATACAGTAGTTTCTCAAGTGTAAAGATCAGTTTTACATTAAAACAGTTTGCTGCCCCAATTTAGCTTGGTGCGCAGCACATTAAAGTAAGAATATTCAGGAGGGTGCACTAGGCTGAGTAAATTTGGGCTTTTCTTTATATGTACTTCATCTCCGGGCGCTAAGGTGATCACCACATGGCTGTCGCAGCTTATTTGTACATTATCGGTATTTTTATTTGAGATTTTAAGTGTCAAAGGTGAATTTGCGTCCACTACTATTGGTCGACTAGTTAAACTATGTGGGAACATTGGAACTAAGGTAATCGCATCTAGCTGAGGAACTAGAATGGGACCGCCGCCTGAAAGAGAATAGGCCGTAGACCCTGTTGGCGTGGCTACAATGAGTCCATCTGAGCGCTGACTAAACACAAAGTCATTGCCAACATATAATTCAAATTCCATCATGCGCGCGACTTTACTATGGTGCAGTACAATTTCGTTTATCGCTACGTGCGTGCTTTTAAGCTTATTGTTGCTGTGCACTTGGGCTTCAAGTAAAAAGCGCTCTTCTCTATGCAATTCGCCAGCAAAAATACGGTCTAGTTGACGTGAAATATCTTCTGGGTTTATATCGGTTAAAAAACCAAGATTCCCTCTGTTTACGCCCACCACGTCAACTGGATAGCCGGCTAATACTCTGGCTGCTCCGAGCATATAACCATCCCCGCCCACTACAATCGCGAGCTCAGCTTGCTTGCCAATGTCTTCCATGGAACAAACAACTAATGATTTATCGTCAATTGAGTCGGTAATGCGGCTTTCAACTAAGATATTGCACCCGCGTTGGGTCAACTCTTCTACCAATACCGTTAAGCTCGCATAAGTCCCAGAATGACTAGGTCTACCTATTAATCCAACGGTTTTGTAACGCATATAATTGTTCAACCTCAACACTTTGTGTTGTAAAGGTATACGCAACGCTACTGATGTTGCAAGAATAATTTACGTAATTCGTAAAAGTCTTGTAGTAAAAGTGTGTCGAAGCCCTTAAGGGCTTCGCTCAAAACAACAATAAAATTGGCATTAATGGCTTGAAGGCGTGAATTCCGTCCCCATTATACCAATCACAAGGCAATGATCGTGATACTAATCACTCAGCAATCACTACTAAACAACCAAAAGCGGAGCACCCAATGACGCAAGAAAATGCTTCTAACAAAGAAACGCAACAACCAATAGATGAGGCTAATAATAAGCCTCAGCAACAAACTTCTGCACCTTTAGAAGGAACGGTTTATGGACCAGAGTCAGACGAAGCGCTTGAAGAACAGGGCTTTGACTGGAAAATATATGCCGACGAACTTGAAGGTAAGTTGTCTACTGCTGAAGCTAAAATTGAAGAACAAAAAGACTCAGTGTTGCGAGCTAAAGCCGATGGCGAAAATGCAAGACGCCGTGCAGATCAGGAAGTCGACAAAGCAAGAAAGTTCGCTGTTGAAAAGTTTGCAGGCGAATTATTGGCGGTTGTTGATAACTTAGAGCGCGCCACGCATGCCGCTGATGCCGAAAACGAAGCAATCAAGCCACTCCTTGAGGGAATTGATTTGACGCACAAATTGTTTATGGCTACGTTTGAGAAGTTTGGTTTGGAAGTTATTGACCCTCAGGGCGAGATATTTAATCCAGAACAACACCAAGCAATGTCAATGCAGGAAAACGAAGAATTACCCCCCAATACGATAATGGCCGTAATGCAAAAAGGCTATTCATTGAAAGGTAGATTACTTAGACCCGCTATGGTCATGGTGTCGCGCGGTGGTTCAAGTACTGTCGACACGCAAGCTTAACGCCTTTTCTTGCTATTTTTGATTTAAACAATGGCTTAAGTTTCATATTAGGCGCATATCAATCAAAAAAAGTAAGAGTTTTATTTATTCACCTATTGAAAATAGGGTTACTAGCCCCACTTTATATTCATCGAAAGTGAGGCATTAAAAAAATTTGGAGACATCATATGGGTAAAATTATTGGTATAGACCTGGGTACAACTAACTCATGTATAGCGGTACTAGACGGTAAAACTGCGAAAGTAATTGAAAATGCTGAAGGCGACCGCACAACGCCATCAGTTATTGCTTATACGCAAGACGGTGAAATTTTAGTAGGCCAGCCGGCAAAGCGCCAGGCAGTGACAAACCCTACTAACACCTTGTATGCAATTAAGCGCCTAATTGGCCGCAGATTTGAAGATAAAGAAGTACAGCGTGACATCGACATTATGCCATTCAAAATAGTGAAGGCTGACAACGGTGATGCATGGGTTGAAGCGAACGGCGAAAAAATGGCGCCACCGCAAATCTCTGCTGAAGTTTTGAAGAAAATGAAAAAAACAGCGGAAGATTATTTAGGTGAAGAAGTTACGGGCGCGGTTATTACCGTACCGGCGTACTTTAACGATTCACAGCGTCAAGCTACTAAAGATGCGGGTCGAATTGCTGGTTTAGAAGTTAAACGTATTATTAATGAGCCTACTGCTGCTGCTCTTGCTTATGGCATGGACAAAAACAAAGGTAATAACACCATAGCGGTTTATGACCTTGGCGGTGGTACTTTCGATATTTCAATTATTGAAATAGACGTGGTCGACGGCGAACATACTTTTGAAGTACTCTCAACCAATGGTGATACTCACCTAGGTGGTGAAGATTTTGATAACCGCATGATCAACTACCTCGTAGAAGAATTCAAGAAAGAGCAGGGCTTTGACTTACGTAAAGACCCGCTAGCTATGCAACGTTTAAAAGAAGCCGGTGAAAAAGCTAAAATTGAGCTGTCTTCAGCGCAACAAACTGAAGTTAACTTACCGTACATTACTGCTGATGCCACTGGTCCTAAGCATTTAGTGATTAAAGTTACCCGTGCTAAGTTAGAATCGTTAGTTGAAGATTTAGTGAAGCAGTCACTAGCGCCGCTTAAACAAGCACTTGCTGATGCCGACCTTAGTGTAGGTGAGATAAACGATATTATTTTAGTGGGCGGTCAAACCCGTATGCCACTAGTACAAAAATATGTGACGGAGTTTTTCGGTAAAGAGCCACGCAAAGACGTAAACCCTGATGAAGCAGTAGCGGTAGGCGCGGCGATTCAAGGTGGTGTACTAGCCGGTGATGTAACAGACGTATTGTTATTAGACGTTACGCCTTTATCACTTGGTATTGAAACGCAGGGCGGCGTAATGACGGCGCTTATTGAGAAAAATACAACGGTACCGACCAAGAAGTCTCAAACCTTCTCTACGGCTGAAGATAATCAGGCCGCAGTTACGGTACATGTGCTACAAGGTGAGCGTAAGCAAGCCCAAGGTAATAAGTCTTTAGGACAGTTTAATTTAGAAGGTATACGTCCAGCAACACGTGGCGCTCCGCAAATTGAAGTTACCTTTGACATTGACGCCGATGGTATTTTGCACGTATCTGCGAAAGACAAAGATACCGGTAAAGAACAGAAGATAACGATTAAAGCCTCTTCTGGCTTGAGTGAAGATGAAATTGAACAAATGGTGCAAGACGCTGAAGCTAACAAAGAAGCCGACGCTAAATTTGAAGAGTTAGTACAAGCACGTAATCAAGCTGATGGCATGATTCACGGTACGCGTACACAAATCGAAGAAGCTGGCGAAGCATTAAGTGCAGAAGACAAAGTGAAAATTGAAACTGCTCTTGATGAGTTAGAAGCTGCGCGTAAAGGCGAAGATAAAGAATCGATTGAAGCGAAAAGCCAAGCGGTAATTGAAGCTTCAGCTCCACTAATGGAGATTGCACAAGCAAAAGCACAAGCTGAAGGCGCGCAAGCCCAAGGCGGCGAAGCACCAGAGCAAAGCGCAAGCGATGCAGGTGACGACGTAGTTGATGCCGAGTTTGAAGAAGTAAAAGACGACAAGAAGTAATACTTGAAAGTCACAATAAGCGACGGCTTTGTTTATAGTAATTTTTTGTAAATCAAAGTCTATAGCAAGTAATAGGCGCAACCTCAAAAGAGTGTTGCGCCTTTATTACGAAAGCGGTTTGTAGTTTAACATTGTGCAAATACGCTCCTTATAGGCACGTAAATACGTGTATAAAGCTAGTTAACAATAAGTTTGATAGTGCCAACGCTGGTAACAATTGCAATCGCAATTACACTAACAAGTACTGTCATATATAAATAAGTTCGAACGGGTGGTTTATGTCTAAAAGAGACTTTTATGAAGTGCTAGGGGTGACCAGAAGCACCGAGGCACGTGATATCAAAAAAGCCTACAAAAAGTTGGCAATGAAGTATCACCCAGATCGCACGCAAGGTGATAAAGCGCTTGAAGAAAAGTTTAAAGAGATTCAAGAAGCGTATGAAATATTAACCAATACGCAAAAACGTTCTGCCTATGATCAATACGGTCATGCTGGGGTAGATCCAAATCGTGGTGGCGGCGGTGGAGCTGCTGATTTTGGTGATGTTTTTGGTGATGTTTTTGGTGATATTTTTGGTGGTGGCCGAGGCGGTGGTCGTTCCAGAGCTCGTCAGGGTTCAGATTTAAGATACAACTTAGAAATGTCGCTTGAAGAAGCGGTCCGTGGTAAAGAAGTTGAAATTCGTGTTCCTACTTTAGTTGAATGTGACACTTGCGATGGATCAGGAGCAAAGAAAGGCTCATCTCCTACTACTTGCCCTACGTGTAAAGGCAATGGCCAAGTGCAAATGCGTCAAGGCTTCTTTGCTGTTCAACAAACCTGTCCAACTTGTTCTGGTAAAGGTAAAATAATTTCAGACCCTTGTTCGCCCTGTCGTGGACAAGGTCGCTTAGAGAAAACCAAAACACTTTCGGTTAAAGTGCCTGCAGGCGTAGACACAGGCGATCGTATTCGATTGTCGGGTGAAGGCGAAGCTGGAGAAAATGGTGCTCCTTCAGGCGATTTGTATGTACAAGTAAATGTGCGTGACCATGATATTTTTACGCGTGACAACAATAACCTTTATTGTGAAGTGCCTTTAGGCTTCACTACCGCAGCGCTAGGGGGTGAAATACAAGTTCCCACGCTTGATGGTAAAGTAAAGTTGAAAGTGACTCCTGAAACCCAAACAGGCAAAATGTTTAGGCTGCGCAGTAAAGGTGTTAAATCTGTGCGAAGCGGAAGCGTCGGTGATTTGATTTGTAAGGTGGTAATTGAAACACCGGTTAATTTATCTTCTAAACAAAAAGAACTTTTAGAAGAATTTGAAATATCCATTAATGGTCAAGCGGCTAAACATAGACCTAAAGAAAAAGGTTTCTTTGATGGCGTTAAAAAGTTTTTTGATGATTTGACTAACTAAAACGCAAGTATAAAAAGTTGTTTTAATAAAACCCAACATTTTGTGTTGGGTTTTTTTTATATGGAATAAAAGTTACAGTAAATGTGATAATTTGTTAAAAGTGGTTTAGTCTTACTAGGCAAAACTTTTTAGTATTAATAATAATTTATGGTTTTAAGAAAATAATATTAATTATGAATCACAATTCGCGGATTAACTGCTCTTCGACCATATTAATGTCATCACAATACAAGGTTACTATATGAAAACATCATCTCTGATTTTACTCGCTGCAAGCTGTTCTTTATTGCTAGGCACAGTTTCGGTTTCGCCTAACGCTGTTGCAACAGAAGTGAATAAAGCGTCAAGTGAAAAACAAGCCGGTACTGCCGTTACCTTTAGAAAGTCATTATTACAACTAGTACGCAGCAACATGGGACCTCTTGGTGAAATGGCAAAAGGTAATATTCCAATGAATGCTGATGTGATTGCGAAAAATGCGCAAAGAATCGAGTTTTTAGCCGACATGATGCACGATTATTTTGACCTCGATACTACTGCTTATCAGGTAAAAACTGACGCTAAAGACGATGTGTGGAAAGAACACGCGGACTTCACAAGCAAGGTGAACGATTTGGTGACTGCCGCTGCAGACTTACAAGAGCTAGTTGCTAACAATCAAGAAGGCGATTATGGAAAAGGTATAGGCGCATTAGGCGCTACCTGCAAAGCCTGCCATGATGACTATAAAAAAGACTAATAAATATAAAAGGGCAATAAAATATGCAAGCATATGCTGCAAATAAAGCGGGTCAAGCTCTCGCAAAAATTGAACTTGATTTACCGCCTTTGGGCGCCGATGAGGTAAAAATAAAAGTCAGTTATTGTGGCATTTGTCACTCTGACCTTTCTATGATCAACAACGAGTGGGGCGCATCGGCTTACCCATTAGTAGCAGGGCATGAAATTGCAGGTGAAATCGTAGAAATAGGTAGCGCTGTAAGCAAACATCAAGTGGGTGATGTAGTGGGTTTGGGCTGGCACGCTGGATACTGCGAAACCTGTCGCACCTGCGATACCGGCGATCACAATTTATGTGCGTCGGCTAGACCAACTATCAAGCACCGTCATGGCGGTTTTGCAGAGTTTGTACAAGCGTCACAAACCAGTGTTGTAGCATTGCCAAAGGGGCTAGATGTTACATCAGCAGGTCCTATGTTTTGTGGTGGCATTACTGTATTTAATCCTCTTGTACAATTTAATATTAAGCCAACAAGTAAGGTTGCGGTCATTGGTATTGGCGGTTTAGGTCATTTAGCGCTGCAGTTTTTGAACGCATGGGGATGCGAAGTTACTGCGTTTACGTCGAGTGAAAGTAAAACAGATGAAGCAAAATCGATGGGTGCGCATCATGTGATTAATTCCAGAGACCCCAAACAAATTGAGGCGGCTAAGAGCCAATTTGACCTTATAATTTCAACGGTAAACGTTAAGTTAGATTGGAATTTGTTTTTAACGACCTTACAACCCAAGGGTCGTCTGCATTTTGTTGGCGCTACGCTAGAGCCACTTGATATTGGTGTGTTTTCTATATTGAGCGGACAAAAAAGTGTTTCTGGCTCACCAGTAGGTAGCCCCGAGACCATAAAAACTATGCTTGATTTTGCAAATCAACACAACATCAAACCCATGGTTGAAGTGTACCCTATGAGTCAGGTGAACGAGGCTATTGAACACTTAGAATCAGGTAAAGCTAGGTATAGAGTTGTGTTAAAAGCTGATTTTTAATCGTTAGTCGTGAATTGCTGTAGCGGCGTATGCATAGCGACATCAATACAAGCACTTCAAAGTATACGGGTATTGTTTAATACCCGTAAATATCGTCTGATGGTGGCGCAGGCAGTACTTCAAGTATTAAGTACATAGCTACTGCAGTTATTAACAGACTTATCAGTAAACCAATCCATGGAAACGCTCCACTTGGCGACGCTAAGGTATTTTTTTGATTTTGACTCATCTGTTTTTTGCCGCTTATCATGGCGCTTGTTAAGCCTTGCTTTAATACAAATTTGTAATACGCAATAGCCAATACATGTAAGGCAATAAAGCCAAACAATATGTTAATTATATTGTGATGTAAAAAATTGGCGATGTTTTGTCCACTCTCGCTTAGTACGCCGAAGTAGGGACCATCATTAAATATTTCGTCACTCATAAATAAACCGCTTATAGCTTGTGTAAGCACTAAGGTAAGCAGCACAATCACCGAATAAGCACCCGCGGGGTTATGTCCTAAAAATTCACTAAATGAATGTTTATTGCGTAGATAGTGAAAAGTAGTAAGTGGCGACACCACAAACTGACTAAATTTTGCATAATAGGTACCAAAAATTCCCCAGCAAAGTCTAAATATTACTAAAGCGATGCATGTGTAGCCCACATAAAAATGCCATTGCATAGTATTTGGCAGCCAATTGTCATCCAATATTTCTGCACTTAAATATTGGAAAACAATGATCAAGACTAAGCCCCAATGGCAAATTCTTACCGGAATATCCCACACCTTCTGCGTTTGCATTTATTTCCTTTTCGCTTTTCTTAAGCCTATGTCATTCATTATTGTACAAGTTATTTGTTTTTTCGAAAGTATAGTGAATAAATAAATAATGGATGTCGACAGATTTTTGCAACAATTGCAGTCCTAGTTTTGCTAGCCTGAAGGTTTTCGTGCACACTTACACATTAGTAGCCTTGGGGCTAATTGATGGTGTGAGCGGTACAAAAACGCTTGTTGTCCTCTACAAATAAGGAATATCAGTGATAAAAGTCGGCGTATTTGGTGCAAATGGCAGAATGGGTAGAGTATTGATTGATGCAGCTTACCAGCATGATGAAGTATCGCTTGGTTTTGTAAGTGTTCGTGAGGGTTCACCTTTTGAAGGGATAGATGCTGGCGAACTAGCCGGCATAAACAAGCAAAATATCAATGTTGCCACTATTTCTGATGCGCTAGCAAATGTTGCCGACATTCTCATCGATTTTACGTTGCCAGAGGCCTTAAGCCTTAACCTTGAATATGCGCTTCGGCATAATAAACCTATTGTGATTGGCACAACGGGCTTGAATAAGAATCAACTAGCACGCATCGACGAGGCCGCAAAAAAAATACCGATTGTATTTGCTGCAAATTATAGCGTTGGGGTAAATGTTATGTTGAGTTTAGTCGCAACAGCCGCCAAAGTGATGGGCCAAGGTGCAGACATAGAAATAATAGAGGCCCATCACCGGTTCAAAAAAGATGCACCTTCAGGCACTGCGATGGCGATTGGTGAGCGCATAGCCAAAACGCTTAATCGAGATTTAGCGAAATGCGCGGTTTATGGGCGTGAAGGTGATACTGGCGAGCGTAATCCTCAAACAATAGGATTTGCAACCATAAGAGCAGGAGATATAGTAGGTGAGCATACAGCGCTTTTCGCTACCTTAGGTGAGCGTATTGAAATTACTCATAAGGCAAGTAATCGATTAACCTTCGCCAATGGGGCATTAACCGCTGCTTTATGGCTTGGATCTCAGGCGCCAGGTCTATACTCTATGCAGCAGGTATTAAACTTAAGCGAATAGTGTAAATTCGCTCGCAGCGAAAAGATATGAAACAGCTGCTTTTACGCCTTTCTTGATGAATTTTGAATGACAGCTGTGTTTTAGCTCTTTATAATAAGTTTTTAAAACCGGTAGACCAAATTAGCTTTGTTCGATATACTACTGAGAATTTGCCAAAGAAAAGTAGTTTTTACAGTATAAAGACTGTTTTAAACGTAACGGCAAGTGCTAATGATACTGCTTCTATCTTAGTTATTGTTTGTTTTGATGTTTCTATTTTGGCAGAGACATCTAGTGGGTTTTATTAACTAAAACATCACTTTACTACAGGTTTGTCGCATTTTGGTGACGAACCCTAGCTATATCTACTTTTTAGGAGGTTGACTTGGCTGTTTCTGCCCTGTTAGTACTCGCCGACGGTTCCGTATTCAAAGGAACTGCCATTGGCGCAACTGGTAGCAGTATTGGTGAGGTTGTTTTTAATACCTCAATGACTGGCTATCAAGAAATTCTTACCGATCCCTCATACGCTGAACAAATCATTACCCTAACCTACCCCCACATTGGCAATACCGGTATTAATGCTGAAGATGTTGAATCCAATAATATATGGGCTAAAGGCTTAGTAATACGAGATTTGCCTTTAGTTGCAAGTAACTTCAGATGCCAGCAAACTTTATCTGATTACCTAGCATCGAACAACATTATAGGTATTGCCAATATTGATACGCGCAGATTAACGCGTATTCTACGAAATAAGGGCGCTCAAAACGGCTGTATAGTAACCGTAGATAACGCAGATGACATTGACACCGTGATAGCAAGAGCATTGACTGAAGCTAAAGGTTTTGCGGGCATAAAGGGCATGGATTTGGCAAACGTCGTCAGCTGTGAGGCTCAACATGAGTTTACCGACGGCGTTTGGCACTTAACTAGTGGTTACGATACTCAACTATCAAATTTGCCTTATCATGTCGTTGCATACGATTTTGGCGCTAAACATAACATATTACGAATGCTTGTGGACCGAGGGTGTAAGTTAACTATCGTACCCGCTAAAACATCCGCGCAAGAGGCATTGGCACTCAAGCCAGACGGCATCTTCTTATCGAATGGTCCAGGCGATCCTGAGCCATGCGATTATGCAATAGCAGCCATAAAAACTTTTATCGACAAGCGAATACCAATGTTTGGAATCTGCTTAGGTCACCAATTATTAGCGTTGGCAACAGGTGCAAGTACTCAGAAAATGAAATTTGGGCATCATGGCGCTAATCACCCAGTAAAAGATATTGCTAGCAATAGCGTTATGATTACTAGTCAAAATCATGGCTTTGCTGTGAGCGAAAGTGGTTTGCCTGAGAGCATTGAAGTAACGCATATATCTTTGTTTGATCAATCTTTGCAAGGTATTGCGCTTAAAAACGCCCCTGCATTTGGATTTCAAGGTCATCCCGAGGCGAGCCCAGGCCCTAACGATGCGGCCCCATTATTTGATCACTTTATAGACCTTATTAAACAAGCGAAACAATAGGAAGCTTTACTATGCCAAAACGTACCGACATCAAAAGTATTTTGATCCTTGGCGCGGGCCCTATTGTTATAGGGCAAGCCTGCGAATTCGATTATTCTGGCGCTCAAGCTTGTAAAGCTTTGCGCGAAGAAGGTTACCGAGTCATATTGGTTAATTCTAACCCAGCCACCATCATGACTGATCCTGAAATGGCCGATGCCACCTACATTGAGCCAATACACTGGGAAGTTGTTCGAAACATTATTGCCAAAGAACGTCCTGACGTTATTTTACCTACAATGGGCGGACAAACCGCCCTTAATTGCGCACTCGATTTAGATAAATATGGCGTATTAAAAGAATTCGACGTTGAGTTAATAGGCGCAACTGCCGACGCTATTGACAAAGCAGAAGATAGGTCACGTTTCGACAAGGCTATGAAGTCTATTAACTTAGAATGTCCACGGGCAGAAATAGCACATACTTTAGAAAAAGCGCAAGACGTAGTCACTAGAATTGGCTTTCCATGCATTATTCGTCCCTCGTTTACTATGGGCGGTAGCGGTGGTGGTATTGCTTATAACATTGATGAATTTAACGAAATTTGTACTCGCGGTTTAGATTTATCGCCTACGTCAGAGCTGCTTATCGACGAGTCACTCATTGGCTGGAAAGAGTATGAAATGGAAGTGGTACGCGATAAAGCAGACAACTGCATTATTATATGTACCATTGAGAATATTGACCCCATGGGCGTGCATACCGGTGATTCTATCACGGTTGCTCCAGCACAAACTTTGACGGATAAAGAATTTCAGATTATGCGTAATGCTGCAATAGCAGTACTGCGTGAAATTGGTGTGGAAACAGGTGGCTCAAACGTCCAGTTTGGTATTGATCCTGAAACCGGCCGAATGGTGATTATTGAAATGAATCCAAGAGTGTCAAGATCGTCTGCGCTAGCATCCAAAGCAACGGGTTTTCCCATTGCTAAAATTGCCGCTAAGCTTGCTATTGGTTACACCCTTGATGAACTAGACAATGACATTACGGGTGGCAAAACGCCGGCCTCATTCGAACCTTCTATCGATTATGTAGTGACTAAAATTCCACGGTTTAACTTTGAAAAATTTGCCGGTGCGAACGATCGTTTAACCACGCAAATGAAGTCAGTCGGCGAAGTAATGGCCATTGGCCGTAATCAACAAGAATCTTTGCAAAAAGCACTGCGTGGATTAGAAGTTGGCGCGACCGGTTTAAACCCAATTGTTGACTTAAACGACCCTGAAGCAAAAAACAAAATCGTGTTTGAATTACGTGAACCTGGTGCTGAACGTATTTGGTACATTGGCGATGCCTTTAGAATGGGAATGACGGTTGATGAAGTCTTTACCTTAACTAATATAGACCGATGGTACTTAGTCCAAATTGAAGACATTGTTAAACAAGAAGCGTTAATTCAAACTTTGGGATTAGGGGGCATAGACGAAGATTTTATGTACGCATTAAAACGCAAAGGTTTTGCTGATGCACGTATTGCTGAATTGACCTTAGTCGCTGAAGATGACGTTCGTGGCAAACGCCTTGATATGTCGATAAAGCCTGTTTATAAACGCGTGGATACCTGCGCGGCAGAGTTCTCAACGTCTACGGCTTACATGTATTCAACGTATGATGAAGAGTGTGAGGCGCAGCCGTCGTCTAAGCCTAAAATAATGATTATAGGCGGTGGACCGAACCGAATTGGTCAAGGCATTGAATTTGATTATTGCTGTGTACATGCAGCCTTGGCATTGCGCGATGATGGTTATGAAACCATTATGGTCAACTGTAATCCAGAAACAGTATCTACCGACTACGATACTTCAGACCGCTTATATTTTGAGTCAGTTACACTAGAAGATGTGTTAGAAATTTGCAGAGTAGAGCAGCCTGAAGGCGTAATTGTGCAATATGGCGGCCAAACACCGCTTAAGCTTGCACGTGCATTGAAAGAAAATGGAGTCAATATAATCGGCACGCAGCCAGATGCAATTGACCGAGCAGAAGATCGTGAACGTTTTCAGCAAATGGTCAATAAGTTAGGCCTCAAACAGCCCGCTAATGCAACTGTTAGTAATATGGAACAAGCCCTAGAGAACGCTGAGAATATCGGTTTTCCTTTAGTGGTTCGTCCTTCATATGTATTGGGCGGTCGAGCAATGGAAATTGTGTATGACCTTAAAGATTTAAAACGCTACTTAACTGAAGCTGTGAAGGTTTCTAACGACTCTCCAGTATTGCTTGATAGGTTTTTAGATGATGCTATTGAAGTAGACGTAGACGCTATTTGTGACGGCACAGACGTCGTCATTGGCGGTATTATGGAGCATATTGAACAAGCGGGTGTGCATTCGGGTGATTCAGCCTGCAGCTTACCGCCTTATTCTTTGTCAAAAGAAATTCAAGATGTAATGCGTAAGCAGGTAGCCCAAATGGCGCTAGAATTAGGCGTTATTGGCCTTATGAATACTCAGTTTGCGATTAAAGACAACGAAGTTTATTTGATTGAAGTTAACCCACGCGCGGCTAGAACGGTGCCATTTGTTTCTAAAGCAACGGGCGTACCTTTGGCAAAAATTGCGGCCAGAGTCATGGCGGGGAAGTCCCTTGCTAGCCAGGGAATTACGAAAGAAACTATACCGCCATTTTATTCAGTTAAAGAGGTCGTGTTACCTTTCGCTAAGTTCCAAGGCGTCGATCCTTTGCTAGGCCCAGAAATGCGCTCAACAGGTGAAGTGATGGGCATAGGGACGAATTTTGAAGAAGCTTATGCAAAAGCAGGATTAGGCGCTAGTTCACCACTGCCTAAAAAAGGTAAGGTGTTGGTGTCGGTGCGTAATAACGACAAACACCGCGTACTCGATTTGGCCAAAGTGGTAATTGAAAATGGATTTACGCTTGAAGCTACCAGTGGGACTGCTAAATTTATAAACGAAGGTGGTTATGAATGTTCAGTCGTCAATAAATTGTTAGAAGGGCGGCCCAATATAGTAGATTTTATTAAAAATGGTGCGTACACCTATATTGTGAATACCACAGAAGGGCGTCAAGCCATTACCGACTCTGTCTATATTAGAAGCGAAGCACTATTAAACAAAGTGGCATACACCACTACGTTAAATGCAGCGTTTGCGACTATGCAATCAAAAACCGCCGACGCGTATAAAAATGTGAATTCCATACAAGAATTACATAAGCAAATTGACGCTTAAAAGCCTACCCAGACTAGACCGATTGTTTTATACTACTGTCCTAACAATCAAAGAAATCGAACGCGTTTAGCGTTCGTTTTCTGTTTTACTGTTGAATTTATATCGTGAAAAATGCTTAGCAATCTCCTTTTATTGCTGAGTGCGATGACTTTTTATATCGCTGTGCAATGCTATATATCACTATGCATTACTATGCCGACTATTCAACACACCATAATAAAAGAATGATAAGAGAATAAGAATGGCGACTACATATCCAATGACCCTGTTAGGGGCGCAAAAACTGCGTGAAGAGTTAAATGAGTTAAAGTCTAAAGTAAGACCACGGATCATTAAATCTATTGCTGAGGCCAGAGAGCACGGCGATTTAAAAGAAAATGCAGAGTATCATGCTGCCCGCGATCAACAGAGTTTTTGTGAAGGACGTATTCAAGATATTGAAGGTAAATTGTCTGGCGCTCAAATTATTGACGTGACCAAAATGACTAATAACGGAAAAGTCATCTTTGGTGCAACCGTTAGATTATTGAACGTCGATACCGATGAAGAAATTCAGTATCATATAGTGGGTGATGATGAATCCGATTTGAAAAATGGTCGTATATCCGTTAATTCCCCCATTGCCCGCGGTTTAATAGGTAAAGAACTTGACGATGTATCAATCATTAAAACCCCAGTGGGCGTAGTTGAATACGAAATAATTCAAGTTGATTATAAGTAAAATAAAAGCCAACTATAAATAGCCTATATATAGTTATCATTCGCTAACTTTTTAAGCGCAAGCTCCAATGCTTGCGTTCTGTTATGCACAAAGTCGGCATCGTTGAGCATAGTTTCAAAGCCCATGCGCATTAACTTTTCTTTGTCCTGTGGTCTTTTGACTAACATGACTACTTTCTTATCTAAGCTTTGAGCATCTTTTACTAAGTTCTCGATGGTAAGCGCAATGGTATCATCTAAGAACGACACATCACTTAAATCTACTATCAGCGCATGATGATCTCCCAAGCTGCCTAGTTCACGTGACAAGGCTTTTGACACGCCAAATATCATAGTCCCACTCAAATAAAAGTAGAGCAGTTGACCCTGTGCTTTATTAAGCAAACCTTGTTGCTCTTTGGTAAGGGGCAAACGTCCATCTACATCACTAATTGCTTTTATATTTTTTTCTTGAGAGGTACTGAGCTTCTCAATGGTAATGATGTTCGCAATAAATACACCAATGCCTACTGCAACCACTAAATCGACAAAGACAGTGAGTAGCAATACTGCATACATGATTAGACTTGTTTGTTTGGATACTTTGTGTGCTCGCTTTATAAAGCTCCAGTCAAGGATATCGATCCCTACTTTAATTGCAATCCCCGCTAATACTGCGATGGGAATGACCGAAATTAAGGATGATGCGCCAAATATCGCGACGACTAATATCGCCACCCTCGTTAAACCCGATAGTGCAGATTTTGCGCCGGTTTGGATATTTACCACAGTACCCATTGTTGCCCCTGCGCCTGGTAGGCCACCAAACAAACCTGAGACCAAATTACCCATGCCTTGGCCAATTAACTCTTTGTCTGACTTGTGCTCACTTCGTGTAAGGTTGTCGGCAATAACAGAGGTTAACATTGAATCAATACAGCCCAGAATACCTAGCACAATACCATCGAGTATCATTGTTTGCAGTAGTTCAGGGGTAAATGTGGGAAATACTAATGAGGGTAAACTTACATCTATTTCGCCTATACGTTTAATATTAGGGTCGGAAAGTACGTATACAGAAATTACTGAAATAACCACAAGTGCTATTAATTGTGGCGGTACCCACTGTTTGATTCTTCTTGGTGTAAAGAAAATTAGCGCTAGCGTTGCCAAGGCCATACCGGCTTCAGTTAGACTAAATTGTGATAAGGTGTTGGGGAGGTCTGAAATAGCACCAGTAACGCCTCCACTAGGAGCACTAGCGCCTATAGCGGGTGCAAATTGCATGATGATTAGAATGCAGCCAATGCCGGACATAAAGCCGCTTATCACGCTGTAGGGCATTAGGGTGATGTACTTCCCAAGTTTTAGCATACCAAACAGTATTTGCGTTAATCCGGCTATCATGACCACAGTAAATGCCATAGCAAGCCCAGTTTCAGGATATCTAGCAACCATCGCCGTGACTACCGCGGCCATAATCACTGTCATGGGGCCTGTTGGTTCTGATATTAAGGTAGGTGTGCCACCAAATAATGCGGCAAAGAAACCAATAATAATTGCGCCATATAATCCTGCCTCAGGACCCGCGCCCGACGCTACACCAAACGCTAAGGCTAGCGGTAACGAAACAATTGCAGCGGTTAATCCACCAAGAATATCGCCTTTTAAGCTTTTACGATTAATAGTGTTAAAAATTTTCAAGTAATTCTCTTTGTGTAGAGCAAGCTTTTAATGCTCAAAAAATAAGGCGCTTTATTTGCACCATATTATATATGATTTTTATTTATTGCTGGTCGGTTCAGGTACCAACTTAGCCGCTTTGCGAGAAACCACAATGCCGCCTAAAAAACTGCTTAGCGCAAGTATCCAAATAGGCCAATCACCATATCGTCGATAAGGCGTATATCCTTCAACAAGGGTAATAACGTCCTCAAGTACTAGTGCTTCAAATTGTGGTAATTGACTTTGAATGTGCCCTTCATGATTAACAATAGCGGTAACCCCATTGTTAGTTGCACGTAATACAGGTAAACCAAACTCTTTTGCACGCACTTGTGCTATTTGCAAATGTTGATGTGGACCATGAGAGTCGCCAAACCAAGCGTCATTACTCACAGTTACAATAGCCTGAGATTGTTCAGTCAGGTTGGCAGCAATTTGTTTTGGAAAAGCAATTTCAAAGCACATTGCGGGAGTGAAAAAGGTATTTCCAGCCACTAGATTTGCTTGAACATAATCACCTCTAGTAAAAGATGACATGGGTAAATCAAAAATAGGGGCCATTGGCCTTAGTAATGTTTCGAAAGGGACAAATTCGCCTATAGGCAATAAATGGTGCTTTGAAAAGCGCTTACTATGATTTAATTTGTAGGGCTGAGTATTGGAGCCAGTATCTATTCCCAATGCAATTAAAGAGTTGTAGGCAATGTCGGTTTGTAAATCATAATTTATTATGCCAGTAATAAGCCCTGTACTGGTATTAGTTGCCTTGGTATCTAATGTTATTAGATACCGTTGTACTAGTGATTCTAATTTAGGCACTGCGGCTTCAGGCCATATAACAATGTCTTTGTTCCAAAAGGGCTCGGTCATTACCATATATTTATCCATCGCCATTTTATCTTTTTTAGGATCAAATCGCATAGATTGCGCAATATTGCCTTGTACCAAGGCAACGGTTTTAGTTATGCCCGTTGGCGTACTCCACTGTATATTGCTTAATGCTATAGAACTAATGGTAAAAACGAGCGCTGGTATGCCAGCGTGAAGCCATTGTTTTTGTGCAATACCTATTGCAGCGCTGCAGGTCACTACTATCATAAGTGCACTTAAGCCAATTTCACCAATTATGGGATACCAAATACTAAATATACTGCTCGTTTGCGAATAACCAATAGACAACCACGGGAAGCCAGTCATTGCCCAAGCGCGTATCCATTCCATAAATAACCAAGCAAAAGGTAGACAAAGCGGCCATAAAGCAGGCTTAAAAAACCGTGAAGTTAATGCGATCAATGCTGCAGGAAAAAGTGCCAAATAACCACATAGCATTAGCATAAGCATAAGTGAGGCTATAAGCGGGAGGCCTCCAAATTCGGCTATGCTGACATGAACCCAAGAAATACCCGCACCAAAATAACCTAGACCAAACCACCAAGCACTTTTGAAGGGCGTTGTTGTTTGGTAGGCAAGTAAGTATATACAGACGGGTAAAACTGCAAAAATAAGGAACCAGTAGTTAAAAGGTGCAAACGCGAAGGTAAGGCTCGCACCTAAACAAAAAAGTAGTATATTTACAGCTAAGGAAGTCAGGCTAACTCTCCAGTTCTGGCAAGTACACCTTAAGTTGTAATAGGCGCCGCTTGTCAGAATTAGTCACTTCAAACTGTATATTATCAACATCGATTTTTTCACCAGTTTCAGGCATGTGGCCAAAGGCACGCAGCACAACACCGCCGATGGTATCAGAATTACCTGAGTTAAAAGATGATTCAAAAAATTTATTAAAATCGTCAACTGGGGTCAGAGCTTTAACTGAATAAGTAGATTTGTTTAGCGGGCGTATATTATCATTTTCATCTATTTCATCATCGTATTCATCTTCAATTTCGCCTACGATAAGCTCTAATATATCTTCAATGGTAACTAAGCCTGATACGCCGCCATATTCGTCGACCACTATTGCCATATGATAGCGTTGTTGCCTAAAGTCCTTTAGCAGAACATCAACCCGTTTGCTTTCAGGCACAATTACCGCTTCGCGAATAACATCTTTAAGTACAAAACTTTTTTCGTCGTTAAAGGCATAAGGAAGCAAGTCTTTTGCAAGTAATATACCTTCAATATGGTCTTTGTCTTCACTAATTACAGGAAAACGACTATGGGCAGAATCTAATACTAAGGGTAAAAATTGGTCAACCGACTGTTCAATATCAATGGTGATCATTTGCGCGCGAGGTATCATGATTTCGCGGACTTTAATTTCACTGACACCCATAACACCTTCAATCATTTCTTTTGTTTGAGGGTCTATTACTTCTCGGGTTTCAGCATCAGAAATTAAATCTGATAACTCTTCTTTATTTTGCGGCTCTCCTTTAAAGTTGGTCATTAATTTAGCTAACCAGCTTTTGTTAGAAGAACCGTTGGTTGAGTGGGGGTTATCGTCGCTCATTGTTTTATTTGCATCTTATGTATAGTGTGTAAAGTTAGTCGGTTTTAGGGTTAAGCATTATTTGCATGCAAAGCTGCAGCCCAAAGTAAAAGTCACATTTAATGTTGTACCGCTATATTCAACTAATTTGATAAGGGTCGTCAATACCTAATTTGGCTAATATTTTAATTTCAAGGCTTTCCATTTGATCCGCGTCATGACTATCTATATGGTCAAAACCAACTAAGTGCAACATACCATGTATGCACATATGGGCCCAATGATGGTGAGGTGATTTGTGCTGTTCGCTAGCTTCATCGCAAACTACCTGCGCGCATATAACCAAATCGCCTAAAAATCCACTTTGTACAAAATCAGGTAAATCACTTTCAAAAGACAGTACATTAGTGGGCTTGTCTTTGCCCCTATATTGCGAATTCAGAGATTGAGATTCACCAATCGACACAATGCGTATGCTTATTTCCGGTGTTAAATTAGTGGGCTTGTCTTGCAGATTGGCGGTTGATTCAAATGTCATTGCATATGCTAAGCCTAACCAAGCAAAAATGGAGTCTTTACTTGGTAAGGATTGCTTGGCCGCTTCCTCGACATCACCGGCAAATTGAACATCAACTAAAATAGCCTCGCTCATATCAACCACAGTATCTGTAAAAGTTATCATTGTTCACTTTCATTTACCGCTTGGTCCGGTGTAGTCTTTGTTATTTTGGGCTTGTTTTTCTTGTTTGCTTTTCGCTTGCAATGCGTCTTGCGTCGACTCATAGTCTTCGTATGCTTGAACAATACGAGCCACTACAGGATGGCGAACTACGTCGGTAGCGGTAAAAAAATTGAAACTGATATCATTGACATTGTCCAGCACATCAATGGCCTGACGCAATCCGGAGCGTGTGCCCCTAGGTAAATCTACCTGGGTAATATCACCTGTAATGACTGCTTTTGAGTTAAAGCCAATACGGGTTAAAAACATTTTCATTTGTTCGACAGTGGTATTTTGTGACTCATCAAGAATAATAAATGCGTCGTTTAAAGTACGTCCTCGCATATAGGCCAGTGGCGCAACTTCAATTACATTGCGTTCAATGAGCTTTTCGACCTTTTCAAATCCAAGCATTTCGAACAATGCGTCGTATAGCGGGCGTAAATAAGGGTCGACTTTTTGTGATAAATCACCCGGTAAGAACCCTAGTTTTTCACCGGCTTCAACGGCGGGTCGGGTTAAAAGTATACGTCTAACTTCCTGTCTCTCTAATGCGTCTACTGCACATGCAACCGCTAAATAAGTTTTGCCGGTACCAGCAGGGCCCACTCCAAATGTAATATCATGGGTGAGAACGTTGGTCACATATTTTGACTGATTAGGGTTTCGAGGTTTTACCACACCACGTTTGGTTTTGATATGGACTTCTTTCGCATAATCACCTGCTTCAGCTCGTTCTAAGCACTTGGCTTCTTGAATAGCTAAATGCACCTGATTAGGTTCTAAATTCGGAACACTGCCGCGCACAGGCTGTGTTTCTATATACAGAAGTTTCAGCAATTCACTCGCGCCATTGGCTTGCAGGGGATCGCCATGCACACTAAACTCATTGTTACGATAATTGATTTCTACCCCTAAACGACGTTCTATCTGTTTTAGATTGTCATCAAATGGGCCACAAAGGCTCGACAAACGTTTAGTATCTTGCGGATCTAGTACCACTTTATTGCTGACTATTTTACTCAATGAGTTTCCTTTTTTATACTATTTTTACTATGCATATATGTTGATTAAACATCGTTACGCAGGCATTATTTGAATCACACCGAGTTGATCAGGTGAAGGTTTTTTGGCCATGATGCTTTGAGGAGAAATTGCAACACGCAGACCCATATCTGCTTCACGACGAATCACATCACCACGCAGGGAGTTGCTATATACCGAAGTAACGGTGACATCAACAAACTCTCCTATCATGTCAGGAGTGCCTACGAAATTAACTACACGATTGTTCTCAGTTCGCCCGGTAAGCTCCTTCGGATCTTTCTTCGAAGGACCTTCAACAAGAAGACGCTGTTGAGTATCTAACATGTTGCGCGCAATTTGTTGGGCATTTTGATTGATACGTTGCTGGAGTATTTGTAGCCTTTGTTTTTTCTCGCTCTCGGGTACATCGTCAACAGCGTCCGCTGCAGGTGTGCCAGGCCTTGCGCTATAAATAAAGCTGAAACTCATGTCATAACCCACGTAATTGATCAAATCCATGGTGGCCTCAAAGTCTTCATTCGTTTCACCAGGAAAGCCTATGATGAAGTCTGATGACATAGATAAATTGGGGCGTACTTTTTTTAATTTGCGAATGGTCGATTTATATTCAATAGCAGTGTGGCCGCGTTTCATCAAATTCAAAATACGGTCGCAGCCCGACTGCACCGGCAAGTGCAAATGGTCAACTAACTCTGGAATATTAGCGTAGGCTTCTACAATATCGTCGGTAAACTCAACTGGATGAGACGTGGTGTAGCGAATGCGGTCGATGCCATCAATACTAGCAACGAGTTCTAATAGTTCAGCGAAACGACAAACTGCGCCATCAAAGTGATCGCCTCTAAATGCATTAACGTTTTGGCCTAACAAATTGACCTCGCGAACACCTTGAGAAGCTAGTTGGGCAATTTCTAACAATACATCATCTACGGGTCTACTAACTTCTTCGCCGCGTGTGTAAGGCACAACACAAAAACTGCAATACTTAGAGCAGCCTTCCATAATCGATACAAAAGCAGTTGGACCGTCGGCTCGTGGTTCTGGCAAGCGGTCAAACTTTTCGATTTCAGGGAAGCTAACATCTACTACTGAGCGTTCGCCGCCTTTTATTTGACCGATCATCTCGGGCAAGCGATGCAAGGTTTGCGGGCCAAATACAATATCGACGAATGGTGCGCGTTTGCGAATTTCATCGCCTTCTTGGGATGCAACACAGCCGCCCACACCAATTATTAACTCTGGCTTGTCTTTTTTTAGATTTTTCCAGCGTCCCAATTGATGAAACACTTTCTCTTGTGCTTTTTCGCGTATAGAGCATGTGTTAAGTAAAATAACGTCGGCATCTTCGGCTTCAAGCGCCATTGTGTAGCCGTGAGTTGCATCGAGTAGGTCGGCCATTTTTTCCGAGTCATACTCGTTCATTTGGCAACCCCAGGTTTTAATAAATAATTTTTTGCTCATTTCACTTCATCAACAATGGGTTAGTCGGTTGGTATAATAATACCTGTGTATCAAATTGTCTTAACTAATATAATTATACGTAATGGCCTACAAAAAAGACCTACGTGATGCCTAGATTGTCTTTCAAACCACCACATAAAACAGCGCTATATTTTACCTGCAATTTAGTCACAAGGATAGTGTTAATGGGGTTTTAACTAGATTTCAAAAAGAGTTGTGTAACAAAATGTGGGGCCTTAAGTTACCATCCCCATTTTTGTCTAAGTGTCATATTGCCTGCCCATAGTAGAAATATCATTCCAACTGCTAAATTAACACCAATGTTTTGTTGCCAAAAAAAGGTCCCTAAAACAGCTGCAAAAACAACACTCGAGTAGCCTAGCAAGCCTATTTTTACTGGAGATGCATACTGATATGCCTTTGTCATAAGGAGTTGCCCAACCACGGCTAAACTGCTCATAATGACAATAAGCCACCAAGCATCGCTGGGAATAGGCTGCCAATACAGTACCATAATGGGAAAACTGACTACCGTTGACAGGCTTGTAAAGTAAAACACAATGCGTATTGCAGGTTCTGTATCTGACAGTTTACTTAAAGTGCATTTTGTCGTGGCAACCAAGAGGGCGCAGCACAACCCTACAGCGGCAAAAGCCCATTTAAATTCTGGGTTTTGATTAGACAGATCGAGAATAAAAAGTACGCCTATAAAGCCTACTCCTATAGCGACAACACTTTTTACGCTAATGGCCTCTTTTAACCAATAGTGAGCAATAACGGGAATGAAAAAAGGTGCGATTTTCAGCGCTAACACCGCCGATGTTAATGGCAAATTAGCCAGCATATAAAAAAAGCAATACATGCCGGTGAGGCCTGTTAGTGCTCGAAAGAAATGCAAACCGAGGCGACCAGTGTTGAGTAAAGAAAATTTTCCTTTCGCGACCCAAGGTAGTAATACCAGCATGGCAAACAGGTTTCTGAAAAAAATAAGTTGGGATTGATTAAGTGTTTCGCTTAAATACTTTATAAGCCCGCCTACGCCTGCAAACAGGGCTTCAGCTGTAACAAGAATGAGGGCGCCAATATAGACAGATTTGACTGGTGTATGCATTCCAAAGAGTGTAGCACAAAGACCCAAGTCAACCCATACGAAACATGTGAGGATAACTTAATTGAAGGTATGTAAAAAGACGTAAACGATTTAGAAAAGTGATTGATTTAGAACATTTAACTAGTATCTAGGGTATGGCATAATGTAAGTATTAAGTTAGCGCTTTTTGCTAGGTTACCTAGGGAAACAAAATAATTATGCATAAAACAAATTTCGATTGCTGCGTGATTGGCGGTGGTATGGTGGGTGCAGCTTTAGCACTAGGCCTAGCTAAGCAGTCATACAAAGTTGCATTAATCGAAAAGCAATCGTTAGCACCATTTGATAGCGCCCAAGCACCTGATATTCGCTTGTCTGCGCTGAATATGCATTCGGTAAAATTAATGTCGACTTTGGGCGCGTGGCAGCATATGCAAAAAATGCGTTATAGACCCTACGATACTTTAAGCGTTTGGGACGGTGAAAGTACTCATGTTCACGGTAAAATTTCTAATAACAAGGGTATTACACAATTTACTGCGGCTGAAATTAACCAACCATTGTTGGGCTACTTTGTTGAGAACCGTCTTGTTCAACTTGCCCTATATGAAGAGATACAAGCAAATTACAGTAATGAAGTTACGTGTATACACGAGCAAGCTGTTACCGATATAGATGTTAACGAGGGTAGGGTCTCTCTTAGCAGCGGTCAGGTGATTGAAGCGGCTATTGTTTTGGGCGCCGATGGCGCAAATTCTCAACTTAGACAAGCGGCAGGAATTCCCACAAGCGGTTGGCAGTATGCACAAAAAGCAAACGCTGTACTCATCAAAACAAAAAACAGAGTGCCTGATGAAACTTGGCAGGCATTTTATGCTACTGGACCTCGTGCTTTGTTGCCTATGCACGACAACTACGCATGCTTGGTTTGGTATCATGATGCACAGCAAAGTGAATGGATTCAACAAGCCCCTGTGGATGAGCTAAAAGCCTCTATAAAGGAGCACTTCCCTGATTTGATAGGTGATTTCGATATTGTAAAAGTACTTGGCTTTTCGCTTACCCGAATGCATGCTGGCCGCTATGGACAGGGCAGGTCGATTATTGCTGGGGACGCTGCCCACACTATTAACCCCTTGGCAGGGCAAGGTGTAAATTTAGGCTTTAAGGATGTGACTGCTATTTTGGATATTATCAAATTAAATGGCTTACAAAATCCACAGGCGATAATTAAGTCCTATGAACACAAACGTCGTGTGCCTAATTTACTAATGATGTCTACGATGGATGTGCTCTATCAGAGTTTTTCAACTTCCTTTATACCTATGAAAATTGCCCGTGGCATTGGACTTAAGCTCGCCCATAACGCTGGCCCTGTTAAACAAATGGCGCTTAAATACGCAATGGGCTTAGCCCCGTAAGAAATTCCAATATTGTACTATGTGTTTACCTTGGCTTATTATTACTATTATGTCGCTAGACTATTGATATTATGACTAATCCACCGCATATAATAAACAATCTAAGTTTGTTCTAAAGAGGTATGTATGTCAGTTTTCGTTATTTTGGGAGTTTTGTTTTTAGCCATGGTCATACTTATTCCGCTGTTGGAAAAGTCGGGTAAACGCATGAGTGATGAAACCACAGCTAAGGTATCTCGTTGGATATTTCCATTGTTAATTGTTGCAATACTTGTAGGATTATTTAGTACATTTTTGTAGCTAGACTTGTTTTTAGGGTATTTTGTAGAAGTTCTAGCGCGCATCCATATTATGCAAAATTCTCTTTATGGATAGCCATACTAAGTATATCCGCGACTCATCTCATCTGGTGAGTCGCTTTATTTTGGTAAAGTTTAATCGCACAACTTATCAACCCCTGCCTTGCCAAATTTCCTTTTCTTCTAGCTGTCCTTGAATTAAGCAGTCTTCTTTTGTAAAGGTGATTTTTTTATTCGCTTTGCGTTTCTCTCGATAATCATTGGTAACCGCTACAATTGTGGGAGTCAAAATAACAATTGCGATTATATTAACCAGTGTCATAAGACCTAGTGCCATATCTGCCATCGCCCATACTACCGGTAAAGAGGCTACCGAACCCCATAAAATCATTCCCAAATAGCCAGCGGTGTAGAAGCGTCGCCCAAATTTATTGTCGAGTTTAAACATGTGTAAATTACTTTCGCCGTAAGCATAGTTTGCGACTACTGAGGTAAAGGCGAATAAACAAATAGCGGCTGCAACAAAGTCACTGCCTACAACCCCTAAATGAGCTTCCATCGCTGTTTGGGTAAGTCTAATTCCTTCCATTTCGCCAATCCCTGTTTGGGTGCCTAGCAAAATAATAAAAGCAGTACAGGTACATAGCACCATGGTGTCGATAAATACTCCAAGCATCTGTACATAGCCTTGCGAGGCCGGATGATTTGGCTCAGGTGAGGCGGCCGCTGCAGCGTGAGGCACGCTACCTGACCCCGCTTCATTTGAATACAGACCTCGTTGTATACCGTTTTTAATAGCTGCGGCTAAGGCGCCTGCACCAGCTTCTTGAAGGCCAAATGCGCTAGTAATAATGTCATACAGTACAGAGGGAAGTAATTGGATGTTAATAATAGTAATGACCAATGCTACGGTCACATAGGTTATGCCCATGAAAGGAACCACATATTCGGCAAAGCGCGCAATTGCTCTAAGTCCACCTACTACAATAAGTGCGGCTAACACAATAATGCCTAAGCCAGAGTAAATAGTCGGTAGCTGATAGCTGTTATTTAAAGCATCAGCAATAGTGTTTGCTTGAACTGCGCTAAATACAAAACCGTAACCAAAGAATAAGCAAAGCGCAAAAATAAATGCGAAGGCCTTATTTTGAATCCCTTGCTGAATGTAATATGCAGGCCCACCACGATACTGGCCGTTGGAATCTTTGATTTTATATACTTGCCCCAGGACGCTTTCAGCGTAGCCCGTTGCCATACCTAAAAGTGCAATTACCCACATCCAAAAAATAGCACCTGCGCCACCTAAGGAAATTGCCACCGCGACGCCCGCTAAGTTACCCGTGCCAACGCGTGCAGACAAACTGGTGCATAGCGCTTGAAAAGAGCTAATGCCGGCTTCATCGGAGTTTGTGCTTTTGCGCATAAGCGAAAACATGTGTTTAAAGTCGAATATTTGAATAAACTTTAATCGCCAGCTAAACCAAATGCCGGCTATCAGCAATAGGAATATTAGAATGCCATAAGTCGTTTGATCTCCCCACAGCCAATAATTGACAATGCTTACTGCATAGATAATCGCGTTTTGTATGGGGATGAGGATATTTTCTAGAATCGAAGTGATAGTTTCATTCATAGGATAGAACTACTATTTTTTATTATTTTTCTTAGAGGTTATTTCTATTGTGCAAGATTTTTAGCACTTTCACCACGCAAAATCATTAAACAGGAGAAAAAAATAATGTAGAAAGGAAAATTAAGATGATTTAAGGAAGCTATTTTTACAAGCCTTAGATACAAAAACGCCGGTCTTAGACCGGCGTTTTTAAAAATGGCTGGGGTAGCAGGACTTGAACCTACGAATGACGGGATCAAAACCCGTTGCCTTACCAACTTGGCTATACCCCAATAAAAGTCAGCCTAAAGTAGACTGACTTTTGTTGGAAAAAATGGCTGGGGTAGCAGGACTTGAACCTACGAATGACGGGATCAAAACCCGTTGCCTTACCAACTTGGCTATACCCCAATAAAAATCAGCCTAAAATAAGCTAATTTGTCTTGGAAAAAAATGGCTGGGGTAGCAGGACTTGAACCTACGAATGACGGGATCAAAACCCGTTGCCTTACCAACTTGGCTATACCCCAGCAATGGTGCGGAAGGAGAGACTTGAACTCTCACGCCGTGAAGCACTGGAACCTAAATCCAGCGTGTCTACCAATTCCACCACTCCCGCACGGGAGTACTCTAACAGATATAAAATGGTGGCTACGGCGGGACTCGAACCTGCGACCCCATCATTATGAGTGATGTGCTCTAACCAGCTGAGCTACGTAGCCTTTCTTTTACTCTGTTTCTGAGTGGCGCGTATTATGCTTAGTTGAACTCTAAGCGTCAACCGTTTTTTGCCAAAAATAGAGCAAAATAAGGCTGTTGATTACAAACTAACCAACAAATACAATAATTTTAGTACTTAGCCTGCACTTTTAGGCGAAATACCATACTTGATATAAAAATTAACAAGCTGTACTTTAATTTCGTCGACTAAGGTAGCCGCGCTAGTTTAGCGTCACATGATGGAAGTGGAAAAGGAACTAAGAATACAAAAAGGATGAGAATGCTAAAATTAACGTTCAGACAAGAGAGTTTTGTTTAAAGTGTATAAGACAAGCAGCGAGGTGTTTGTGGCGGGCAGAAAAAAGGGAAGCATTTACTATGCTTCCCTTTTAATTAAACGTTAAAGCGGAAATGAATCACATCACCGTCTTTTACAATATATTCCTTGCCTTCCAGGCGCCATTTTCCAGCGTCCTTAGCCCCAGACTCGCCTTTGTTGGTAACATAGTCATCAAAACCTACGATTTCGGCGCGAATAAAGCCTTTTTCAAAATCGGTGTGTATTTTACCCGCGGCTTGTGGGGCAGTTGAGCCCTCAGGGTAGGTCCATGCTCTCACTTCTTTTACGCCTGCCGTAAAGTAAGTTTGTAAAGTAAGTAAATCATAGCCCGCACGAATAACGCGGTTTAAACCAGGTTCATTTAATCCAAGCTCTTCCATAAACTCTTGTTTTTCTTCTTCATCAAGTTCAGCAATATCAGATTCTATTGCAGCACAAACACTCACTACCGCTGCATTTTCGCTTTTGGCAATGGCAACAACTTGATCAAGGTAAGGATTATTTTCAAAGCCTTCTTCATTTACGTTGGCAATATACATGGTTGGCTTCAGTGTTAAAAAGTTCATATAAGAAATTGCCGCATGTTCTTCTTTGGTCATAACGAGCGATCTTAATAGCCCGCCATCATTAAGATGAGGTAATACTTTTTCTAAGACTTTCATTTCAAACTTAGCGTCACTTTCACCGCTTTTAGCTCTTTTTCCTACTCGATGCATCGCTTTTTCAGTCGTTTCTAAATCGGCTAAGCCTAATTCTGTATTAATAACATCAATATCTTCTTGTGGGTTAACTTTACCCGCTACATGAATTATGTTTTCGTCATCAAAGCAACGTACCACGTGACCAATAGCATCGGTTTCTCTAATGTTAGCCAAGAATTTATTGCCTAAACCTTCACCTTTAGATGCGCCAGCCACTAAACCTGCTATATCCACAAACTCCATGGTAGTCGGAATAACACGTTGAGGGTTTACAATTGCGGCCAGTTGGTCCAAACGTGTGTCGGGCACAGGTACTATGCCTGTGTTTGGTTCAATTGTGCAGAATGGGAAGTTTGCAGCTTCTATCCCTGCTTTAGTTAATGCATTAAATAGAGTCGATTTACCGACGTTAGGTAAACCTACTATGCCACATTTGAAACCCATAATTACCTCTGTTTAGATTGTTTTGTTCACACAGTTATATGCCATTACTGATTATTCGGCCTTAAAACTGTGTAACCTTTGTTGTGCTTTTGTCAGGTCTTGCTCATAAAGTATTGGTATGCAGCGCATGGCTTCATCAATAGCATCTTCGATGCGATCGTAGTCAACTTTAGGTGCTTTTGATAATACGTGGCCAGTGACTTTGCTTTTATGCCCTGGGTGGCCAATGCCGATGCGTAAGCGCAAAAATTCACGTTGATTGCTCATGCAACTAACAATATCTTTTATGCCATTTTGGCTTGAACTACCGCCAATTTTGAATTTCGCAATACCGGGGTCAAAATCTAACTCGTCATACGCTACCAGCATTTCATCAATCCCTATTTTATAGAATTGACAAATAGCCGCAACAGACTTGCCGCTTAAATTCATAAACGTAATAGGGATGAGAAGACGAACATCTTGGCCAGCAATTGTGCCGCGGCCAGTAAAACCAAAAAACTTAGCGTCGAGTTTTAGGTTTATGGCAAACCTCGAGGCTAAGTTTTCTACAAATTGTGCACCGGCATTATGCCGTGTTTGATGATATTCTGGACCTGGATTACCCAGGCCCACAATTAAACGTATAGTCGACACCGATTATTCCTTGGCGTCTTCTTCTCCTGCAACGTTTGGAGCATTCGGAGCTACTGGGGCTGCGTCATCTTCTTCGGCAGCCTTAACTTTCGCTAGTTTAACAGTAACTACCGGTAAATCGTGTTCCTCGCCCTTTGATAATTCAACCGACTCAACACCTTTCGGTAAGGTAATGTCAGAGATATGCAGGGTTTGGCCTAATTCAACGTTAGCTAAGTCAACTTCAATGTACTCTGGTAAGTCAGTTGGTAAACAAGTGATTTCCATTTCATTCATGCTGTGCTCTGCGTGACCGCCTTCAAGCTTGATAGAATCTGCATTGTCTTCATTGATAAAATGAAGAGGCACGTTAGTGGTTAATTTCTCACCGGCTACTATGCGTAAAAAATCCATGTGCGTAACTTTAGGCTTAAAAGGGTGACGCTGCATGTCTTTAAGTAGCGCTTCTTCTTTTTTGCCATTAATATTGATTGTTAGCACGTGTGAGTAAAAAGCTTCAAAATCTTGTGCTTGAATTACTTTATTGTGATCGAGTGTAAGCGATACTGGCTCTTTGCCACCACCGTAAATAATGGCTGGTACTTTTCCTGCATGACGAAGGCGGCGGCTCGCACCTTTCCCTGAGTCAGTACGGACTGTAGCATCCAAAGTAAATATTCCATTAGACATTATATGTCTCCAAATTTTGTATTAAATACGATTACGTAAGTAATATGATTAAGTTGGTAGTTTTTTGCGACCAAAAACTACGTGATATATGTTGATATAATCCTATTGCTTGAATGCTACATTTTGCAAAGAGCGTGAATAAAATGTCACAAACATCCTAGAAAAACGATAACAAAAAAGGCCGGAAAATAAAAACGCCGCTCGTTCTAAAACGGCGGCGTATATTATCATTGACAATGCACAGGTACAATCTGAAATTACCTAAATATAGTTAATATTTACATGGTTGGGTTTGTATTGAATACTTTTGACGCATCTAGGACTTTTATTTCTAGTACTTTTACTAGCTTACCAAATTGTTGTGTTGTGGCCCGGTCCGTTATGAGCTCCACTTTCATCTCAACGATTAATCCATTTTTACGGTGCTCACTTTTTAAACCTGATGGCATATATTTATCGCCGTTGTTTGCAATGAAGCCATAAAAACCGCCTTCAAATGTTTGATAGAGTATTTGGCCGGTAATAATCATTTGTTTTTTTTCCTTGATTTTAGTGTCAATGCCTTCTACCAATTTAATGTGTGTTTTATTAATAAGGTCTTCTTTATTTACACTATTTACAGGTTCAGAGTGAGCTAATTCTGTACTGCCGTCTTTTTGCTCACTACTTCCGCACGCAGACAAACCTATTACAATTAATGCTAGAGCTAATCCTTTCAATAGTTTTGCCATGTATTGGTTTAAGTTGCTCAATATTTACTGTCCTTTAAGTCGCTTTTAAAAAGAGGATTACTAATTACTGTCCATTGCCCACAAGTATTAGGTCAGTATAGTCACTTTTAGTTCCCCACTTAACAAACGAGGCGAAATAAAAAAGGCTTATCTTTCGATAAGCCTTCTAAAAATATCAGCGAGTAACAACTAATATTCGAACATGGCCGAAATAGACTCTTCGTTACTAATGCGACGGATCGTTTCAGCAAGCATTTCAGATAAGGTAAGTTGTTTCACTTTCTTTATTTTTCTCATCTCAGCAGACAATGGAATACTGTCAGTAACAATAATTTCATCTATTACCGAATCTTCTATATTCTTGGCTGCATTACCTGAAAACACGGCGTGTGTTGCATAAGCATATACGCGTTTTGCGCCATGGGCTTTGAGTGCTTCAGCGGCTTTTGCTAGGGTACCACCAGTATCAATCATGTCATCAACAATTATGCAGTCACGATTTCGAACGTCGCCAATAATATTCATTACTTGCGCAACATTCGCTTTTGGTCGACGTTTGTCAATAATGGCTAGGTCGGTATCATTGAGTAGTTTTGCGGTTGCTCTTGCTCTAACAACACCACCAATGTCAGGCGATACAACTACGGGTGAATCAAAATCCCGTTGGAACATATCGTCAAGTAAAATGGGCGTGCCAAAAGCGTTGTCTACAGGTACATCAAAGAAACCTTGGATTTGCTCGGCGTGCAGGTCGACGGTAAGTACTCTATCAACGCCAACATTTGATAAGAAGTCAGCGACGACTTTGGCCGTAATCGGAACACGGGCAGAGCGCACACGGCGGTCTTGTCGGGCATAACCAAAGTACGGGATTACCGCTGTAATGCGGCCTGCTGATGCTCGCCTGAAAGCGTCAATCATAACGATTAGTTCCATTAGATTGTCGTTGGTAGGCGCGCAGGTTGATTGAATAATAAATACGTCAGAACCACGTACATTTTCGTGAATTTCAACGCTAATCTCACCGTCACTAAAGCGACCACAAGTAAGATTACCTAATTTAGTATACAAACGTTCGGCGACTTTCTGGGCAAGTTCAGGAACGGCGTTTCCTGTAAAAAGCTTCATATCAGGCACAAGTGATTCCTCGGTACATGTTAACTATATTGGCTGGGGTAGCAGGACTTGAACCTACGAATGGCGGGATCAAAACCCGCTGCCTTACCACTTGGCTATACCCCAATAATTCGGTACAAGGGCGACATTGATTGCAACTTAACTAAATTCAGCTAGTTTGGCATGCAATGGCGACACGTCAACGCCTTTAGCTATAAAGGCTGTGACTCCATCAGGTAACTGTTGTAATACGTCTGTTGCACTTTCAAGAGTAGCAAATTTCGCAAAAACACTCGCACCTGTTCCTGTCATTCTTGACGGGGCGTAGTGTAGCAATCTGTTGAGTAAACTTGCAACCTCAGGTTGCAGATTACACACTAATTTTTCACAATCATTTTTCGTTAGAGCGAACTTATAGTCATTAATATCAAGTTTACACGAGTTTCTCGGTAAATCAGGATGCGTGAAAATGGCGTGTGTAGAAATATGCTGAGGTGGTGTAGCGACCAAATAATAGGCTGGTGAAATTTGAGTATTGGTAAGTTTATCGCCAATGCCCTCAGCAAATGCAGAATAACCATTTACAAAAACCGGTACGTCAGCCCCCAAAGATTTCCCCAATGCAAGTAGCGCTGTTTGGCCCAATTGGCAATGCCACATGCTATTTAATGCGACAAGTACGGTGGCTGCGTTTGAAGAACCACCCCCTAGGCCACCACCCATAGGAATACGTTTTCGAAGATATATATTTGCCCCGATAGACGAGTTTGGACGATATTCTAGCAGTAGCCGTGCTGCTTTATAAATTAGGTTATCTTCCGTATTAACGCCTTCAATGCTGTCGGCAAGTGTAATTTTTGATGAGTCGTTTATTTCTATTCCAATTTGATCGCCATGATCGAGTAATTGAAAGAGTGTTTGCAATTCATGATATCCGTTCTCATAGCGGCCACAAATATGTAAAAATAAATTTATTTTTGCTGGACTAGGCCACCATTCAACATTTGCTTGGCTCACCAGTTTTAATGACTCCATTCACTTATTCTCATTTTTATCGTGGATTGATTAGCAGAGTTAAACATACTGATTTGCTTAGGCAATTGGTATTGAATGTTGTTAATTGTAACGTTTTTGTAGCTAGTGTAGTCAATAGTCCATTGATCGCAGTTATTATTTTCCACGCCGTTTTTTATGTCATCGTTTGCGCAAATAGGTTTTATTTGTTTTATGAGTCCATTTTCATAGCGAGTTATTTGCGGCTTAGTAGATGCACTGCTGCTCTGATCCGCAGCAATGTTACTACCCGCGCGTCCATCCACTGAGGCTGCGCCTTTTACCCAACTACTTAGAGGCTCTAAGGGAACTTGCCAGCCTGTTGTTTGATAAATCAGCATAGATGGCGATGGGCCTTGATATTCTTTGCCATCGGCAAATAATGTGGCAACTTGTCCATCAAACGACAGTGAGGCCAAGTTAATTCCTAGTACATTAGATAAACCAAACTGCATATTGGCGTTGTTTTGCTGCCAATTCATATATGCGCTTTTACGTTGGGTAGCGCTTATCCATGCAATTTTACCTTTTAACTTCCACTGGGTAAGTTGCGTTAAGTTATTATTTAACTTAATTACGGCCTGACTTTCAAGGGGCGGCTTAACGGTGCAAGCCATTAACCAACAAGTCATAAAAACGGTGGCAATTAACTTTATATGGCTATGGTTTAAGGGCTCATGTTTTAAACGCATTGGTGTATACATGTTCTGAAATTTCATGTTAATTCGTCTTTGGGCTCGTAAGTTAACTCTTTTTATATGTAAACATACAAGAATAAGCGATTTTTTTCTAACCTTAATGTGTATTTCTTTAAATGTCGGTCACTTTTGACTACAATGCGCTGTTAATAAATAACCCTACTAGAAACGACAATACATGAGTTTTATTGCCATTGGCATAAATCACCAAACTGCTCCCGTTGCTATACGCGAAAAAGTGGCTTTTACGCCCACTACGCTTGTGGGTGCTCTAAAAGATTATGCCGGGCGAAAAACACAGGCTGAGATAGTTATTTTATCTACTTGCAATAGAACGGAAGTATTTGCCAACAGTGAGCAAGTCAGTGCGCAAGAGTTATCCGCTTGGCTTGCTGATATACATCAAATAAATATTGCATCGCTAGGTCAATATCTATACAGCTATGAAAATACAGACGCGATGAATCACTTGATGCAAGTAGCTTGTGGTTTAGATTCTTTGATTTTAGGTGAGCCGCAAATACTTGGGCAGGTGAAACAAGCGTTTTCGGAGGCAAAGCATGTCGGTACTGTTACTGGTCATTTCGAGAAAATTTTTCAAAATACATTTGCGGTCGCCAAAAAAGTGCGTACGCAAACCGATATCGGCGCTAATGCTGTTTCGGTAGCATATGCCGCAGTGCAGCTTGCCAAGCAGATATTTTCAAATTTATCTAAAAGCCATGTCATGCTAATTGGTGCAGGTGAAACTATAGAGTTAGTGGCAAAGCATTTAGCCCAATATGATTTGAAAAAAGTTACTGTTGCAAACCGAACTCTTGCCAACGCTCAAGCGCTGGCCGACACTATACCGACTGCGTCTGAAGCCATCACTATTAGTGAAATTCCAGAACTATTATCAAAAGCCGATATCGTGATTAGCTCTACAGCTAGTGCCTTGCCTATTTTAGGCCAAGGTACGGTAGCCAGTGCATTGAAAGAGCGCAAATATAAACCCATGCTAATGATTGATTTAGCGGTGCCGCGGGATATTGAAGAGCAGGTTTCTGATATAGATGATGTATACTTATATACCGTAGACGACCTGCAGCATATTGTGCAGCAAAATGTGGCAAATCGTGAACAAGCCGCAAGTGAAGCAAATGAGATTATACAGCAGTACGCGTCAGCGTTGGCCCTATCGTTAAAACAGCATAAGAAAATTGACTTGATAAAGACCTACAGAGATGATGCTGAAATAACGCGTCAACAGCTTGAAGAAAAAGCCCTCGCAAGACTTGCGCAAGGTGAGGCGCCAGAAAAAGTGTTGCAAGAATTAAGCTATAAATTGTCTCAGGCCATGATGCATAGTCCTACAAAGGCTATGCAAAAAGCTATTGTCGATCCAAAAGCAAATGCTCTAGATGTACTTCAAGACATATTTGGCCAAAGTAATAAATAGAATTAACAAATAGAACATGAATACTAGGTGAACACAAAATTGTGCTTGGCAATTTTGTCACCACATTCACATTGAGGTGTCCTTCAATAAAAAGGACAGCCACATTAAGGAAATACATGAAAGACTCGGTTGAACAAAAACTTGAATCGTTAGTTGAACGCTTCGAAGAAGTGCTGGCGCTGTTAGGCGAACCTAGCATCATCAATGATCAAGATAAATTTAGAGCACTATCAAAAGAATATTCAAAGCTAGAAGAAGTGGTTACGCAATTTAGGGCTTTTAAGGGTGCGCAAGAGGATATTGCTTCTGCACTAGAAATGATTCAAGAAGAAGATTCTGAAATGCGCGAAATGGCGCAAGAAGAGCTCAAAGAAGCTAAGAAAAACAGCGAACAATTAGAAACAGATTTACAAATACTTTTGCTACCGACAGATCCTGATGATGACAATGACTGCTTTTTAGAAATAAGAGCAGGCGCGGGCGGGGATGAAGCTGCTATTTTTGCGGGTGATATGTTTAGAATGTACTCTCGCTACGTTGAAACACAAGGCTGGCGCTTAGAAGTGATGAGCTCTAATGAAGGAGACCATGGTGGTTACAAAGAGGTAATAGCCCAGATTACCGGCAATGGCCCTTATGGAATTTTGAAGTTTGAATCGGGCGGACATCGTGTGCAGCGTGTGCCTGAAACTGAATCTCAGGGACGCATTCATACATCGGCTTGCACGGTAGCTGTGTTGCCAGTAGTGCCTGAATCGGAAGCAATTGAAATTAATCCTTCTGATTTGCGCGTTGATACTTATCGAGCGTCTGGTGCAGGTGGACAACACGTTAACAAAACCGATTCGGCGATTCGTTTAACACATATACCTACGGGTGTGGTGGTTGAGTGTCAGGATGAGCGTTCGCAACATAAAAACCGCGCAAGAGCGATGTCGGTACTGCAAGCAAGGCTTAACAATATAGAAAAAGAAAAGCGTGATGCCGAAGAAGCCAGCACGCGTAAAACCTTAGTGGGCAGTGGTGACCGTTCTGAGAGGATTCGTACCTATAACTTCCCGCAGGGGCGAGTATCTGATCACCGAATCAACCTTACTTTGTATAAGCTTGATGATGTCATCGCTGGTGACTTAGGAGCATTGCTTGGCCCTATTCGCCAAGAGCATCAGGCTGATTTACTTGCTGCGCTTGCTAACGACTAGTGGCCTCATTAATTAATGTTGGAATAAATGCTGCGGCGAGTATACAAGTCATACTCGCTGACGCTGCTATGCAGATTAATGCGCAAACTGAGCTCACATATTCTCACCCAGCATTAGAATCACGCTTTTTATTGCAGTTTGTGATAGATAAAAACCACGCTTGGCTAATAACGCATGCTGATGAGTGTTTGTCGGCAGAGCAGTTTGTACACTTTTATAAGCTTTTAAATGAGAGGCTGACTGGAAAGCCAATTGCTTTCATTTTAGGCACGCAAGATTTTTGGAATTTAAGCCTTAAAGTAGCCGATTGCACGCTAATTCCTCGTCAAGATACAGAGTTACTCGTTGAAATCGCTTTATCTTTATCATTGAAGGATAGCGCCAATGTGCTTGATTTAGGTACTGGCACGGGAGCAATAGCATTAGCGCTTGCTAAGGAAAACCCAAACTGGACGTTAACGGGACTTGACCGAGTGCAAGGGGCTGTCGAACTTGCTACTGAAAATGCTGCTTTGAATCATCTTAAGGTCAAATTTTTACAAAGTGATTGGTTCAGTCAATTATCAAGAAAGCACTTGAGTAGCTACGATTTAATTGTTACCAACCCGCCCTATGTCGAAGCCGATAGTGACTATCTTATGCAAGGTGATTTACGTTTTGAACCCATCTCTGCGCTTGTTGCCGGAGATGATGGCTTGGCCGATATTCGAACGATAATTGAGCAGTCTACACAATATTTGCGCATAAACGGCTATTTGCTAATTGAGCATGGCCATACTCAAAGTGAGGCTGTTCAAGCATTGCTTTGCGCAGCAGGGTTTAATCAGATAAAGTCCTGCGAAGATTACAATAAGATGCCAAGAGTTACTTTAGCTTGTTGGTCTTAAATAATCTAAATCAGTGACTTCGGGGTAATAAATAACAACTAGGAAATAATCTTCTAAGACTAAAAAAAACGCTAAAACTAAAATAAAACAAAGGAAAAATTATCATGTACGAAATAGTAAAAAACGCTCACATTACAATAATTCTCTTAACCGTGGTTGTCTTTTTGATCAGCTTTGTGCTCACCATTAAAATCTCCGATAAGGTCAACAACAAGTTGTTAAAGATTGGCCCACATATCTTGTATACCTTATTTATTATTACCTTTCTCTATATGGTCGGTCACAGAGTGAGTAATGAGTTACCGCTGTCTTATAGTTGGGCGTTTTCTAAGCTTGGGGGTTTTGTGTTTTATGTATTGTCTATTACGCTCGCGCTTAAATGGGCGAAAAAGAATATATGGCGATTTGTTGGCCTCATAAGCGCGATTTTTTGGTTGGTAATGAGCGTTAGGCTGGGTTATTCCAAGGCGCTTATGGTAAAAATTGCGAGTAATAACACAAATTCTTATATAGAAGTTGCACAGTCTTACGCATTAGCAATTTGCTAACTATCAATATAAACTTCAACATCGTATAACACTCATTAGCCAAACATAGGAATACCATGAGCCCGATAGAGCACGTAAAAGTAAAAGATATTACCGTTGCTAATAATGCCCCCTTTGTTTTATTTGGCGGCATGAATGTGCTGGAGTCCGAAGATTTGGCCATGCGCATTGCTGAAAAATATAAAGAAGTGACCAGCAAACTCGACATTCCCTATGTATTTAAGGCCTCGTTTGATAAAGCAAATCGTTCATCGGTTAATTCATATCGAGGGCCTGGTATGGAAGAGGGCTTGCGTATTTTCGAGCGTATAAAAAAGGAATTCGATGTTCCTATTATTACCGATGTACATGAAGCTTTTCAGGCTGGACCCGTCGCTGAGGTGGTCGATGTTATTCAATTACCGGCGTTTTTAGCTCGGCAAACAGACTTGGTAGTCGCTATGGCAAAAACCGGCGCCGTTATCAATGTCAAAAAACCGCAGTTTTTAGCGCCCCATGAAATGGCGCATATTATAAATAAGTTTGATGAAGCTGGAAATCAAAATATTATTTTGTGCGAGCGTGGCAGTTGCTATGGCTATAATAATCTAGTCGTCGATATGTTGGGAATGGACCTAATGAAGCCGATGGCGCCTGTCATCTTTGACGCTACTCACGCCTTGCAGCAACCTGGTGGCAGAAGCGATTCTGCTGGTGGTAGACGTCAACAAGCTGCGCAATTGGCTAGAAGCGGAATGGCGTTGGGCATTGCAGGTTTATTTATTGAATCTCACCCTGACCCTGATAATGCAAAATGTGACGGTCCGTGTGCACTGCCGCTTGGTCAACTAGAAGCTTATTTGGGTCAAATGAAAGCAGTAGATGATTTGGTGAAGTCTTTTGGTGAATTACAAATAGACTAGTAACAGATAGCGCCGCGCAAGTGGTGAACGGAATCCGTTTTAAGACATATAAAAAAAGGCTAAGTGATTTACCACCTAGCCTTTTTTTTATTGCGCTTTTTATAACGCTTTATATTGCGGTAAAGCTATACCTTGGCGAGTAAGCGGTTAAGCGTTGCACTTGGGCGCATTGCGTCAGCAGCTAGCTTATCATCGGCAAAGTAATAGCCATTAATGTCTATAGCAGGCCCTTGAGCGCTATTTAATTCAGCTACTATTGTGGCTTCACTTTCAGCCATAGCGCTTGCAACAGGCGTAAACTGGGCGTGTAATTCAGCATCGCCGGTTTGTGATGCAAGTGCTTGTGCCCAATATAAGCCTAAGTAAAAATGAGAGCCTCGGTTATCCAGCTCATTTACACGACGAGATGGCGACTTATTTTCTTGCAAAAATTTAGCGGTTGCTTGGTCTAGGGTATCGGCTAGTACTTTTGCTTTTGCGTTAGCTGTTGTTACACTCAAATGCTCCAAAGATGCAGCAAGGGCTAAAAACTCACCCAATGAATCCCACCGTAAGTGGTTTTCTTTTTCAAATTGCTGAACATGCTTAGGCGCTGAACCACCAGCGCCTGTTTCAAACAATCCACCGCCGTTCATGAGTGGCACTATTGACAGCATTTTCGCACTAGTACCTAACTCTAAAATAGGGAATAAGTCAGTGAGGTAGTCACGTAATACGTTACCGGTAACTGAAATTGTATCTTCACCTTTTATGCAACGAGCAAGGGTAAACTCGGTGGCTTTAACTGGCGCCATTATTTGAATGTCTAAATCAGCAGTATTGTGGTCTTGCAAATAGGTGTTAACCTTTTTAATCATTTGTGCATCGTGAGCACGGTTTTTGTCAAGCCAGAATATAGCAGGCGTATTTGAGGCACGTGCACGTGTTACCGCTAATTTAACCCAGTCTTGAATAGGCGCATCTTTAGCTTGACACATTCTCCAAATATCGCTGTTTTCAACGCTATGTTGCAATAAGACTTCACCTGCGCCATTCACTACGCGCACTGTGCCTTTTGCTGACAATATAAAGGTTTTGTCATGCGAACCATATTCTTCTGCTTTTTGCGCCATTAGACCAACGTTAGGCACTGTGCCCATTGTGGTTGGGTCAAAAGCACCGTTTTGCTTACAAAATTCAATGACCGTAGCAAATACGCCGGCATAGTTACGATCGGGGATCATAAACTTAGTATCTTTTTGACGGCCATCAGGGCCCCACATTTGACCAGAAGCTCTAATAGCAGCTGGCATAGAAGCGTCAATAATAACATCGCTGGGTACGTGCAAGTTGGTAATGCCGCGATCAGAGTCGACCATTGCCATGTCGGGACGATTTGCATAAACCGCTTGGATATCTGCTTCAATCTGCGCTTTTTTGTCTGCTGGAAGCTTGGCTATTTTGGCATATACATCGCCTAATCCGTTTCTGACATCAACGCCAATTTCTGCAAAAGTGTCAGCATGTTTAGCAAATACTTCTTTGTAGAAGACTTCTACGGCCTGACCAAATATAACTGGGTCAGAGACCTTCATCATGGTGGCTTTCATGTGAAGCGATAACAAAACGTCTTGTTCTTTGGCTAAGTTAATTTCTTTTTCGAAAAAGCTTTTAAGTGCGGAGCTACTCATTAATGAGGCGTCAATTATTTCTTGGTCAATTAAGGATACTTTTTCTTTTAGAACCGACACTGCGCCGTTCACATCAACAAATTCAATATGCACATCTTGAGCGCCATTTATGGTTGTGGATAATTCACTACCATAAAAGTCTCCGCTGTCCATATGCGATACATGTGATTTTGACTGTGCAGACCAAGCACCCATTGAATGAGGGTTAGTGCGTGCATATTGCTTAACCGAACTTGGTGCACGGCGATCAGAATTACCTTCACGCAAAACGGGATTAACCGCTGAGCCTAAAATTTTAGCGTAAGTTGCTTGTATGTTTTTTTCTTCATCAGTGTTGGCTTTTTCTGGGTAATCTGGCAATGCATACCCTTTGGCTTGAAGCTCTATAATAGCGGCTTGAAGCTGGGGAACAGATGCACTGATATTGGGTAATTTAATAATGTTCGCTTCAGGTGTCTTTGCAAGATCACCAAGCTCGGCAAGGTCATCGCCTATGCGCTGCTGCGCAGTCAAATAACTAGGAAAATTTGCAATAATACGACCCGCTAATGAAATGTCGCGTGTCTCAATATCAATATCCGAAGAAGCGGTAAAAGCTTTGATTATTGGCAACAATGATTGAGTTGCTAAAGCTGGTGCTTCGTCGGTAATGGTATATATTATCTTAGATGGTTCAGTAGACATTAAAAATCCTATAGTAAATTGAAAAGTAGCTGTCATTTTTGCTAGTCGCTACTGCCAGCAACTAGGCTTCTTGATTAGGTTATTGCTTCCGTTTTGGATTATATACCGCAAGAATATTAACAGCTCATATTAGGCGGTAATTTTATATGAAAACCGAACATTTTTACAGCCCGTAATCCCAATAGAAAATACTTTTTGGAGAAAAAGGGAGTATTTTGCTGCTTATATTATCTGTTTTAGCCTTTAATCGTTCAATGAACACTAGCGCGGATGTTTTGAGTTGTTTAAGCGCTTATCAAAATACCTTTACTCACTCAAAAATATGAACAAAAAATCTACTTATCAAAATTTATTCTATTTCACTACAAAGCATTTGAGTTCTCAAATGTTTCGCCACAAGATGTGAATTTTGATTAAGTAGCTACTTAAGCCTTATATTCATTGCTATTGTTTGTTTGTGTCATGTTTGCTATGTTTTACATGACTGTAATGATATAGATTTGATGTCAGGTTTCGCCAATTTTGTCTAATATGCACTGCTCTAATATGTGCGTATAAGCGCTATCGCCAGCTGGATTAGTGTCGATTCTTAGTTCAGTCTCAGCCTTTATTCAGACATTTACTCAAGCAAGGAATTAATTCAGATGTCAGATAACAAACAAAAGATTATTTACACTTACACCGACGAAGCGCCATTGTTAGCCACAGCTTCGCTACTACCGATTATCCGAAGATTTACTGCAGCGGCCGACATAGAAATAGAATTGAGCGATATTTCGGTCGCTGCACGTGTATTAGCCGAATTCCCTGAGTATTTAAGTGAAGAACAGCGAGTTCCTGACAACTTAGCCGAGCTTGGTCTACTTACACAAGAGCCGAATACCAATATAATCAAGTTGCCGAATATCAGTGCTTCTGTACAACAGCTTAAAGGCTGTATCAAAGAACTACAGGGCAAAGGTTATGCCATTCCTAATTTTCCTGATGATCCCAAAAGTGATGAAGAAAAAGACCTCAGGCAACGCTACGGTAAGAGCCTAGGAAGTTCTGTTAATCCCGTTTTGCGTGAAGGCAACTCTGATCGCCGTGCACCAAAAGCGGTTAAAAACTTTGCACGTAAGCATCCGCACTCTATGAGTGAGTGGAAACAATGGTCACGTACGCATGTTTCGCATATGCACAAAGGTGACTTCTACGATGGTGAGCAATCTATTACGCTTGACCAAGCACGCAACGTTCGTATGGAGCTATTGGCAGACGATGGCAGCATTACGGTGCTAAAAGCTGAGCTTTCCCTTCAGGATAGCGAAGTTATTGACTTAATGTTTATGAGCAAAAAGGCACTCTGTGATTTTTATGAGCGAGAAATGGAAGACTGTCGTGAGTCAGGTATTTTGTTCTCTTTGCACGTAAAAGCCACCATGATGAAAGTTTCTCACCCTATCGTGTTTGGTCACGCGGTTAAAATTTATTACAAAGAAGCGTTTGAAAAACACGGTGCTTATTTTGATGAATTAGGGATTAACGTAAATAACGGCATGGCAAGTTTGTATGAAAAGATAGCTGAACTGCCTGCCAGTAAACGTGAAGAAATTGAGCGCGACTTGCATGCTTGTCAGGTTCATCGTCCGCGCCTTGCAATGGTCGACTCTTCAAAAGGCATTACTAACTTCCACTCACCAAGTGATGTGATTGTTGATGCGTCTATGCCGGCAATGATCCGTTCAGGAGGTAAAATGTGGGGCGCTGATGGCAAAAATTATGACTGTAAAGCCGTAATGCCTGAGTCTACATTTGCTCGCATATACCAAGAAATGATTAACTTCTGTAAATGGCATGGTAATTTTGACCCAACCACCATGGGAACAGTGCCCAACGTAGGCTTAATGGCACAAAAAGCAGAAGAGTATGGCTCTCATGACAAAACCTTTGAAT
Source organism: Acidiferrobacterales bacterium (assembly GCA_964195425.1). Taxonomy (GTDB): domain Bacteria; phylum Pseudomonadota; class Gammaproteobacteria; order Enterobacterales; family Alteromonadaceae; genus Glaciecola. Next base: position 101,770 of record CAXMOM010000013.1, read on the forward strand.
CTGCTGATGCAGGTATCGCGCGTATTGTTGATGTCGACAGTGGTGAAGTGCTGCTAGAACAACGAGTGGAAAAAGGTGATATTTGGCGTATGTGTCAAACCAAAGACTTGCCTATTCAAGATTGGGTTAAACTTGCTGTGCGCCGCGCACGTGATTCAGATACGCCAGTCGTATTTTGGTTAGACCCATACAGACCACATGAGAATGAGCTAATTAAAAAGGTCAGAACGTATCTGAAAGATCATGATACCCATGGTCTTGATATTCAAATTATGTCGCAGGTACGTGCAATGCGATACACACTAGAGCGTGTGGCACGAGGCCTTGACACTATTTCTGCAACCGGCAACATTCTAAGAGACTACTTAACCGATTTGTTTCCGATTTTGGAATTAGGTACTAGCGCGAAAATGTTGTCTGTAGTGCCGCTTATGAAGGGTGGTGGCTTGTTTGAAACGGGCGCCGGTGGCTCTGCACCTAAGCATGTTCAGCAGTTGCTTGAAGAAAACCATTTACGTTGGGATTCGCTGGGTGAATTTTTGGCCTTAGCCGTTTCTATCGATGAATTGGGTCAGAAACATAAAAACAAAAAAGCTAAAATTTTAGCCGATACACTTGATGTTGCCACTGGACGCTTACTTGAAAACGACAAATCACCGTCGCGTAAGGTAGGAGAAATAGACAACCGAGGTAGTCATTTTTATCTAAGTTTATATTGGGCTGATGAGTTAGCTAAGCAAAAAGATGATGCTGAGTTGTCATCGCAGTTCACACTTTTGTTTACGCAATTGAGCGAAAATGAACAGGCTATTATAAAAGAGTTGAATGAAGTGCAGGGCAAAGCCGTTGATATTGGAGGTTACTTTTTAGTAGACCCTCAAAGATGTGCCAAAATAATGCGACCTAGCGATACATTCAACAACATACTGGACGCAGCAAAGTAAACATTGTGCCTAAAATTTATTGGTATATTTCAAGATCCTTTGCCAAGCAATAGTATCTTGGAATACCCGATAATATTGCCCAATCAAGTCAAGACGTGAGTTTTTTCACCGCGTTATCTTTTTGTATCAGCCGATTGTAAAGGGTAAACACTTTGCTCTCCCAAACCTTTTAAATTGTGTAAGCAGGGTGGCTCATAAGCAAAGTATTGTGCAGTGGCTTTGTATAGTGCTTCGTCTACGACAATTTGATTAGGCTGCGCTATCTTTTCTAAGCGGGCGGCTCTAATAACGGTTTCCCCCCAAATGTCGAAGTTTGGATTGTTTGGGTCAAATACGCCACACGTAATGGGACCAAAAGCTGCACCTATTCTTATGTCAACAGTTGAAGAGCTTAGCAACTGTCTGCACGCCTTAATCAATTGCAGCGCAATAGTCGAATTGGGCTCATGTTCACTCTGGAATCCCAATAGCAGTATATACTGATCTCCGTTTGTTTTGATTCGTTTAGCATCAAAGGCTTCTACTGCGTGATCATATGCGGTAAATAAGCCATAAATTGATTGCCAATTCAGTGGCGTTGAGTCGTCGTGTCCCATACTTGTTAGTGTCGTGAAATCGACAATGTCCAAAAACACCACACCCATAGCAAAACAGTTTTGCATACTGCTTGCATCATCCCTAGGCAAATTTGCGTTATAGATTGATGACATCTTAGCTGAATCATTTGTCAGCAAACTAAGTAGGGGAGGCACTAACTGTGCCGGAAATAGTTTTCTCAATAACCGAGATTGCGTCGCTTCATATTCTTTCAATTGCTGCCAGTTGTTACCAAGAATATTGCGAACAAATAAAGCGCAAACCACACAGGATAAGCCAAACACCCATGTGTTTATTTGGGCAATACCACTTAAGTAAGCTACTTCCTCTGTAGTATTATGGATTGTAGTACTAAGGGTTTCGATAGGCGTTTGCTGGTGCATAATAACAAATAAAGCAAGTTGAAGGATGATTGTAAAACCTAGGGCAATATGTTCATGGTGGTCAAAGATATAGCAGCTAATAAACATCGAAAGTAAAAAATAGTATTCCAAATTAACGTTATAATGCCAAAGCCAGCAAGCCACGAGTATATAACTATAGAAACTAATGAGCAGTAACAATTTTGCTGACTTTCCTGCTTTGCGTTTTAGCAAAAGTAACACGTGGACAAATAGTAATAGATGAACGCATGTATTCGCAATATGCAGCAATAAGGTATGTGGCGAAATAGGAGAATAAAACGGTGGCGCCCCGGTTAATTTAATCGACTGGAGTAAAATCACAACAATCATGGCTTGGCATATACGCAGTATTATATGTTCACGTTGCAAAAGAGAATAGTTAGTTTGCCACTTTGTTTGCAATAGCATCGTCCTTGAAGTTTTAACTCATTTTTCAGCACACGAGCTTATATTAAATAGCGCTTGATATGTACTTGAGCTAAAGGACAGTTTTATACTACTTTTTAGAATTTCTATTATTGTTGAGCTTTAATTTGTTATTTTAAAAATAAGACACTCGCTAATACCTATAGTGGCGTATTAGTATAATTAATAGCAGCTACTAAAATCTATCTGTCATCTTGGGCCAATAATTGATCTACTAATCTAATCGCGTCACCAATGTAGTTTTCAGGTGTCATTAATTTTAATGATTGTTTAACGTCGTCTGGTAAGGCTAAAGCGTCGATGAAATCGGCCATGACTTCTGCATTTACTTTCTTACCGCGAGTGAGTTCTTTTAGCTTTTCATATGGTTTTTCAATGCCATAGCGACGCATTACCGTTTGAATTGGTTCTGCTAAAAGTTCCCAATTATTATCTAACTCAGCCGCTAAACTGCCTTCGTTGATTTGTAATTTGCTTATTCCTTTAAGCGTCGACTGATAGGCTATAAGCGCATAACCAAAACCCACGCCCAAATTACGTAATACGGTCGAGTCGGTTAAATCACGTTGCCATCTGCTTATAGGAAGCTTGGCTGCCAAATGAGAAAATATAGCGTTCGCTAAACCTAAGTTACCCTCAGAGTTTTCGAAATCGATGGGATTAACTTTGTGCGGCATAGTCGATGACCCAATTTCACCTGCTATAGTGCGCTGTTTAAAGTGCCCTAGTGCTATATAGCCCCATATGTCACGGTCAAAATCAATCAGAATTGTATTGAATCTTGCGACTGCATCATATAATTCAGCTATATAATCATGAGGTTCAATTTGTGTCGTAAATGGATTGTGGGTCAAGCCTAAGGAACTTACAAACTGCGCTGATATATTATGCCAATCGACATTGGGGTAGGCGCTTAAATGTGCATTGTAGTTGCCTACAGCACCGTTCAATTTGCCCAGCATCGGCACTGCTAATATTTGTGCATATTGACGTTCTAGGCGAACGGCAACGTTAGCCATTTCTTTACCCATAGTAGTAGGAGAGGCTGGTTGGCCATGTGTCCTTGCCATCATGGGAATGCTGCGATATTCCTTGGCTAGTGTTTTAAGTGAGTTTATAAGCTCACGACAATATGGTAATACAACATCGTGTAATCCACCTTTGAGCATAAGTGCATGAGACAAGTTATTAATATCTTCTGATGTACACGCAAAATGAATAAATTCATTTATGCTGTTTAACTCATCTAGGTCACTTACTTTATCTTTTAAAAAATATTCAACGGCTTTTACATCGTGATTAGTTGTGCGCTCAATATCTTTGATTTCTTGTGCGTGAACTTCTGAAAAATTATCTACAATTGTGTTTAGTAGAGTATTGGCGCTTTGCGAGAAGTTAGGTACTTCGCTAATATCACTGCATTGGGAAAGTGCCTGTAACCAACGAATTTCTACCAATACTCGATGCTTAATTAGACCGAATTCACTGAAATATGGTCTTAATTCTTGGCTTTTACTGCCATAACGGCCGTCAACGGGAGAAAGTGCAGAAAGTGCAGATAAGTCCATTTTGTTACCTATAATGTTGAAATTGTTGTGAATGATGTTTGAAAAGCCAAAGTGTAGTCGTGAGCCTAGTAAAAGTCTTTTTACAACTACATTGCTTTAAGTGCGCTCTTTGCGCTTTTCATTAATGCTTTTCTATTCAATAAAATGTGTCGACGTTTGCCGCCGAGTTGTCGCCACAGAACTGCTGCTCTTACGCCCGCTAAAAGAAGCGCTCTAATTCTTTTTTGATTGCTTTCAATACCTAAATATTGCGGGGTACCTGCTATTTGAATTTTTGTTGCAAGCGGGCTCACAATATCGGTATAAATAGACGCTAAGTTAGTGATTATTTGATTGTTTTCAAAATCGACATGTTCAAGTTGACGCTGCACATGTGAGACACGCTCGGCTAACTCGTTTAATGCATTAGGATGACGGCTTAGCTTGCGCTCTAAGCTCAAAATAGAGGCAATATAGCGAGTGAGTTCTACGTCTTTGAGTTTGTTGTCAGAATCAATTTGACTCACTAAAGTGGTGAAGCCTAATTGTAAATTCTGCAGCGAGCCAAATACTTGCTGAGTATTCTCAGGGGACGTGACTAAAATACTTGATAAACTTGCTTCGATCGCACTATTGTCGGCTTCGCCCTTACGCGCAATACTTTGCACTAGGGTCGCGCTTTGACAAACGCCTGCAAGGGCTAATTGTTGCTCTTGATATTGTGTATTCATATAGGTTTAAGCGCGCTTAAGTTGTTCTTGGTTTTTATCGTCTGTTTTAATGTAGCCGTCAATAATACCGCCACCTAAACATACATCGTTACTGTAAAATACTGCAGATTGCCCGGGCGTGACTGCTTTTTGAGGCGATGTAAACATAACCTTTGCTGTGCCATCGCCGTTGGGAATAAATTCGCACGGAATATCGGTTTGTCTATATCTTGTTTTTACAGTCATGTGCATGGCTTGTGTAGGACCTACTCGGTCCACAAAGTCCAATTGTGTTGCTATTAGACCAATCGAATACAAGCTAGCATGATCGCTGCCTTGAGCCACAATAAGCACGTTGCGGGCGATGTCTTTCTCTACAACATACCAAGGTTCATCACCATGTTCTTTTTTGCCGCCAATTAATAAGCCTTTTCTTTGGCCAAGTGTATGGTACATAAGACCGTTGTGTTTACCAATTTCTTCGCCATCAATGGTTTCAATAAGCCCTGGAGAAGCCGGTAAATACTGTGACAAAAAGTCATTAAATTTACGTTCGCCAATAAAGCATATTCCAGTGCTGTCTTTTTTGTTATGCGTAAGTAAGCCATGTTCTTTTGCTATTTCTCTTACTTGGGGCTTTGGTAAATGCCCAATTGGAAATAAGGTTTTTGCAATGTGTTCATGACTTAATGTATATAAAAAATAACTCTGATCTTTGTTATCATCAGCGCCTCGTACCATTTCCCATTTATCATCGACCAATCTTCGTTGGGTATAATGACCAGTGGCAATATAGTCTGCACCTAAGTCTTCGGCTGCAAATTCTAAAAAGGCTTTGAATTTGATTTCTTTATTGCACATTATATCTGGGTTAGGCGTCCTGCCTGCTTTATATTCTTCTAAAAAATATTCAAATACACGGTCCCAGTATTCGGCAGCAAAATTGATGGTGTGTAAATAAATGCCAAGTTTATCCGCTACTGCTTGTGCGTCGGCCAAATCTTCCGCTGCTGCGCAGTATTCGTCATTATCATCTTCTTCCCAATTCTTCATAAACAAGCCTTCAACAATATAGCCCTGTTGTTGCAACAACAAAGCAGAAACCGAGGAGTCGACGCCGCCCGACATGCCAATAATGACTTTGGTGTCACCAGCAGGTTTAGATAAATGGGTATTGATGTTTTGCATAGTTTAAGAGTAAGAGCTCAATGGTAAATTAGATATTGTCATTTACGACACTATATAGGTAATGTTTAAGCGCTTTATAGACGCTATCTAGACATCATATAGTCGCTGGATATAATATAAAGAAGTAATAATATAAACATAAATGATTCGGGCACACAGTATAGCAAATCTCTCGTTTTTAGCCATCCCCTGAAATTGATAAAAATTCGCCGTTTTTAATCCCATCTATTGTCCAATTCCCAATTCTGTAACGAATTAAGCGTAAAGTAGGGTGCCCAATATTTGCGGTCATTCGCCTTACTTGTCTATTTCTACCTTCACTAATAGTAATGCTTAGCCATGTTGTAGGAATATTTTGACGTTCACGAATAGGCGGGTTTCGCTGCCATATTCGTGGTGATTCCATGTAGCTGATTTTTGCAGGTGCCGTCATGCCATCTTTCAATTGCGCACCTTTTGCTAAGGTATTTAATGCCTGCTCGCTTGGAACTCCTTCTACTTGAGCCCAGTATGTTTTGCTAGTTTTATGCTTAGGTGAGGTAATCTGATTGGCAAGGGCACCATTGTTTGTTAACACTAAAAGACCTTCACTGTCGTAATCTAACCTACCTGCCGCGTATACATTAGGTATATCAATAAAATCTTTGAGTGTGGTTCTGTTATTTTCGTCAGTGAATTGGCACAGTACATTGAACGGTTTGTTGAATAAAACAATACGCGGAGGTTCGTTCAAGACAAGCTCTTTATTTTTTTGATAGGGCTTACTTTTTTTGCGTTTTGACGCCGATACTGCGCTAAGGGGGGAAGAAATTCTTTGCTGTGCTTTCATTAGATTAAAATAACATAATTAAGTAAAGACTAGTCTACCTAACTATTAGGCATAAAAAAAGCAGAGTTGAGTCCGCTTTTTTTAAGTAAGCTTTTTAAGTATACGTCTCGGGTATACTCACTACATCGTGATCACATCGAATTTACGTTGAAAACGCCTAAGCGCATTGCTACTTCGCGTACTGTTAAAGCCTATCTTTCTGGCTCCTCAATGTCAGGCAATCCAATGTTTTCAGCGTGTAGGCCTTTGGGGCCCTCTTGCACTTCATAAGTAACTTCTTGGCCGGCTTTCAAAGATCGATAACCGTCCATCTGAATAGTTGAATAATGTGCAAATATATCTTCGCCGCCGTCTTCTGGGACTATAAAGCCGAAACCTTTCGCGTTATTAAACCATTTTACTCTGCCAACTGCCATTCTAGTATTTCCTATTCCTTGAAATCTTAACTATTCGTCTCCATTGATCAATCTAAATGGGGTAACATGAACCATGAAGTGAAAAGTGGTATGCAGCACGATTACCACCTATAGTATAGAGTAGTTATGTTAAGCGGAATTTGTCAAGTGAATATCGACTTTATCGATGAATAAAGTAATTAAATCCGAATAATTAACTAAATCTGTGGTCTTAAGCAGTAGTTTTCTATTATAAGTAAATATGAGCAAAGATATTATTAACATAGAGCGCGAAAAGCAGCTCGACAAACAACGACAGAAAACATCGCCTCCGCCGATGTATAAAGTAATGCTAAATAATGATGACTACACGCCAATGGATTTTGTGGTAGAAATACTAACAACATTCTTTTCGATGGATTCTGAGAAGGCGAGTCAGACAATGTTAACAGTGCATTATCATGGGAAAGCAGTTTGTGGCATATATACTGCAGAGATTGCAGAAACTAAAGTCATGCAAGTGAATCAATATGCTCGTAAACATCAACATCCATTGATGTGTACGATGGAACCAGCGCAATAGGGGTACATATGTTAAATAAAGATTTGGAACAAACGCTTAATGAAGCTTTTGTTTTTGCGCGTCAACAACGTCATGAGTTTATGACGGTCGAGCATCTTCTGTTGATGTTACTCGACAATACCGCCGCTAGTGAGGCACTTAAAGCCTGTGGCGCGAAAGTAGATCTGTTACGTACTGAGCTAACCGATTTTGTTAATGAAACTACACCGCTACTTAGTGAAGACGACACGCCTGATCGCGAGACTCAACCTACGTTAGGCTTTCAGCGTGTTTTGCAACGCGCAGTTTTTCATGTTCAGTCGTCGGGCAAAGGTGAAGTAACCGGCGCAAATGTACTCGTTGCTATTTTTAGTGAGCAAGAGTCACAGGCCGTTTATATTCTCAAAAAAGCAGACGTAACACGCCTAGATGTTGTGAACTACATTTCTCATGGGGTCAGCAAAAATCCCGATGAAGACGCACCTTCAGAAGATATAAATGAAGAAGCGGGTGGCGAAACCGAAGAAAACCAATCTATGCTGTCAAAGTATGCAACCAACCTAAATGTTGCCGCAAAAGAGGGCAAGATCGATCCGCTAATTGGCCGAGATATGGAAGTTGAGCGCAGTATTCAAATTTTATGTAGACGTCGAAAGAACAATCCATTGCTTGTGGGCGAAGCGGGCGTTGGTAAAACTGCAATCGCTGAAGGTTTAGCTTTTAGAATTGTGAATGATGATGTACCTGATGTTATCGCGCAAAGCACCATCTATTCACTCGATTTAGGCGCATTATTAGCAGGCACTAAGTATAGAGGCGATTTCGAGAAACGCTTAAAAGGCATTTTGAATGAGCTTAGTAAAGATGCCGATGCAATATTATTTATAGATGAAATCCATACTATTATCGGCGCCGGAGCAGCATCGGGCGGCGTAATGGATGCATCTAACTTACTTAAGCCTAAATTAAGCAGCGGTGAGTTACGCTGTATGGGGTCTACTACTTATAAAGAATACCAAGGTATTTTTGAAAAAGACCGCGCATTAGCGCGTCGATTCCAAAAAATTGATGTTGTTGAGCCGAGTGTAAGTGATACGACTAAAATACTGATGGGCCTTAAATCGCGTTATGAAGAGCATCACAGTGTGCGCTTCACACAAAAAGCTTTGCAAGCAGCTGCTGAGTTATCTGCCAAATATATTAATGAACGTAAATTGCCCGATAAAGCGATAGATGTGATTGATGAAGCCGGCGCAAGTCAGCGTTTGTTACCTCCGTCTAAACGGAAAAAGACTATTAATGTGAGCGATATAGAGCTCATTATTTCAAAGATAGCGCGTATTCCTGAAAAATCAGTGTCGGCGTCTGACAAAACCGTGCTGAAAAATTTAGGCCGTAATCTTAAATTGGTTGTGTTTGGTCAAGATGAAGCGATTGAACAAATGTCGTCAGCTATTCAATTATCTCGCTCTGGACTAGGTAATGAGACTAAACCTATTGGTAATTTCTTGTTTGCTGGCCCAACGGGTGTAGGCAAAACCGAAGTTACTCAACAGTTAGCTAAAATTATGGGGGTAGAATTAGTTCGTTTCGATATGTCGGAGTACATGGAGCGTCATTCGGTTAGCCGCTTAATTGGCGCACCTCCTGGCTATGTTGGTTACGATCAAGGTGGATTGTTAACCGATGCTGTCATCAAAAATCCATACTGTGTAGTACTTTTAGATGAAATGGAAAAGGCCCACAGCGATATCTACAACATCTTATTGCAAGTTATGGATCATGGCACATTGACTGACAACAACGGCCGTAAAGTAGATTTCAGAAACGTGGTCTTAGTTATGACGACTAACGCTGGTGTACAAGCCACTGTGCGCAAGTCTATGGGCTTTAAACAGCAAGACCATAGCAGTGACGCAATGTCTGAAATTAATAAGACCTTCACGCCAGAGTTTAGAAATCGCTTAGACAGCATTGTGTGGTTTAACCATTTAGATGAACAAGTCATTATGCAAGTAGTCGACAAGTTCATTATTGAGCTGCAAGCGCAACTCGACGCTAAGGGTGTTTCCTTAGAGGTGACTGATAAAGCTCGCGAGTATATGGCCGAGAAAGGTTACGATAAGTCAATGGGAGCGAGACCTATGGCACGATTAATTCAAGAAGAGTTAAAGCGTGAACTAGCATCTGAATTATTATTTGGCACATTGGCAAATGGTGGTGAGGTGAAAGTAGGGCTGAAAAACAAAAAGCTTACGTTTACTTATAAAACAATTGAAAGTGCTAAGAGCGAAGAAGTGTAATACTTCTTCATTCTCAAACCAAAAAACGCTGTCGTAATGACAGCGTTTTTTTGAATTTTTTAAAGCCGTTTTTGAATATTAGGCTTATCTCAAGTGGACTACCTCAGCTGGGCAGCGAACACTCAAATACTAACGAGCACGGTATATAATGCGGCCTTTACTAAGGTCGTAAGGCGTCATTTCGACGGTTACCTTGTCTCCAGTAAGAATACGGATATAGTTCTTGCGCATTTTTCCAGAAATGTGCGCGGTAACAACGTGTCCATTTTCTAACTCTACGCGAAACATGGTGTTAGGAAGTGTGTCTTGCACGGTTCCTTCCATTTCAATACAATCTTCTTTTGCCATCTAAGTGGGTAACCTCGGTTTATAGTAAATTTGCTATTTCTGCCATTATTAAGCAGGTTATGGATAGATTTTTACTTGCGTAATTACCAATCCAAGTATTTGTATACGTACTTGCGTAAATATGAACGCGCGAACGATACGCGAAAACCGCATGATAGTAAAGTTTTTCCTGTGCTAATTGACGCTAAATATATATGCTTTAGCGGCGTTTTATTTCGTGTTAGTAAGACTTGGCGATGTTGCTACGGATAATTTATTTTCATTAAGAACCCATTTGTTTTGCTGATACCGCTGATGTGGATAAAACTTGGTTTTATAGTTCATTTTACTGCATTCATCTATTTGATAACCTAGGTATAAGTATTCCAATTCTTGCTGTTGGCACAATTTAATTTGCTGCAAAATAAAATATGTCCCTAAAGATTGTTTGTTTAAGCTAGGGTCGAAAAAAGTGTACAAAGCAGATAAACCGGTTTTTACTTTGTCTGTAACCGCGACGCCTATTAGTTTGCCGTCTATTCTTCCTTCTATAAATATTGGTGATTGCCAATGGCAGTGTATGAAATTACGATATTGATCGTACGTGGCAGGAAACATTGCACCATCTTTATGGGCAACGCTAATATACTTTTCGTATAGGGGGTAATAATCGTCGCGTTCACCTTCACGCACCTTAATTGAGATGTTTGTGTTTTTGCTTAAAACGCGTTTTTGGCTTTTACTAGGAGTAAAATTGTTAGCGACAACCCTCAGCGACTCGCATGCGTTACATGCTTTGCAATGTGGTCGGTAAAGTTGCTCTCCGCTGCGCCTAAATCCCGCTTGAATCAACAAGGGATAATGTTCTGAAAGGGTCTCTACCTCTTCCATACATACAAGTAGTTGTTCTTCCGAGTCAGCAAGGTAATTGCATTTAAAAGCTTGGGTTACGCCAAACTTCACAGAGAAGAACTCATGATGATAAGTAAGTTTTTGGCTAGCATAAATTTACCATTAAGGTGTTCTATACCATCATACTAACGATAAATTTTGTGGCTGCCAACAATCTACAAGCGTTTGATGATCTTTAAGTAAGCTTAAAAATTCATTGCGTTGTATTGCGATACAACCTAATCGCTCTAAATGTGGGTTTACTAATTGGCAATCAATTATAGACATATTATGCGCTCGCATATGCAAAGACAGTGCTAAAAAGGCTGCTTTACTGGCATCTGTTTGTAAGTGAAACATGGACTCTCCACAAAAAATGCCGCTTACCACAACGCCATATAGCCCGCCTACTAAATCGCCTTCGTGGTTGGTTATTTCAACTGAATGCGCATACCCCTGTAAATGCAATTTTTTGTATGCATTTAGCATGTCATTGCTTATCCATGTATTGGTATGGGTGGGAACTTCATCTTCTACAATAGCATGTGGATCGCGACGAGCTACGCTTGAACATTGTTCAATAACCTCGTTAAATCGAGCATTTAAACTCGCTTTATAGCCATATTTCCGGATACTTTTTTTTAGCGTTTTATTGGCATTAAATTGGTCGGCGTGAATAATTGCACGCGGTGTAGGTGACCACCATAAAATTGGTTCTTCAGCGTTATACCAAGGGAAAATCCCTTGTTTATACGCGGCTACTAACCTTGCTGGTGAGAGGTCACCACCAAAGGCAAGTAAGCCGTTTGGTTCTTCAAGTGCAAAATTCACCGAAGGAAAGGAAAGAGTGTGGTTGAGTTTAAACAACTCAATCATGTACATCTCCTTTCACAAACCGCTTAATAATCTTACTTTTCAAGTGCGTCCAAGTATTTCTCTGCATCAAGAGCAGCCATACAACCCGTGCCCGCAGACGTGATTGCTTGACGGTATATATGGTCACTCACATCGCCTGCTGCAAATACACCCGGCACACTGGTTTGAGTAGCATTGCCATGCAAACCACTATTCACGATTATGTAACCGTCTTTCATGTCTAACTCACCTTCAAAGATTCCGGTGTTGGGTGAATGACCAATAGCGATGAAAACGCCCATTGCTTCAACACTACTAATTGCATCTGCTTTATTATCCTTAATGGTAATTCCTGTTACGCCCGAGTTATCACCAACAACTTCCTCTAAGGTTTTGTTTAAATGCAAGGTTACGTTGCCGTTTTCGACTTTGTCTAACAGGCGCGATACTAATATTTTTTCACTTCTGAAGGTGTCGCGTCTATGCACAACATGAACCTCTGAGGCTATGTTTGATAAATATAGCGCTTCTTCTACAGCGGTGTTTCCGCCACCAATAACCACAACTTTTTGGTTGCGATAGAAAAATCCGTCGCATGTTGCACAGGCGCTTACACCACGACCCATAAAGGCTTGTTCGCTGGGCAACCCTAAATACTTAGCTGACGCGCCGGTGCATATGATAAGTGCATCGCAGGTATATTCAGCATTTTCGCCAATAAGTTTATAGGGACGTTTACTTAAATCTGTTTTGACTATGTGATCTATGATAATTTCTGTGTCGAATTTTTCAGCGTGCTCTTGCATACGTACCATAAGGTCGGGACCTGTAAGATCGTTTGCGTCACCTGGCCAATTTTCCACTTCAGTAGTGGTGGTTAGCTGTCCGCCTTGTTGACTGCCAGTAATTAATACAGGCTTAAGGTTGGCGCGTGCTGCGTATACCGCCGCAGTATATCCGGCTGGACCTGAACCCAAAATGAGTAAGGGCACGTGTCTAGTTGTAGCCATTGATTTCTCCAAGTTAATTCTTTCCATTTTATACATCTTTATATACGGGCGATGACCATAAATTCAATGTAATTTCTTATACTCAATTCTACTATACTAAACAATTAATGTGTTTATTAATTGGCGTCGCTTTTTAACCTTTCTTTACGTAGCAATATTTATACAGTGGCAAATGCTAATTCTTTAAGATTACCGTAAACCACGTTTTTTATGCTAATATTAGAGGGTATACAAAACAACATTATTGATTATTAAACGATGAATACAATTGTTTCATATTTGAAATCTGGCCAAGAGTATATGCGTATTTGGCCTATGCAAAAGCAGCTATATGCGTTATTCCCTGAATGCAGGATTATTGCAGCCACTAAATTTTCGATGAAAGTTATGCCTGCTATTGCGGTAATTGTGGTTGCCATGCAGTTGCAGTATTTGGGTTCTGAGGTGTTGCCTCAAGCAATTACTATGGGCATCTTTTTTCTGAGTTTACCGCTCCAAGGTATATTATGGTTGGGGCATAGAAGCGAGCAGGAGTTGCCACCTCAAATATGCAGTTGGTATAAAGATATTTATGCAAAAATGCAGCAACAGGGGTGTCAATTGCAACGTCAAAGCTTTAAACCTACGTTTAAAGAATTAGCAGTATTGCTACGCACAGCCTTTAAAGAGCTTGATAAGGCCTTTACCAAAAGTTTGTTTTAAGCGTTTATTAGTCTGCTCCCCAAAACAAAACCCTAATAGAAAGCGCTGATAACCCCAGCATAGAGAAGCAAACATCAAGCGCATCAAATTGCTTCAACAGCCAAAAAAAACCGCGGCATTAAAGCACTCATTGTCACTTAGGCTACCTGGGTTAATGTTGTATTACATTTTCTGCAGATATAAGACTGCTTTTTATTTAGCACTTTGTTGTGTCTGGTCAACGATAACGGTACTTGTTGACATGCACATTCGTAGGTTATCTGGCGCATAGTAACTGCACTTACATCTAAGGTATGAGTTACCTTAGGTGCTAAATCAAATACCGCTAACATAACTTTTTGCCATTCAATACCATGGGGCTTTACCCCTAATCCATATAACTGATAAACCATAATGTGCGCCAATTCATGGGCAATAATATGGGATATGAAGTACTCGGTGTTTTGCGAATATAAAGTAGGGTTGATTTTTATAATGTTTTTTTGAAGCAGGGCGCTTGCCGCTATCCTCCCTCTTTGGTTGTAAGCTAAACTGGGCTGCCTAAACAATCCAGCAAATTCATTTACCGCCGATTTTTTTATCGCAGAGTCGAAAAGTAAATTTAGCCGAGTTTGCGCTTCTTTTTGTAAAGTAGTGGATAGGTTCATTATTACTATTATTATTTAGGCTAAAAAAAAGAGCCTATATAAAATAGGCTCTTAAGGCATTTTAATCAATATAAATATTAGTCAATCATTGTACATTCTATGCAAAGTACATAAGCTGCCATTGGGTCGTTTAGCTTAGTTATAAATGCAGTTTGCGCATCTACTTCTTTAACCAAGTTCATTAATGGGCTAGGTGTATAATTAATATTTAAGCCTGACATAAGCGAGCTTGCATTATTAAGTAAGTTTGCCCACATTTTTTCGTCTTCAGTTAATTCACGTTCAATATAAATCTGTTTGAAGTCTTCCAACTCAGCCATTTTAGCAGCATAGGCAACAGCTTCTTCAAGGCCACCGAGTTCGTCTACTAAACCAAGTTCTAATGCTTGGCTGCCGACCCAAACACGACCTTGTGCCACGTTGTCTACTTCTTCTAGTGTCATACCGCGCTCTTGCGCGACCAATGAAATAAAACGCTTATATCCACGTTCAATATTCATTTGTAACAAAGACTTATATCCTTCAGCCAATGGACGATTTGGTGCCATTCCAACTAGTTCATTGGTTGATACGCCGTCACTATTAACACCTAGGTAATTAAAAGAATTCTCAAAGGTGGCTAGCATACCAAAAATTCCAATTGAACCAGTTATTGTGCTGGGTTCTGCAAAAATTCTATCGGTACTTACTGAAATCCAATAGCCGCCCGACGCTGCAACACTACTCATCGAGGCAATTACAGGTTTACCGGCAGCCTTTAGTAATTCAACTTCTTGACGAATAACTTCAGATGCAAATGCACTTCCGCCGCCAGAATCTACTTGTAATACAACCGCTTTTACAGTGTCGTCGTTACGGGCTTTACGCAATAATTTAGCGGTGCTGTCGCCGCCAATAGCGCCTGGGTCTTGTTTACCATCTAAAATAGTACCTTTCGCAACAACAACCGCTATTTTGTCACCGCTTCCTTGATTGGAGGTGGGGAATATAGGTTTGAGCATTTTTAAATATGACCGGTAAGACACTTGATTAAATGTTTCTCCCTCTTCGGCTAGGCCTAAAAGTTCAACCATTTCACTGCGAAATTCAGCCCGTGTTCTCAAGCCGTCAACCCAATTGTTAGACAGCGCATACTGCGCGAAGTCGCCTTCAACTGCAGTAAACTTGGTAAGTAGGTCAGTGAAGGTTTCATCGAAATTTTGTTCATCAAAACCACGTGTTCCGGCGACATCTGTTTTAAACATGCTCCACAGTTCGTTGAGCCAAGCTTCATTTGCTATTTTTGCTTCAGGTGACATGTCATTGCGTAAATAGGGTTCTACTGCTGACTTGAATTTACCGACTTTAAATACATGAGTCGAAACTTTAAGCTTCTCTAATGCTTCGGCAAAGTATGTGCCATAGCGAGTGTAGCCTTCCATAAGTAAGGCACCCATAGGGTGCACATATACGTTGTCAGCATGACTCGCCAGATAATATTGTGAACGACCAAAATAGTCGCCTATGGCATAAATAGGCTTGCCCGATGTTTTAAAGGCTTGTAGTGCTTCGCCTACTTCTTTTAGCTTATCCATACCGCCGCCGCCAAAACCATCAAGCTCTAAGACTATCGCATCAATGCGTTTATCTTCTGCGGCGTTTTCGATGACATTTATGAGGTCGCGAAGTAATATTTCTGGATCATCTTGCCCTTCACCAATTGCTTGTGAAATAAATACTTTGGCCGGATCTACCCATGTCTTTTGAATCACTATATTGCCTGTGAGATTCAATATAAGGGCACTGCTTTGAGCGACTTTAGGCGTTTGTGAACCAGAATTAGATATGCCAATTACAACGGCAATAATGATAATTAAAAATAAGATGTTCAGCAGCAAACGGCGGCCGAAGTTGAGACCATTCCAAATTCCTAAAAACAATGACTTGGTAAAACTACTTTTTCCTGACATTACTATTTACCTTTTTTATTCTATTACTGCGTAGTTTACTAAAACCAACATAAGTACACAGTGTTAAATTGTAATAAGTTGTTACTACTTGTATTGATAAAATACCATTACACCCTTTTTCGACACTTATTTATCTTGATTTGGGTGATTTGGGTGATTTGGCCTCTCTATTTGGGCAGGCAAGATGTATCCAGTTTTTGAGTAAAGCGGCAATAGATTTATGGTCATTGCTTGCCAGAGCCATCAGTAATGCTCCCTTGCGAACTGAATGTTTTACCTTGCCTTGGTGTTTACGCATTATATTGTGTAATGCTCGTGCCATTTTAAAAAGGTTCCTTGTCCTTGGTTTGCTACTTGTTATCGGCACTTTGTGTAAAGTCTTTTGTAATGTTTTAGTTTGATTTATGTATTCGCTTATAAAAACTATTTTGTAGTAATATTCGTAATTCTATACTCTGTCGTTCTGTATTCGCCTATATGTAATCAAAACAGGCATGCTATTGCAAAGTTGGCAGGGCTAATTATCGCCATTATTATAAGCATTATTTTTTAAGGAAACCTTATGCAAGCACTAGAACTATTACTTAACAGACGCTCACAGCCGCGGCTTCAAGTTCCAGCACCACACGGTGAATCCCTAAGTAATATCATTCAAGCTGGTTTGTGTGCACCCGACCATAAATGTTTGGCACCTTGGCGGTTTATTGTTTGTACTGACGATGGCTTAAATAAATTAGGCGGTATTTTTGAGCAAGCTGCAGTAAATAAAGGTGCTGGGCCAGAATCTATTGAGCGAGCCCCTCAATTACCAATGCGCGCACCTATGGTAATTGTGGCAATTTGTAATTATACCCATGATGAAAAAGTACCTAGAGTAGAGCAAATTGCCTCTACTGCGTGCGCGGTGCAAGCTATGCAAATGGCTGCTATTGCGCAGGGCTTTCAAGGTATCTGGCGTACTGGTTGGTATGCGCAAAATAATGATGTTAAAAAGGCTATGAAATGTAAAGAAGAGGACGAAATTTTGGGATTCTTGTATTTAGGCTCTACACCATTAAATGTGATGCCTCGTAAACCAAGAGATACTGCTGACTTTGTGGAAACTTGGAATTAACGATAAGCAAAATATTTTGCGGTTTTTGACTGATAGTCTTTGTAAGGTTCTAGCTTATCTATTTGAATTTGACCGTCTGTGATTATGTTAATACTGCCTAAGTTATTTTATGTAATGCTGAACAAGCTACGTGTAGTTTGCTCAGCATTTTCTGAGGACAATACTTTCCCGCTAGCTCAAACTAGCATAGGTTCAAGAAACTTTAAGCTTCAACCTTAAATACTAAACCTGCATTTTTTTCTAGTCTTTCAATGAGTGCATTTCCTAAGGCTGGTGCACTGGTATAAAAACCACCTGTTAAACCATCTTGAAGGTGACCCAAGCAGATTGCACTTTCTGTAATCATGCGAGAGGTTGAGCCGTAGCCTGGGTCCAAGTGTCCAGCAACGCTAGTACTATAAGTTTCACCATTTTCATGCTGGCCTGTAAATAGCACGTCATAAAAGCCATTCTCACGTTCTTCTTTACTTGGTCCCTCACCGGGCTTAGGACCGTTTTTGTCACCTAATGATTTATCGTTTGCGACATGGTTTGCAATCGCTTCGCCTTTGTCCCCAGGACCGGTAAGCATCATTTCATCGTACTTAAATGCTTTACCGTATTCATAGTTCAATAAATAATTTGAGCGGTGAACATTTTTAGTATTAATAGCCGCCATTATAAAAGGGGCTGCCCACGACTGCAGTGATTCGTCAAAGTAAGGTTTGTCGCCTCGGGGTTGTTGGGTCAATACTTCAGATGTCGCTAATGAATAAGGGTTAATAAGCGCTTGCATTATTCTTTTATCTTGCTTGGCAGCTACCATTGTTGCTTGTAAACTATATGCAGTGCCACCAGAAAAAGTCCCCTGCATTTTCCTTACACGCCCCTTCACATAGCTAAGGGCGCTGCCTGCTGCTTGTTTTACATGTTGTTGTAAGTGATAAACACCCAAATCAAATGGTATTGAATCAAAACCACACGAAAATACAATAACGGCACCTGTTTCATTAGCCGTGCTTTGATACTTCGCAATCATTTGATGCATCCAAGCAGGCTCACCGCATAAATCGACGTACCCGGTGCCTGAATCAACGCAAGCTTTTAACAACTTCTCGCCGTATATTTGATAAGGACCAACCGTTGTTAATACGACTTTTGTTTGCTTAACTAAAGACTGCATGCTTTCTTCGCTGTCGCTGTCGGCAACGATAAGGTCGATGTCTTTACTTATTTGCATTTCGTCACGAACGAGTTCGAGTTTCTCTTGGCTACGGCCAGCCATGGCCCAAGATACTTTCTCACTAGCATTTGCGCCGTATGTGTTTTGTAAGTATTCAGCCACTAAGCGGCCGGTAAAGCCAGTGCTACCGAAAACAATTATGTCGTATTGCGGGTGATCGCTCATAGTATTCTTCCTTTAAAGTATTGTTAGAATTTACAATTACGTTAAAAGATATACGAAGATGCTATAAAAAAGATAATTATTTTGTTTGATACATGCCTATCAATAATTGATAGGCATGTTTGGTAGAGGCAAGTTTTAAGTGTTTATTATCTTCGTGCATTTTTACATGAAGCTAATTTATTATGCATAATTTACCTAAACGTTTTACGAAACAGTCACTACTTTACATACGTTAGTAGCACCAGTAGTTTCCATTTGATCGCCGTAGGTTAGTATGAACTTATCACCTACGTTTAAAATATTGTTCTCTCTTAGCGCCACTACTACCTCACGCGTTAAATAACCCGGCAGACAATCAGTAGAATCAAAATATACTGGCGTCACACCGCGGAACAACGACATTATATTGAGTGTGGTGATGTGGCGAGACATTGCAATAATGGGCAATCCCGTGGTAATTCTCGACATAAGCCTAGGTGTTGTTCCACTCTCTGTTAAGCCTACAATTGCTTTAATGCTTGGCAGATGGTTTGCGGCGTAAACCGCAGACATTGCTACTGTTTCACTTACATCACTAAAGTTTTCGTCAATTCTATGTTTAGAACTTTTAACGCTTGAGTGTGTTTCTGCGCCTTCGCATACTCTGGCCATTGCTTCCACAGTCTCTACTGGAAACTTACCCGCTGCTGTTTCAGCCGACAACATTACCGCATCGGTTCCGTCCAATACTGCGTTGGCTACGTCCATTACCTCAGCTCGAGTAGGCATTGGACTCTCTATCATCGACTCCATCATTTGTGTGGCGGTAATAACGATTTTATTAAGCTGACGAGAGCGTGCAATAAGTTTTTTCTGTACCCCTACTAATTCAGCATCACCAATTTCTACGCCTAAGTCGCCGCGAGCAACCATTACTGCGTCTGACGCGCTAATAATGTCGTCTATCGCTTCATCTGTGGCTACAGTTTCTGCGCGTTCAACTTTCGCACATATTTTTGCGTAGCAACCGGCTGCTTCCGCTAGGCTGCGAGCATAGTCTAGATCTGCGCCAGAGCGTGGAAAGGAAATAGCTAAATAGTCAACTTCCATTATAGCGGCTGTTTTTATATCTTCTTTGTCTTTCTCTGTCAGTGCTTCAGCAGATAATCCGCCGCCAAGTCTATTAATACCTTTGTTGTTTGATAGCTTGCCTGCAACGGTTACTATGGTGTTAACTTTTCTACCTTCAACCGAAATAACTTTTAGTTGAATACGGCCATCATCAAGCAGCAGAATATCGTCTTCTTCGACATCATCGGGCAAGGCTTTGTAATCTATGCCAACGGCGCTCTGGGTGCCATCAAGTTTGCCTAATTCTGCGTCTAGGACAAATTCTTGGCCCATTGTTAATATGACCGAATCATTTACAAAGCGCGACACACGGATTTTAGGGCCTTGTAAATCACCTAAAATGCCCACATAAACGCCCAATTTTTTTGCTACCTCACGTACCCGTTGAGCTCGCTCGATATGATCTTGTGCGCTGCCGTGTGAGAAATTCATTCGCACTACATTAGTACCAGCTTTAACAATGGCTTCAATCATTTCGGTGGTGTCGGTTGCCGGCCCAAGAGTCGCCAAAATTTTAGTTCTTCGAGACATTACTTTTACTCTCTATTGGTTTTTTTTTAATGATGTTGCACATAAATAAATATTGATGATTAGTCGTATTGTGTAAATACAATCTTGGCGTTAGCTCTTCAAGTTAACTCTTTAAGCGTTATCTTTTCCATATCGAGAACCTCTCAACGTGTCTTTGACCCGTTTCAAATTTTCTCTAAACTTGTTGCCTCTGCGCAAAGTAAAGCCGGTTGCGAGCACGTCAATTAAGGTTAACTGAGCGATGCGTGAAGCCATTGGCATATATAAATCGGTATCTTCGGGCACTTCTAAAGACAGCACATAGTTACATTCTTTGGCTAAAGGGGTATCTGCACTCGTAATGCCGATGACTGTAGCGTCGTTTGCACGTGCTATTTGTGCTACATCCACTAAACTTTTCGTTCGCCCTGTGTGAGATATGAAAATGACTACGTCGCCTTCACTGCTGTTCATACAACTCATTCGCTGCATTAAAATATCTTCAAAATAAATAACAGGGACATTAAACCGGAAAAACTTGTTAACGGCATCATGGGCAACAGAAGAAGACGCGCCTAGTCCAAAAAAGGATATTTTTTTAGCTTGCGTAAGTAAGTCTACCACTCGGTTTATCATGGCAATATCTATTGATTGACGCGCCACTTCAAGCGAGGCCATTGTAGATTCAAAAATTTTGTTAGTGTATTCAGTTGGGCCATCAAACTCATCGACGTGTCTGTTTACGTAAGGTGTGCCGTTGGCTAAACTTTGCGCTAAGTGTAGTTTGAAATCTGGGTAGCCTTTGGTGTCTAGTCGTCTACAAAAGCGATTCACCGTAGGTTCACTTACATTTGATAGCTTAGCCAGAGTAGCGATACTAGAATGAATGGCTGACTGCGGATTAGCCAGAATAACTTCTGCTACCTTTTTCTCGGACTTACTAAACTCAGACATGTCCCGCGATATTTTTTCTAGTACGTTCATCATTTTGCATCAGGTATTAAGTGAATAATGTTAGGTATGATAGAGCTAATTTCTAGTTTTGTCATATTTGTTGTAACTTTTTGACCAAAAAACTGAAAGTTTACTTAACCGTTTATCTTTTTAAGGTTGGTTTTTGTCCTTAATGAGGTGTCTGTTATCATTTATTGTTTTCACTTAAAGTATTGATATTATAGGTTATAACGTTCATTTTTTGATACTGATTTATATGATACTCGACACCTTTTGATGAAATGGTCATAATTGTTAAATATGTAAAATTATTTGTAATTTTACTACATTTGTAGTCTACTATAACCAATATCACTGTAAATTAATGCATTGTGAATTTTTTACACAGTGCGTACATTATTTGAGGCCAATAATGGTTTTAGAAAAAAAATATGACCCGACAGACTTTGTCTTGTTCGGTACCCTAGGCGACTTGGCTAGGCGCAAACTACTTCCTTCGTTATATCAGCTTGATAAAGCTAACTTATTACACGAAAGCTCAAAAATTATTGGTGTAGCAAGACAAGATATTAGCGTTAGTGAATATGTTGAAAAAGTCCGCGAAAATTTCATTAAGTTCTTAGGCGAAGAAATCTGCGAAGACACATGGAAGCGTTTTGTAGAAAGGCTTGATTTTGTTACCGTTAATTTAACCGATACTTCAGACTACAAAAATCTCTGTGAACATGTCGATTCTAAAAGAGTAATGGTCTGTTATTTTGCAACATCGCCGTCCTTATTTGGCGATATATGCACAGGCATGGATTTGGCAGGTATTATAGACGACAGTGTACGAGTGGTGCTTGAAAAACCCATTGGACACGATTTTAAATCGTCAGAAGTGATTAATAATCAAGTGGCTGAGTTTTTCACAGAACGACAAATTTATCGTATAGACCATTATTTAGGTAAAGAAACGGTTCTTAATCTAATAGCGCTGCGATTCGCAAACTCTATTTTTGCCACAAACTGGGACCATAACTGTATTGATCACGTGCAAATTAGCGTGTCAGAGTCAGTGGGAATTGAAGGTCGTTGGGGATATTTTGACGGTGCTGGCCAAATGCGCGATATGGTGCAAAACCACTTACTTCAAATTCTTTCGCTGGTTGCTATGGAGCCGCCTACTACTTTGGATGCCGACAGCATTCGCGATGAAAAACTCAAGGTTTTAAAAGCACTGCGCACTATAGATGCAAGTAACGTCAGTCAAAAAACGGTTCGCGGCCAATATAGTACAGGCTTTGTTGAAGGGCAAGAAGTGCCCGGTTATTTAGAAGAGCCCGACGCAAATGAAAAAAGCACCACTGAAACTTTCGTCGCGATAAAAGCTGAAATAGATAACTGGCGCTGGGCAGGCGTTCCTTTCTACTTACGTACTGGAAAGCGATTACCCGCTAAAACCAGTGAGATAGTCATTTATTTTAAACGTCAGCCACACAATTTATTTAGTGATAGTTTTGCGAATCTGCCTGCAAACAAGTTGGTTATAAGACTCCAACCCGAAGAAGGCGTTGAAGTAACAGTGATGAATAAAGTGCCAGGACTGACTAGTACTGGGTCAATGGATTTGCAGAAAAGTAAACTTGATTTGAGTTTCTCTGACGAGTTTGGTGAACACCGAATTGCAGATGCATATGAAAAGCTACTACTTGAAGTAATGATAGGAAACCAAGCCTTATTCGTGAGGCGTGATGAAGTTGAACAAGCATGGAGTTGGGTCGATTCTATTATGTCTGCTTGGAATAGTAGCAACGAACAGCCAGAGCCTTATCAAGCGGGTACATGGGGACCTGTTTCCTCTATAGGTCTGCTAGCACGTGAAGAGCGTAGCTGGTATGAAACTAAAATAAAGAAAAAGAAGAAGTAGGCTTATTTATGGCGTTAGTTTTACATCGATTCACTACACCGGATGCGTTAAATAAGGCATTTGCAAAGCAAATAATTAACTCACTCAGAAAGGCTATTGCAGCAAAAGGGCAAGCTTCACTGGTAGTAAGCGGAGGGTCAACACCTAAGCCACTATTTGTGGCTTTGTCTGAAACAGCTTTTGAATGGGATAAAGTTGTCGTAACTTTAGCCGACGAAAGATGGGTAGATGCAAACCACGCAGACAGTAATGAAAAATTGGTGCGCGAAAATTTGTTGCAAAACAAAGCATCGGCAGCGACTTTCGTTAGTTTAACGACCCGTCAAGCGAATGCAGAAGATGCCGAGTCTGAAATAAGTCAACGTATTGATAATATGGATGAAAACTTCGATGTTGTTATTTTGGGTATGGGTGAAGACGGTCACACCGCATCACTTTTTCCATGCAGTAGCCAATTAAGTGAAGGTCTTAACTTAAGCCGTGAGTTAAGTGTCATCGCTACGCAGCCGACTTCCGCGCCGCATCAGCGTATGTCAATGTCGCTGGCTAAAATCATCAGTGCAAAAAAAGTGTTTTTACACTTAACAGGCCCTAAGAAAAAAGCGGTATTAGAAGACGCCTTAGCAAACTTTACCGAATTAGAAAAGCCCATCAAAGCAGTGTGCAACCGCGCTACTGTGAATTTGATGTGGGCACCGTAAGGATTTCATATGAATACTATTATACAAGAAGTAACGGACCGGATTATTGCTCGCAGTAAAGTCTCCAGAGCCGCCTATTTGGCAAAAATTGAACGAGCACGTAAGCAAGGGCCGCTTCGAGGTGAGCTTTCTTGTGGCAACCTTGCACATGGTTTTGCAGCGTGTGGTAAAGAAGATAAAGCCGATCTGCGCAGCATGGTCAAAGCTAACATTGCCATTGTATCGTCATACAACGATATGCTTAGTGCCCACCAACCCTATGAAGACTATCCGCAAAAGTTAAAGAAAGCTATTTCAGAAGTTGGCAGTGTGGCGCAATTTGCCGGCGGCGTCCCCGCTATGTGCGATGGGGTGACTCAGGGCAATCCAGGCATGGAATTAAGCTTAATGAGCCGCGATAACATCGCAATGGGAGCAGCCATTGGTTTGTCACACAATATGTTTGATGGCGCGTTAATGCTGGGTATTTGCGATAAAATTGTACCTGGCTTGTTATTAGCGGGCTTGAGTTTTGGCCATTTACCGACCATTTTTGTGCCCGCTGGCCCAATGCCATCTGGTTTGCCGAATAAAGAAAAAGCACGTATTAGACAAGAGTTTGCCCAAGGTAAAGTAGGCCGCGAGGAGCTTCTCGACGCTGAATCTCAGTCATACCATTCCGCTGGCACCTGTACCTTTTATGGCACAGCAAATAGTAATCAATTAGTGGTTGAAGTCATGGGGCTTCATTTGCCGGGCTCTTCATTTGTGAATCCGGGTACTGAATTAAGAGAAGCATTAACCAATGCTGCCGCAAGACAAGTTACGCGATTAACCGATTTGGGTGACAACTACATGCCCATTGGTCATATAGTAGACGCAAAGTCGATGGTTAACGGTATTGTTGGCTTATTGGCCACTGGAGGCTCTACAAACCACACTATGCATTTAGTCGCTGTAGCGCGAGCCGCTGGCCTTATTGTAAATTGGGACGATTTTGCTGATTTATCAAAGGCAACACCTTTAATTACTCGCATATATCCAAACGGCTCAGCTGATATAAATCACTTCACTGCAGCAGGCGGTATGTCGTTATTGTTTAAGCAATTACTAGATAAAGGCTTGTTGCACAACGATGTAAACACAATATGTGGTTTTGGCCTTGAGCGATATACACAAGAGCCGCGCATGATAGATGGCGAGCTTATGTGGGTCGATGGTGTTGCTGAGTCCTTCGACAAAGAAGTCGTTGCCGATATTAACAAGCCGTTTCAACCAGATGGCGGTTTGTCAGTGCTGTCGGGTAATTTAGGCCGTGCGGTAATGAAAACATCAGCACTACGTGAACCACACTGCAAAATGAAAGCACCAGCCATTGTATTTGAAGACCAATATGCTTTAGACGCTGCATTCCAATCGGGAGATCTTGATAAAGACTGTATTGTTGTTGTTCGTTTTCAAGGTCCCGCCGCGCTTGGTATGCCTGAATTGCATAGATTAACGCCTCCTCTAGGTGTACTGCAAGACAGAGGATTCAAAGTAGCGTTGGTGACTGATGGTAGAATGTCGGGAGCGTCTGGTAAGGTTCCAGCGGCTATTCATTTAACGCCAGAAGCATTTAAAGGCGGTCTTATTGGTAAGGTAAATACCGGCGACATCATAGAAATTGACACGCTCACCGGTGAGCTTACGCTGCATGTTAGCGACGCTGACTTAGCTGCACGTGCACAAGCGACTATAGATTTAACGCTAAGCCACCAAGGCATGGGCCGAGAATTCTTTGCGGGAATGCGTTCAACGCTAACCGGCGCAGAAGAAGGCGCTTGTTCTTTGTTTGTTGAGCAAGACCGTCTCGATTCAGGGTCACTCTAAAGTGTCTCAACGTTTTGTCGCCGATGTGGGCGGCACTAATATAAGATTAGCGCTATTAGAAAATGGCAGAATAGCTAAAATAGAAAAGTACCTGTGCGTCGATTTTGAAACCATCGGCGATGCTATTTTGCATTTTCAAAGAAATAATATAGACGCTCATTTTAGCTCCGGTTGCATCGCTATTGCTTGTCCGGTCAATAACGACATGGTGAAAATGACAAACCATTCGTGGGTGTTTTCAAAAACCGCCCTCAAAGCACAGTTAGACCTCGATAACTTATATGTAATCAACGATTTTACTGCCGTAGCGCATTCACTTCCCACCTTGAATCACAACCAAGTGATACAAGTTGGCGGTGGTAGCGCTAAAGAGCATGGCAACATTGCAGTATTTGGTCCGGGAACGGGTTTGGGCGTAGAGCACTTAACGTGGACAACTAGCGGTTGGAAAACACTTGATGGTGAGGGCGGTCACATCGATTTTGCACCTACTGACGACACCGACATAATTATTTGGCAATATTTGCAACAAAAATTCGGCCGCGCGTCTGCCGAAGAAGTATTATCTGGTCGTGGTATTGTCAATATTTATACGGCCCTTTGTTTGCATCATGGTCAAAAAATTGCCCTTAAAGACCCGTCGCAAGTTACCGCCGCAGGTTTAGATAATTGCGACGATATGGCGGCCTTAGCTATAAAACAATTTTGCCGTGTAATGGGCAGTTTTGCCGGTAATTTAGCGTTAAACCTTTGCACTACCGGCGGTATATTCATCGGCGGTGGAGTGACTAGTCACTTAGGTGATTACTTCTTAAAAAGTGAGTTTAGGGAGAGATTTGAGGCGAAAGGGGAGTTTGGTCAATATGTCCAAGAAATCCCGACTTATTTAATAAAAGAACCAGACCATGGCTTGTTAGGAGCTTTGGCTTATCTTACACAACACACTCAGAGAACGAATGATGATGAATAATTGGACAATCACCTCAGCGGATGTATTTAGTCAGGGACCCGTGGTACCTGTACTTGTGATAGAAAAAGTAGAAGATGCCTTACCTATTGCCAGAGCTCTTTTGGAAGGTGGTATAAATGTACTTGAAGTAACTTTGCGTACGCAAGCTGCACTAGCCGTCATAGAAATTATTGCTAAAGAACTGCCAGAGGCTTACATTGGTGCGGGTACCGTAACTAACAGAGAGCAATTAAAAGCCGTTACTGATGCAGGCGCTAAGTTTGCTATTAGCCCTGGCTTAACCGCTGATTTGTTAGCCGCTGGACGTGAAGGCACTATTCCGCTTATTCCTGGTGTATCAAACATTTCTGATTTAATGAAAGCAAATGATGCCGGTTACGATCATCTTAAGTTTTTCCCAGCAGAAGCCGCTGGCGGCGTAAAAGCACTTAAGTCGATAGGAGGTCCTTTTCCTAATACCGTTTTTTGTCCTACTGGCGGCATAGGCCCAGATAACTACAAAGAATACCTAGCATTGCCAAATGTGCGCTGTGTTGGCGGGTCGTGGGTTGCTCCCAACGACGCGATTGAAAACAAGCAGTGGCACATACTAACTGAGTTAGCAAAACTCGCAATATCCATTTAATAGTGGATAAACGCTTTTTGGTGGCTCATGTTTTAGCACATGAGTAATATTTGTTTGAATAAAAAACCCGACTGCAATAAGCCGTCGGGTTTTTTGTATCTTAGCGGTACATCTTTGCATATATGACTTCAAAGATGTTTAAAAGATGTTTAAAAAATCTTTTGTGACAGCTTGTGAATCTGATTAGCTACCAGTAACAATGGGTGCTCGGCATTTGCAGTATTAGCAGCCTCTATACAGAGCATTGTTCTATAGCCATTGTTTTCCATATCGTTCATGCTTTTAGACTTATCTTTCCATGGGTTCCATACAACGGTCGAATCATGGCCACTTTGTTCAATTCTTTGCATAGTCGAGTGTGGTTGAACGGGGGAATCGCTGCCGCCAGATTTAATGATTTTTATCGTTTGTTTACGTGAGTAGTGGGCGTGCTGAAAAGCATGGATTCTATCCACCTCTTGGGTAAATCTATACTCGTTCGGGGCGTCATTATTGGTGGTGCTTGTCAGCTTATCATCATAGAGTGTATTCGCACCTTTGAGTATAATTTGACTAATATTGTCGACTAAAAAGTAGGCATGCAAAGCTTGCGTTAGTGCAACAGTTTCCTCGCCTTTATTTATGGTGATAATATCGACGGTAAGGGTGTCAGATAAGGTCACGACCAGTTTCATATCGATATTTGAATAACCATATTGTTTTGTATTAAAAGGCCTTAGAGTTACTTTAGTATTTATCACCTTATTGCTGTCACTTGTTTCTTCTACTTGCACTAATGCATACATTTGAGTACGCGCATATCCATGACTAGGATAATCATCCTGAGTAGCATGGCTGCCGAACCACGGCCAACAAATTGGAATGCCGCCTCTTATTGGTGTTTTACCATCAAAAATAGCGAGTTTACTCAGCCATAATCTTTCTTTGTTATCAGACTTGTTTACATACGACAAAATATGTCCACCAAACATACTAATTACTGCGCTACCATATTGGTTTTCTATTGCTAAGCATAAGCCTTGTTCTTGCGTATGCTGAACAATTACGCTGCTTGCTTCGCTAATGATTGACTCGATCTCGTTCAACATGTCTGCCTGATGCTTAGGGTTACTTTGCATATGGTTATGTCCAAATTAATTAGAAATGCTTTTTGTAAGCTCTATAATATTTTAATATGTCGTTTTCTTTACGGCAAACCCAACTATAGTAAAAATTTAGTATAAAAAAAGCGACTAGGGTCGCTTTTTTATGCAATGTATAGTTTACGCTATCACTACTATTTTGAAATATGTGCAACTAGGTCGAGCACTCTATGTGAGTAACCCATTTCATTGTCGTACCAAGACACAATTTTTACAAAGGTGTCGGTTAGTGCGATCCCTGCAGAGGCATCAAAAATTGAAGAATGAGTATCGCCAATGAAATCATTAGACACTACGGCATCTTCAGTGTAACCCAAAATACCCTTTAACTCGCCTTGTGCAGCAGCTTTCATTGTTGCGCAAATAGTTTCATAGCTTGCTGGCTTAGCCAAATTAACGGTTAAATCTACTACCGATACATCGGCCGTAGGTACGCGAAATGCCATGCCGGTAAGCTTGCCATTGAGCGCAGGAATAACTTTGCCTACGGCTTTAGCAGCACCGGTTGATGAAGGAATAATGTTTTGCAATGCGCCACGGCCACCGCGCCAGTCTTTGTGAGACGGGCCATCTACGGTTTTTTGAGTGGCTGTTGTGGCATGTACAGTTGTCATTAAGCCATCAACAATACCAAAATTATCGTTGAGTACTTTTGCAATCGGGGCTAAGCAGTTAGTAGTACAAGATGCGTTAGAAACGATAGTTTGACCTGCGTATTCGCTATGGTTAACGCCCATAACAAACATAGGTGTATGATCTTTACTAGGTGCAGACAGAACTACCTTTTTGGCGCCGGCGTCAATGTGTTTTTGTCCGGTTTCTTCGGTTAAGAATAATCCGGTTGCTTCAATTACTACATCAACACTTACGTCGTTCCACGCTAAATCGGCTGGGTCGCGTTCACTTGTTACGCGCACGGTTTTACCGTTTACAACAAGATTTCCATCCTTTACTTCAACAGAGCCATCAAAACGACCATGAGTTGAATCATATTTTAGCATGTAAGCAATATAGTCGATGTCTAGTAAATCATTTATAGCGACTACTTCTATGTCGTCACGTGCCGCAGCCGCACGCATTACTAAACGGCCAATTCGGCCAAAGCCATTTATTCCTAGTTTGATGGTCATAACGCCCTCTAAATCATTTTGTAATTAAATTACGAAATTATGCACAATATTTAGTAATAATGCAAAATAATATTAACATCTGTTGTTTTATTACATATGTTAAGTGCTAAATAGCTTTTGCAATCGTATTCACTTTAGTATTCTGTCAACTTGATTAATAATGAGCCCATAGCAACACAATAACGTAACAAATTTAACTTTCGCTCTCGAGAATTGGGTTTTAGCCCGCCTTAAGAGAGCAAATACCACCCAGGAACTTTATAAAATGACACAGCTAGTTGACTATTTAATTAAGCAAAGAGGAATTGGCTCTAATTTTGTAGACGCATGGGGAAAACCTGCGACCATAAAACGCGAAACACAGCAAAAGCTTCTGCAAGCCATGGGATACTTGGTAGATGATGAAAGTATGCTTACCGCACAGCTTGAAGCCCAAGCCGCTGAATACTGGTTGAATCCATTGGCACCTGTCATAGTTGTAAGGATTGGCGATGTCCTGCGTATTCATATGCGCACATCAATCGATAACGCTGCCAAGCTACATTGTGTAAAGTTTGTATTGGAATCGGGTAAATCGGTAACGTACAAGTTTGCCCCCGTAGATACGATGCTATTGGCATCTCAAGAAATCGACGGTTTGGAATGGCAAGAATACGGAATCGAATTGCCAAAAAGTGTTCAAAAAGATATTTATATGGGTAAAGACAAAGCCCTTGGCTATCACAACTTGCAGCTTTTGCTGGGCCGGAAAATCGTTGCAAGAAGCCGTTTTATTGTCGCACCAAACCGTTGCTTTATTCCCGACGCGATTGAACAAGGCAAAAAAATATGGGGATTGAGTGTACAGCTTTATTGTTTGCGCAGTGAGCGTAACTGGGGGATTGGCGATTTTAGTGACCTTACCACATTAGTAAAGGAATCGGCTGTTTTAGGTGCTGATTTCATTGGCCTTAATCCGATCCACGCTTTATATCCGGCAAATCCAGATATCTGCAGTCCTTATGGGCCAAGCTCACGCCGATGGTTAAACTCCTTATACATTGATGCTACCTGCATTGAAGGGTTTGAATCATCGAGCGTACAAAAATGGATGCAAGAAAACGCCATAGAGCAGAAATTAGATGAACTTCGCGCAACAGATTTTGTTAACTATTCAGGTGTAGCTGAGATTAAGCACAAGGCTTTGGAGTTAATATTTGCTGAATATAAGAAAAAATATCTAGGCAAAAAAACAGCGCAGAATGAAGCCTTCAAAACCTTTATCAAAGAGGGCGGGACAAGCCTACAAACCTTAGCCATTTTTGAAGCATTACAGACCACTTTAAAAAATGAAGGCAAAGAATGTTGGGGATGGCCTGCATTCCCGCAAGAATATAGCAGTGCAGATTTACCCGAAGTTGCAAATTTTGCGAAAAAAGAAAAGAAACTGGTTGAGTTTTATGTGTTCTTGCAATGGAAAGCTGCCGAACAATTTGCTGCAGCAAGCAATGCTTCCATCGACGCAGGTATGGAAATCGGTTTATACCGCGACTTAGCGGTGGGCGTAAGTGACGGTAGTGCAGAAATTTGGGGAAATAAAGACTTATATTGCACTGATGTAAGTGTTGGGGCGCCGCCAGATATACTCGGACCTTTAGGTCAGAAATGGGGATTACCTCCTATGGACCCCAACGTTTTACTTGAGCAACAATACCAACCTATTATCGATTTGTTTGCCTCAAACATGCATGGGTCTGGCGCGCTGCGTATTGACCATGTTATGGCCTTATTGCGTTTGTGGTGGGTGCATAAAGATGACGATGCAACCGAAGGCGCATATGTCAATTATCCGGTAGATGATTTGCTTGCCATTTTGGCACTAGAAAGCGTTCGTAATAAAAGTTTGGTAATAGGTGAAGATTTGGGCACGGTCCCCGATTCGATCCGTGATAAATTGCAGGCCAATGGCATGTATTCGTATAGAGTCTTCTTTTTTGAACAAGCAAAAGACGGCGGATTCTTCTCCCCTTCACATTACCCAATACAGTCTATGGCAACGTTAACCACTCACGATATGCCAACCTTAAGCGGTTATTGGCACTGCGATGATTTAGCCTTAGGAAAAGAAGTTGGTTTATACCCAGATCCTGAAATGTTGAGTGGTTTGTATGATATTCGCCATGAAAATAAGCAGCATATACTAGATAGCTTGCATGGACATGGCTCCATTTCTAGCGAAATCAGCGACGACGTTCATCACGTAGGTATGACAAGCGAACTCAATTCTGGCATGCAAACCCACATGGCAGCAGGTTCAAGCGCCTTGCTTAGCTTGCAACTAGAAGATTGGTTGCAAATGGATAAACCTGTTAATATTCCGGGTACTTACAGTGAATATCCTAATTGGCGTCGTAAACTCACTCTGAATCTGGAAGATGTTTTTACAAAACTTGAAGTCAGAGCACTTGCGAAGCAATTAAGTGAACGCCGCAAGGGTGCCAGTAGTCAAGTCGATTAGGTATCTCGATTGGCTATGTTTAATCGAAACAACATACTAACCAACAGTAGAGCGACAAGCACAATGAAGAGGTTTTTAAATGCATTTTGAGCAACAACTTTTAGATGGTCGCTGTCCGCATCCATTTTCGCAATTAGGCTGGATAAGCGAAGGCAGTAAAGCATTTGTCAGCATTTGGTTCCCGCAAGCTTCTGCTTTATTTATTCGAGATGCCCAAAATCATAAGAAAATCGCTGAATTAGATAAATCTGGGGCTGGGCTTTTTACCGTAAGCTTGTCTGGTAAAAAAGCCCAATACACACTTTACGAAGTAGTGGCGCAGACTCAAGACGGTGAATATGTTTATACCGACCCTTATCAATTTTCAGATGTAGCCTACAATGCAGTGCATTTCATCGACCATGCCCCAGAAAACTTATACCAGCAAGCTGGCGCCCAATTAGTCAGCTCAGATAACGGAGTGGATGGCGTGCGCTTTGCCGTATTTGCACCTAATGCAAGTGCAGTATCCCTTATTGGGGATTTTAACTATTGGGATAAGCAGCTACACCCTATGCAAAAAACTGATTTGGGGTATTGGGTGTTATTTATGCCAAATTTAGTGCCTGGCGCCTTGTACAAATATTCGATAAAAGATACGCATGGCGTTCAACTCCCAGATAAATCGGACCCATTAGGCTTTAGTCAGCATCAATATCCATCACATTCCTCTGTGGTATACGATCACAATGCTTACCAATGGAAAGATGCTAAGTGGCATAAGTCCAAAAAAGACCCTTATCAATCTCCTATGAGCATATATGAAGTGCATTTAGGCTCATGGAAACGTCCAAGTGACAGCAATAAAACATACCTTAGCTACCAAGATCTTGCCCACGATTTAATAGCCTATGTAAAAGAAATGGCTTATACCCACATTGAAGTGTTGCCGGTATCTGAATTTCCCTTTGATGGCTCATGGGGTTATCAACCTGTAGGCTTGTTTGCGCCTACTAGTCGTTTTGGCACGCCCGACGAATTTAAGTTTTTTGTAGACACTTGTCATCAGAATAATATTGGCGTAATTGTTGACTGGGTACCGGCGCATTTCCCTGAAGACGGTCACGGCCTTGCCCAATTTGATGGCACGCATGTCTATGAATATGAAGATCCACGTAAAGGTTGGCATCCAGATTGGAACTCGTGCATTTATGATTTTGGCAAAGATACCGTTCGCCAGTTATTGGTTGCCAACGCATTATTTTGGTTCGACAAGTTTAAAGTAGACGGTATTCGCGTTGATGCAGTTGCGTCTATGCTGTATTTAGATTACTCACGTGACGATGGTGAATGGGTGCCTAACGTAGATGGTGGCAACCATAATTATGAAGCGATTAGCTTGCTGCAATGGATGAATACTGCCGTTTATGAAAAATTTCCTGAGGCAATTACTATTGCTGAAGAATCGACTTCCTTTGCCGGCGTTTCAAAGCCTGTATCGTCGGGCGGATTAGGCTTTGGTTTTAAGTGGAATATGGGCTGGATGCATGACTCACTTCACTACATTGCCAAAGACCCAGCGTATCGCCGTTATCACCATTCAGAACTTACGTTCTCGATGGTGTATGCCTATGATGAAAACTTTGTATTGCCTATTTCTCACGACGAAGTAGTTCATGGCAAAGGTTCTATGATACAAAAAATGCCAGGGGACGAGTGGCAAAAGTTTGCCAATTTACGGGCTTACTATGGATTTATGTTTGGTCATCCGGGTAAAAAATTGCAGTTTATGGGCAATGAAATAGCCCAATATGCCGAATGGAATCATGACTCTTCTCTCGATTGGCATTGCCTTGAAGCGACCGAGCAAAAAGTAAATCCTCACCTTGGTATCAACGAGCTATACAAGGCACTCAATAAAGCTTATTCGAAAGAAAAGTGTTTGCATGCACTTGACCACAACCACGCAGGCTTTAGGTGGATAGACTTAAACAATGATGAACAATCAGTATTTTCCTTCGCTCGATTTAGTGGTTTGCAAGATGATGTGGTCATTGTAGTGAGTAATTTTACCCCTTCAGTACACGAGCACTTTAGAATTGGCGTACCTTTTGCAGGTAAATATAAGTTAATACTGAATACCGACGAGGCTACATTTGGTGGTAGTGGGTACAAAGTTAAGCAGACCGTTAAAAGTGATACAAATGCAGCCAATGATTTGCCAAACAGCATCGATATTGTTGTTCCGCCCTTGGCTACTCTGTTTTTTAAAATATCAACACGCTAGTTACTAGCATACACTAGAGTACCTTATAATAATGAGTCAGCAGTCTCTACTGTCGAGTATTGAACGAAGCGATAAGGCCGGGGCCTTTGAATTACGCCCCGGTAACTTACAACAATTTGGCGCGACACTTAACGATGAGGGGTGTAATTTTGCAATATATGCCCCCGACGCTGAAGAAGTTTTTATATGCTTGTTTGACAAAGATGAGCAAGTCCTAGCGCAAGTTGCTTTACAAGAACGAAGTCAGTCCAAATGGTTTGGTATTATTACCAACGTTACCCATGACCATCTCTATGGTATTCGTTTACGACCAAAAAAAAATAGGCGAATCCACCCTGATTCAGGGATAAGCAAGTTGCTTATAGACCCTTACGCAAAATCACTCAATAGACCATTGCAATGGCAACCCAGTTTGTATCAAGGCGATTCTCATGCATTAGTGCCTAAAGCTCATATTGTTGAAGCTTCCAATACACAGCTTGAGCCCCTCGAAATAAAGCCTGAACAGCGTATTATTTACGAAACTCATATTAAGGGCCTAACTGCTATTCATCCTGAAGTGCCCGATAGTCTAAAAGGCAAATACTTAGGCGCTTGTCATCCTGCTGTTATCTCGCATTTAAAAGCCTTAGGGGTAAGCAGCGTGCAATTCTTACCGCTGATGTCGTTTATGCCAGAGCCCTTCATCACCGAAAAAGGCTTGACCAATTATTGGGGTTATAACCCCATCAACTTTTTCGCCGCTGAACCAAGATATGCGGTTGTTGATGCCATGTCAGAATG
The DNA here is from genome assembly GCA_964195425.1 of Acidiferrobacterales bacterium. Classification (GTDB taxonomy): domain Bacteria; phylum Pseudomonadota; class Gammaproteobacteria; order Enterobacterales; family Alteromonadaceae; genus Glaciecola. Next base: position 137,005 of record CAXMOM010000013.1, read on the forward strand.
TAAAGAAATGATACAAAGTTATCGAGACGCTAATATTGAAGTTATTCTAGATGTGGTGTTTAACCACACTTGTGAGAGTGGCCACGACGGCCCAGTGCTAAGTTTTAGAGGCTTATGTGAGTCTCACGCTTACTTAATGGACTATAATGATGAGTCCGATACACCCCAATACGTCAATTATTCAGGCTGTGGCAATACCTTAAAAGTATCTGATAGTCATATAATGAACCTACTCATTGATGCCTTACGATATTGGGTGAGCGAAATGGGCGTAAGTGGGTTTAGGTTTGACCTGGCCAGTATTGTGGGCAGAGAGGTTTATGAATTCAAGAGCAATGCGACTTTTTTTAGAATTCTAAAGCAAGATCCAGTGCTAAAAAATGCGATGATGTTAGCCGAGCCATGGGACATAGGGCCTGGTGGCTATCAACTTGGGCAATATCCTGATTATTGGTTGGAAGTAAACGATAAGTTTAGAGATGTTGTGCGTGGTTTTTGGCGCGGTGATAAAGGCTTGAAAGGTGAATTTGCGACTCGAATGCTGGGCTCCAGGGACGTGTTTCGTAAAAACATCAGGCCCATGCATGCTAGTGTGAATAATGTGACTTATCATGATGGGTTCACCTTACATGATACTGTGTGCTACGAACAAAAACACAACGAGGCGAATTTAGAAGAAAACCGTGATGGCCACAATCATAATTTAAGCGGTAATTATGGGGTTGAAGGTCCAACTACCGATGCGCATATTCTTGATATTCGTGAGCAACAAAAACGTAATTTATTCGCAACCCTAATATTGAGCCAAGGTACGCCGCATATATTGGGTGGAGATGAACTTAGCCGTACCCAAAACGGGAATAACAATGCATATTGTCAAGACAATAGTATTAACTGGTACGATTGGAATTTAGATTTACCTAAAAAGGCGTTTCTTGAATTTTGTAGTTATGTGATTGCACTGCGCAATAATAACCCTTTGTTGCAGCAAATGAATTTTGCTGATGACCTTTACGATAATAAACAAAATGTAAAAAACGCCAACTGGTATAGGCGAGATGGTAGCCACAAGTCAGATATAGACTGGGTGAATCATGAGCATCACTGCTTTGCTTTGCATGTGGTAGGGGAATTGATATCAGACGATAGCATTGAATCTCAAGAATGGCTGTTTTGTATTAACAGCTTAGACAAAGAACGTGATTTCAACTTGCCCATTTTACAAAATGATGGTCAATGGCAATGCCAACTAGATACTGCGCAAACAGACGTAAAGAACTGCACAGAAATGGCGATTGAGCCATTCTTTAGTATGCAGGCGCGTTCTATGCGGATATATAAAAAGACTAAAATTTAACCAAAGGAAATATAATATGTCAACACCCACTTCTTCAAATGGTTTATGCGATGTTGGCTTTATTGGGCTTGGAGTTATGGGTAAAAACCTTGCCTTAAATCTTGCCGATAATGGATACAAAGTGGCGTGTTTTGATTTAGACCATGGCAAAGTGAATGATGCTTTACAACAAGATAAAATCGAAAATAAAACGGGTCATGCAAGATTAATTGGATGTAAATCTTACACTGAGTTATTGGCCAACATAAAAGCCCCTCATACGATTATATTGTCGGTACCCGCTGGCGAACCCGTTGACCATGTTTGCGGACATTTAATAGATGCAGGTATTCACCCTGACGATATTGTTGTAGATACCGGCAACAGTTTATGGACCGATTCAGTAGAGCGCGAGTCGCTTTATAAAGGTAAGTTTGTATTCTTTTCTACAGCGGTTTCAGGCGGCGAAGAAGGAGCCCGTTTTGGCCCATCATTAATGCCTAGCGGCGACCCATATGCTTGGACTCGTATAGAGCCACTATGGAATGCTATAGCGGCAAAGGTCGACCCTGCAACGGGCAAACCAATTGAAAATTATGAAATAGGTAAGCCTGTCACCGAAGGTGAGCCATGCACCACATATATTGGTCCAGTAGGCGCAGGTCACTACGTAAAAATGGTACACAACGGCATTGAATACGCCGATATGCAGCTTATTTGTGAGGTTTATCATGTAATGCGTGACATGCTTAACATGAGTGCACAAGAAGTAAGTGATGTATTCAAGCAATGGAATTCAGGTCTACTAGACAGTTATTTAATGCAAATAAGTGCACAAGTGCTGGCGCAAAGAGATCCCGAAAACCCTGAACAAGCATTAGTAGATATCATACTTGATAAAGCAGGACAAAAAGGCACCGGTCTATGGACAGCGGTAAGTGCGCTGCAGGTAGGTAGCCCGGCACAAACTATCACACAGGCTGTATTTGCCAGAAGCTTGTCTTCTTTTAAGGTCCAAAGAGTTGAAGCCAGTAAGGTATTAGCCGGTCCTGATGTAAGCTTATTAGGAGAAGTAAAAGGCCTTGTAAACGGCCAAGTAGATAAGCAAACCATTATAGGGCAATTACATGACGCGCTATATTGCGCAAAAATATGCGCATATGCCCAAGGTTTTCAATTAATGGCGATTGCGGGGAAAGAGCACGGTTGGCAACTCGACTTTGCAAAAATTGCTAAAATTTGGCGAGCAGGCTGTATTATTCGCGCAGTTTTTCTGCAGTCTATTACTCATGCGTATGAAAATAACGAACATTTAGAGAACTTGCTGTTAGACCCCTTCTTTGTGAAACAAGTAGAAGATTATCAGAGTAATTGGCGCCGCGGCGTAGCAAACGCTTGTTTAGCGGGAGTGCCCACACCGGCGCTAAGTAGCTCGCTTAACTATTATGATTCGTTTCGTTGTAATGTTCTGCCGGCTAACTTATTGCAAGGTCAACGAGATTTCTTTGGTGCGCATACTTATTCGCGAATTGATAAGCCAGAACATCATAAATATCACTTAGCATGGGGTACTGATGACCGAACGCAAACTAGAATACGTAAATAATTTCTCAGGCTGCTGCGGGTCTTCAAAATATTGCTAAATGGTAGCGTTAGTCACTAAATGAAAAACATTAGTCGTATAATAATTCTTTTTTATGTAATTTAATTACGAATGCAAGGGCTTGGGTGACGACTCTGCCATCGTATCTAGGGTGCTTTACCCATAAGTGCTGGCGATGTTTGATATATTGTCAACGAATTACAAAAGTATTGATGTTTATAAGGGCAAACTACTTAAAACTGTAAGTTTTCACCAATTTGGAGTTTCAGCTTTCTTTGCATAGAATGCGCGCGGACTCTAGTTTCGTTAGTGCAAAAGCAAAGGATGAAGTGATATGAATCAGCAGTTTGAACAAAAACTACAATCGAGTTGGCAAGAAAGGCAAGAATTTGCTGAAAGAATGCTGCCAATAGTGGGCCGATTGTATCGCAATAGTGCAATCGAAATTTTGGTGTACGGACGCGAACTACTCAACGCCAGTGTGATTGATCTTATAAAAGCCCATCGTCGGGTTAGGTTATTTGAGGGCGCAAAACTAAGATTACGTGAAAGCTGGCCTATCCTTGAAGCCATTAGCGAAATGAACCTTGCTCCTTGCCAAATTGATATAGGTAAATTGGCTTACGATTTTCACTATGGCAAAAATGCCGGCCAACCATCTGATATTCATACCTTTTTACGCAATAAACTAACGCAAGTTGTCGATAAGGCAGACGAACACGAACCCAGAGACGTTGTGCTTTACGGCTTTGGTAGAATAGGGCGGTTGTTGGCTCGACTTATGATTGAACGTCAAGGCAAAGCCAATAAGCTTCGTCTTAAAGCGATTGTTGTAAGAGGCGGTAGAGAAGGCGACCTAGAAAAACGCGCTAGCTTATTGCGCCGCGATTCTGTTCATGGCCCGTTTAATGGCAGTATTACGGTAGACACCAAGCGTAATGCGATTAAAGCAAATGGCTCTTTTATTCAAGTTATTTACGCAAACCACCCAAGTGAAATTGACTACACTCAATACGGTATCCATAATGCCATAATAGTCGACAACACAGGCATGTGGCGCGATGAAGAGGAGCTGTCACAGCACTTACAAGCGAAGGGCGCAGCCAAAGTGTTGCTTACCGCGCCTGGTAAAGGTGCCATTAAGAATATTGTGCATGGTGTTAACCACACTGATATTTTACCCAGTGACACTATTTTATCGGCGGCTAGTTGCACGACTAACGCAATTACGCCGGTATTAAAGGCACTAGATGAAGAATATGGTATTGACAGTGGCCACGTAGAAACAGTGCACTCTTTTACCAACGATCAAAATCTGATTGACAACTATCATAAAGCCGAGCGAAGAGGCCGCGCCGCTACACTGAATATGGTTATTACTGAAACGGGCGCAGCGCAAGCCGTTTCAAAAGCCTACCCTAAGTTAGAAGGAAAGCTTACCGGGAACGCTATTCGTGTACCTACCCCAAACGTATCTATGGCAATTATGAATTTGAACTTGCGCAGCGGTACCGACAAAGATAGCATTAATACTTATTTGCGTAACATATCTTTGTTTAGTGAGCTTCAACATCAAATAGATTACACGGCATCAACAGAAATTGTGTCTACTGATTTGGTTGGCACTCGTGCTCCCGCTATTGTCGATTCCCAAGCCACCATTGTTGCCGGTAACCGCACAACTTTGTATGTTTGGTATGACAATGAGTTTGGCTATAGCTGCCAAGTAATGAGAGTGGTAACCGATATGGCGGAGTTAAGCGTGCCGACACTTCCTTAAACAGACTGCAAAGCCGGTATTTAACATTTAATAAAGCTGTTTGGGTCAATCTAAGCAGCTTTTTTTTATTTCAGGTTTTGCAATTCTCGATTGTTTGCTAGTATACGTGAAAATAATAATAACATGTGTGCAAACCTGCTTATGTCAAATGCTTCAAATGCGTCAAATATTCCAACTATGTTTATCAATAGCCAATTTGATAGCGGAAATATTAGAGTGTTGGGACTTGATTCTCCAACCAACATTCAACTCGCAATAAACAAAGATAACGAATCTGAATTTTACCAATGGTTTCATTTTAAATTACATACCACGCCATTCATTGAGCATAAACTGCACATTAATGATTTGGATAAATCTGCTTATCCCGACGGCTGGAAAGATTATCAAGCAGTTGCATCGTACGATCGCGAAACATGGTTTAGAGTAGACACGCAATTTACCGGCGACCAACTTATCATTGAATTTACACCAGAATATGACAGTGTTTATTTTGCCTATTTTGCCCCATACAGCTATGAACGCCACCTTGACCTGATTGCCCACGCACAAATGAGTTTTGATTGTAATCATGAATTACTTGGTTTAACGCTTGATGGTAGAGAACTCAATTTATTAGTAGTTGGTGCAACCGATGTTACTGAAGCTGAGGCTCAAGCCGATAAAAACACTTTACAAACTAAACATAAAATTTGGATAACTGCGCGCCAGCATCCAGGCGAAACCATGGCACAATGGTTAGTAGAAGGCTTGCTGCATCGATTGTTAGATGAAGACGACGGCTTAGCAAAATCATTGCTTCAAAACTGCATTTTTTACATTGTGCCTAATATGAATCCAGACGGCAGTGCGCGTGGACATTTGCGCACCAATGCTGCTGGCATAAACCTGAATAGAGAATGGGCAACACCTAGTTTAGAAAAAAGCCCAGAAGTATTCCACGTACTTAATAAGATGCAGGAAATTGGTGTAGATGTTTTCCTCGATATGCATGGCGATGAAGCACTGCCGTATAATTTTGTTGCAGGTAGTGAAGGTAACCCAAATTATAACGAGCGCATAAAGATGCTCGAAGACACTTTTAAGCAATCCTTAATAGCGACTACACCTGAATTTCAAGACATTTATGGCTATGACAAAGACGAAGCAGGTAAAGCCAACCTTACTGTTGCAACTAATGCTGTTGGGAATAGGTTTGAATGCCTAGCATACACTCTTGAGATGCCATTTAAAGACAACGCAAATTTACCCGATGCTAGTTTTGGTTGGTCAATACCAAGATGCCAACAATTAGGTGAAGATGTACTAGTAGCTGTTAACGCAGTTGTTAAACGTTTATAAAAAAAGCACGTATTGAAAATAATAAGCTTGAGCGCGTTTTAAACGCTAGTCAAAAACTATTAGCTCAACATTAAAGGTTTAACACGCCAACAATAACAAGGAATAGCAAAGTGGATGTATTACACGAATTTTTTAAACTTCTCGACAGCTTTTTAGGTTCCGCCGTTTGGTTCCCTTATGCGTTATTAGGTACCGGCGCTTTTTTTACTATTTACTTAAAGTTTCCACAAATACGTTACTTCAAACATGCTTGGAAGGTGGTGACGGGAAAGTTTGATAAGAAAGGTGCTCCAGGTGATACAACACACTTTCAGTCTTTAACTACGGCGCTTTCAGGCACGGTAGGGACGGGTAATATTGGTGGTGTTGCGCTGGCTATTTTCTTAGGCGGTCCTGCGGCTTTGTTTTGGATGTGGGCTACGGCATTTTTTGGAATGACGACAAAATTTGTAGAAGTAACTTTGTCACATAAATACCGCGAAAAAACAGCCGATGGCACATTTTCAGGCGGCCCTATGTATTACATGGACAAAAAACTGAATATGAAATGGTTAGCGGTGATTTTCGCGGTAGCCACTGTAATAAGTTCATTTGGTACGGGTAACTTGCCACAAAGTAATAGTATTGCTATTACAATGGAAGCGACTTTTGGCTTTGAGCCTTGGATAGTAGGTAGCGTGCTAGCAATACTACTTGGCTTAGTTATTTTAGGCGGTATTACCCGCATTGCCGCGGTAACCTCTAGAGTAGTGCCGTTAATGGCCGTGATTTATATGATTGGTGCGTTTGCGGTTATTTTTGCTAACATAGAAAACGTTGGTCCTGCGTTTGTATCAATCTTTACAGATGCGTTTACAGGGTCGGCCGCTGCCGGTGGCTTCTTAGGTGCTACCTTTGCTTATGCTTTCAACCGTGGTGTTAACAGAGGCTTATTTTCAAACGAAGCTGGCCAGGGTTCAGCGCCAATTGCCCATGCCGCCGCCAAAACCGAAGAGCCTGTATCTGAAGGCATGGTTTCAATACTAGAGCCGTTCATCGACACTATTATTATATGTACTATTACCGGTCTTGTTATTTTAAGCTCAGGCGTATGGAATGAAAAGCATGAAAATGTCTTCGACCGTTCCGATATGTATTATGTAGAGGGAACGTTGTCACAAGATAACCAAGCCGATTCAGTCAATGTATACCAATACTTAAATAAGATAGATGAAACCACCATTGCGCCGTTTAATGGTGATATTGCAGTGGTAAATGGTGTGGCTATTTCTGGCGGCTTTACGCTTATTAACGCGCGTTCATTCGCTGAAGAAGTGACCTACCATGTAGGTTCATTAGATGACTTCTTTTCCGGTACATTGACAATAGAAGACGGTGCCATTAAACGGAAAAATATTATTGTGCATGGTAAATCGCTCATCCACTCTGCAACGCTTACTACACTTGCATTTACGAAAGGCTATTTTGGTGAGTATGGTAAATATATTGTATCGATAGGTTTGTTGCTATTCGCGTTTTCAACGGCTATTGCATGGTCTTACTATGGCGATCGGGCTATGACCTACCTGTTTGGGCCAGCGTCGGTTATGCCTTACAGAGTGGTATATGTGTTTGCTTTCTTGTGGGCAGCAGTGTCTGACACTACTTTGGTATGGACGCTATCAGCTGTTGCGATAGTGGTGATGACATTACCTAACTTGATTGGAATTTTGTTGCTGCGCAAAGACATGAAAGATTCTGTTAAAGAGTACTGGGACAAAGTCAAAGCGACTAAGTAGAGCAAGGTACTACTCTACTTATGCAGCTGCGTAAGGCTATCGGTAAATAAAGGGTTGTGATTAACAACCCTTTTTGTTTACTCTTATCTTACAAGTACTCTATATAATTATTATATTTAACATGGATACGTATTATGGCTATTATTAATTGCCCAAAGTGTAATAAAACGATTTCTGACAAAGCCACAAGTTGTTCTCATTGCCAATATGAGTTTGGCGAAATGAGCGCCGACGATATTCGCAGGAAATTATCGGCTCAACGCTATAAGAAATTACAAAAAATTCAAACTCAATCAATGCTGTCAATTTTACTGTTCATTGTAGGTTGTTATTTTGTGTTTTTAGGCGATTTTCCAGCAGGTAAGAATGGAATAATGATGTACAATGCATCACTAGGCGTTACTATCATTGGGTTTATTTGGTACGCGATTAACAGAGTGCGCATTACGCTTACAAAACGAAGCTAATATTCACCAATTTATTTGTAGGTAACAGGATACGTTATGGAAATTGAACAGCTATTAGCGGTAATGTCTGAAGATATATACAACAAGTTCAAACAAGCAATTGAAACCGGTAAGTGGCTAGACGGCAACTCGCTTAGCGAAGAGCAACGCGAAACTGTATTGCAGGCAGTGTTGCTATATCAAGCTAAAGTAGAAAAGTCTGAAGAACACATGACAGTAGGAAAAGACGGCGAGATTGTTCAAAAATCTCGACAACAATTACAACAAGAGCTTAATCAAGCACAATCTAAGCAAACAAATATAGCGCGGTTTAAACAGGATGATTTTTAGTCAGTTATTTTCTCCCAATTATAAAAGCAGTGACCCTGAAAAACGTATTGCTAGCATAGAAAAACTCAACAAAGACGCAGAGAAAGACAAGAGTATATTGCACGAACTTGCCTTTAATGACGCCGATGACTCGGTATCGTTAGCAGCGCTCAATAGGCTTGGTTCCTTTGTGCTATGGATGAAATCGGCAGAAACGTCACCATCACTTCGAATAAGAAAGCATGCCCAGCAAATATGCTTAACGCAACTTGAAGACGAAGCGATAGTCAGTGATAAGTTGTTTTTAGCATTCATAACAGAAAGCAAAAACAAAGCCTTACTGGAGCAATTGCTGTTTTCTAGTAAACGCTTGCAAGCGCAAGATGCTATAGCGTTAGATATTTTATTTTCATTGAACAACGTAAATCATCTTAGACGATTCTTTCAAGAATATGCCAGTTCAAGTCAACAAATGTTGATTGTTGAAAAGACAGACGACGCTAAAACGCTATCGAGAATAAGCAAATACGCAAAAGAGCTGCGCGTTACTGAATGTATCAACATTAAAGTCGCTGATATGGCAGTTTTAGCTGAAAAACCAATAAAAATCAAACAGCAAGCAACCATGATCAACTCAAGGTTGCTTGCCTTAAAAGACGCGCAAGATTATGAGTATTTAAGTACCCAGTTAGCGCAGCTTAGCCATGAGTTCGATGGCGTAAAGTCAGACTTCAATTGTTTAGACGAGTTATCGCAATCTACCTTAAGTGAGAAGTACTTAAGCCTCAAAGTAGACATACAACAAAAACTAGCCAAGCTTGAAGATGCTCACAATGCACAACAATTATTGAAGCAAACGACTACCGATATAAGCGATATTCAAGAACGATGCGTACAAGTTCAAGTGCAAATTGATTTATTGTCGAATACACAAGGTAAGGTAGAGAATAAGAGTAATAATATCGATGCGGAAGTTAAAATTCTGACTTCGGCATTGTTAGATGCAAGCGCAGAGCTAACAGTAATTAAGGAGCAAGCGCAAACTCAAGCCCATACCCAGCACATTAAACGCCTGGAATTACAAATTGAGCACCAGCAAGGCCATCTAGTAAGAGTATTTGATGTAGTTGAATACGCTCACAAAGGTAGGCTAATAACAGATGAACTGGCTGCCATGATAGCCGATCAAACTGAGCAAAATGAAGGGCGGGTATCTCAACAAGAGATTGTGCATTTGAGAGAAAAGGTGACGGTGCATAAAGATGCCTTTGCGCAACTAAAAAACATTGCGAAAGACTTGTTGCCGCCACAAACCAATAAAGCGTTTTCACAAATACTGTCAAAAGCAAATAAACTAGTGAGTCAGTACAATGATCACTATAAGCAAATTGAGAACAAGTGCGACAGTAAACTAAAAGCTGTCAATCGAATGATTACAGAGGGTAAGTTTACACCCGCCATGGCGATGTTTCATCATGTACAAAAAATGTTTAGCAATGTTAGCGACAATGCGCCGGCTCGTTTGCAAAAAGCATTTGAACAAACCTCTGTAGAAGTTAGCAAATTACAAGACTGGCAGGCATACATTGCGCAGCCTCGAAAACCCGCTTTACTTGAGCAAGCTGAAGCATTAGCAACGGGAAAGTTTGAAGATCCATATGAACGTTCGCACAGCGTAAAAGCCTTAAGACAAGAATGGAGTAGTTTAGGCCAACTACATACACCAGAGGATGAAGCTCATAACAAAGCCTTTGATGCATTCATAGAGAAAGCATTCGTGCCTTGTAGAGCTTTTTTTGCCGAACTAGAAAGACAGCGTGAACTTACCTATCAAAAGGCTTTGGGCCTTATTGAAGAAGCTAAAGCGCTAGATTCGGCTTTGCCTGCATCCGAACTCGCTTCAAAAATGGGTGCGCTAAAAGCGCAGTTCAACAAATTAGGCGATCTTGAAAAAAGCCAAGTTAAGAAAGTGAGGCGTGATTTTACTAAAGCACTTAAGCCACTAGGTGCAGTAATTACAGACGCCCAGCAACAAAACGCTCAGCAAAAACAAGCTTTGATTGCCCAGGCCACTAAATTTGCAGAAGGATCTACACTAGAAGCTGAATTGCCTGACGCCATTGAAAAAGCTAAAGCTTTGCAGCAAAAGTGGAAACTAATCGGTTTTGCGGGCAAAATTGTAGATAACGAACTGTGGCAAACTTTTAGACAAGCAAACGATGAGCTATTTAACCGTTTTCATAAAAACATGAATGACAAAAAAGATGCTCAGCAAGCTGAATTCAGAGGTATAGATAAAGAAATTAACGAGCTTACCGCTAAAGTAAAAGCAGCCAAAAGCTTAAGTGACCTCCAGTTTTATGAACAAGAGCAATCTGCTTTATTCGATAAAGCAAAAGCCACAGATGAAATGACCTTCAAAAAGCTTCAGCCTAAGCTGCGTCAAACCGATGATATACATACCCAGTGCACCCAAACGCTAAATAAACGAAGAGATGCGTCTGCATTGAGCAATTTGTTTGCTTTTTTACAGTCTTATACATCGAGCGAAATGCCAGATGAATTCGCTGCTCTGTTAGGTCGATACAAATCATGGGTAAAAGGTGATGTTCCTAAAGCTGATTTACTCAATGGCTTAAATAGACTAGCGCTTACTCAAGTGGGCGCTATTTTAGTGGATGTGCCATACGCTGACATGCCCATTGGCGATGAAGCTACTCGTCAAAATTTGCAGCTCAAAATGATGGCGGCGAAATTACAGGGCGATAGCATATTAGAGCCTGAGACTGTGCTTGCTACTTGGGTGAGTTTGGGACCTGTGCAAGACAATGAACAAGAGAGTTTGCAAGCCATGCACAAGCTGTTTGTTGGCTAGTTAAGCATACTCGCCTCGATAAGATGGTATTGGGTAAACTATGAGCCTGAAAAAACATATATACATTGCCTATACAGGCGGCACTATAGGTATGAAGCCTTCAAGCAAAGGCTTTGTGCCTGCTGCTGGTTATTTGTCTGAAACCTTAGCGAAAATGCCTGAGTTTCATCGCAGTGAAATGCCTGATTTTACTATTCATGAATATGATAATTTACTCGATTCAAGTGATATGGCTCCATCAGATTGGCAAACCATAGCGCAAGATATCGCCTCCAATTATGCGCAATACGACGGCTTTATTATTCTGCATGGCACAGACACCATGGCTTACACCAGTTCAGCATTGTCGTTTATGTTAGAGGGACTTCAAAAACCGGTTATCGTAACGGGCTCACAAATACCTCTGGCGCAGTTACGATCTGACGGTCAAGCCAACTTGTTGAATGCACTTTATATAGCAGCCAATTATCCAATACCAGAAGTCACCTTGTTTTTTAACAATAAGCTTTTAAGAGGTAATCGAGCGCGCAAGGTAGATGCTGACGGTTTTGATGCATTTGATTCGCCTAACTTCCCGCATTTATTAACGGCAGGTATTCATATTGAAGTGAATACCCGATTACCGTCACTACACAACGATCGTTCTGAATTAATAGTAAGCCCTACTAAGAGCCAGCCAATCGGCATGCTGAGTTTGTACCCAGGGATCAGTAGTACTGTTCTTACCAATATTATTCAGCAACCCGTAAACGCGCTTATTTTACTGAGTTACGGAGTTGGCAATGCCCCGCAAAACCCGCAACTATTAACACAAATTGAGAAGGCCACAAAGCAAGGCATTATTGTGGTCAATTGTACTCAATGTATGCGCGGCACAGTGGATATGTCAGGCTACGCTAACGGCAAATATGTGGAAGAAACCGGTGTAGTTTCAGGCAAAGACATAACTCCCGAAGCGGCGCTGGCTAAATTGCATTATTTACTTAGTAAAGATGACCTGTCGCTTGAGCAAATGCGTCAGTCAATGGCGCTTGATTTGCGCGGTGAAATGACCGACTAAGCTTCGCTAGCGCTGCCGATATGAGGAGTGAAACCTACTCCACACACATTTCGAAACACTTCTCATCATATTGTTTCTTTTAATTTTTCAAAGGCATTGTTACCTTACACATTATTAAGTAAATTGGCACAACGGTGCGATTTGCGATCACTACTACATTGGATACAACCATGCTTACCATTACCGATATTAATAAAACTTATTCAAACGGTATTAAAGCCTTAGATGGTGTTTCCCTCAACATCTCGAAAGGTTTATTTGGTTTATTAGGGCCAAACGGTGCGGGCAAGTCGACCTTAATGCGTACCATTGCAACCTTACAACAGCCCGACGAGGGACTGATCAAGTTTGATGACATCGATGTGATTGAGCAAGCAAACGAACTGCGTCAACGATTAGGCTATTTACCCCAAGAATTTGGTGTTTATCCAAGGATTAGTGCTTATGAATTACTCGATCACTTAGCGATATTAAAAGGCATTACTGCAAAAGGCGAACGCCATGAAGCGGTTGAGGGCTTGCTTGCCCACACTAATTTGTTTGACCATAGAAGAACTTCTGTTAGCTCATTTTCTGGGGGTATGCGGCAACGCTTTGGCATTGCGCAAGCCTTATTAGGCGATCCTGATTTACTCATTGTAGATGAGCCTACCGCAGGACTTGATCCAGAAGAACGTAACCGTTTTCATAATTTATTGGTAAGTTTAGGTAAAGACAAAGTCATTATATTGTCGACTCATATCGTTGATGACGTTTCAGAGCTATGCCCCGATATGGCTATTTTAGGCAACGGTAAAATTCTATTGCAAGGAAACCCCATTGAGGTAACAAATGCACTGAGAGGCAAAATATGGCGCAAAACCGTTTTGCCTGAAGAAATGGAGGCCTTTGAGCAAAAATACGATGTAATTTCAAAACGCTTATTTGCCGGACGTACTGTCTTACATGTCATGTCTGACAGCGCGCCTGTTGGTTTTGATTCAGCGCAGGCTACTTTGGAAGATGCCTATTTTAATGTGTTAAAACGTCAGAGAGCAAAGTCTGCGATTGAAAAGGAAGCTTCAATTAGTCAAGTCGATCGGAAGGCAAGTGATACTAGCAGTTCAAGCGAAAAACCTACTTCACCTAGCACTCAAGCATAAGGAAATCAGACTATGTTTATGAGTATGCTTTCTTTTGAATGGCGTTTTATTGTAAAACAGCCCTCGTTCATTGTTACCAGTTTACTTTTCTTTCTGTTGCCGTTTTTAACTATTGCAATTGAAGCTGCTCAAATTAGTGGTGGCGGTAATATCGATGCAAATGGTGCGTCTTCTATTGCCCAAATGATGCTTATTTTTGGTTTTTTTGGGATGTTCTTAGTCGTTAATTTTGTGGCTAGTACTGCTATGCGAAACGACGCAATGCAGATGAGTGAAATACTCTACACAAAGCCATTAAAGCCCTTCGCTTATCAATTTGGTCGATTTATGGGCGCATATTTAATGGTATTAACGGTATCGATTATGGTGCCATTGGGGTTGTTTATAGGAAGCTTAATGCCATGGCTAGACGCTGAGCGCTTGACCGAATTTAGCGCTATGGCCTATTTGGCGCCTTTCATTCTCTTTACCATTCCTACTGGCTTTATATTATCAGCTATCTTTTATGCAGCGGCGCTTAGGTTTAGGAGCATGATGGCGGTATATTTGTTTGCCCTAGCCATTTTTGTTTTATATAGCGCCTCGGGTGCAATTTTCAACGAACCGAATCAACGTGAAATGCTAGCGCTTAGTGACCCTTTTGGTATACGCGCATTTACTGATGCAACGCGTTATTGGTCACCTACTCAAAAGAACCTTGAAGTGGTTACTTTAACAGGCAACATATTAATTAACCGCTTGTTGTGGTTGGCAATAGGAACCGCTATTTTATTTGGCTTGGGCAGACTGTTTTCACCCCTTACGCTAACTAAAAGTAAAGAAAAGAAAACGAGGCCAGGCGGCGGTTTAGCAAAGGCGCTTGAAAACAATATTAGCTATAAATACTCATTAGGGGCCGGATTAAAACAATTTACTACGCGCGTCTCATTTGAGATGAAGCAGGTATTTTTAAGTCCTGGTTTTATTGTGCTGCTTATAATAGCGGCTGTGATTGTGATAAAAGAATTTGTGAATCCACAAGGAATGTATGGCACGAGTAACTGGCCATTAACGCAGTACATGGTGATGTTGATCCAAGGTGCATTTTCGATTTCTATCATCATCGTAATCACCTTTTATACCGCCGAAGTAGTGTGGCGAGAACGCAGCACCGGTATAGGCGATATTGTAGACAGCATGCCGGTGCATAACTTTACCTTTTGGTTTTCTAAATTAATTGCCGTTAGTTTAATTATTATTAGTTTGTTAGCGGTAGGTATGCTTTCTACGTTGGCGAATCAACTTAGCCAAGGGCATCTAGATTTCGATTTATATCAGTATTTTGTCAGCTTGCTCTATTTCACAGCTTTACCTCAACTTTTACTGGTGGTGCTAGCGTTTTTTATTCAAGCCTTAAGCCCCAATAAATATGTAGGCATGCTTATTTTTGTAGGATATTTCTTTGTATCGCTGGCATTTAGTCAAATAGGCCTTGAACACAGTATGTTCAAATATGGCGAGGCGCCTATTTTACAATACTCCGATATGAACGGTTATGGCTGGCTACTGCAAACACAGCTTCATTATATGATCTATTGGGGCGCTTTTGCTTTGGTGTTATCGGCACTTAGTTTTGCATTATGGCAACGTGGTCCCGAGACAAATATTAGAGCACGTTTAGGCTCGATAGGTTATGGACTCGGCAGGAGAGGGCAAACAGCGGTAGTCATCGGTACTGTTATGTTTATTAGTTTAGGGACGTTAATTCATTATAATACGCGAGTAACGAACGAGTATATTACTACCAAAGAGTCGAAACAAATACGTGGTGATTATGAAAAAGCTTTCGCACAATATGTTGACGACCCTATTCCGACTACAACTAGTGTAGATATAGACGTGGCGATTTTTCCCGAGATACGAAAACTTGAAGTTGTGGCTAATTTGTTAATGGTGAATAAGGAAACTAAACCTGTAACGCGCTTTTTAATTAACTATCCCCGCAACAGTACAATTGAAATTGAAGGTGCGAAAATAGCTGAATATAACGATACTTTTAAAACGGCATGGATGTCGTTTGCGAAGCCTTTAGGGCCTGGAGAATTAGTTGACATTACTATACGCATTACACGTCAGCATATGGGGTTTAAAGAGCGTGATGAAGATTTCACTTTGTTGCGTAACGGCACATTTATTAATAATTACGAACTTTTGCCGTCTTTTGGCGTTAATAAAAGAATTTATTTGGCAGATCAGCACGAGAGGCGTAAACAAGATTTACCGCCTCCGCAACGTGCTTATAAGTTAGAAGATGAAAGCCGATATAACGAGAGTTTTTTTGGTAAAAATGCAGGTATGATTAACTTCAGGGCCACGATTTCGACCGTTGAGGATCAAATTGCTATTGCGCCTGGATATTTAAAAAATTATTGGGCAGAGGGCAAGCGAAATTACTTTGTGTATGAGATGGACGCGCCCATGATCAACTTCTACAATATAATGTCTGCGCAGCTAAAAGTGAAAACTCAGCCCCACAATGGTGTCGATATTGCGGTTTATTATCATAAAGACCACGCTTGGAATGTAGATAGAATGTTAGAGTCGGCGCAAGATTCTATAGACTTCTTTAGTCAAGCGTTTGGACCTTATCAGCACAAGCAATTGCGCATTATTGAATTTCCAGGCTACAGACGGTTTGCACAAAGTTTCGCCAATACTGTACCTTTTTCAGAAAGTATTGGTTTTATAGTAGATCTGCGCGATACCGATGAAATAGATCCAGTGTATTACATAACCGCACATGAAGTGGCGCATCAGTGGTTTGGGCATCAACTCGATCCTGCGAATGTTCAAGGAAGCGCAGTATTATCTGAAACACTATCGCAATATGCAGCTTTGCAAATGATGGTAAAAAAATATGGTGAAACAAAGATACGTAAATTTCTAAGCTTTGAGTTAGATGCTTACTTGAGTGGAAGAGCAAACGAGTATTTAGAAGAGATGCCGCTAATGCGCGCCGAAGACCAAGCTTATATCCATTACCGAAAAGGGTCGGTAGTCATGATGGCTATTGCCGATAGAGTAAGTTTTGGAACACTCAATCAAGCCATAAAAGGGTTGGTGGAAAAATACAAGTTTTCAGAAGCGCGTAAGGCGACCACGCTAGATTTACTAAATGCTATAAAAGCAGTTGCTGATCCGATAGATCACGCTTTTATTGAACAGCAGTTTACTGAAATTAACCTATATAATATTAAACTAGTAGAGGCTTCCTGGGATAAGGAACGTTCCCAAATGAGTCTAAAAATAGATGCCGCTAGAATAACGGCCGACGGAGAGGGTAATGAAACTAAAGCCGTGTTCGATGATTTGGTGGACATAGTTGTATTTAGTGACGATCCCAATGATTTTGATAGCGACACGGTTATTCTGTATAGGAAAAAACACAGGTTGGGGGATGGTGAAAGTGAGCTTGTCATTACGTTAGATACATATGAGACTAAGAACATAGAGCCAGTCTATGTAGGCATCGATCCCTTTGTGACGTTTATTGATAGAGATAGCAAAGATAATGTGTTGAAGCTCTAGAAGCATATTCAAAACACAAAAATTTAGTCGGATTATCTGCAATTGCATTTTAGCTTTGGCTGGCATTAAGGTTAGTCTTAAGAGAAAAATAACATGAAAAAATTGTTGATTGGTATGGCTATTTTATTGGCGCTGGTGATATTTGTTGTACGCCCTATAGCGGTTCGGATGCAGGATGATTCGATGAACACGGTGCTTGAGCACGAACCTTACCCAATTTCACCAGCGGCAGCGCAGCTACATGCTACCTTAACAGTAGGTGATTGGCACGCCGACACTACACTGTGGGAGCGTAGTATGGAAGGTCGGCATGATTATGGCCATCTTGACTTAAGCCGCATGCAGGAGGGTAATCTGGGCCTACAAATGTTTACCTCGGTCACCAAGTCGCCGTCAGGCCAAAATTATGAGAGCAATGAGACGTCGGCAGGCGACAACATTACAAAACTAGCGATAGCCCAGCTTTGGCCTATTGCATCGTGGAGTAGTCTAAAAGAGCGAGCGCTATTTCAGGCTATGCGAGTACATCGCTTGGCAAAAGACCGGCCAGAAGATTTTACGGTTATTGTGACTAAGTCTGACTTTCACGCTTGGACCTTGGCTCGCGAAGCTAACTCTGACTTCGTGGGAGGTTTAATTGGAACTGAGGGATCGCACGCGCTTGATGGAGATTTGGCTAATATCGATGTTTTGTTTGATGCTGGCTTTCGCATGATGAGCCTACAGCACTTTTTCGACAATAAACTGGGAGGGTCTTTGCACGGCATTAGCGGTAAAGGCTTAACACAGTTTGGTAAGCAAGCCTTAGAAATGATGCAAGCCAAAGACATTATCGTTGATGTTTCACATTCATCTGAAGCGGTAGTTAGTGATGTTTTGGCGCATTCTAAAAAGCCTTTAGTAGTCAGTCATACTGGATTTAAAGGACATTGTGATACGTCGCGAAACATCTCTGATGAACTCATGCAAAGAATAGCGGCAGGTGGGGGTATAATTGCCGTTGGCTTTTGGGATGCTGCTGTTTGCGGAACATCCCCTAGCGCTATCGTAGCGGCAATAGAATACGGAATTAAGCTTGTTGGGGAAGATCATGTTTCGCTTGGATCTGACTATGACGGTACAGTTGAAACAAGTTTTGATGCAAGTGAATTGGCTGTGCTGACTCAAGCAATGCTCGATAAGGGCATGCCCGAAGAAGTTATTCGAAAGGTTATGGGCGAGAATATGGTGAAGTTTTTAGAACAGAATTTGCCAGACTAAATGCTCAGTTTACATTTGCGTGTCTATTGTCGATATGCTCTAATATTTTTTGAATAGCGAAGTTCTGAGCCATCCATAGGAAGCTGACACCCCCAACTTATCCATGGTTGTTCTATGTCCATAGCGAAAGTTATTTAGGTTTACTCGTTTTTATTTTTTCAATGGCTTATACCACTAAAGGAACTTCTTTTGCGATTACTTTACATGTATTCGCCGAAATAAGTTCTGGTGTTTGATATAGTTCGCGTATTGCAGCGTCAACCGTTTCTAAGAACTTTTTTGATGCTTTATTTTTATTGCACATCATATACACGGTGGATATTGGTTCAATACCCGCAATACGATAAGACAATAAATCAAGAGACTGAGATTTATTTTCAAAGTAAGTTATTTCCGCAGGGAGCATGATGGCAAAGTCTGCTCTAGACCTGCTTATCATCTTTGCCAACCTGCCATATAAAGTTATGCCTTGAATACGGACTTTATTCTTGTCAGGCACAACTTCCAAAGCTTTATCAATCAAATTACCTTGACTAATTTTTCCCAAATCAATAGTTTGGCATCTGAATAGGTATCAAATAAATTGGATATTTGTTTCACTTCTCCTTGATCATTTAGGAGTGCAGAATCTAAAGCCGCCATCCCTTCTCGCAAATAGAGGCGATGGGTTTGCAAGAAACTTATAGGCAATGAATAAAGGTACTGGGCTGCACGTTGTGTGTTCTTGAGTTTAAATAAAGCACAAGTAGCAATGTCAGTGTTTTCGTTTAGTTTGGCTATTAATCGAGCTGTTGGCAAATACTTTACATTAACTTGAGTAGAAAGAGCGTTCACCAGTAAGAGGTTAGACGCTGAAGCAGCATTCTTGGGGCCTTGACTCTCATAGGCGTCAATAAAGGGAACATGTTCATAATAAATAGTCATAGGTGTATCAGATATGGCTTTACTTGCATTTGATTCATTAATGCAAACGCTGGTGATAGTTATCGCGATGCATAGCATTAATTTTAAGAATCGAAAAGTCATTGTAAATCCTACTCTCACGATTATTTTTCGTTTACATCATATTTATAGGCAATCGCGTAATTATCCATGATAACTTTATCTTATTATTTTTAATTGGCCTTATGCACTAAGGCTTTTGATCGCCTCGAACACACTTGGCTCATTCAATAGAATCATTTTCTCATGTTTATTTAACCATCCCAAAGCCTCTTCAACACTATCCGCATCTTCAATTTTACAAAGGGTGCTTAGCCTGTGAATATTAGGATGGCCGCGTTTATCTTTTGCGGGGCCTTGTACCATACTGAAGTGTCTGTGAGCATCTGCGTTATTTAATACCAAGCTGTGGATAGTTACCTTATCAATATCTTGAGATAGCTGACGTTCAAAGGTATCTCGAGCAGTCATTATGGCAGGCTCTATGACTTCCTCTTCAATATTCAAAAGTCCTAAATATCTCAAGGCCTTAGCAAGTCCTTTACTGCCACTTAGTCCGGACAATGGTATCGCAAGCAACAAGCCAATTAAGGTAGGTGACAACCAAATAAGTAGCTGAGGAGAATAGTACCAAAGCACAAGGGTTAGGCACAGGCCAATGAGAGTGTGCCAGATATGCTGCTTAAAAAGTTGAGCCCAAGGTACTCCCTTGAATTGTCTTTGTTGCGCTGACCATCCTGAGTCACGTCCTCGGAATATATCAAATACGTGTTTACAATGTATAAGCATAAAAATAGGCGCATACAGCACTGAAAATAAAATTTCAACGAGTGCACCTAACGTCATCCTTACTATCCCAAGAGACTTTCTGCGCGCCTTACTAAAAAAGGATCTTATTAAGCCCAGAAATTTTGGCACGAGTAAAATCAGCATAGTGCCTATAAATAAATGCACCATGCGCTGCGAGTCGAAGACAGGCCAGGTTGGAAACAAACTGAATTCATCGCTGAAATAATCGATATTGACGAAGTGGGTTTGTATTGCCATGGCAATACCCACTAAAACCAGCGCAAACCACAAGGGTGAAGCGACATATCCCATCACGCCAGAGAGCATATGAAAGCGATTGGGCCAGCGTAAACCTTTTGCTGGGAGCACCGCTAAATGTTGTATGTTTCCTTGCGCCCATCGCCTATCTCGAATCGCAACGTCGGCTAAACTAGGCGGGCTTTCTTCCCAAGAGCCTTTCAACTTTGGCAGCATCTTTACCGACCAGCCGGCACGTCTTATAAGTGCAGCCTCAACAAAGTCATGCGATAGGATGTCGCCTTTAAATGGCTTAATACCGCCAATAGTAGGCAAGCCAGCTGCCGCAGCAAAGGCCTCGACCCGAATAATAGCGTTGTGTCCCCAATAGTTGCCATCATTACCCTGCCAAGCAGTAACACCTTGAGCCACGATTGGGCCATAAATAGTACCGGCAAATTGTTGAAGTCGGGCAAATAATGTATCTCCACGATATAAACATGGCAAGGTTTGCAAGATACCGCTTTTGGGGTCGAAGTCCATTTCATTCATCAGGCTAATCAGGGTGTCGGCACTTAACAAACTGTCGGCATCCAGTACCAACATATATTCGTAACGAGCGCCCCAGCGGCTGACAAACTCATGCACGTTTCCGGCTTTTTTTGCGCTGTTGTCAAAGCGACGTCGATACCAAACGTTCATATGGCCTGATAGCTGTTGTTTAAGCTGATTGACTGCTGCCGTTTCTTTCACCCATGTGTCGGGATCAGTTGTGTCCGAAATGATAAAAATATCAAAATGAGTGCCAACGCCTTTTTGTGCCAGCGCAAGCCCCATACTCAATAGAGCGGCACATGTTTGGCTTGGGTCTTCGTTGTAAACAGGCATCACTAGCGCCGTTTTATTTTTTCTAAGCGCAGTAGGCTTAATGCTTGAGCGACCCGTAAATATGAACCCTGCAAGGGCGCCACAGGCAGCAAGCGCTATCCATATAAACGTAAGTGTAAATAATGCCACCATGACCCATTGCAAAACGGTTACTTGAGACTGCGAAACGATTAGGACCATCTGATGGGTTGCATAAACCGTCATTGCCAAGGCACCTCCAAAAGTAATTAACCTCGCAATAAAAGTTTTTAAGCTTGGAAAGCCAAATGTTACGTCAGGACGTTTTGAAAAGTCTTGGGCAGGCATAGCCATTAATGCTTCCGGCGGCGTAGCCTGGGTCAACGATTTTTGATTTGAAGGAGTTTGTATGGATTTCATTTATTAATCCATTTGAACAACCACGTTTCGCCCCACGGTATATCACCATTTGATAAATATACTCTAAGCTCTGCCATGTCGTCATTTGGTTTAAATTTTACGACCACACGCATATTGCCTGTTTCGGGTAAAAATTTAATGATTGTTCCAACAATATTACCGTTGCTGGTTGAAGCATTTACGCTTAAATTTTCTGGATAGCGGTCGGCTGAGTAGTCAATGACAAATTCTCTTATAGTATCTTTACCGAGCGCTAATCCTGAAGCCGTGTCTACAATACGTCCTTGCTGCAGCGCTTGAGGCAAGGTAGCGGCCCATATGAGCTTGTATGCAAACTTATATTCCGTGTTGGCTAGCAGAGGCTCTTTCGGCTGCCAAAAAGCGACAATATTGTCATGTACCTCTAAATCAGTTGGGATCTCTATCAGCTCAACGTGTCCTGCTCCCCAATCACCTATCGGCTCAACCCATACTGAAGGCCTAGCTTCGTATTTTGCTTCCATATCGTTAAAATCTGAAAATAACCTTTGACGCTGTAGCAGGCCAAATTGCTTAGGTGATTGGTCATTAAATATTGATACCTGCAGCCTTTCAGGGTTGTTCAAGGGCCGCCATAGTCTTTCACCGTTTTTCATGATCATATGTAGGCCATCGGAGTCATGCACGGCCGGACGAAAGTCATCAAAGCCAGTGCGGTCTATGCCGTTAAACAAAAACATGGAGGTAAGGGCGCCTATACCAAATGAGGCTATATCGCGTCTTGGATAAAGCGAACTTGCAACGCTAACTTGAGTTTGCTCTCCTGCCGTAATGGTAAATGTGTAGGCGCCAGTGACCGATGCGCTGTTCATTAAGGCATGAACAATTAGTTTGTCACTGCTTTTTGCCGGACGTTCAATCCAAAAGTCGCTAAACTCAGGAAACTCTTCGCCTTGAGGTTTTGCCGTGTTAACGGCTAAACCTCTTGCTGACAAGCCGTACCAATTATTTTTGCCTACCGCTCTGAAATAAGATCCGCCTTGAAAGACGACAAACTCGTCCCACTTGGATTCAATATTAATTCGGGTAGTAACACTGAAACCAGAATACCCTTTAGCTTGCGTTTGCTTAACTGTATTTTGCTCTTCGTCATACTTAAATATTTCAGTGGTATATAGTATTCTGCGAGATACTCCACCTACTACTAAATTTAAATTCACAGGTCTACGAAATAAAAAACCAGGATGTAACGGAATTAAGCGAAAGTTTCTATCTTCATTTTTCCAAATAGTGGCGCTTCGTTGGAACTGAATTTTTTTATAGTCATCATAATTCAACTGTCCCAATGGACTTTGACGGTCTATTTCTTCCCTTACATACTCTACTTTAGAAAGCTCTTGGGCCTTGTTTTCTAACCATTCTCTATCAAATTTATGCGTTAGTCGGTCTTCTTGTGCAACTACTGCCGCTGATAAGCACAGTAAAATGATATGTAGTGTGACATGAAAATATTTTTTGATGGTCAACATTGCAGTCCTTTTGGGTTGAGCCTATTAGTGAGGTTGAACGATTAGCCTGATAACATGCCTCACACGTACTATTTGGTCAGATGCTTATTTGGTTTGTAAAATTTTGGCAATTAAAAATGTTAATGCGGTAGACATTTTAACTGTAAATCAACAAACAAAGTAGTATAGGAAGAATAAACGCAATGCCTGTTCTATTCAACAGGGATTGGTTTTGATGGTGCCAGCATATAATTATGGCTCAGCTTAGTTGAAACATGCAAGGCGAATGCGTTATTGGTATTGAAGTTACGTTAACCGTCTTTTATTTCTCAATAAAAGACGGTTAACTTTTTGGCTCCTGGGAGCCAATCGGATGGTCCTTCTATCAGGGATCTATTTATATCCTTTTACGTCTGTTGAATCCTAGCCCTAGCATACCAAAAGACAACAATATTAGCGCAGTGGGGGCGGAAACTAGAACTTGTTCAAAATTAGAATTTAATCCCAGAACTCCGTTTATCTCGTCATCACCATCGTTAATTAAAGCACCGGGGCCGCCGTGAATAATGGAAGCGTATTGGAATGTTTGATCAGTGCCAGTGCCTACTGCATAGGTAAAACCATCCCACTTAATACCTAAATTAGCTTCGAAGCCTTCTAGCCACACCCGTTCAACAACAGCCTGAACCCAGGTGATTTGATCATTAGATAAATACACGGTCGATTCAATCGCCTCTTGCGGTAGCGGTCCGTGATCGATGGAATTAAATATAGCCGCTTTGCTAGCTTGAAAGCCAAGGTCAAAGACAGTTTGGCCTACAAGTCCATCAGATTGAAACCATAAATTGTCTATGGCATTGCCATTAGCTGCTGCAGAGCTTCCGCTGCAAGTATAGCTGAAGCTACCAGTGCCAGTTGAATCATGAGATTCACCAAGGCAACCGCCTCCACCTGAGATAAGTGTAGCGGCAGCGTAGCCGGTCGGATCAAAGATGCTATCGTTAAGCAGTTTGTTGTCTACCACAAGCTGTCGATTCGCGAGGGTGTTTGAGCCGAAATACAACTGGGCGAATGTGCCAACTGAAGCCCCTTGCCATGAGCGAGCATCATTTGCGTCGGTGATTAGCGCGGCATTTGCGATCTGCATAGTTCCACATACTGAAATAATACTTATAAATAGTAATCTAAAAATAATCATTGTTTTTTCCTTCAAAGATGTATTTCATTAATAGTGTTTATGAATTAATCGATAGGACTAAAACTCGATTTCGATAGCATGTTCATTAATCTTAAAGCTATATCCAACATAGTTACGACTTTGAATAGACATAGATACTATGTGGCGTTTTGAAGTAAAGTTTTGCTTTATTTTTTTAAGCAAGAAACATAAGCGTATTAGATTATTGTAGGTCATAAAAGTGAAAATGCAATTTTGTTGGTCAAATAACATACAAGTTTATGTATTTTCATAGTTTTAATTTTTAGGGCTGTTTTGGATTTTATATCCTGCAGATACTAATTTTGCTAGTTTTTATTGAAGGTTGGCTTTGATAAAAGACAGAAGTGCTAAAAATTACACTAGCAATTGGTTGCTATTTGTGCTAGGTTTTTTTTATGCTTAAAAAATCGGAGATATAGCATGTCTGAAAATTTTGAAGGTTCTGTTTCCATTAGGCCAAACGGTGGCGATAACGTCACTATTTCACTTAATGCCGAGACTGGAGATATTCTTCTTGGTGGGTTTGGACGCGATGGCGATCTTACCTTTCTTGACAGTTCGGGAAAGCCCCGAATTTCGATGAATGGGTCTGGCAATCACATTACTATTCGCAACTCAGCTGGAAATACTGTCGCTTCGCTCGGATCCAATGGTAATTTATCTCTTGGTGGCACTGGCTCAGATGGTGATATCACCCTCAAAGATTCAAACAATCGTAACCGCATCCGGATTGATGCAGACGCTCAGCGCCTTAGAATTTTGGCGACCAATGGCGAGACGGTTGTGGATCTTGGGCGCAATGGCAATCTTGCCCTTGGTGGCGGTGGCAATTCCGATGGCGATCTGGCGCTTAAAGATAGTAGCGGAAATAATAGGATAAACTTCGATGCTCAGAATCATGAAATGATCATTCGAGATGCGTCTAATTCAGTGATTGGTTCACTGGGGCGTAATGCAAATCTTCGCCTGGGCTCGAACGGTCATGATGGAGATATCCTGCTTTATCCTAGTTCTGCTGCGAACCATGCAGACAATGCAGCCACTATCCATCTTGATGGCAACGCGGGCGACATTATCCTGCGAAATGCAGACTGCGCAGAAGAATTCACGGTTTCTTCTGCTGTTACATCGGCACCTGGTGACGTGATGGTCCTTGATAAAGACGGACTGTTACGTCCTTGCATTAAAGCATTCGATACAGGCGCTGTAGGCGTTATCTCTGGCGCGGGCCTTTATAAACCAGGGATAGTCCTGGATCGCCAAAATGGCGAAAAGAACCGCAGTCCGATTGCCCTTGTCGGTAAGGTATATGTAAGCGTAACAGATCAGAATGGTCCCATTCAAATTGGCGATTTACTGACCACCTCAGATGTCAGCGGTCATGCAATGAAAGCCAGTGATGCAATTAAATCGTTTGGTGCTGTGATTGGTAAGGCATTGTCAAATCATGACCATGGCAAGGGCTCCATTCCCATGGTCATAGCGCTACAGTAAAAATAGCAGCAAAGAATGTGTCAATAATATCTTTAACTTTAGAGCCGCCGCACTACAGCGAAGAAAAGGATAAGTAAAATGGCCACGATACGAGAATTGTTACAGTGTATGGGTTCGACTCCAAGTAGTGGAAATTTTAGCGTATTACGCCACGGTTTTGGCTTTTCTCGTGGCAAAGTACCTAGCTTTTCCGATAACACACAAACCGCCCAAGTCTCGGTGCTCCAGCATATGAATGATATGAAAAATCCACATTTTCATATCAATGTGATAAGAGTCGGTGACCTGCCGCCAGCTGCTACAGCGCGAGATGCGGTTCGAGAGTTAATAGACTACGCAATTTTTCGTTCCCGCACGATCTATCGAGCGGTGGGGATAGGGGTAGGGCGAATCAATTACGCTTTTATTTCTTCTGACGATGCTGGCAGCTATACCAATATTAATTCAAATGATGAAGCGCGAGACCTTTGGGAAGATTGGGGTGCGTCAGGAAACGGCATAGATGCCTTTATTGTACAAAGTATTTCCGGTTTCTTAGGGTTATCGCCAGTGGGGGGTGACTGTGAAAATGGCTCTAAGGACGACGGTTGTTTGGCGGGAGATTTAACCCGTTCAAAAGAAGGTTTAGCGAAAACATTTGCGCATGAAATTGGGCATTTTCTTGGCCGTTCACACAATCACGGCAATGGTACGTGCCCAAGTTCCACGAATGGGCAAAATAATCTTATGGCTCAGACAGGATGTGCGGTCGATAGATTTTCAGAAGCAGGTTTACGAGCGGCGACGAGGCTAACCCAATCCCAGGGCAATACGATGAAAGGTCACTGTTCAATGAAAAACGGGTGTAACTTATAATGATAAATTCATTGCATACAAACAAGGCTGAAGCAGTTGAAAACTTGTCCAATTCGGAGTTGAAATCTTTGTTAAGTAATCGTACAGAAACGGACAGCAATAAATTGGAAGCCTTTCGACGTTTACGTTACAAACAAGCACGTGATTTACCAAAACTATCTTTGGAAATTCTACATGGGAATAAAGCTGACCGGAATCTCAAAGCAGAGGTGGTTAACTTTCTCGCGCCAGCCGATAAAAATAAATATATTAAGGTGCTTTCGCGGCATCTAGCACAGGAAGATGACCTAACCGTAAAATCTCAAATTGTACGTGTATTAGGGGAGCGAGGGAATGTATCTGATCTGCGCGTTCTCGATAAAATAAGGGACGTCGATACCGCAAGCGCCAAGAGTTTTATTGCCTACCGATATGGCATTTCAAAGAACCTATGGCCGAAGACTGACGTTGTGGAATACAAGGGCATCAAAAGAAACTTCAAACTGATTACGCGAACTTTGGACCAAGCACAGAAAAATCATTTAACAGAAGATCGTAACAACCCCATTCCAGTTCATACCTTGCCCGATGTTGAGCTTACATGTCAACGGCAAGTGATTCATATTCATCGCGCTAAGGCAATCGAGGAAAATAGCGATTGGGGAAAGATTATTCAAACTCCCCAAATTCCTTTTCAATTTTATTGTAAACACTATTCCACACCAATGCTGTCGCATTATTTGATGATTCACCCGGCAGACGAGCACAACAAATTTCACATTAATATTGTTAGGCCCTCCGGGAGACAAATTTATAGTGGTATTGGCCAATTGAAAAAAGGTAAAATTTACTTTTCTGTTTTTACAGTCGTTGGTTCAAAAATGCCGCCAATCAAAGTGCAAGGCGATTACGAACCCAAATCAAAGGCATTCAATTTTACCGAGGCGTTTAGCGCACTGGATGTTAAAAATGGTGAAAAACGAGTGCCGACACCTATTGATTAGTGCTCAAAGATTATAACTGTGGGATGATTTTTATTGCACCGTTAACCACTTTTATATCCAGTGGTAGTCTGCTCAGCAGTGCTATTTTTGGGTCGCTCGTATTTAAGGTATATACTGGGTTTACGGCCAAAAACGCGTTAACAATACTCATAGCTTCATTGTTAAGTAATCCTAAATTACCCTTAAAA
This sequence comes from Acidiferrobacterales bacterium, assembly GCA_964195425.1. GTDB lineage: Bacteria > Pseudomonadota > Gammaproteobacteria > Enterobacterales > Alteromonadaceae > Glaciecola. The sequence continues at coordinate 164,983 of CAXMOM010000013.1, forward strand.
CCAGCCGCATCAATACTTGAATCAAGTAACTTTATGTCACGTAAAAAAATTGCTTTCTTCGCACTGTCGTAAAACGGACTGCCTTCTATTTGTAGCTTCAAACGCACTGGATACTTAAACGCAAAGGCGTTGATTTCTGCGCTTGAGTCAAGCCCCAAAGCGACCACGTCACGATTGTCTGGCCCGATGTTTACGCCTAAGTCGTTTACATCGAACTGAACTGGTAAGCCCATTAAGTTTACTTTTTTGCTCAATTTTGGCAACTGTTTACTCAAAACTGATTCTAAGTCGGTGTTAGTAAATGAATAAACAGACAAGCCTTGAGTACTGCTACAGGCGGTTAAAAATAAAGTGGCAATAATCAGTAAAATTCTCATGAGAAACCTTTGTTTATATTTAGTAATAATAAAAATCGTTAAAATGACCGGAATAAAACGTAATATCCGCGTTTACTCCGGCAGCGTCCTATTCTGGCAATGTTTTGTATCGTTCAAACCATGCCAAAATATTGCCTACCTTTTGCATTAATCTTGTAGGCCTAGAAGCAATACCGTGGCCCGCATCGGGTATACGCACCATAGCGGTTGGCACACCGGCTAATTTGAGTGCTTGGTAATATTGTTCTGTTTCACTAATAGGCGTGCGATAGTCGTCTTCACCGGTTAAAAGCATAGTAGGGGTGCTAACATTGCCAACTAAACTAAGCGGAGAGTGTTTCCATAAGTGATCTTGCACTTCCCAAGGCTTACCGGGCATCCAATACTGGCTGAAATAAGGATAGGCGTCAGCGGTTAAGGTAAAACTTAGCCAGTTAATTACGGGCTTAGCCACAACGGCTGCTGCAAATCTATCTGTTTTACCGACCGTCCACGCGGTTAGCACACCTCCGCCAGAACCGCCGGTAACAAACAATGCTTTGGTATTAATAAAGCCTTTGGCTATGACAGCGTCAACTACATCCATTAAGTCTTGATAATCGTTCGATGGGTAATTGTGATGAATGGTGTTGCCAAAATCTTCGCCATACGAACTGCTGCCGCGAGGATTTGACCAAACGACTACATAGCCTTTTGCCGCCATTAACTGTATTTCCAGTGAAAATGTATCGCCATAGGCTGCATGAGGACCGCCATGAATTTCTAATATGAGTGGATAGGTTTTTGAATCATCAAAGCCGGGAGGGTAAGCAATCCATGCATCTACGTTGAGCCCGTCTATACTCGATTTTATCGACATTGCATTAGTGTTTGCCATTTCAATACGTTCTAGTGCGTCGGCATTCAGGCTGGTAAGTAAAGTAGACTTACGCTTTGATTTTGGATGGTGTAAAGCAAGCTCAGCAGGAGATTGCGGATTATTGGGTGTGTATACGATTAAATTATCTTTCGACACGGTAAATTCGCCTGAAATGTATGGTCTACCCAGTGCTTGTGAACCCAGTTCGGGGCTTAGTTTTGTGATTTTTCCGCTGCGCGATACAGATGCTATTTTTGTTTTGCCTGTATCTGCATAAGTAAACACTAATCCTTTGCTCGATGCTTGCCATTGCATGCTTTGTATTTGCCTGTCTAACTTAGGTGTAAGGGCGGTAATTTCTTTAGTGGCGAGTGACATAAGCATTATTTGATTCACTTGATACGATAATTTTCTATCATTGATATGTAAAAATGCTAAATACTTGCCGTTAGGTGAAATACCCACCGAGCTTTCTGGCCCCGCTAATTCGGTTACCTGGATTTGTGTTTGGGTAACAGTATCAATGGCAAAGATATTGGCGCTAAATGGATGCATTTCCCAATTGTCAGTTTGGTTACTGCTGAAGTATATGTGGCTTATAGGCGCTTCATCTTTGGTTTGGGTTAACGTCCACGCTAGTGGCCCATCATGATTAAACTTGGCGATACTCAATTGATTGGCATTACCACCTTGCGCAGAGATTGTGTATATTTGGCGAAAGCCTTTTTCTAAATAACCAGCGCCATCGCCGCGATAAATTACGTCGTCAATAAATATTGCGGGTGCAGACCAACTTGCTCCTTTTGGCGCTTTAGGCAGGCTGTTAAATAATGTTTTGCCAGCTTCTGGCGTGAACATTGTAAAAGCAATTCGTTTGTTGTCGGGCGACCAAACGAGCTCGCTAGGACTTGCTTCAAGCTGACTTACTTGTATCAAGTCTTTGGTATCAAGCCAGTAAACGAATATTTGTATCCCTTTGTTAGTGCTCGATAAGAACATTAACTTTTTGCCGTCACTAGAAAAAATGGGGGAATAGCTTGATGCTAACAATGTGTTAGCCGGCAAAAGTGGCGCATGCCTATTTGATTCCAGCTCTAATCGCCAAAGTTGACGAACTTGGCGGTCAGTAAATTTATCCATGCTAACGCGTTCATACACAATAAAGTCTCCGGAGGGATGGAACTGTGGATTGCTGGCAAACTCCATATTAAACACATCGTTGTAATCCATGGGTCGCTGCTGAGCATTTGCTGTGATAGCAAGTTGGGAAAGTAGCAGTAGACATATGGCCAACGCGCTAAATATGTGACTAGCGTTGGGTAGTGAAAAATGGCGTTTACTTTGTGTAGAATTAGCTGGTTTTATCATTGTTGCTTCCGTTTCTAGTCAAATGCATTGCTATGTCTGCGCGCACACAACGTTACTTAAGGACTGAGCTTACTATTTTTTTACTTCATGGAGTAAAAAAATGGGCTAACCGTTTCATATTACCTAGCATAAGGACCGACTTGTTCGATATAGATAATACGACATTAATTAGCAGTAACGCTATCTTAAGAGCCTATCACTTTCAAGAGATTAATACTTAATCAAGCTCTATTAGGGCTATGTTTTCTTCTACATCACCAGCGGGTTTCAAAGGCGATTAAATATGCAGCACCATAATGATATAAGCACTATGCAAGACACATCCACTCAAGCAATGACCGAGGTGGCGCTTGGTTTGTCTATGGCGTTTTTTGCGTTATTGATTATTGCCTTGATGTCGGTAGCATTGCCAAGTCAAATACAGGCTAATAGTGTATCAAAATTAAATGAAACATCCGCAAACATTGATCTGTCAAATCAAATAGAGCTATCTCTACAAGAAACTACACAAAATAAACAATCGGACAATAGGCAAAAATCCAATAAAGCTGATGCTTCTGAACAGCAACAAACTATTTTGCTATTCTGGGGAGGCCAGTTTTTCAACACGCAACAACAACTGGTTAGTATTAGTGAAATACGGTTAAGCAATGACCTCGTTGTTGCAGTAAGTCCACAAATTCCTTTTAATCAGCTCATTGATATTCAAAAGCAGTTTGTGGATAAACAGATGCGCTTAACGACCTTAAGCCAAGAGTGGCAAAATGCCTTAGCTGAAGGCGTTATGGGAGCGCCGTAAAATGGATTACAAACAAAGCCGTAAAGTACCGTATTCCTCAGCTACACGAACAAGCTATCAGCAAGTGGAAAAGGAAACTAGTATAAGGTGTCAAAAATCGAGGCATACAATTGGCGCCAATAAACGGATGGTAAAACGAAAATTATTAATCCAACTAGCAATATTTGGATTACTAGTCTGGCTGTTGGTCATTTCTATCAGTGGCGCTTTTAATGCCACTTCTCATGCAACACCTAATGCTGCTAACAATGGCGAAGGATTAAGTTTTGCCCAACAACCTACGCTACTATGGTCTACCCCCGCACCTGACGAGAAAGATGTGCATTTTATGGTTAATAATAAAGGCGGTCAGACACAACTGGTAAATAGTGAATACAATCATGTTAAGTCAAATTACTTATCCCTTCAAAAACAACGCCTACAAGCTCTTAGAATGCATAATGTATTGCGCAACACCTCAAAACTGGCAGTCGTAGATGTTTTGTCTTTAAATCAACAAAGCTCATATTCTTCAAGCCGCTTAGACGTTACGCGTAACAAATTTAATGTGCAAAAATCCTTAGTGAAGCACTGGGAAAGTGAATTTTCAGAAAAAATGTTTCACCCATAAATGATCACTCATTGTAGGCCACTTTAGTTTTTGTACAGTAGAGGTCTGTATACCACAAGGTTTTAATTTGCTTCAAAAAGGCAGCTATCACCGGTTCATTAACTCTATCTTTAGCCATTACAAAATGTAATGTAGCATGAAAATATAGTGTCTCGATTGCTTGCATTTGTGTTGCCGAAGCTAAAGATCCAAAATTTATAATATTAGTGATTAAAGAGCATTTCTTATATGTTTGCTGTGGCATAAATAATAACAATAATCTGAAGCGGAAGTGTTAACCGTGTGATAGTGCTCTCTCTCCACGGTCTCGTAAATCATTTACAACTTCTTAAATGGATCTTAGTCATTAAGTGAGTAAAATTATGAATAAAATAATATCGATTTTAGTGTTAACTTTGTTAGCTAGTTACTCATCTGCACAGACGCAATTAGACGGCGGTATAAGGTCATTGTCGTCATTGCTTAACTATCAGGATTCTCAACTTGTTCCGAAGACAATTCGTAAGTTGAAAGATGAAAATAAAAATAAAAAGTTGTTTTTGGTTACATTCTCTGTCGAGAGATATAATTAAGGTAATAACTTTCAGCAGTTTTTGGCTGTCTTTAAAAATGAATATAACAAGCGTCAAACGCCACCATTTGCTTCTTACGGTGAGCCTAAGCTACGTTTAGTAGGATATAAGCTATTGTGCCCTTCGCCATTGAAAGTGTTCAAGGCAGAATCTTAAAAAATTGTGGGCGAGAAAATAGAAGGAGCATGCAATAAAACAGGCTCAAGTAGTGGTGATAGAAAGAAATTCGAAGTAGTGGTAATGAGTTATGATATCAACATTGTAAGTATCGACTAGCAATGCAACTCAAAGGTTCGATTAACCTAATCGTTTAAGACTTTTCAGTGGGCAACTCAGAAACAACCCGATTACGCCCGCCGTCCTATTCTAGGACAGATTGATGGACTTCAATTTTGCCTCGTAAGCGTTCTGCCAAAATTTTCGCCTCTGTTGGTCCAGTATATGGCACAATCACGAGTAATTCTTCCGCAACATAACGCGCTAGAACATCAGAATTACGAAGCTCATGGCCAACCAAAGCACCCCTTTCTTTCAGTATTTGATCACCCACTTGGTGGCCATGGTTATCGTTGATTGCTTTAAAATGATCGAGATCCAGCATTAGCACGGCAAGCTCGAATTTATGCCGGCGCGCCTTGGATATTTCTTCAACCAAGCGCTTTTCCATGAAGCGACGATTGAAAACTCCTGTTAAAGGGTCTGTGGCGGTCTCATGCTCGAGTATGGTGATGCGCATAACATCCACCGCGGTTTGCAATGCAAGAACGGTTGATAGCCAGACGAAGCATGCGCCGAAAAAAAACACACTAGGCACGACGAGATCGATAGTAATCAAATGTTTGCCCCAAAAGGCAGCGATATAACCTAGATAGCCAAGCACGAAAAATACAATCAAAACAGCCATCCCATACCAACTTTGGCGTGACCTGCCCGATGGCAGGCGCAGAGTGATTTTACGCACAGTAAAAAGAGAAGCTGCGAGTATAAACACTCCCATCAGTACAAAACCATTTGATAGTAAAGACAACAGATTGAATTCCTTTTACTGTTTGATTAGTGTATTAAATATAGCTGCAGGTTTCGTTTCAAAATGATTATCACTAAGCATTAATAAGCACCACTAAGTCGGCGAACTTGCCAACACTAAGAGTACAAATAAAATAAACCATAAGCCTGATCTATTTAATAGGTATTGATTTCGTCAGGATTTTATTGATACAGGCCATACAAAAAACCAGTAGGGGGGTGAGCGTCGAGCTGCTAGCGTTTGAAAACTGGTTTTTACCTTTATACGATGCGATGTAATCTTCAAGTTCTTTTTTTTACCGTCAAATAGTTCATACCTTGCTTCGATGGCTCTGTTACAGTTGCTATGAATTAATAGCAACCGGCACAGAAGCTGTTTAAATTATCACTTGATTAGTGGGAAGCAATTTTTATAAGCCGATTAGGTCAAGAGTAGTAGTTGATGCAGCCGTTTGGCGGTGGCGCAAAGAACATAATTGTAGTAGCCCAGTTGTATTAATACAGAAATTTTCCTCAAGCTGCCCCAAAGGAATATTAATTTTGACAATGGCGAACTTAGTTCAAATTAGGCCATAATAAGGAGAACGTGCCGGCAGTAACTGCTGCATAAATCAACGCATCAAGCAAATAACGAACACAATTTGCCCACGGTTGACCCATCCAAATGCTATACGGAATCTGTGCCCAACCGTAGGTCAGAAACGAGGCAATGAAGACCTGCCTGAACACCATCATATAATCTGCATTTCCGGCAAGAGAGATAGTCGCTAAGTACCCGACCAAGAACGAGCCAAAGACGAAAAAAAGTATCTGCTGCGATAAAAGCTTGCCCATAGGTGGCATCCCATTTGGCATAATTGTGATCATCGCAACGGGCCCGCCATTAAACTTCTTTTGCATGGATTCCTCTCCCATTGCTTTCATATCACTGCAGTAAGGCATGGTATATAGCGCAGGTATGTGAGATTTTTCTGCCAGAGCGTGCGACACGGCTTCTTCATTAGAGAGCTTTTTATAATCTGCATTGTGATACTTAATAAGCATGTGGATCAATGCACTTGCGACCCAACATAACAATCCAGACAACAAAATTGCCAACCATAATTCAGTCACTGAAACAGACATAAATAATTCCTGTGGTCTCACCTTAAGTATAATTAAGAGTAGACCACAACCCTGATCTATTCAAATTGCATCATCCTTCATATAAAAATACATGAACGACGAACCGTAAATTGACGCTATACGCCCCAAATTGCGAGTCTCAATCGGAAGGGTTAAGTGAAACCTTTGTTGGTGGCACTAGGGCACGGGTTTTTGCCTAGTCTGTTTTTTGGCCGGGCCAATACCCGCAAAATCTCTGTTCTAGCGCTATAAAATGAGAATTTACGTCGACGTGTTAAGTCGGTGCGTTGTAAATCACAGGCATTTGACCTTTCCATTTTTGCCATGTGTCATCGTCAATAACAAGTTGTGACATGAAATGTGCAACGTTAATGCGACTCGTCTTACCCGCATCAAAAATAGCACTGCAAGTTGGCGATGAATGGACATTATATTTCGTTAGTGATTCTTCATCGATAAGACTATCAGGGCGAACTGCAGTCCATTCGATCATCTTTTGACTCGTTCCTAAAGTCGATTGTAGATATGTCGCAGCGACTTCGTTATCTGCATGTGGAGGTAAAAGGTGCCTTATCAATCCAACAACAACAGTTTGTGCTGCCGACACTGTTTCACCTGCCGAGATGTTTTGATTACCAGTGGTATTCATTAAAATATATTTTACGGGTGCGTCGGGATTTATGCTTTTAATGGCGTCGCATAAACGCTGAACCGCATTGCTTACTAACCGTCTAGGGTGTCCAAACATTGGTGTATGTGTTTGTTTAAAGGTCAGCCCAATATTAAAGCTTTCAATAAGTTGACAGTTCCATGTTATGTTATCAATAATTGATTTTGAAAGTAGGGTCGTTTACTATCGTTATCATAAAATTTGTAATATTGTACAAAAATATATTTATAAAAAAAAGAGAGTAGAGGATGTCGAATAAATTTTTTATCAGCTTTACAGTAGCAATACTGGTTACATTGGCCGCATCAAGTTCGCATGCATCCGATGCAAGATTTACGGATAATGGAAACGGCACG
>CAXMOM010000014.1:0-8889 GCA_964195425.1 Acidiferrobacterales bacterium
TTCAGTGAAGTTGAGGTTGGTGGTGATAAGTACGCTAGTGGTTTCATACAGCTTGCTTAATAAGTGAAACAGCAAGGTACCGCCCGCTTGGCTAAAGGGTACGTAACCTAATTCATCGAGCACCACTAAGTCGCAATTAGCAACATGGACAGCATGCGATAAAACTCGTCGAGTTAATCGACTGCTGCGCCTAATCAGCTATAGAGATGTTGCAATGGCTGTTAGCCACAATTAAGCGGAGAGCCGTATACGCTGAAAGGTGCACGTACGGTTCGGAGAGGAGAAGCAGAGAAATAGTTCGACTACGCTCTGTTTCTTACTCTACATCATTGTGTTTCTCGCTGTGTCAGCCGTGCCTTTTTATGCGGCACTGATAAATATTCAGGTACGAGTTAAGAGCACAAACGCCAACCTTATAAGTTACTACCCTTTGTCGGCAACCCAAGACAAGTCATGCCTCAAGGCAATGCCTTTTCTCTAAAAGATTACTGTGAACTGGTCGATACCACAGGCCGTATTATCCAAGCAGATAAAGCAGGTGCTATCAACTCAGCACACAACCCCATTCTGAGCCGATTAGGTTTATCTGAAGAGTAATGGATAACCCTGACGACCGAATTCGAACAACACTTTTGTTATGCAGCGGGCGCAGAGCAGATGATGCAAGAATTCAAAATGCATACCCACAGAAAACGAATAGGCGGGATGAAGCAGACCAAACGACTGCTATCGTAGGAATAGCCAACAAACATTCAAACATCCCATTATTTTGTGCTTTTTTTAATTAAAGAGGACGAAACATATCTAGAAATCAGCGTTTAACTCTTAGTTTTCGCAATACAGCCCCAGTATTCCTGCTGCCTTTACCCATCAGATATTTAAAGCCCAAAATCAAGTGAGAAATATATACTTTTTATTTGATCTTATTATGGGTGGCCTATTAAGTTTTGATTTAAAAAAAATACCACAGGGTTGTTAAATCGGATATTCTTGAGCACCAAGTTATGACTCTATTAGCAAGTCTAAATATGCGTCCAGTAGACACTCATGTCCAGGCCATTGATATTCGCTTATCGTAATGAGATTCAGTGCAATACCATTCATATGGCAAATTACACCTTGAATTATTTTAAGTAACTGTTCGTCAGATTTCCCAGCAAATACCAGCTGAGTTAATGGCAAGAACACTTTATTTATGCGCAGCTCAATATCAGCGTGATGAATGAAATAACTACTTTCAGATCCTGCACGATCTTCATTCAAAAATACCATACGGAAACGATCTGGATGCTTAAACCAGTAATTCAAGTATTCATAACAGGCTACTTTAAACTTATTGTTATGTGTGTTTTCAGCTAACACTTTTTCTTGCAGCCCGACAAATAACTCAACAATAAACTCATCCCAAATATGGTGAAGGATTGCGTTCTTGTTGGCGAAGTACTTATATAGGGTCATCACTCCCATACCAACATCCGCCGCAATTCTGCGCATGGAAACCGAATCAAAACCTTCTTCATGAAATAATTTTTTAGCTGCTTCAATAATTCGTTTTTCTTTTAGCTCTGCCGCTTCAGGGTCTTGCTTAGGCCTGCCTCGTTTAATGCTCTGCGTGATAAAGAACTCCTCATATTATCTTATCTAAAACAATTACTTTTAGCTTTTTAAAAGTTCTAGGTCAAGTTATTCTTGACTTAGAGGTACGCGTACGGATAATGTATTTAACTAATTATTAAACAAACACTTCCATTCACAGTGGAATTTTACGGGTTGGCTATCAGTTTTAGCACATAACAAACAAATTTTATCGCCAGCAAAAAGCGCTGGCTGGCTAGTTTTACCTTCAATAGGATTTTTATGAAAATATGTATTATCGCTCTATCATTAGTTTCTTTCTTTAGCTCTGCAGGTGAATACGAGACTGCTGTTGGTCTTGGGCATCAATATGGAGGTGTTTTAGGTGCAAAATTCTCGTATAAAACAGAGTCGAGTAAATATTATGGCTCTGTAGGGTTAATTGGGATTGCAGCGGGTTTTCAAAAAACGTTTAATGAAAATTCAAAACATGCATATGGTTTTGTCATTGGTAGAGAAGAAATTCAGAGCGAAGATGGTTTTCTTTTTGCAACATATGACTATCACTTTAATGGCTTTGCTAATAATGGTCTTGTAATTGGTACTGGTCTTGGTATGACACGTCAAGATGCGGGAGGCCTATTTGCTGATGTAGGTAAGACGGAAACATCTACTTCTGTAACATTAAATATTGGCTATAAATTCTAATACGCATATAATCGGGTAGCCAGAGGTCTCTAACCTCCAGCCCCCACAACACCCTGCATGCGGCTCCGCAAAGGGCGTTTCACTTAGGATGGTGAAGTGCGAGTCCAAGTAGGTCTGCACTAAAGGCTGGCTGCTCATCAATACGCTGGGTCACGTCACTACCGGTCGGCATTCGTGTATTCAAGTTCAATAAGGCTCCTCCTTTGTTCTAAATATTACAGTTGGCTATTTTCGTTCCTCAAATTTTAGCCAATAATATTTTGCCTGTTATTAGGCCGTTGAGGCTGTAGAAAAAGGTCGAAGCCAAAAAACTACCGTGCGCTACGTAAAATATTTCTGTTGTTTATTGGTTAAACCTATCCAGATTTCACGTAGCGGCGCGTTTTTAAGGTCAATTTTGGCTGATTATTACATTGTATTTTATGTTGAGGGTTTTTCTACACCCTCGTTATATTTCAAGGACGGTTAGGTGTCAAATTTAAAGATTGCAGTAGCTCAAGTGTCATCTATAAACGGTGATATTGATGAAAACATCAAAACTCATTTACTTGCCATAGAAAAAGCAAGTCAGATTGGAGTTTCCTATATTGTCTTTCCTGAATTATCACTTACAGGTTATGAGCCAGAATTAGCCGCTAAACTTGCATTTTCGACTGATGATAGTCGGTTAAAACCTTTAATTGACTCTGCAATGGTAAAGAATATAAAAATTGGTGTTGGTGCCCCTTTGAAGTCAGATGGTTTGCCAAAGATTGGGCTTATTGTCATTTCTCAATTAGGCACAGTAGATACTTATGAAAAAATTCACCTGCATTCTGGTGAAGAGGCATATTTTAATCGCGGCACTAATCATAATTGTATAACCATTGAGAATACAAAGATTGCTAATGCCATTTGTGCTGATACCAATAATTCAAACCATGCTCGTACTTGTTATGAACTAGGAGCTTCTGTTTATATCGCTGGAGTATTAATTACAGAAGGTGGCTATGATTCTGATACAGCTGTAATGGCTGCTTATGCTAATAAATATAATATGCTTGTTGCAATGGCTAATCATAATCAACCAACAGGTAATTGGGATCCTATAGGTAAAAGTGCAATTTGGTCAAATACTGGACTACTTGCTTGTGCATCTAAGAATCAAAACTCTCTAGTTGTGGCTGAAAAACTATATGACAACTGGTCTGGTCAGGTGGTTGAAATATAACAAGTTTTTCAGGTCGGACTCGTATCAGTTTGCTCGGTTCCACTTCGTTTCACATTTTAGCAAACTGTTTCTCGCCGCTTAAAACGGCGTTGAGGCTGTAGAATTTCTCCAAAGCAGAATATTTTCATGTTCTTCTTATAACGTTTAAATTGTTTGTTTTTTAACCTTGAATCCCTCAGTTAGCTGTGAGCTAATAGATATTATTCCGCTAGAGATAATATCTCATAGCCAATTACAAGCCTGATTTATCCTGCCAAAACAAGTTCATTCCCGTCAACTTCTCAGGACAAATTGAGCCGCTTTTTACCCAAGTCCTGATGATATGCGATGAAGAAGAGTTAATCGGCCGGAACATGTTTGCTATTGATGCCGGAGGGCCGGCCCGCTGTAAGATAAAGTCCAATGCCAGTAAACGTATTATTGAGCGTCATCAAGCACAAGATGGTTTAGGTGAAGAGCTGGTTATTCATGATGTAAAACAAAAAGAAAAGCTGGATAAAAGTGCCGATAAAATCACAACGTTCTTAGCCACTCACTAATTTCGTTTTCTTTTTATTAGATTAACAAGCCAAATGGCGTGCGGTAGCTTGCCTTACACAATTTGTGCGCCCACTGGAGTTAGTCAAGCGGCTTGAACATAATTGACTAATTTTGCCAGAAAGCTATTACGTTTATGATTATTACGCATACCGTGTATTCTTACTACTGCTAATCGTTTTTAAAATGCGGATTAGCCTTGTATTTATTGCCCATTAAATATTTTAGCGATTTTTTTGTCACACTTATCTATCTCGACGTTACTAGGAGTAAAGCAGCACAAATGAACACATGTCAATAAACCACAATCAAAGGATTTACTTATGCCACACATAAAATTGCCAAAGTCACTTACTTCACGAATATGTTCATTAAGGCCCAATCGTCTTTTTAGTCTTGTTGTTGTACTTTTCACAATTTTGATTTCAAACAACAGCAATGCATTTGACCAGGTAAAAACCAACAATAAGGAACGTAGCTCCATCACCGTGGAACAAGGTACCTTTATTGTTGAGAAAATAGGCGCAGGTAAACCACTTATCCTTATTCCGGGGCTCATGTCCAGCGGCAAGGTTTATACAGAACTCGCCGCTGATTTGAGCAAAACCTACCAAGTACATGTGGTGTCGGTAAAGGGCTTTGCGGGTACGCCGCAAACGGGTAGCTTTAGCTTAAACCAATTTGTTGGTGATATCGTTGCATATATTGAGGTCGCAAAGTTAAACAAGCCCAGCATAGTAGGGCACAGCATGGGCGGGCTGACTGCATTTAAATTGGCAAGTGAGCATGCTGATAAAATTGGACGTGTCGTATCTATCGATGGATTACCCTTTATAGGGCCAATTTTTACTCGCAGTAACGCAACGACTGCTGATATGCTAAAACCACAAGCGCATAACATGAAGACAATGTTTGCGAATATGACAGCTGAGCAAATGGCTGGCACAGCGCAACAAGGTGTGTTTATTCAAGCAACATCAGAGCACGACCAAGCACGCGTAGTTGAGATGGCCAGAGCAAGTGATCCGGCTACCGCTGGGGATGCATTATTTGATGTGATGCTAACCGATTTGCGTGAGCCCTTAAAGAGAACAACGACGCCAATACTTATGTTAGGTGCATCGGGGGCATTTACACAAACGGCGCAGCATGCACAAGTCGAAGCCTTATATGCCGCACAATTTGCTGAAGTACCTAACGCGACAGTGGTTATGAATACTAAGATAAGACACTTTATGATGTTTGATGACCTTGCGTGGACAGGCCAACAAATTGAAAAGTTTTTAGGGAGTAAGTAATGAGTTCTTCAGCGTTGCCACAAGCTAGTAGTAAAGGCGCCGGTGCGGTATCTGATATGCTCAGTGCAGATGTTTCGCTTGCCCAACAAGGCGATATGCAAGCTTATGCAAGGCTAATTAAAAATTGCCAAAATGTGGTGACTGCAATTGCGCTAGCAATTGTTAAAGATATCGACGACAGCGAAGAAGTAGCCCAACAAGTATTTATTAGTGCGTGGCAAAATCTAAATAAGCTCAAAAACAGCAGCAGCTTTTTACCTTGGATTAGGCAAAGCACTCGCTATACGGCGTTTAATTTTTTACGAGACAATAAATCGAGTGCGCGGCTTAATACAGAGCAAGCTGAAGTCATCCTAGCGCAAATTGCAGATCCTAGTTTGTCTCACGACGACACCTTAATTATTAAAAATCAAAACCTCGTTTTGCAGCAGTTCATTGATCAATTAGCGCAAGAAGATCGCGAAATTGTGCTGCTTTATTATCGCGAAGAACAATCGAGCAAGCAGGTTGCTGAACTGCTTAATTTATCGCAAAGCAATGTACGTCAAAAGTTATCAAGGGTGCGCCAGAGCTTACAGACTGATGTATTAAAACGCGCCAGTCATTTGCTATATAGCACAGCCCCGGCTGTTGGCTTTAGTGTGCTTATCAGCAGTTTACTTGTGCCCGCTGCACCTGTTGCAGCAGCAACTTTAGCGGCAACAAGCGCTAGTTCCAATGCAAGCTCTAGCGTGATTTTAAAAATAGCCACAGTATTAGGTGGCGCGTTTTTGGGTGCATTTGTTGCCATCTTCGCAATAGTATGGTCAAGCAATACAGCAATGAAAAACGTGCCAAACGAGGACAAGAAATTAGTTCTAAAACAGTACCGTAACGAAACCATTGCTTGGGTGGTCGTTTTTGCGATTAGTATCAGCTTAGCGTATCAATTCACGCAAGGTTGGATTGGGCCAATGCTTGCTTATCTTGGGTTTGTTATAGGGCTTGTTGCGCTATCGTTGCGTCAAATTAGCTTTATTAATAAACATGCAATGCTCTTGAAAAAAGGACAAAGAGTTGCACCATCCCGGCTAGATCGATTCTTTAGCTACGCCTGTTTAACGCTAGGGGTTGTTACTGGTTTTGGTGGTTTAATTCTGGGTTTAATTAGTAGTGGGAGGCTTGTTTTATAAAGGCAAAGTATCGCCAATTTATTTTATTCTTACTATTTTGGGCTATTTGCATTCTGAGGTTGGAATTGTCATTTGAGAAGCAAGGTACATACATCTGTTTTGTCCAAAGATGGTGGGTTAGCGCTGAGGCTTTCGAAAAGTATTATATCTCTTGAATGACTGCATAGCCCAAGTTAGCGGACGGATCTGTTTTTGGATTTTAGTTGTCATTTTTTGCTAGAAATGAGATTTTTATTCATGGCAATGACAGACAAGTAAACGGCAATAGGGGACGTACGCCGTTCAAAATTTGAGGGAAGTTTGTGTCGCAAATAGCAGTTGAAGAACGCTGAGTTGAGAGGCAATTTGCTCCCAAAGCCGACATTACTCCAAACCCACTTACGGGTCTTTTTGATGCTCCCAACGTAAACTATCAAATATTTGGAAACGATGGCCAAAGTTTTGATATCCTAATGATGAATGAAAAAGGACATGATATGAAATCAGGGAAGCTACTATCAATTATCATCTTACTGATTCCTGTCGAGGGTCTATTAACGCTTTTTAAGAGATACTGACAAATGAATAAGTGGAACGGTAAAAATATTATCCGAAGTTACTTTTTAGTTACCTTAGTGTTGCTAACAATCAAAGTGAACAGTGAAGAGTCGGGAGTGCAACCTGAGATTTGGTTATTATTCGGAAACGAATGCAATGTTTGCAACATTTTCGACAAAACTAAAGAAGACAGAGGTTACGGGCACAGCATCTCTGTACAGAATGTAAACTTCTTGATTAAGGAGGTCAATAAAGACAGCGTGCCCGATTCTTATAAGCGATTGGTAGATGAAATAGCAAAAGGAAACGAGTACTGGCCCGTTCAACTGAATATTGCTGTAGTAAAAGGTGACAGTGTGTTGTACCAAGGTAACATTGCAGAGTCCGCCGATTGGCGCAATGGACTAATTAACGAAAAATACATGCGTCCTCCAATTACTGCGACTCTAGATGAACTGCACAGCTTTGGTTTTAATTACGGTGAATTCTTCCGACAGGAGTTCAATTTAGAGCACTTTGCAAAACGAGCGCTCAACCCGAGTGAGCGAAGTGATTTCAATGTTAAGCTTGATAATTGGGTAGCAACCGATGATTCTATTAAATCTAAAAATACTCAAGTATCGATATTAGGAACAGCGAAGCAACCAGCTGCTAATGGTTTATTCATTTCTACACGCATAAGACAGCTTCAAGCACTATTTAGCAATAAGAATTTATTGACGATTTATGCAAACGGACTCGGAAAGTATCGTGACACCTTAGTAAAGACAGGAGACCAATATGAGTTCGTTTTCTCTAATATAGATGCACAATATCCTTCCACTGCTGATGGCATGAATAGTTGGCTACAAAATGTTGCTTCATCAAAGCATGAGAGGCAACTAATTATTCAGGTTGGGCATAGTGGACCCACTGGCACACCGATATGGGGAAGTGCTTTAACCGTGACTCCTGAAGCACTAAAAGCAGCCTTCGACAAAACCAATAAACACATTACTTTCGTCAGTGGTTCGTGCCACAGTGGTTTGTTTGCAAAAGTAGCACAGTGCGGTTACTTCGCGGCGCACCCAGACGCAATCTCTACAGGCTGCCAAACATCTTTAGAAGCCATCGAATCGTCTGACGATTATTTAAAGTACTTTTTCTTAGAAGGTAATATTGATGCCGATGCAAACAAAGACAAGCAAGTTAGTTTTCATGAAGCGCATTGGTACTCCTCGTCGAAACTTGAAAAACATAACATTAGCTATAGTGACTATGATGCTAGTGTTGATGAGTTTTTTGCGTCGCATCCTGCTGATTTGCCGAATGTTATCACACTGTCAGAGCTAGCTGTGCTCGTTAGCAACCGAAACGCTGCTGAACAACTTGCTTACAAAAGAATGTCATATGGCTTAGCAAATAATACCGAGATCAATCTCACCAATCATGTCGCCCTACACAAGAAAGCGATTGAAACGCTAAAAGACCATACTGAGAAAACCTCGGAAGAAAGGAATAACTTAAGTAAGTTAGCGTATCCGCTTAATTTAGTGATGTTAGCGCGGCGCGCTTTATATGCTGCAAATAACCGTGAGATACCCCCAATGGTTGAGTCTTGCTTAAGTGACTCCACTATTAACTACCTTTGATTTTCCAAGAATATTATTTAAAACAAAGATGCGTTAGAAGTAAGAAAAGAAATCGATTCTTAATTTACACTGTCTTGAAAACGGCAATAACG
Source organism: Acidiferrobacterales bacterium (assembly GCA_964195425.1). GTDB lineage: Bacteria > Pseudomonadota > Gammaproteobacteria > Enterobacterales > Alteromonadaceae > Glaciecola. Next base: position 8,761 of record CAXMOM010000014.1, read on the forward strand.
GCCTGTTTACGTTGTTCGCACTACACTAAAACAACCTAGGTCATCACCGCGAAGGCGGTGACCTCCCAACTAGCCACAGCAAGCTTAAACAAAGCTCATTCAAGTAATTTAAAATACATGTCTGTCCAG
>CAXMOM010000015.1:0-6769 GCA_964195425.1 Acidiferrobacterales bacterium
TGGCGGAGAGAGAGGGATTCGAACCCTCGTTAGGTTTAACCCTAAACACACTTTCCAGGCGTGCGCCTTCAGCCACTCAGCCACCTCTCCGAAATTTGTTGCAAGCAGTCATTCTAAGACCGCGGCGCGTATGGTAGGCAAAACCATTGTGGGTTGCAAGTAAAGATTACCTAAGCACGTAACGATTGCTTAATCTTTAGCATGCAGCACTACAAAATATCTACGCGTTGCCTTTTATTTGCACATTTAACTCTGATGCAAAATCTAACATTCTGTTCAACGGCAGCATTGCGCGCTCAGCTAAGCTTGGCTCTACAAACACTTCTTTGCCTATTGGGCTTAGTAGTGCTTCTTTTAAAGCTTGTAAGCCGTTCATTGCCATCCATGGGCAGTTAGCGCAACTTTTGCAAGTTGCGCCCTCACCTGCTGTTGGGGCTTCAATTAGGGTCTTGTTTGGTGCCATATGTTGCATCTTGTAAAAAATGCCTCTATCGGTGGCCACTATTAGTGTTTTGTTGGGTAATTCTGATGCGGCTTTTATCAATTGTGAAGTTGAACCTACAACATCGGCCATGTCTATAACGCTAGCGGGAGATTCTGGATGCACAAGAACTGCGGCTTCGGGGTATAGATGTTTTGCTTTTAATAGCGCTTTTGCTGAGAATTCGTCATGCACTATACATTCGCCGTTCCACATTAGCATGTCGGCGCCGGTTTCTTTTTGTATATATGCGCCTAAGTGGCGATCGGGAGCCCAAAGTATCTTTTTACCCAGGCTGTCTAGATGTTCCACTATTTCAAGCGCTATGCTTGATGTAACTACCCAATCGGCGCGAGCTTTCACGGCCGCGGAAGTATTGGCGTAAACCACTACTGTACGATCGGGGTGTTGATCGCAAAAGGCACTGAAGTCTTCTATAGGGCAACCTAAGTCGAGGGAACAGGTAGCGTCTAGTGTCGGCATTACTACCGATTTTTCAGGGCTGAGTATCTTCGCAGTTTCGCCCATAAACTTCACGCCAGCGACTACTAGGTTTTTTGCTGGGTGATCACGGCCAAAGCGAGCCATTTCTAATGAGTCGGAAACGCAGCCGCCGGTGCTTTCGGCCAAGGCCTGAATAACGGGGCTAGTGTAGTAATGTGCAACTAACACAGCATTGTTAGCGATTAACAGCTGTTTGATGTCAGCAATCAACGAGGCCTGCTCAAACTCAGATAGCTTGGCTGGCATTTTTGGAAAAGGATAATCTACTGGCGCTATTCTGTTAGCAAGAGTCATATACAATAAAGGTGAGTAATCAAAACGTTCGAGTATTATACCCAGTTGTTATAGAAAGGTCACTCGAATGTGCGTAAATTATGTAATAAGAAGTTTTTGTATTGGGATTTAAGCATGGCGCGGTAATAACTCAGTGATAATAAAACCTAGTGGCTTTACTGTTGTATCTCTTGAAGATGGTGGGTCGTGCTGGGTTCGAACCAGCGACCAATTGATTAAAAGTCAACTGCTCTACCAGCTGAGCTAACGACCCACAATATCAAAATAAAAACTAACTAATTGTAATCCGTTGCAGCCAAGTTACCTCTACAACGGGCGCATATAATACTTAAATCGGCACAAGGTGCAACCTCTAAATGCCTTTTTTATTATTTATTTATATATTTGAATATAAAGTGCACAAAGAATAAAAAAACTGGCTATTAATTAGCCAGTTGCTGAGATGCTAGTCTTGCCTGAGTACTACTAGGATACTCATTGACTACTTGCTGAAATAAGTTATTGGCCGCGCTTACGTTGCCGCTAGACTTTTCAATCAGGCCTAATTTTAATAACGAATCGCCGCGTTTAGGTGAATCACTAAACTTAGTCGCAACTTGGCTAAACTGTTCTTTGGCCTCGCTGTACTTTTGTTGGTTATAAAGTAATTGCCCAAGCCAGTAATGTGCATTTGCTGTTAAGCCGGTATTTGGATACTGCGATAAAAAAGATTGGAAGGCAGGAACTGCTTTTTCGTAGTCTTTATCTATGAGTATCAAATTAACCGCATTTTGATACATTGCTTGCTCGTCACCTGCGTTAGCGGGTGAAACAGTACTTGAACCATCACTGCTAGTAATGTTATTGCCTAAATCGGTAGAAGACTGCTGCATGCTGGCAAAGCGTCGGTCGAGCTCTAAGAAGAGTTCTCGCTGTCGCTCTAACAGTTTTTCAAGCTGATGATTGTGCAATTCAATTGAACCACGCATGTCATCAATATCACCTTGTAGCTCGGTAACCTGCGATTGCATACGCTGCTGCGACTCAGTTCTTGAATCGACAATGCGCTCTATAGTAGCGAGGCGTTGTTCAAGTTCTACAGACGTTATACCCACGCCAACGCTCGAGGTACTAGCGGGCAGTAGTGAAGACAGTGTTTGCGTTGGGGGTGTATTTTGTGCATCTACTACTGGAGCTTGCGCTAGGCAAACCCCGGTAGCAAAAATGCAACTTACACTAATTAATAATTTAGTGTTCATTACGCTTATTCGTATACCACTACACCACGGCGATTTTGCGCCATTGCGTATTCAGAGCTACCCATTACTGCAGGCTTCTCTTCACCGTAAGACACTACTGTGATTTGTGACATACTTACGCCTTCATTACTGAAATACGTTTCAATTGACTTAGCACGACGTTCGCCCAAAGCAATGTTGTACTCTGGAGTACCACGTTGGTCACCGTGACCTTCAATTACGATAGTTTGGCTTGAGTTAGCAACCAAATAGTCAGCATGCTTTTTAAGTACGCTCATAAAATCAGATTTGATAGTAGCAACGTCAAAGTCAAAATACACTGTATTTTGGTTAACTAAAGATGCTTTAAGGTTTTCGCTGGCTTGCTTAAGACGGGCCATTTCGTCGGCACGGGCTGCTTCTGCACGAGCAACAGCCGCTGTTTCGCCTTCCATACGCGCTTTGTCAGCTTCTGCTTGCTCTGCCGCTGCAACACGGTTTGATTCAGCTAGTATCTCTTCATCGCTTGGACCTGAGTTACACGCCATTAAAGTGGTGGCAGCTAACGCAAGTAAAAGTGTTCTAAATTTATTGTTTGTAAGCATGTTTAATCCTTTTTTATAAAGCTGTTATATAACTATTACGTGAAGCACATGTTTGTAACGCAATGTATTATACCTGTATTTCTTATTATAGTAAAAATGGTGACCAACTAGGCGATTTAACCTGCCCGTCGGTTGCCGGTAATAACGCTTTAAAGCGTCCGTCTAAAGAGACTAATGATAACACTTGTTTACCTTCATGGAGAGTACTATAAATAATCATACTTCCATTAGGTGCAATACTCGGTGACTCGTCTAAAAACGTTTTGGTTAACACTAGCATATCGCCAGTTGCTCTATGTTGTCTAGCTATATGATAATCGCCATTGGTACGATTTACGACAATTAAATGTGAATTATCGGGAGTTATTGCCGCACCAAGGTTCATTTCACCGTCAAAGGTTATCCTTCTTGAACGCTTGGTCTCTAAATTCACTTCGTAAATTTGCGGTCTTCCGCCCCGTTCCGACGTGTATACGATGCTTTTTCCGTCGGGCGCCCATTCTGGTTCGGTATCTATCGCTCTATTGCGTGTAATGCGCTCTAGTTGCTTAGTCGCTAAATCCATAATGTAAATTTCAGGATTACCATCTTTCGACAAAACCATAACCAATTTAGTGCCATCGGGCGAAAATGCTGGTGAACTGTTAATGCCGGGATAGTTAGTAATACGGGTACGCTGAGTGGTATAAATATCCTGAATAAATATTTGTGGGCGCTTGCCTTCAAAACTCACGTAAGTCAGCTTGTTACCGTCGGGCGACCACGATGGCGACATAAGCGGCTCAGGAGAAGATAACAAGCGCGTTTCATTAGCACCGTCGTAATCTGAAATAACGAGCTGATAGGGCAAAGGATTAGTGTCGCGATCCCGCACGACTATATAAGCAATACGCGTTAAGAACGCACCTTTTTCACCGGTTAGGGCCTCGTATACAACATCGCTAATTATATGCGCATATTGCCTAAAATCATCACCCAGTATGATTTTTTCGCGACTCACAATAATGTGATCTTTGGTCATCACCAAATTGCCATTAACCAAGGTTTTAGCTGCACCACCGGTCAATTGCGCCCGAAGTACATCTATTAGCTCAAACTTAATCACATATTGGCCGTTGCCAGCAGGCGATATACTGCCCGTGAGGACGGTATCTATACCTTTTTGCGCCCACGCTGCATAATCCATTTCTTCATCGGAAGACGGGAATTGCGGCATATTCGACATACTCACAGGGCTGAACTTACCGCTGCGCTGTAAGTTATTCCCGATAACGTCTGACAAATTCTCGGGCAATACGGTGTCGCCTGACCATTTGAAGGGTACTACCGCAATAGGACGAGCATTGTTCATGCCTTCGGTAATGACTATGCGTAAATTCGACTGCGCATTCGCCATTTGGCTTTGTATCGTTATGCTCATAGCCATTAATGCCACAGCCATAAACGTTAATGTTTTGGTAATTGCACGTGCTGGCAACTTAATTCTACTCATTATCTCTCCAGTGAAACTTCAATATCAAATCGTCGAAATTGGGCCATTACTTCTGGGTCTTTAGACATAGGTAAAGACTCCGCACGTAATATAGCTGATGTGGCAATTCGGCAAAGTGCTGGTTTGCCCGATACCGCCTTGGCTGTTAATACTAAACCGTCAGAGGCTAACTGCACGTTAACCAAACAGGTCTCGCCAATAAAACCGCCATCGGTTTGTAAATTCTGCTGCACTTTTGAATGCACCAATGCCTTATACTTTTCTACTTCGGTCAAAACTCTTTTTTGGTTCGCCTGCGACATTGTCGCTTGTTCTTCTTCCAGTTGTTTTGTAAGCGCCTTGTCTAATTCTTGTTGACGTTTTTCTTGCTCTGCTTTTTCTTTTGCTTCTTTTACACGTTGCTCAGCAATTGCGCGCTCTTTGTCTTGTTCTCTTTGTAGCTTATCTTGTTTTTCTTCTTGCGCTTCTCGTTTCTTGCGGGCTTCATCAACCTTCTTTTTACGCAAATTTTCTTGTCTGTTGGCTTCTTTGCGATTTATGTCTTGCTGACGTTTTCGCGCAGATGATTCGGCCTGTGCTTTTTCTCGCGTTTGCTCCTGAATTACATTGCTGTCGATAAAGGTCGCTTTTACAATATCAGGCTGTGCCGCTGAAACACTTATTTGTGTTGAAACAAATTTTAATGGTTTAGCTGAAAAATTAAAACTCATCAACAAACTAGCTAATATCAAGCAATGCAGCGCCACCGATTTTAAAACTGGCGAGCGCAGAAGCTTTCTCACGCGGCTGTTTTTATTTAGCGCGCTATTTGCATCCCTAGTTGCCTTATCGGCGGGCTTGTTAGGCCGAGTTTGCTTCATGGGTTTATGACTCATCCGGATCGGTCATTAATCCTACCGATGGCACTCCAGCTCGCTGCAACAGCACCATTAAGTCAATCACGTTTTCATACCTAACGTTGCCGTCGCCATTTACAACAACAGGCGTAGTTGGCGCTACTATCAAGCGGGTTTTGACTAACTCTGCAACAGCAAGGCCACTCATTGGACTTGAAGGTTCATCACCTACATTCAAATAATATAAGCCCTCGGCGTCTACCGATACAATCATCATCGGTTCGTCTTCAGTTTGAATAGTTTGTGCTTCGGCTTTTGGCAAATCGACCTGCACGCCTTGAGTAACGGCTGTTGCGGTAGCCATAAAAATAACTAGCAGCACCAGCATAACGTCTATATAAGGCACCACGTTTATTTCAGAAACAGGTTTACGGCGTTTACGAACGTACATTCATTTCTCCGTTAATTAGTTTCTGTCAGCCAGACTTTGGCGATGCAATATAGCTGAAAACTCATCCATAAAGTTACCGTATGTGTTTTCAATTTTTTCTACTTGTGAACTAAATCGATTATACGCAATTACCGCTGGAATGGCGGCAAACAAACCAATTGCCGTGGCAATTAGGGCTTCAGCAATACCCGGGGCAACCATTTGTAAAGTAGCTTGTCTTACTTGACCAAGCGCAATAAACGCGGTCATAATTCCATATACGGTACCCAGCAAGCCCACATAAGGTGAAATTGAACCAACTGTGGCTAAAAACGGCAGTCTTTGTTCTAAATCGTCGACTTCTCTAGACATCGCAATTCGCATTGCCCGGTAAGTACCATCAGTAATATTTTCTGGCGAAGTGGATGTTGTTTTACGTAAGCGTATATATTCTTTAAAGCCTGAACAAAATATTAATGAACAACCGGTTAAATTATCTTTTGGCGCTAAGTCTGAATATAACTGATTTAAGTCAGCACCCGACCAAAATGATTCTTCAAATTCTCTTACTTCACGTGTTGCCTTTTTTAAAGCCGAGCCACGTTGAAATATAAAGGTCCAACTCACCACCGACGCTGCTACCAGCATCAACATAATAAATTGAACAACAAAACTGGCTTCTAAAACCAAATATAACACTGACATTTCAGAATTCACTGCGTACATCCCTAGTTAATTGCGTTAAGTAGATCTTTGGGTATCGCCGTTGCCCGCGACCGCTTTGTATTTACACAGGCCACGGTAACTTCGGCACTTACCAACAAGGTATTATTTTTTCTTACTTCTTGCGCAAAGCGTAAGCTCGCGCCTCTTTTTTGTATGACTTCACAGCTTATATGCAGCACATCGT
>CAXMOM010000016.1:0-136162 GCA_964195425.1 Acidiferrobacterales bacterium
ATTTTTGTCGCGAACACTCTTAATGAGTGCTCACACAGATTGTCTTGCTACTAATTGTTAAAGAACGTTGTTTGCCTAATGGCAAACTCGCTGTGGGGTGAGACTAGGCCTCTCCTCAAGCGGGATGCGAATACTACGTCATTCGCAAATTTTGTCAAGACTTTTTATGAATTTATTTGCAGTAGTTGTTGTTACAAATACGCCTTTCATTTCACAAACTGCGTCATCGAAATGACGCTCAAACCTTGACACTTCAGTCAGTCGATTTTGCCTTTACATTCAAAGCCTAATCACTACTTCCTGAAGCGAGGCCGCATTGTACAGATAGGTTTATTCAAAGCAAGTGTTTTTACGAAAATAACAAGGGAAACAGAGCGTTTGCATAAATAGTGTGCAAACAGCGTTAAAAGTCGGCATATAATGCTATCAAAAGATGACATCATCATTATTACTGGCTATATTTCTATAACACTCTAGTATACTTGCACTAGAAATTACCCATAACAATTAAAACAAAATGGTGGATTACCATGATATCTGTAAAAACTCCCTTAGCGTTTGTCATCGCAATTGCGTTGGCTATAGTAGCTTACTTTATTTCCTCTGCTACTTTCGCCGCTAGTTTCATAGCCGTATTACCAAGTATGTTTATAATAATAACTGTTATTTCGTTAGTAATAGTATCTTCATTACAAAATCCAACAAGTAAAGCACCTCGTGTACCAAAACCCTCGACAGCTTCATCAGTATCTCCTTCATCATCAACAACACCATCATCGGGTTCAGATGACACTGCAACTTTATATGTTGGCAACTTAGCGTATAAAGCGAATGAACAAATTGTTCAAGAATACTTTGAGAAGGTGGGTACTGTTAGATCGGTAAGACTCGTTAAAGATAAACGTACTGGCCGCAGGAAAGGATTCGGTTTTATTGAAATAAGTAGTGGTGACGAGAACGTGTTTATAGAGAAACTTAACGAAAGTGAGTTTATGGAACGTAACATTATCGTTCGCCCTGCAAATGAAAAACAACATTAATACCTAAGTCAGCACACCTTTTCTGTCACGTATATTTGAGTAAGACTAAAAAAACCGCTAGCACAGCGGTTTTTTTGTTATTCACTAATTTGTTAAGCGAATTTATTATTAAATGCATGGAAGCGATTAATAGCTTGCAATAAATCTGGTACTTGAACGTCTTTCATCTGACTTACCAGACCATTAATTACCTGACTAAAATCGTCTTCAGTACTAAGTGCAGATTTACTCGACTCAATTACATCTAAGTATCTATTTACATAATCTGCCACTGACTTTGGTGCTGCAAAGTCGGCTTGATTGCGAACAGACGCTAAGTGCTGAATATCGCCATACACTTTCATTTGTTGAAAGGTATCGGTTTTGTTTGATTGCTTCGCAAGTCCAATAATTTCATTGTCGCTATACCCTAGTTCCATAGACTTACTATATGCGCCTTCTATTTCACCTCTGTAAAAAGAATTCGCTAGACCATCTATTTTGTTTAGTAAATTAGCAATATCTTGCTGCGACTCATTCCCGCTCCCTTGCAGGGAGAAGGATATGTTTGATGAACTTGTGGTATAAATACTTTTTGCATTATCTGAACTAGCGGCGCTAAATATTCTTGTTTGAAAATCTACCTCAAGTAGTTCATTTGCAGAATTCCGCAATGCAATCGCAGCAAACTCTTGCTTAGGAACTTGTTCGGCAGTATTTGCGAGGCGCTCATATACAGATGGTTCAATGGATAGTTCGTTAATACCATCTATAATAGAATGCTTTGTTGCATCTATTGTTTTAAAAACATCTTCACTTGCAATACTAACTAAGTCTAATTTTGCTCGATCAATACCTACTTCTACACCTGTAACTGCCTCGTTTCTAAAAAAACTTAGCTGCTCTTTATCAAACCCTCGTTTAGCTAGGTTTGCAAGCGCGCTTTCAACAAAGCCCACTACGTTTGCCGTTACAGACTGAATATTAGGTAATATCTCATCGCTTTGTGATTGAGCTGAAAACCGTTTGTCTAGCCTCTCTGAAGGGCTTGTGTCTATTGCACTTGCATCTACCGAGCCACTAAAACTTTTATCAATCGAAGACGATATGACTCTAGCCACCACAGCATCATTAGCGACAGTCGCACTGTAACGATCTGAACTAGCTTTAATCTGGTCGTTAGCCGAAGCGTTTAATTTTGGTACGCTATTGTCGACATCTGACACGCTATTGGTGCTCGTTGGCGACAATGTATTTTGTGTTTGAATTGTATTCATAAAAAGATACCTCACTATCCTCAGCACTGATATCGGCAATAGTTGTCGATTTCTTTAATAAAGAGTTGGTAATTCTTAAATAATCATTAAAATTGACACATATATAAATGAAGGTACTTACATGACAAATTTAATGGAGCTTAGCGCTGACCAAGTAAAAGCGCTTAGCTACGAAGAACAATTCATCGCAAAGAAACAATGTTTGACGAGCTTAATAGCGCCCTTTTTCACTGACAATATAGAGGCATTTAGGTCGCCTGAAATACACTATAGGATGCGCGCAGAGTTTAGGATTTGGCATCAAGGTAAAGACACGTATCATATTATGTTTGACCAAACGACAAAAGAACAATACAAAGTTAGTACATTGCCTAGTGCCTGTTCTCTTATCAACAATGTTATGCAAGCTACCATAGAGTTCATAATAAATTCGCCTGCTCTAAGGGTAAAATTATTTCAAATTGATTACTTAGCGACAACTACTAACGAAGTAGTCATCAGTTTGCTTTATCACAAAAAATTAAGCGAGGAATGGACTGACAATGCAACTCTATTGATTAATGAATTAGTGCATTTAGGTGCCATCAATATTATCGGGCGTGCGAAAAAACAGAAAGTTGTTGTTGGTAACGATTTTGTAAGCGAAAAATTGATGATTAAAAATAATCAGTATTCTTTTAAACAAATAGAAAATAGTTTTACTCAGCCCAATGCAGCTATTAACATTAAAATGATTGAATGGGTCATAGACAACATTAGCCAGCCAGATTCCGACTTGCTAGAGCTTTATTGTGGTGCAGGCAATTTTTCTATTCCCCTGAGCCGTTATTTTAAAAAAGTGTTGGCTACGGAAATATCCAAAACATCCGTAAATGCGGCGCAGTTTAATATACAAGCAAACGATATTGACAATCTTGTAATCGCTAGGCTTTCAAGTGAAGAGTTTGTTGAGGCATTTAATAAGGTAAGAGCTTTTAACAGGTTAGCAAATATCGATTTAGATAGTTATGATTTTGCTACTGTGCTTGTAGACCCGCCGCGCGCTGGCTTGGATGAGACAACGCTTGATTTGATTTCGAAATTTGACACTATTATTTATATTTCTTGTAACCCAAACACATTAATAAGTAACCTGGCAGTACTAAGTGTCACGCATAAGCCAGTAAAAGTAGCGTTATTTGACCAGTTTCCTTTTACGCTTCACATGGAATCAGGGGTTATTTTACAACGACGGTAGTTTGATTTGTTATTTATCGAACTTGGAATAATGCAATGCGCCTTTTTCGATAAACCGTAGCTGGGCTTTTACGCGTTTTGCAATAAGTTCTGTTTCAGTGCTGTCGGCATCTATAGCTTCAGCGCCAGCGCTAAACACTATTTTAACCATTGCTTCTGACTGCAAGTATGCAATAGGAATGGGGATTGCTACCTTATCAACAATGTAGTCAGCTAATTCTTCTGTGAAATGTTGAATTTCTCGTTTAACCGCTGCTCTGAATGACGCTGATGTGCCAGTGTGCTCCCTTAATAAAAGGCGGAATACATTAGGATTACTAAGAATAAACTCTATAAATGTGTCTACCGAAATATTAATGATGCTGCCACCCGATGCAATGCGTTGGCGAGCTTGGCGCATTAATTGGCGAAGTGCTAAGCCTGATTCATCAACAAGTGTGAGCCCAAGTTCATTAATATCAGCAAAATGTCGATAAAAAGAAGTAGGAGCAATATTTGCCTCGCGCGCAACTTCACGTAAGCTAATTGTAGTGAAGCTTTTGTTATCGTCTAGTAAGGTAAATGCACCATCTATGATGCGCTGACGAGTCTGTTGTTTTTGCTGTTGGCGATTCATTCACGAATGTTTACACAATTGTTTCGTTATCTGCAATAAGTTTCTTGCACTAATTGAATCTAGAAGTTAAATTAGCGCACAGTTGTACGCTGAATTTTTTAGGTATTTAATTTTGAAAAAACCGCCTCTTATACCGTTGACCGTTTCCATCTTTGCAGCAACCACTTTGGTTGCGTTCATAGGCACACCTTTGTGGGCCATTTATGCTGGAATAGGCTGGGCAGAATTGATTACTGCTGTTGCCCTATTTTTCTTCACCGGCATGTCTATTACTGCAGGTTATCATCGCCTTTGGGCACATAAAACCTTCCAAGCTCACCCTGTTGTAAAAGCAATCCTTGCTGTTGGTGGCGCAATGGCGATACAAAATAGTATTTTGCATTGGTCAAGCGATCATCGGGTTCATCATAGACATGTTGATGAAAACGACAAAGACCCTTATTCAGCGAAAAACGGCTTTTGGTTTTCACACATGGGTTGGATGTTAAGAGAATATCAAGCTAAGCGTTATAGCGACTATTCGAACTGCCGAGATTTACAAAAAGATAAGGTAGTAATGTGGCAACATAAATATTATCTGCCGATTGTACTTGTTGCTAACTTCGGTATTACTGGATTTTTAGGCTTCTTAAATGGCGATATTATAGGCATGATATTAGTGGCTGGTGTTGCCCGACTAGTAGCAGTGCATCATGTTACCTTCTTTATTAATTCCTTAGCGCATATTTGGGGTTCTCGTCCGTACACAGATACAAACACAGCAAGAGATAACGGAATTGTCGCACTGTTTACTTTTGGTGAGGGTTACCATAACTACCATCATATATTCGAATATGATTATCGTAACGGTATTAAATGGTGGCAGTACGATCCAACGAAATGGTTAATAAAGAGTCTTTCATGGGTAAAGCTAACAACTAATTTGCGCATTACACCTGAAGAGCGTATTGAAAAAGCCAAATTACAAATGCAGCTTCAAAACGCCAAAACAACGCTGATTAATTTACCCAATGCTGACGAAGTGCTTGCCACGGTACAGTTAGAATACGACGTTTTGATACATAAAATGGCAGAATACTATAAAACCAAAAAGACCTTAGTAGCAATGAAAAAAGAAACACTGCAGGCATCTTATGAAAAGTTAGAGCTTGATTTTAAGTATAAAGAAATGAAACAGTCTTTCACTTTGCAAAGGGAAAAGTGGCAATCACTCTATTCTTATTATATTGAACCGCTCCAAACGCAGTAGGTCATATAAAGGATGCATACAGCATCCTTTTTTATGTTTTACACTTTTTCGAGTAAGTAATACGAAATAGCTTTTTAAAGCTAATTGTGACTATGCTATTATTCGCGCCGTCCAAACTTCTATACTTTTAATATGACCCAACCTATTCTTGATCACCGTTTTTCTGTCGCCCCAATGCTTGATTGGACAGACCGTCATTGTCGCTATTTCTTACGCTTGCTATCGGCACACACTGTTTTGTATACAGAAATGGTCACCACCGGCGCCATCATCTATGGCAAAGGCGATTATTTAAGCTTCAACAGTGCAGAACATCCTGTTGTATTGCAACTGGGAGGCAGCAAGTTAGAAGACATGGCGCAATGCGCCTCAATTGCACAAGAAAGAGCTTACGACGAAATTAACATAAACGTAGGTTGTCCATCAGACCGCGTTAAAAACGGAAGTTTTGGTGCCTGCTTAATGGCCACGCCTGATGTTGTTGCCGATTGTGTAAAAGCGATGCAGGCAGAAGTAGATATACCCGTAACTGTAAAATGTAGAATTGGCATCGATGACATGGATGACGACGCCGGCTTAACAGACTTTGTATTGCCTATATATGAAGCAGGATGTGAACATTTTATTGTACACGCGCGCAAAGCTTGGCTTCAAGGGCTCAGTCCAAAACAAAACCGAGATGTCCCGCCACTGAATTACGAACGCGTATACAGACTAAAGCAAGACAATCCAGCATTAAAGATTAGTATTAATGGCGGCATCACTACGCTTGATCAGGCCAAACAGCAGCTACAACATGTTGACGGCGTAATGATGGGTCGAGAAGTATATGCGAATCCTTTTATATTAAGTACAGTTGACAGCGAACTTTACGGAGATCTAAAAACGCCACAGCTTAATAGAAGCGAGATTGTCATTGCTATGACCGCTTATATTCATGAACAGGTAGCGCTAGGCGCACGTGTTTGGCATATAGCTCGTCATACCCTGGGGCTGTTTCAAAGCCAAGTTGGCGGTAAAATTTGGCGTAGGTATTTGAGTCAGAACGGCACTGCAAAACACAATAATCCACAGCTCCTAATGGAAGCTTTTGAACAGGTTTTGGCCGCTCAAGCCAAAGCAAAAAGTGACACACTAACTTTTGGTCAAAATAACCAATAAATCTAGTCAAAATAACCACAGCGCAATTTAAAAACAATTTATAGATATCAACTCTCGCTTGTGGAAATCACAAGCGCATGTTTTTTATAGCTATTTTATATTATTAAATTATTGGCACAACATTCGCTATAAGAAAAGTGTGACCGCATTGAGTGGCACAAGGTTTCCCAGAGAAGTCAGCAAACCTTTACTAACACATTACATATTTTAGGAACACACCATGAACATTAATCAAAAATTAGCGGCTCTACTTTTAATCTCTGCTGGCACTCTTTCAACTCAAGTTACTGCGCATGAAAGCGGCGTAGAGCGAATAGTTGCTAACCTTGTTAGTAATGCAATGAACAATGTATCGGTTGAAATTGACCAGCAGGTTCAAAAAATTACGCTTACCGCTAGCAATTTAGTGTCGATTGACGGATCAAATCAGTCCGTAGGTGAAGTAACCATTACCGACCTAGCTTCGCTAGATAGCAAAGAAATTAAAGCTTCACAAGAAGACTTTCAAAAAGTAAGTGCAGACGACTAACCAGTAGTCGTCGTACTTTTGTAAACAAACGTAGTCTACACAATTTAAATTAAAGGAATAATACAATGTTAGCGCAAGTCAGTCTGCTTAGTTTAGTGCTGTCTCCGGTCTTGTTTTATATAGGCGGCAGCATATTATTTATGCTACTTAACCATTTAAATTTCATCAAAACAGAGGCCTAAGCGAACTTGATAGCAATGACTAGATAAGAACGCCCTCAACCAGAACGGAGACATATTATGAAAACAGTACTCAACGACAAGCGATTCTTCAGAGATGCACAACACGCAAAAATATCTGGTGTATGTGCAGGCATTGCTAAATATTTTAATATTAGCCCGTGGATTGTGAGAGGTCTCACAGTAAGTGCATTTTTATTCCTCCCATTCGCCGTTGGACTTGCATACGTGCTGGCTATTTTGTTACTAAGATATAAATAGGTGGTCGCACAGCCTGCAGATGCATACCTGCAGAGTATCTGTTTAACAGATATGCAACGACCTATGCACAGCCTATGCAACTGCAATTCAGAAACTACGCACTCCTCAACATTATCAAAGTAGTGAATTAGGTTGCTCTACTGCTACCCTCACAGGTAAACTATACAAAAGATTCACTCTTTTGCCATTCCCCTTTGTATCAATAACTAAATAATTAAGGACAATAATGAGTTCTACTTTCACAACTAAAAATATCAGTGCGGTTTTCGCACTCATTATCCTTATTTTCTGCTTAATTGGTTTTTGGTGGAGTTTCGAACCAAACGTATTTGATGTTGATGCACAGGCAAAACAGCAGGCGCAAACTAACAATCAAACCGTAGTGACCGGTTATACAACCACCAATGCACTTATTGGCGTGCTTGAAAACATGTTAGATAAACCTGGCGGATACCTTTATAACGATATGATGCCTCCAGGTATTGTGATGGATAATATTCCAAGCTGGGAATTTGGTGTGATTGAAATGAGCAGAGATCTAGCGCTCGCCATTCGCAAAGACTTTGGCCGTTCACAGTCGCAGTCTATAGATAGCAAAGAACTTGCGGATGCACAGACAAGTTTGAATCTAGACAATAATCGCTGGTTGCTGCCATCTACAGAGGGTGAGTACAGAAAAGCAATCAAAAATTTATACACCTATCGCGATGCGCTAGGTAACTCGAGCGCCGGTAACAATCAGTTTTATGCGCGCGCAGATAATTTACGAGACTACTTAAAGCAAGTCGAAAAAAGACTCGGCAGCCTGTCGCAAAAGCTCAGCGCTAGTGTAGGCACGGAAGTTATTAATACAAATTTAGCTGGTGATGCCACTGCCACTTATTCATCGCCTGAGTCGGCGGTTATGGTTAATAAAACAAGCTGGTTTCAATTAGACGATAATTTTTATGAGGCACGCGGTGCAAGCTGGGCTTTACTGCACTTTTTACAAGCCGTAGAGACCGATTTTGCTGATGTTTTACGCAAAAAAAATGCAACTGTTAGCTTGCAACAAATCATAAGAGAGTTAGAAGCGACTCAAGGTTCTGTGTTTAGTCCCGTTATACTTAATGGAGATGGCTTCGGATTACTTGCTAATCATTCATTAGTAATGGCAAATTATATTTCACGTGCCAACGCAGCCATAATAGAATTATCGGAATTACTAAATCAGGGTTAATTATGAAACAGATGAAAAAAGCAGTATCACTTAGCTATTTGATCAGCTATATAGGTTTAGCGGGATGCGCAGTATTAACTAGCACACATGCGATGGCCGACACTATCTTAGGCGGCTACGTTGGTATTCAAGGTTGGTACATGGGGGCTGAGGGCGGTTTTGCACAAAACGAATCTTTAACTGCTTTTACTTTTGAAGAAGAAGCTAATACAAATTTTTATGCTGCTTTAGAGCACCCTATTCCCTTAATACCCAATATAAAGCTGGCCAGAACGACGCTAAATACGAGCGGCTCAAATATAATAAACAGTCAATTTAACTTTGGTGATCAAGTGTTTTTAGTTGATTCAAGCATTTCTAACAACATTGAATTAACGGCAACTGACTATATTTTATATTACGAAATACTCGACAACGATTTGATATCTATCGATCTTGGTATTAGCGGTAAGCAGATTGAAGGTGATATTTTTGTATCTGACAGCAGCGGCCGGTCGGGCCAGCAAAGCTTAGATATCATTGTTCCAATGGGATACGCAAAGGTACAAGTGGGCTTGCCATTGACAGGCTTCTCGGTATTAGCAGAAGGCAGTTTTATAGCCATAGACGACGACTCATTTACCGATTACCAAGTTGCATTGGCATACAGCTTTGTAGAGACTTTAGCACTCGACTTGTCTATTCAAGCTGGTTATCGTTCTAGTGAGTTAGACCTCAATGATGTAGACGATATATTTGCCGATATGCAATTTGACGGAGCGTTCGTTGGCATTGAATTTGACTTTTAATAATTTTTTCAGTCCAAAACGGAATAAAAAATAAGTTTTTAGTCTTTAAAGTTATAATGAAAAACCGCTATTCTTCTATCATACGAAAGAATAACGGTTTTTTTTATGAATCATCAAAACGCTAATGTATCCTCACCTAGTCTCAACGACATGCAGTTAACCGCTCTTTCGCGAGCGGTTACTGGACTAAGTGAAGATCAACTTATATGGGCAAGTGGTTATCTTGCTGGCTTGTCTTCAAGCGCTAATACCGCACCACTCAATAGCGCTAGCATTTTGGTGGAGGCACCGCAGCCGGTGTTAACGGTTTTGTATGGCTCACAAACAGGCAATACAAAACATGAAGCAAAAGCTTTTAGTGATCAAATAGCCAGCAAAGGTGCTAACACTAAGCTTGTTAGTATGTCTGACTATAAACCGCGTAAGATTAAAGAAGAAACTCACATAGTAGTATTTGTGAGTACACATGGTGAAGGCGATGCGCCAGACGACGCCATTGAATTACATGAGTTTTTGGCAAGTAAAAAAGCTCCAAAACTACCTAATCTAAGCTATGCAATAGTAGGCCTTGGCGATACTAGCTATGAATTCTTTTGCCAAACAGGCAAAGATTTCGACAGTCGCCTGTCAGCTCTTGGTGCAAAACCAGTTATCGCTAGGCTCGACTGCGACGTGGACTATGCTGATGATATAAATAGCTGGTCACAAACCGTTACCAGTTTATTGATGGCATCTTTAAAACCTATAGAAGCAGCGAGCACCATAAGCCATATTCCAGTTAATCACATAGTTGAGCCGGAATCTAAAAACAATTACAACAAACAAAACCCGTTTGCAGCATCTTTACTTAATTGTTTAAAAATTACTGGCCGTGACTCTTTCAAAGATATTCAGCACGTAGAGATTTCACTGGAAAATTCAGGATTACAGTATTCACCTGGTGATTCTTTGGGCGTATATTTTACCAATGATAGCGCGGTAGCAGAACGAATTATAAAGGCAACCAGTACAAACAGCGATGACTCGGTCACGATAAAAGAAGAAACCTTAACACTTAAAACCGCGCTATTGGAAAAACGAGAACTAACCTTAAGTTATCCGGGTTTTGTAAAGGCCTACCTAGCAGCTACGAAGGACGCTGGACTACAAGCCATACTTGACGACAAGCCACTATTAAGAACCTTTTTGGAAGAGCGGCAAATTGTTGATATTATTGAACAATTTCCAAATACAATTAGTGCTCAGCAATTAATAGATTCACTCCGACCAATTAGTCCAAGACTATACTCGATTGCATCAAGCCAGAGTGAAGTAGAAGACGAAGTACATTTAACCGTAGCCCATATTGACTATGAAGCTTTTGGCACTCGTCATCAAGGCGGCGCATCTGGATTTTTAGCCACCCGGCTCGAGGAAGGCGCAGAAGTAAAAGTATTTGTTGAAAATAATGATAATTTTAGATTACCGTCAAATCCCGACACGCCTGTCATTATGGTGGGGCCAGGTACGGGTATTGCACCTTTCAGAGCATTCATGCAGGAGCGCGAGGCCTCTGAAGCTGAGGGCAACAACTGGTTGTTTTTTGGCAACCCCAGTTTTACGCAAGATTTTTTGTATCAAGTCGAATGGCAGAGCCATTTAAAATCTGGCTTATTATCTAAAATAAGCTTGGCCTTTTCACGCGACCAGGCCCAAAAAGTATATGTCCAAGACCGTTTGCTAGAAAATGGCAAGGAAGTTTATGAATGGCTTGAACAAGGCGCTCATTTTTATGTCTGTGGGGACGCTATGCACATGGCTAAAGATGTTGAAAAAACACTTTTAACCATTATTCAAACTCACGGCAAAGTAAATGAGCAAGAAGCAAAAAGCTATTTAATGAATATGCGTAAATCAAAACGTTACCAAAAGGATGTTTACTAATGAGTAACAAAAATCCTTATCAAGTTGAAGGTAAACTGTCAGATAACGAAAGGCTCAAAGCAGCAAGTAAGCACTTACGCGGCACCATTACTACCGACTTAAATGATGATGTAACCGGCGGATTTACTGCTGACAACTTTCAGTTAATTCGTTTTCACGGTATGTATCAACAAGACGATCGCGATATACGTGCAGAGCGTGCTAAACAAAAATTAGAACCCTTGCACAATGTGATGCTAAGAGCGCGTTTACCGGGCGGTGTGATTACACCCAAACAATGGCTCGAAATAGATAGGTTTGCCGAAGAAAAATCGATTTACGGCAGTATTCGTTTAACCACTAGGCAAACATTTCAGTTTCATGGCGTACTTAAGCCCAATGTTAAACCAATGCATAAGTTGCTTAACGCCACCGGCATTGATTCAATCGCCACAGCGGGCGACGTAAATAGAAACGTGTTGTGTACTTCAAATCCTATTGAATCTGAAGTACATAAAGAAGCCTGGGATTGGGCAACGAAAATCAGTGAGCATTTGCTACCTAAAACTAACGCTTATGCTGAAATTTGGTTAGATGGCGAAAAAGTAGAGTCGACTCAAGAAGATGAGCCTATTTTAGGTAACAATTATTTACCCCGTAAATTTAAAACCACTGTTGTTATTCCACCGCAAAATGATGTGGACGTTCACGCAAACGACCTTAGCTTTGTTGCAATTGCTGAAAACGGCAAACTAATTGGCTTTAATGTACTAGTAGGTGGTGGATTAGCCATGACTCATGGCGATCGTAGCACCTTCCCGCGTAAAGCTGATGATTTTGGTTTTATTGAGCTTAACAACACACTTGACGTTGCTGCCGCAGTCGTCTCTACGCAAAGAGATTGGGGCAATCGTGTTAACCGCAAAAATGCCAAAACAAAATATACTCTTGAGCGCGTAGGCGTTGAAGTCTTTAAAGCCGAAGTTGAAAAACGCGCTAACATTAAATTTGCTGCCTCTAAACCCTATGAATTCACCTCACGCGGCGACAGATTTGGATGGGTAGAAGGTATAGACGGTAAGCACCATTTAACCTTGTTTATTGAAAATGGTCGTATTTTAGACTTGCCAAACAAGCCTCTAAAAACCGGTTGTGCTGAACTCGCTAAAATTCATCAAGGTGACTTTAGATTAACTGCCAATCAAAATCTTATCGTTGCAGGTGTTACGGCTGATCAAAAACAGTTTATAGAAGATATAGCCATTAAGCATGGTTTGTTAGAGGCCTCGACTAGCAATCAACGAAAAGCCTCAATGGCCTGCGTTTCATTGCCAACTTGCCCCCTAGCGATGGCCGAAGCAGAACGATACCTGCCAGAAGCGGTGACTGAGTTAGAAGGCATTTTGGCAAAGCATGGCTTAGCTAACGAAAGCATAATTTATCGTGTTACCGGCTGTCCAAATGGCTGCGGACGTTCAATGTTGGCTGAAATTGGCCTTATTGGTAAAGGTCCTAATAAATATAATTTATATTTAGGCGGTGATCGTGAAGGCACTCGCATTCCCAGAATGTATAAAGAGAACATTTTAGATACTGAAATAATGACGATACTCGATGAACTCATCGGAAAATGGGCACAACAGCGCAATAACGGTGAGAGCTTCGGCGATTTTGTTGTTAGAGCTAAAATTGTCGCGCCCGTTGTTAATTCACCGATAGACTTTTATACCGAACCAGCCCATGAGTAATTTGGCTACAGTAGAAAATACAGTAATAGAAGATGAAAGCCAGCAAGTAATTACCTTTAACACGGCCAGTCAAGACATTGCGCAGGTAAACGTATTGTTAGAGCGTATGACCCCGCTAGAACGAGTAGAATGGTCTTTAACAAACTTACCAGGCGAGCATATATTATCCTCAAGTTTTGGGGCACAGTCGGCAGTAATGATACATTTACTCAATCAAGTCGCACCCGGCATTCCTGTCGTGCTCACAGATACTGGCCACTTGTTCCCACAAACCTATCAGTTTATTGATACGCTTACCGAAAAGCTCAACATCAACCTACAGGTTTACAGAGCGCCGATTAACGCCGCTTGGCAAGAAGCTCGCTTTGGAAAACTATGGGAGCAAGGCCTTGAAGGAATAGAGAAATACAATCAGTTAAACAAAGTTATTCCAATGAAAGCGGCTTTAAGCGAGCTAGGCGCAAAAACTTGGTTCGCCGGTTTACGCAGGAGTCAGTCCGATAGTCGCAAAGCACTAAGCGTATTGCAAAAACAGACATCACAATTCAAAGTCCACCCGATTGTTGATCAAAGTAATCGCGACCTGTATTTATATATGAAGGCACATCAACTGCCTTATCACCCGCTTTGGGAACAAGGATATGTATCTATTGGTGACTGGCATACCACGAGTAAATTAGAAGACGGTATGACAGAAGAACAAACGCGTTTCTTTGGTTTAAAGCGCGAGTGTGGTCTGCATGAATTTGGTGATGGCGACGGTATTTAGCCATACGATTGCTTTTATGACAATTTGACACACAAAATTCAACTTAGTGTAATATTTCTGTCACATTCATGTGATTCCTGTTGTTTGGCCAGTACTTTTATCGTATACTCTGGTTACTTTAATTCACCAAGGAACACATATGAAGCCGATATTATCTGCATTACTTGCGCTATCAGCATTAGCGGTATCAGCAACGTCGTTCGCTTCTTCTAACACAGATGGTGAAACTAAGGCATTCAATTGCATGGATAAAAAAACATTCGAAATTAATAGCGGATGTATTAGTCAGAACATAGAAAGTAACTTAGTTTTTCAAAAGGCTGAAAAAGCCGTGTTAGTAAACGCCGATAACGCAAGCGATAGAGCACTTGCAACAATGACATTCAATAGCCGTACAATGACTATCAATATCGTTGCTCATAAAGATGCAACAATTGCGAATATAGATACCGCTAAATTAAAAACTAAACGCTAAAATAATTAGAATTTAGTATAAAAATGAAAACCTTCTAAACGGAGGTTTTTTTATGTCCACAAATCCCCTTTGCAAGTTTACTGACTATATCTTTCATGAATACAAACCCGGGGACTTTATATCTTTGGGCATGTATCTATGAAAAGATTTTGCTATACTCGATCATCGTTGTAATATTGCTATCTCCGTAATTTCATTGAATATTTACGTAGGTATGCAGTATATTGATAAATAAGAAGTTTTTAATAAAAAACCATGATCAAGACTGATTTTAGTCCTCCCCAAAAAATTGCAAATGACAATTTACCGTTCTTTGCACTAAGCACAATCTTATATGGATTGAACTTTGGTGTGCTTGGTGCGGTAACAAATGCTTTTTTAAGTGTTAATTTTTTTGGTGATTTCACGCTTTATTTCGGTCAAATTTTTGTCTTGTTTTGCTTGGTTGCACGAGGCTTAAACGCTGGAATAATAGCAGCACTTATTGCCTCAATCGCTACAGCGGCTTATGCAAACGATCCTTATTTGGTAGTCATCTTTTCCTTAGAAATATTGTTCGTTCATGTCTGTATGCGAAAAGGCTACTTCTTATTTCAATCGTCAATGTCGTATTGGTTAATAATTGGTATTCCATTACTACTATTCTTACATGCATTGACCAGTTTCGTCTCGGCCGAAGTTTTGTTTATAGGTGGCGTTACGCGTGGGCTTAACGGTTTAATATGCATATCTGTTGTGGCTATTTGCTGTTGGTTTTTACCATCGCACTTCATCTATAACAAATACTATTCAACGCCTCCACAGCTGTCTTCACTAATATTTTCATTGTGTATGTTGACTGTCACACTGCCGGCTATGGTAATTGCCTTATTTTTCATTTGGCAGTCTACTATTCAAAACGAAAAGATTATAGAGCGTGAGCTTACGACTATGTCGTCTCAGTTGGCAACCATTAACAATATTGAATTACAGCGTCACCTTAGCAGTTTAGAAACGGTATCTACCATTCTAAAAAACAATCCTGATGCAAAGCTGCAACCGCTCATTATTGCCACCGCTAAAAACTACGATCTATTTGAGAGTGTTATATTGGCGAATCAATACGGAGATGTTTTGGGTGCCGCACCGCTAAAATACAACCTTAAGTTAAATGAATTGAAAAGCCCTTCTATGCGGTCCAGACGATATTTTAAAGATGCAAAAGAATCGCCGAGTGCTTTTATTACTGACGCATTGGTAGCTAGTGACTTTGGTAACAAACCTATTATTGGCTTTGTCTCCCCTATATTAATTGATGCTAAGTTTAGTGGATTGGTAAAAGGAGCAATGAATTTAGACCAACTAACGGCATTTAATAATAGAAATATGTCCGATGACTACCTCTATATCATTAGTGACTCAAAAAACAGAGTAATTGCGCGTTCCGAAAAGTTGAATTTAGAACTGTTATCAAATTTTGACTACAGTATTTACAAAGACCCGTTAATTAAAAGATTGCCGGTGCTTAGCCTTAATCAAAATGTATACTTGTACCAACAAAGCAAAACTCAGAACGATTGGACGATTACTTTAATGGTCCCGCCGCACACAGTAACATCTGTGTTAGTAGAGTATTTCTTTGTGTTAGTGCTTGCTACCATCTTCGTATTAGCCGCGTTTGCCTTTATTGCCAAATCGTTATCACGTAAAATTACTAAGCCCCTGGTAGATATTGCTGAAAATTTCCCTAACCCGGAACTTCACCCAAAGATAATAAGAGAGTCTCAAGTGAGTTCTGAAATGGTTAAGCTTACCCAAAAGTTAATCGATTCACATGAAGTGATGTCCAATTTTCATCAGCAGCTGTCTGAACAAGTACACAATAAAACAAAACAACTTAAACAACTAAACCGCGAACTCTATTCAATTGCACAAAAAGATTCTTTAACGCAGTTGCTTAACAGAGCCGGATTTAATCGCTTAGCCATCACGTCTTATAGAAATTGCGTTAGAAGTCATATTAATATGTCTCTTATTTTCATCGACATAGACCACTTTAAGTTAGTTAATGATACCCATGGTCATCCATTTGGCGACAAGTGCATTATTGCAGTCGCTAAAACCATTCAAAAACACTGCAAGCGCGACACAGATATTATAGGACGCTATGGTGGAGAGGAATTCATCATAATGATAGTGGGCGGTGAAATAAAAGAGCACCATGAACGCGTAACCTTAATCAAAGATGAAATTGAAAAGCTATCGTTATTGAAAGGAAATAACATTGTCAAGATGACCATAAGTGCAGGAATTTGCAGTCTACATGAGGATTTCTCTATTGATTATGAAGACCTACTGCAACTATCCGACAACCAGTTATACATTAGTAAGCGAGAAGGAAGAAATAAAATTAGTGCCGCGGTGCGCTAAGTAGCTTACACGTCGATATTCACATATATTTGGTCTATACTCACGCGTTACCTTGTTTTCTTAAAATTTTACTGTTTACTTTGTCATTAACTAGAGTGTAGTTCGCAGCCTCATGAAATCGATTCTTTATTTTATAAATGGCACCTTAGCCTCCATTATTTATTTTCTGAACACCATTTTTTGGTTTGTTCCCATTATGTTTTGCTCCTTGATAAAATTGTTACCCATCAAGCCTTTGCAGAAACTCATGTCTATTATTGCCGATGAATGCGCCACATTGTGGATTAGCGTAAACAAGGTAAACCAGCATGTTTTTTCACGTACGCGATTCACTGTTAACATGCCGTCCTCATTGTCTGCCGAGCAATGGTATTTAGTCATTGCAAATCATCAATCTTGGGTAGACATATTGGTACTACAGCGCGTATTTAATCGTAAAATTCCTTTTTTAAAATTCTTCCTAAAACAAAATCTTATATTCGTTCCTTTTATAGGATTAGTTTGGTGGGGCCTCGACTTTCCTTTTATGAAACGCTACAGCAGAGCTTTCTTAGAGAAACATCCTCATTTGAAAGGTAAAGATTTAGAAACAACAAAAATAGCCTGCAAAAAATTCGAGAATACGCCGGTAAGCGTTATGAATTTTGTTGAAGGAACAAGGTTTAACGAAAAGAAAGTACAAACGCCCATTCATAAAACGCTTGGGCTAAGCAAAATGTTAGCACCAAAGTCAGGTGGGGTTGCCTTTGTACTAAATGCTATGGGCGCACAGTTGACCGACTTAGTAAACGTGACTATATACTATCCCTCGGGTATCCCGACATTCTGGGATTTCGTAAGCGGAAAGGTAAACAGAATTGTAGTTGATGTTGATACTATTAGTATTAACAGTCTTTTCGAAACTGGGGTTTACAGCGCTGAATATTTTACCAATGAAAAGCAAAAACAAGTGTTTCAAAATTACATGAATACTTTGTGGCAAAACAAACAAACTAAACTCATACAATTGGAAAAGGAACATAATGTTCAATGAGTACATTACGCGCTTTCTTAATATTTCCTGTGCATTTGACACTCCAACTCACAAATATGGGCTTTTGGGGTGGAAGTATTTTCTTATTTGGTCTTATTCGTTTTGCATTTCCCTTCAAACGTCTTAGCAATCTGATGCTAGATATAATGCACCGACTATATAGTACGTTTGCCATTATCAGCGTTGCAATGATTAAGATATTCAACCGTATAGAGATTCGTATTGATATAGACGAGCCTCTTTCGAAGCAAAAATGGTATCTGATAACCGCAAACCATATTAGTTACTTAGATATAATTTTACTTATTGATTTTTGTGCACCTAGAATTCCGCCGCCTAAGTTTTTCGTAAAAAAACAAGTGATTTGGCTTCCCTTTGTTGGTTTAGCAGCATGGGCATTAGACATGCCGTTTATGCGCAGATATACACAATCCTATTTAGCAAAAAAACCCCATTTAAAAGGTAAGGATATAGAAACAACACGTAAGTCGTGTGAGAAATTTATAGACCGGCCAACAACCGTAATTAACTTTGTTGAGGGCACTCGCTTTACTAAACAAAAACATGCTTTGCATAACAGTCCTTTTTCTCATTTATTGCGCCCTAAGGCAGGCGGAATAGCATTCACTCTTACCGCAATGGGAGAACTGTTTAGTAATATTCTGGATATCACTATTGCTTACCCAAACTCTAAACATCCTATGATGGACATGCTAAGTGGGCGAATGACACGCATAGCTATTGAGGTTAAAACCTTAGAGGTGTCGAATGACTTGATTGGTAATTATTTCGAAAATCGTACTTTTCAAGAAAGTTTTCAGCGCTGGATAAATAAATTATGGCAAGATAAGAATGAGCGAATGAAAAAGTGGATGACACAGTGGTAAAATTGTATTTTTTCCATATCAGATTTGATACAAAAAAACCAAAACAATGTTTTGGTTTTTTTTCTAGCTTGAATTATAAGCTATTGCTGAACGTTTACATTAATGCGTATATTAGTACACACATTATAACGAAGCTTGAGACGCCAAAAAAACCATACTCAATTCTTTCTTTGTAGGCCTGCGCACCTACTTTTGTAGACAAGGCTGCCATTACAATGCAAGAAACGCCTAATATTAACATCAGCATTGTAGCACCTAATAAAAGGGTATTTGCAAAAACTGAAAGTGTGTCTACCATAGATGTATCCTCTGAATTAAGTGCAGGTATTATGCCCTAATCGAGTTTTTAAACATAGGATGCTTTTTATTTTTAACTAAAAACATGATCTTAGTCAATTACGCTACTTTGTTGTTTTTTTTACTAAAATTCAACGAAACTTACGTTTCCCATGCAGGATTAAAATGTAAGGTACTGTTTTTATTAAATATAAATCATGGTATCAGCTTTGCATGTTCATACACAATAACAGAATTGAACTTTGCCACCAACGTTATTCGCAGTAACACGATTCAAAGTAAGTCGAATCACAACAACACTATAAGGATATCCAATGACTGTAAACAAACTAATAGCTATCACCCTTACCTGCACCAGCCTTTTTGCAGGCAACGCATTTGCGCATGACGACTACCAAATAAGTTGTGACACTAACATTACTAGTAATATTGCATTCTCCGATAATGAACTAGTGGTCCAGTCTACTAAACAAGAAGATATTTTGTTCAAGGCAAACGGCACGGTGTTTCTTGATGGCACGCAAGTAGCATTAACAACAGACGAGCAAAAGCTCGCACAAATCTATTACAAAGATGTAGAAGCCGCAATTCCTATGGTGGTAGATATTACCATTGAAGCATTGAAAATTACTAATATGGCGTTAGTAGAGGTTTTTACGGGCCTTTTAGGCGAGGACAATGAGTTACCGCAAGAACTCAATATACGCATAAACGATATCGCGAAATCTGTAGAAGAACACGTTTACCAAGATCCAAATTCATTAACGTTTAACAGCGCATATTTGAAAGATGATATAGGCCTAGGAGACGATCTAGACCAAGAAATTGACGAAATGAAAGCCGAGATAATCTCGTCAGTAATGGGACAAATGATTGTCGCCATAGGTAAGTCGATGCTAAATGGTGATGGTGACTTTTCGAAACTCGAAACTCGAATGGAGAACTTAGGCCAAGACATTGAGATAAAGGCAGAAGCACTCGCAGAAGGTCTTAAAGAGAAATCCATTGATTTATGCGATAAAATTAAAACCTTAGACGAAACTGAAACTAAGCTTCGCAAGGTTGATGAATTACGTTACCTAAATACTATTCATTTCAATAAAAATGCTTAATTAGTAACTGCACTTGAACTTAGCATGAAAGACAACTCTATACATATTATGGGCCTAGGCTGGTTAGGGCGCGCACTGGCTGAAACATTGTTACGTTACGGCGCCAATGTGTCTGGTAGTGTCACCACTACACAAAAACAGCAAGATCTGCAGTTCCAGTCATTCAGCACAGACATTTTTGATCTCTATAAACCAATAAGTATTCAACATACTAACAACAAGCAAGCTCTGGCAACGAGATTCAAAAATGCGACTTTAATCCTCAATATTCCACCGGGACGTAAAAACGTTAACAAAGCCCTTTTTATACCTAGTATGCTCACGTTAATTGACTATGCAATGAGCCATGGCTTGCATAAATTAGTCTTTATCAGTACAACTTCTGTTTTTGGTGAACAATATGGCACCGTCGACAATAACACCGCATTACAAGCAAAAACCGAATCGGGTAAAGCGCATGAAGCGATAGAGGCGCATTTAGCCCGACACTATTTGAGTAAAAGTAAAATATTACGCCCTTCGGGTCTGGTAGGGCCAAATAATAAGGACTGTAATGAGACTGGACGCACGAAGGCCAGTATGCGCCACCCTATTTTTTCGTTATGTCATAAAACAGACATTCCCAATGGCAATGACCCAGTAAATTTGATTCACCAATATGATGTAATACAGGCCATAATCGCACTCGTTACAAAAGACATCGCTTCACATGCTTTTAATTTGTCTGCCATAGAGCACCCAAGCCGCCAAGCTTACTATGAATGGTGCGCAAAGGAACTCTCACTGCCGATCCCTACATTTTTGGCAGACACAAAAAAGCGCCAATTAGGAAAACTAATTGACGCTACACAAAGCTTTATTGATCTAGGCCTTACGCCCAAATATTCAAGCCCTTTCGCAATGCTCTAAAATAAATTTCCAACATATTGCACAATATTAAAACCGAAGTATTTAAGTGCTACCGTATTGATAAAAATTAGCGCGAGTACTAACGGAATAAATGTACTCAATGAGAAATTGACATAACGCTCAAAAAAGCTGTTTCTAAAATCAGGAGCGCCCTGTTCTAGTTCTTCATTAAATGCGCTTTTCTTCCAGCGATAAATAACAAATAAACAAATTAAAAGTCCATTGAGCGGCAAAATGGTATCGTAGAATACGTCATACACCACATCAAAAAATGATTTATCTGAGCCACCGTAGCTAATAAAAGAAGTGAAAAAATCAAACCAACCAAAGGAAAATGCGCACATAAGCGAGAACAGCAGTAACAACACGCCACAAATTACCAAAGAAGCTTTCCGAGACTTGCCTTTTTCACTCATTAATGAGGCTACCGGCACTTCGAAAATAGATACCAGTGAGGTGATAGCTGCAAAAAAGACTAGTAAGAAGAAAACACAAGCTATCAAACTGGCACCAAAGTAACCTACCGAGGTTTGTAGAGCTAAGAAAATTTGCGGTAAGTAAGAGAAAATCATAGAGATTGAAGACTCACTTAGCTCCTCTGTGTTAACCGAAGGGTTAAACGAGAATATAGCAGGTAAAATCATTAAGCCTGCAGTAAACGCCACGGCAGTATCGGTGAGCGCAACTAGTTTCGCAGAAGAAGGTAAATCGGCGTCTTTACTAATATAACTACCATAAGTAATCATAATGCCCATGCCCAGCGACAATGAGAAAAATGCCTGAGACAAGGCCGCATTGACTACACTAGCGTTAATTTTATCAAAATCAGGAATTAGATAAAATTCAACTCCTGCCATCGCATTGTCTTGAGTTAATACAAAAGCGACGAGGCAAAGTAACATCGCAAAAAGTGCTGGCATTAAAATTTTAGCCGCTTTTTCAATACCTTCTTTCACACCACCCTGCAGGATCAAGTAAACGATAGCGAGCACCAAACCCATATATACAAACAAGTCGTAGCCGGAAATAAAGTTACTGAAGGTTTCAGGTTGCGCCAAAATATCGAGGTTGCCCATTGCCGACTCGGCTAAGTAACCAAATATCCATACGGTAATCACCAAGTAGAATACGGCAATCATAAATGGCGTAATTATTGATAACCACCCGGCAACTCGCCACCTGCGGCTACCACCAGAAAGTTTTGTGAGGGCACCTAGGGGATCTTTTTGACTTGCACGGCCTATCGTCATTTCTGCAATCATGACTGGCAAACATATAGAGACGACGAAAATAGCGTACATCAACAAGAATGCACCGCCACCATTTTTAGCCGCGCCGACTGGAAAGCCAACTAAATTACCAATGCCTACCGCTGAACCAGCAGCGGCAAGTATAAAACCAAGCTTAGAGCCAAATTGCTCACGAGAACCGGCCATAAGTATTCCTTTTTATTTTTGTTATTTTTATATACGCCACATCAATCGCCAAATTTGGCGATTAATAAAGCGACAGGACTTGATTAAAGATTAACAGCAGTTAACAAAAATGTCAGCTTTTGTGAGGAGAAAACTTATCTTTTGCAGAAACAAACGTTAGCCGCTTCATAGGTAAAGCGGATTATAAATGTAGTTTTATGCTTAATATTGAATAGTTTTCCCTTCCCAATCGAAATAATAAGGAGAGTGCAGCGCATCAAAACCTTGCATATGAATTAGTAACTGCGACACCGTAAACTCGACGGTAAATAGCTTGCCGGGCTTCACATTTGATTGGAAAGGTTTAGACAAGCCTGTGTCGACCGTTCCGGGGTGATAGCATGCTAGCGTTGTATTAGGTGCGCGGCGTTTGTACTCGATACTCGCCGTTTTCACAATCATATTAAGAGCAGCTTTAGAGGCCCGGTAGCCATACCAACCCCCAAGGCCATTTTCACTTATGCTGCCTACGCGGGCACTAAAAAAGACAATACTGGCTTTGTCTTTAGCCACTACTTTTACTAAATGCTTCAACCACATAGCAGGTACAGCAGTATTTACGCGAAAATATTCCGCCAACTGAATAGGCTCGATATCCTCTAATCGTTTCTCTGGCTTTAAGGTTTTGTCGCCCGATGTATGCAAAACACCTGTGGTACAAACAACTTGCGACAATTTAACCTGCTTAGCACTCAACTCAGTGACAAATGCTTTTATGTCGCTTTCGTTGGTGGAATCAAAAGTAAAGTGCTGCTGATTTTGAAAAAGAGAAGGCGTTTGGCTGCGTGAAACACTATACACCTGTGAATTTGGATTATTGGTACATAGCTGCTTAACGACTTCTTGCCCTATACCACCACCGGCACCAATAACTAACATGTGTTCACTCATTAATACTTTACCTTACAATCTCTTTCACAACGTTTCTTGCCCGTTAACCAATACGAAATTTTATATCTATTTTTGGCGAATAAAAGATACAACTTATCTGCAAAAAATTTAATAACCGGCCAGCGTAAAGGAGCATACAGCCAGCTACGCCCTACTTCACTCCACGCGCGATGTGTAGCATCAAGTCCTATCAACATAATGCCATCTTCGGTCATGCCATGTATGCGATCGTTTAACGCATGCCAGTCTAGGTTTGGGTATTGGACAGCGAAGTCGCTCATCATAATGTCCACAAACGACAACCTACCTTCGGTGTTACGTTTCTTCAAGTGGCTCATTTCTATTTCGCACAACGGGCACTGACCGTCATAGAAAATTGTAAATGCCATAAACAACCTCTTTCATAATTTTGTTAACAATAATAATATGCATGTTGAATGAATGTGTATACGCATAAAAGCAAACAATAGATGACATTCAACGGTCTAGTTTCTCTCAACTGCAGAAACTTGTAAGCAACTAGGCGTAACAGGAAATGAACAACGGCAGCAAAAGCATTGTGCTAGGAGGGAGCTAATATGGTGCATACAGCAAGCATCTATCCAAAAAGAAACTTTGCTAAGGCTTATTTAAACCAATCTGGATTAATCGGCAATTCAAATAACAGCGGTACAAAACCTTCATATTTAGGTTTGTCATAAATACACGTCACATTTTTAGGATACTGCTGCTTCCAAGGATCGTTAATCAAATACAAAGTGCTATTGTGGACAGCGACACCTTCTAATGCAGTATTACGTATTTTGTGAATTGCTTCCTTGCCGCATTTGGCATCAGATGGTGCGTAAAAATTAAGGTCGACAATCACTGTCGGGCTTTGTTTTGCTAAATCGAGTATCCAAAGTTGGTCATTATTTCTAGCACCCGCAATTAGATATCCTTGACTCTGTGCATTGGGATAGTAAATGTCCATTCCATTGATTGGATTATTAAGTGCCATGTGCTTGGGGAATTTCAGGCCACTATCATTCACCCTAATAAAACTGTCAATAGTGCCAAACACATCCTCTGAATAAGGCAGTTCGAATACACGAGCGCTTCTATTCGCATCTTGCTCAATCCCAAACAATAAACGACTGTCGCGTGTAAATGCTAGGCCTTCAATCCCGTCATTTTCGACGTTCTGACCAAGACTGCGTTTGTCTATGTTATCGTGAGGACTAAACTCAAGTGCACGAACACCGGTTAACATCAAGATGTCGTTAATCAACTCAAGTTTAACAATAAGCGCTGGGTAACGGGTGAAATTGTTATTTGTGAAACTATTGAAACAGTCACCCTCTATTTTTTGACCTCGGGTACCGTCTTCAGTGACCGCTATCCATTGATTAGGTTTATTTGGGATGGCAACTAGGGCTTCATAATCTGGATTCTTATTTAAGTAATCAGCAAAACAACTTGCGCCTAATATGTGTGGGGATATTTCTATTGGGCCTAATTTCTCCTTAACGACACCAGTATTTTTGTCTATGACATGCAGACGTCTAACGTGATGATTAAGTGCACTAGCATCAGACACAGAATATATATCGTCACCCATGAAGGTGAGACCAGATGTTTGTGGGTCTTGCATAAGCAGCCCATCTGATTCTGTAAGCCATTTACCTACTGTAGTCACGTTATAAAATATATCGACAGAGTGCACAGACCGATGTTCTAAGGCTTGGTCTAAAGAGTGATCTGAGGCATTGGCAGGCACAGCAAACAATCCTATTGATGCAAGCAAGCCTGTAAACAGAGTTAAACGTCTAAAAGAGAAAAAAGAAACACAAGTCAGGACCATTTTTGCTAAACCAGAGTGATTATGAGTAAACTACGACTATTATTCATAGAATGTAACATTAATTACAAGATATTTACGCGCTTTATCCGTAATATAAAGTGGTAAAGGCTAAATACAAGAGTTCGCACTAGCTAAAAGCTAGTGCATCTACTACAAAAAATGGAAACCGCTTTTTAATGACACCTAGTTTAACATCCATACCATTGGTTATTTCAGGCCCTATAGTTAGACATGTAGCAACTGACATATTAACTCTATGGATGAGCACCAAAGAATCTATTTCAATAGTACACGAACCAGATAAAGTAAAAGTGAGCCTTTATGATCAAGAGGCTAATAGTATCGCTCTTAATCAAGGTGCAGTTGAAATAATCGAACACCGGGTCGGGACACATTGTTTTGTTAGCACACTCATCATAAAGCAAAACAATTTATTCCTCGACCAAAACATTTACCACTACGATATTGCCATTAAGCGCAGCGGACAAAGAAATAGCGAATACCTCCAATTAACAGAATTATTGCCATCACTTTTATATGACGAGCAAAAGTTATTTAGTTTCAAATTTAGTCAGAAACTCACTCGAGTATTGCATGGCTCTTGCCGTAAAGCACATTTTGACGGTGAAGACGCTTTGCCGCAATTAGACAATCAACTTCATACAAGCATTAAAAACAACGACGCCAGCAATAGACCCGATTTGATGTTATTTACGGGCGACCAAGTTTATATCGACGATGTTGCAGGGCCAATGCTTAACGCTATTCATCAAGTCATTCGTTTACTGGGCCTATACCATGAAGAATTTGAAGGCAGCACCATCACCCATTCGCAAGAGCTTTTTGAGCATCCAGACAGTCTATATCGCCGCGATAATCTATTGCCTAAAACAAAAGCAAATGAAGATGTAACCGACAGCTTTTTTAAAGGCAAGCGCAAACCCATATTCACCTCTGTTAATGCCAAAAATCATTTAATTGCCTTAAATGAAATGGCAGCCCTTTATTTACTAAGTTGGTCATCAAGGCTATGGCCGTTGATCAATTTGGATAAAACCATTGCCACCGAAGAGTTTCGTCAGCAATACGAACAAGAACGTACTTACGTTGAAAATTTCCAAGAGGGCCTTGAACAAGTTGAACGCTCTCTTGCACATATCCCCGTGTATATGATTTTTGATGACCATGACGTAACCGACGACTGGAATTTAACTCGAGCGTGGGAAGAACATGTATATGGAAACCCCTTTTCAAAACGCATAGTAGGCAATGCCATTATTGCTTACCTTATTTTTCAAGGAATGGGCAACCCGCGTTCAACATGGGATGATTTACAAGAACCTGCAAACACATTTTTTACTAATGAACAGTTTAATCATCACGATGAGTTTATTGATGCCGTACTTGCCCATCATCATTGGCAATATAGCCTAAACACTCAGCCGCCTATTCAGGTTCTCGACACAAGAACCCAGCGCTGGCGCAGCGAATCTAATATGAACAAACCTTCAGGTTTAATGGACTGGGAGGGTTTATGCGCATTGCAGCAAGATATTATTGGTCAAGAGTCTGTCATAATGGTGTCGGCTGCACCGGTATATGGCGTAAAATTTATTGAAGCTATACAGCGAGTTTTTATCAGCTTTGGCGGCGCACTTATTGTAGATGCGGAAAACTGGATGGCACATCGAGGCACTGCCAGTGTTATGTTAAATATTTTTAGGCATGTAAAAACCCCACCAAATTTTATTATTTTATCGGGCGACGTTCACTACTCATTTGTATACGATGTAAGCCTCAGGTTTAGACGTAATAGTCCCAAAATTGTGCAATTTACTTGCTCTGGCATTCATAATCAATTCCCTGACAAACTGATAAAATGGTTTGAACGATTAAACCGTTGGTTTTATGGTCACCGCTCACCCTTAAACTGGTTGACGAAAAGACGAAACATGTCGATTAAAGAACGTGAAGCCGAATTTGACTCTCCGCAACGATCTGAACAAAACCTAGGAAACAACAAGGATATTGTTAATGGCACCAGCCTAGGACTGTTAGAACTGAACGAAAATGGCCAAGAACAAGCATGCAAGTTGATCCTTGCTGACGGCAGCACGGTAAACTTTAAGCATGAAAAATAACTTAGCACCCAATATAAACCCATTAGGAATAAAATGAGCAACCCACTTTCTATCGCCATTTTCTATGGCTCAACTACTTGTTATACGGAAATGGCAAGCGAAAAAATACAGCAAGAATTGCAAAGGCTTTTAAACCAGAACATCGATTTATTCGACATTAAAGATACCGCGCTAGCAAAATCTCAAGCCTACGACATCATTATATACGGCATCTCCACCTGGGATTTTGGAGAGCTACAAGAAGACTGGGAGTCTACTTGGGACGATATTGCTTCACTTGACCTTAAAGGAAAGGTGGTCGGATTATTTGGCCTTGGAGACCAGCTAGGGTATGCCGACTGGTTTCAAGATGCACTGGGCATGTTGCACGATGAAATTATTGTTTTAGGGTGTGATATTGTTGGTTATTGGCCAAATAATGGCTATGAATTTATTGCTTCAAAAGGACTCACCGAAGACAAGCAGTACTTTGTTGGGCTTTCTCTTGACGATGAAAATCAATATGATTTAAGTGATAACCGCATAAAACTGTGGTGTGAACAGCTGGTAGCTCAAATTCAAGAGCTCAACTTGGCGTAAAATGGGTTTAATTGTGTAAATTAAGTGAATTTGTTAACTAATTTTACACATTTGCTCTGTTTATTTTTTTCTGAATGGATATACTACAAACATAACTTGTTAATAAGAGCTTACATAATGAAAAGAAAAAAGCACACATCCGCTGATGATGACGCGCAAATCGATATGACACCAATGCTAGATATAGTGTTCATTATGTTGATATTTTTTATTGTAACAACTACCTTCGATAATTCGAAAGGTTTACTGGCTAACCGTCCTCCTGAAAATCAGAACTCTTCAGAGCCTAGTAAAGCACTATCTATACGCATCGACGCAGACGGCACTATCCACATGATTGGTCGTGTTGTAGATGTCCGCCGTGTAATTGCAAACACCCAAACATTTTTAGCTGAAAACAATACTACTTCAGCTGCAATACAGGCTCATGAAGACACTGAGCATGGTGTAGTGGTAGATGTAATGGATCAAATTAAGCAAGCTGGAATCGAAAGCGTTTCAGTATTGGTTAAGAAGGGCTAGCAAAAAACAAAAAAGGGGCTAGCTTGAATCAATTTGTTTCGGCAAATTGACTCAAGCTAGCCCCTTTTTTTGGATTTTTTCTTTAAGAAGTAATCTTCGACAATTTATAATCGCGATATAAGGTCATAAAAATACTCAACAGATTGGTAATATTAAATACGGTACCAAAAATACTGCCCACCATAATCGCGAACGTTAGACCAAGTAACTCTGCCAGCACAAACCACTGACGCATGCGCGCTGCACTAGTGAGTACAATAGAACCTACCGTAAAGATAAGTGACGATGTATAAGCAATGAGAATAATCCAGGTACTGTCTAAATAGAACCATTCGTAAAAGAAGAATCCAATATTGGCTAATACGAACAAAGCAAGTATCGGCTTTCCTCTGTATTTCATAGCCACAAAATTACGCACACATGCAAGCGCACACCCAATGCCCGCAGCTTCGGCATTTCCTAAAAGAAAAAAGTGAGTACTAACCGCGGCAAGGGCGATTCCCGATATAAATCGATAGCGATTAACATCGTGCTGGCGATAACCAATAAAATTGAGTATGACGGCAATTGCGCCAAAGGCTTCAGCGAGAATATTAGTACTTTCGAACAAAGCTGACTCCTAAATAATGAATAATAATTTAGTCAGCAGTAAAAGCTCGCCAACCGTACGGGGGCGGTATTATGCAGATTTTGAAAGATTATACCAGTGTTTTAACTAACTCATTTTTTGACGCGTAAACCAGTCGTCGTAGCTGAGTGAATAGCTTTCGTCTTGACAATCCGCTGGGTAGGCATATAAACCGAATTTTTCGCCTTCTTGATGAGTCAAAATAACCGCCAATTTGGGCAATTGTTTAAGTTCGTTATGCATGGGGTCCCATATAGGAACATGATAATCACCTAACTTTAAGATAGGTACATTAATACCGTTTATTTCGGTGTAATGATTAGGCACAGGATTAGGAATTGTTGCATATATACAGTGAAATGGAATATTCACTTGTACGCCATCCCACCAGAAACGTTCTACTTTAACTTTTTCAAACAAGTTTGATACTTCTTTGGGTATTACTGTATTCATGGTGATGTCCCTTCTTAAGCTACTTTGAGGAGTTTACTTAAAACACCTTGTTTTTTTATTCTATATACAATGTATCCTATCTTCGCTACTTTTCTTTAGTCTCATTTTGCACAAACAAAGGTCAATATGGTTAAATATCTAAAATAACTGCAAATTAATCATTTCGTGCGCAACCTGCTGAGCGGGCACAGGCCTGTATTTAGCAAGAGGTCCTTTCATGAAAGGGGAAATCCCTTCTAGTATTTTAATTCCCCACGCTTCCCCTGGTCGGTATTCATTTCTAGTACCCATCAGCAGTGGTGGCCTCACAGCAGCCGCATTTGGTAGTTGTGGCATAGTTAAGATAGCGTTTTCTAACTCGCCTTTTACACGCAGATAAAAGTTGCTGCTTTTAGCATTTGCGCCAAGCGATGAAATCCATACAAAACTCTTCGCTCTTTGAGCCCTAGCTAGCTGCGCACATACATGAACGTACTCAAAATCGACACGCCTAAATGCAGACTTACTACCTGCTTTTTTCAAGGTAGTACCTAAACAACAAAATACATGATCTACCGTAAAATATCCCTGGTAGTCCTGCAGCTTGTTAAAATCGATTACCAATGGCTGAATTTTTTGCATTGGGTCATGAAAGTCGTTTGCCGTTAATGGAGCACGGATCAAGCAGGTTATTTTGTCGTAGCGATCATCTTGGCAAAGATGATTAACCAGTGCTTTACCCACCAAACCTGTCGCGCCCATTACGATTGCAGTTAATTTACTCATAGTTTATTGAATGTTTAGCCTTTGTTTACCATGTCATTAATATTATTACGCCTAAACCTTAGATTTAGCGTTTGAATTTGACAAAATAAATGCATAAAAAGCAATATCAGACTTTACGTGTCTTTCCTCGCAACTGCTAAGGTAAGCTCTGCTAACTTTCACTATGTAAACATCATATTCGCAAGTGTTTTT
The DNA here is from genome assembly GCA_964195425.1 of Acidiferrobacterales bacterium. GTDB lineage: Bacteria > Pseudomonadota > Gammaproteobacteria > Enterobacterales > Alteromonadaceae > Glaciecola. The sequence continues at coordinate 30,565 of CAXMOM010000016.1, forward strand.
TGCACATCAACTGCTAGTTTACTTTTTATCTCTATCTCAAGAGGTTGTGACTGGCTAGACACCCAAATTTTAAGCTCACAATCAGTGTCAAAATTACCTGCAGTCTGGACATTAAATTGGGTAATTGATTTATAAGGAATGCTCAAGTAATCAACTTTTTTCCCGGTCACCCCCTGTTTATCAATAGTAATCATGCGCTTATTGGTAAACACATATAAATCTCTTACCATTTTATAAGCATGCATTACTTCTTCGTTGTCTGCTAATACCTCACTTAACTCGGCATTAATTTCACCAGCATCGGCTTCGCTTGCATTGCCTAACAAGGCATCTAAAATTCCCATGGAGCTTCCTTTTTCTCGTAAGTCATATATAAAATAAGATTAAGTATTATACGCTAGTGCATAAGCACTATCATTTCAATCTAAAACACGTTTTTGTGTTCAGAAAACACCGCGTTCTTAATATTTTGTGATAGCCTATAACGGAGTAAAAAGTATAGACTAAACATAAGAGATAAAGAAAAAATAAAAGCGCTTATGACAAATATTTCATTTACCGACATTACCCGTGCGCATGACCGCATATCTAATATTGTACAACGAACACCCATTGTGCAATCAGCATTGCTGAATACTTGGCTAGGCCACGATATTTTTTTCAAAGTTGAGTGTTTGCAAACAACCGGCGCATTTAAATTACGCGGTGCGAGTAATTTTATAGCTAAATTAGCAGAACAAAATGAGCTCCCTAAGCATATCGTGGCAAACTCTTCAGGTAACCATGCACAAGCAGTTGCGTATGCAGCCAAACATTTTAATATTCCCGTTACTATTTATTGCACCAAAAATATCTCTACTGTTAAAGCCGCTGCTACGCAATATTATGGCGCCACATTATTACAGTTCGAAGACCGACCAAGCGCCGACCAAGCCGTTGAGGAAGCAAGTAAAAAGCCGGGTGTTGTCTGGATACCACCTTTCAATCATCCTGATATTATTGCCGGTCAGGGCACCGCGGCACTTGAAGCACTAGAACAAACCAGCAACATTGATGCGGTTTTTACTCCCTGTGGTGGAGGTGGATTAACGTCTGGTACACTCATTGCCACTAAGCATATTTCGCCTACTAGCAAAGTAATTGGAGTTGAACCTTTAATGGCAAACGATGCGGCACGCTCTCTTAAAGCTGGTCATATAATAGCATTAGAAAAAACGCCTATAACTTTAGCCGACGGCGCGGCCACACCAAGTGTTGGCGAACACACTTTTCAGTATTTACAAAAGCTAGACGGCTTTTACGAAGTTAATGAACTGCAAATCGCATATTGGACACAATGGCTGCAGCATTTGCTTAAGCTTCATATAGAACCCACATGCGCTATGGTGATGCAAGGTGTTGTAGAGTTCCTACATAGCCTGCCCAAAACACATAATAAGAAAAAGAAGCGCCAGCGAATTTTAGTAATTATTTCAGGTGGTAATATAAGTGCTCAATCTATGGCTGCTATTTGGCGAGATGATCATCTTAAACACCCACCGAAGTTGTAAGCTAACGTTTTACCCTGGATGTATAAGTAATGCATTATCGACGATGCATTACAAATAATATTATCAATATTTTTTTAACCTTTAGGAAAAACAATGAATAAAAAATGCTATTCCTTACTCTCAGTAATCACTTTTCTCTGGTGTGGGCTTATTGGCCAAGCCTGCGCCAATGTTCAGATGCAAACGCCCACCCAATTTACGCATTTTGTTAATGCGAATGGCTATACTTTAAACACTAAAGGTGAATTAGTCAGATTCACCGAGTTTGTAGTGAAAGATGACCTTATCCAGTCTGTAGGAAAAGCGATCCGATCGACTGAAAGTTCGGTAAAAATCGACTTGGCAGGCAAAACCGTACTGCCGGGACTTATTGACGCACACGGTCATATATTAGGGCTAGGCGCTTATTTATTGGAAGTCGACTTACGCGGTGCAAGTAGTGAACAAGAAGCCGTTTCGCGGGTATTGCAATTTATAGGCAAACAATCGGTGCATGCCAATATCCATAAACGGGATAACTCAATAGCAAAAGATACCCGCTGGATCGTAGGCGATGGCTGGAATCAAGTACTATGGCCGAGTAAGTCCTTTCCAAGCAAAGCAAGTTTAGACAAGGCTATGCCCAATGTGCCGGTCATACTTTCAAGAGTAGACGGACATGCTGTTTGGGTGAACTCTAAAGCACTTGAATTAGCCGGAATCGATCGCAATACACCTTCACCATCGGGCGGTGAAATCGTCAAAGATGAAAATGGCGAACCCACAGGTTTACTAATAGATAATGCCGAAGACTTAGTTCAAAAAGTGGTTCCCCAACCGACACTTGAAGATTTGGAAGAACATTTAGAAGTGGCAACTAATCACTTACTTGAACTGGGCATTACTAGCGCCCACGACGCTGGCATTTCCAAGAAGGTACGTGATTTTTATATTGACAAGGCAGAAAAAAATGAACTTAATTTTCGTATTTATGCCATGTTAGCCGCTACCGACCCGGCCATATTAGACTTGCTCAAAGCAGGTCACTATTACGACAACAACGGCTTTTTGAGCATACGCAGTGTCAAAGCATATGGCGACGGCGCGTTGGGAAGTCGCGGGGCTGCATTATTAGCGCCCTATTCTGATGATCCTACTAACTCAGGCTTGTTACTGACACCACAAGAAAGACTCCCAAGTTTGTTTAATACTATATTAGGTGCTAATTTTCAGCTGAATTTCCATGCCATCGGCGACCGTGCCAATAGATTAGCGTTGCTTCAATTTAATGATAGTTTTAAAATTTTTCCAGAGAATACAAAGCGACATAGAATAGAACATGCACAAGTAGTTGCGGTTGAAGATATTCCTTTGTTTAAAGAGTATGGCGTTATTCCATCTATGCAACCTACCCATGCCACAAGCGATATGAACATGGCGGAAGATAGAATAGGCAAAGCACGTTTAAAAGGGGCTTATGCATGGCAAACCTACTTAAAGCAGGGCTCGCGCATTGCCTTAGGGTCTGACTTCCCAGTAGAGCTTGCTAATGTATTTCATGGTTTACACGCCGCAGTAAGTAGACAAAACGCCAGTCAAGAGCCAGCCCAAGGTTGGATTGCCAGTGAAAGCCTTGATCGTATCCAAGCGTTTAAGGGATTTACCATAGATGCCGCTTATGCCGCCTTTCAAGAAGATATGATTGGCAGTATTGAAGCGGGTAAAAAAGCTGATTTCATTGTGATTGACAAAGATTATTTTGAAGTGCCGACAAAAGAGATACGCGATATTCAAGTGTTATCGACGTATGTCAACGGCAAGCAAGTGTTTACAAAATAGTGATTTAAAAAACAGCTAGAATAAATAGAAGGCTTTATAGCGAGGCTTATTAAACACGTAAAGTTAAAAAGTCGCAGCCTTCCATTTTGTTTACGCCACTAGGTAGGAGAGTCTTTTTAAAACCCCTTTTCACATAAGTTTGATAGGCAATATTATTATCTGCATAAACAAATAAAGACGCTCGGCATACGCCTGAGAGCATGCTGCCGCTATCTAGCAGGTTATTTAATAAAATAGAGGCTAGTCCAAGCCCCCTGCAGTGTGGATTAATCGCCAAGCGACCCAAATGCATAAAAGGCGGATGTATTTGATATTGACCAAAACCGACTAGCTGCTTATTCATCATCAGTGAAAACGATGCATACTCACCGCCTGTTAGCTGTTCAAAAAATTCATGCTCAGCCGCAGGAAAGCTCAATTTTGGCCCTGCCCACGTTAAGACCGCTTGCTTACTGGTAAACCACAGCTGTAATTCAGCAATATGCGTTTTACTCGCTTTTTGTAAGCAAAGTTGGTCTTTATTGATTTGTGTTAAGGTGTTTTTATCCATCTATCTTCAGTTTTAAACGACTAAGCGCTGGCATGACTTTTGTTTCGCTATTATCAGTATGTAGTATCTTTAAACCTATAGCGTCGCGATTTATATGTCGGAGCTGACAAAGCTAAATCTTTCACATTCGCCATCATCGGTATGTACTTTTCCTACAAACATATCGTAAGGCCTAACCCAAAGGCTCATTTCACCGTATAAGGGCCTGTAAAGCACCAGAAAGCTCTCATCTTCTGAATGCTGCACAACATCAATAACTTCATAAAAATAACCTTTATAGTGCTTGTACTTTCCTTTTGCAATATTGGGCATCGTCTTCTCCTGCATTTTTGTAAGGCTACTATATGTCGATTAAGCACATTAGCAAGGTGATTAGTTCTATTAAGTTTATTTATGCCCTCGATCATGACCAGTATCGTGTTCTGCTTTATGTTCAAAAACAAAAGGTAATTGTTCCGCTACGTTACCCGTTTCGGTATCACATAAACCAATGAATATTCCCAACAACCTTGCATCTTTGCCGTTACGGCGCTCCCAAGCTTGACTTAATAACTCTAAAAGTACGGCTTGGTTAATATCACTACATTTATGCTCGGTGGTAGTTTGTCGAAAATCGGCAAACTTTATCTTTACTCCTATCTTATCTACTTTGCGTGTTTCTATATGTTTGGCAGCGCGCTCTGTTAGTGTTGGGACCAATTTTTCAATCAAGTATACTTTTAGTGCCTCTAACGTAGTCAGGTTTTCAGAAAAAGTGCGCTCTACCGCTACTGATTTACGAATACGACATGTTTCAACACCACGCTTATCTATACCCTGGCATTTATGCCATAAACTAAGACCAAATTTACCAAAACGTTGAACAAGCTCAGTTTGGGTTGTATTACGAATATCTTGGCCTGTTTGTAGCCCCAAAGCTTGAAGTTTAGCAAAAGTTACTTTGCCTACCCCTGGTATTTTGTTAAGCGGTAATTGCTCAATAAAAGGAATTATTTGGTCTGGTTTAACTAAATATTGCCCATTGGGTTTATTCATATCCGATGCAATTTTAGCCACATATTTTAGAGGTGCAATCCCCGCCGACGCTGTTAAGCCCAGTTCATTGTGTATATGTTTTCTAATATCTTGCGCAATTAACGTGGCAGAGCCATCAAATTGCAAACAATCAGTAACATCTAGATAAGCTTCATCTAATGAAAGTGGTTCAACTAAGTGTGTATAACGGGTAAATATTTCACGAATTTGCGTGCTTACTTCTTGGTAAACCGTCATTCTGCCGGGCACTATTATCAAATCCGGACACAATCGTTTTGCCATTGAGGTGGGCATAGCTGAGCGAATACCAAACTTTCGCGCAATATAGTTACACGTAGACAGTACACCTCGTTGACTGGACTTTCCGCCAACAGCCACGGGCTTATTAGCCAGCGCGGGGTTATCTCTAATTTCTACTGAAACGTAAAAAGCGTCCATATCTACATGTATGAACTTTCGCATAGCGAGTCATGACCTCTTATAATAACTGTATGTATTAACAGTATTATGACCTGCAAGCATCTATTTATCTATAACTATAAAAGAAAACCTATATTTTTAAAATAATAAGGTCTATCGTGTTAAGGGCTTTCAGGCTTGGTTGAGGGGTTATAAGTATGAGAAAAGCAACTATTGTTACATTGATATTGATTTATTCATCATTACTATGCATCAAATCCTTTGCACTGAATAACCAAACAGTTACGACGCAAAACATTGTTGTAGGTTTAATCACGTTCCCCCCGTTTATTCAAAAAGAAGGCAATGATAAATGTTATGGCTCTGCAATTGATGATCTACAAAAAATATTTTCAGAGCACCTTTACACTCTCACTTTCTACTGTGCTCCCCCTTCAAGAATCTATAGAGACTTTAACCAAGGCCTAATTGACATTACTATCAATGTAAAAAGTACTGAAAGTTTGCGCGCAAATATCATTTACTCACAAAAATATTATGAAGTTCTTGAAGTGGTTTTGTATTCTAAAGAGAGCAAGCAAAACCAAAAAGTCGCGTCTATTCGTTCATACAACTATCACGGAACACGTCAAAAACTGGAGTTTGAAGGCTATGAATTTGTAGACGTAGCTAATACAAAAGAGGCTATTGCGGTATTTTTACGTGGCGGTACAGATTCACTTTTGAGCTACAGACAACCCTTCGAGCACTATTTTAATGACGGCGCAAAAAAGCGCAGATATGCGGCTTTTAATGTTTCGTTTACACAAAAATCATTTATATCGGTACCCTCTTATTTCGCGGTTAATACAAAGAATCGGAAAGCACAGGAAATTGTAGATAAAATAGATGCGTATTTTTCACGTTAAGAAAACAACCTTGCGATTAAATGCCTATAGAATCTGATTGTTTTTCCATTCATTTAATTTTACTTGGCGCGCCTCTTCCCTCTCAAGACGTGCTTTCTTTCTGTCGCAGGGCTCTGGACAATCACAGGCTTTTTCAACACCCAAGGCGCCTAATCCACCGCATGAACCTGCGATACTTTTCTTTTGAAAAATATATCCAATCGCCATTGCCAATGACATTAGTAAGAAGAATCCAAAGGCAAAAATAAATGTACTCACAATTTTCTCTTTATATATGGCAGTCTATATACCTGCACTTAGATGTTGCTTATTGGGCAAATCCTTACCCCATTATAGCACTATTGGCTATAATCATTAATACGTCAATTTACCTTTTTCTGCTCAATTATTTGCACTTGTCTAGTAAACTCTGTGCTTTGATACTCAACATACTCGTCACCTTCCTTAGTAATAAAAAAGGCTGCAATGCCCTCATTCTCGGCTAACAGCTTGCTTTGTTCGCTGCCCATTACCATTAGCGCTGTTGCTAAACCATCAGCCTCAATAGACTTAGGTGCTACCACAGTGACAGCTACCAAATTATGCTGTATTGGATAACCTGTGGTTGGATTAATAAGGTGTGAATATCTAATCCCATCTTCTTCAAAATAATTCCGATAATCTCCAGATGTTGCCATGGCATTATCGCCAATACTAACAATCCGTTGAATAGCTCGTTCGCTCGATAAAGGCTTTTCAATGGCGATTAACCACTGTTCATTATTCAGTTTAGTACCCGCAACTCGCATTTCACCGCCAATTTCAACCAAATAGTTGGTCAGGCCTTCAGTAAGTAAAAGCGCTGCTACTTCGTCAACCGCATAACCTTTCGCTATAGTAGAAAGATCGATGTAAACCTTAGGGTGTGACTTTATCAGTTCTCCATTAGATAGCGTAAACTTATCTACCCCTATGTAATCCATAATAGCGGCTAATTGTGCTTCAGTGGGTATTTTGTTTGCTCGTAAAGTAGGTCCAAAGCCCCACAGGTTTACAAGAGGGCCCACGGTAATATCCAGCATACCTTGGCTTTTATTATTTAATTTCAGTGCCTCTTGAATAACGTACTCGGTAGCGGGTGATATTGGAAAGGCTACATTTGCTTGCGCTTTATTCAACAACGACAGTTCAGAGTCTGGCATGTAGGTAGACATAAGCTGGTTTATTTCAACAAGTAAATCATCAATCTTAGCTTGCATTTTAGTTGGTGAAAGTTTGCTTGCAGCGCCGCCTGCATTTACGTACTTAACGCTATAGGTCGTGCCCATAGTCTTTCCTTGCAGAGTAACCATCGGCGGCAGCGGACGAGCGCATGACCATAATGCTACAGACAACATTATTGCCAATGTCACTAATTGAATTATTCGCTTCATAATCTTTCGTATTTAATAAATAGAGTCTATAAATTGTAATTGTAAATAGAACAGAAAAGGGGCTTACGCCCCTTTCAATTAATCAAGTGCCAACGAATTAGCCACCAAAATCATCGAGCATGATGTTTTCATCTTCAACACCTAAATCTTTAAGCATGTTGATAACCGCAGCGTTCATCATAGGTGGACCACACATATAAAATTCACAATCTTCTGGTGCAGGGTGACCTTTCAAATATTTCTCAAGCAACACATTGTGTATAAAGCCTGTATCCCCTTCCCAGTTATCTTCTGGTTGCGGATCTGAAAGCGCCACGTGCCATTTAAAGTTGTCATTCTCGCTTTGTAACATATCGAAATCTTCTACATAAAACATCTCACGCGAAGATCGAGCACCATACCAAAAAGTTATTTTACGTCCTGATTTTACGCGACGAAGTTGATCAAAAAGGTGAGAACGCATTGGTGCCATGCCGGCTCCACCGCCTACAAATACCATTTCAGCTTCTGTTTCTTTAGCAAAGAACTCACCAAATGGGCCCGATATTGTGACTTTGTCACCCTCTTTCAAGGACCAAATAAATGAAGACATTATGCCTGCAGGTAAACTTAAATTATTAGGTGGCGGCGTAGCGATACGCACGTTTAATAAAATAATACCTTCTTCTTCAGGATAATTTGCCATTGAATAAGCACGGATAGTCTCTTCTTCACATTTAGACTCAACGTCAAAGAAACCAAAATGCTCCCAATCTTTGCGATACGTGTCGGGAACATCAAACTCTTTGTACTTCACGTGATGAGGTGGAGCTTCAATTTGTATGTACCCACCAGCGCGGAAAGGAACACTTTCGCCATCAGGAATACCAAGTTTAAGTTCTTTAATAAAGGTCGCTACGTTGTCATTCGAAAGCACTTCGCAGTCCCATTTTTTAATACCAAATACTTCTTCAGGCAATTCAATGATCATGTCTTGCTTAATAGCAACCTGACAAGCCAAACGACAGCCTTGTTTGGCGTCACGCTTAGTAATATGGTCAAGCTCAGTGGGTAATATTTCACCACCGCCGCCTTTTATATCAACACGACACTGACCACAAGAACCACCGCCACCGCAAGCTGAAGAAACAAAAATACCTGAGTCTGACAAAGCGTTCAACAACTTGCCGCCAGGTTGAGTTGTAATGGTATGATTAGGATCGTCATTAATCATTATTTTAACTTCGCCGCTGGCAACTAGCTTAGACTTGGCGAACATGATAATGAATACCAGTATCAGTACTATTGAGATGAACATGCCAACGCCCAAATATATATCTACATTTTCCACTTTAAATACTCCTTGCCCGCTTTAAAGCGCAACACCAGTGAATGATTGAAAACCAAGAGCCATAAGACCGGCAATCATGAAAACAGACCCTAAACCACGTATACCATCTGGCATATCTGCATATTTTAGTTTCTCACGTACTGCTGCTAATAATACAATAGCTATTGCCCAACCTATACCACTGCCGATGCCATACACGATACTTTCTGTAAAGTTGTATTCACGCTGCACAGCAAATGCAACGCCACCAAAGATGGCACAGTTAACGGTAATCAGTGGTAAAAATATGCCAAGCGCATTGTATAAAACCGGGAAGAACTTATCTAAGGTCATTTCCAAAATTTGTACTAATGCTGCAATAACACCAATAAAAGTTAAGAAGCTTAAAAAACTAAGATCGGCCTCAGGAAAACCAGCCCAATCAAGCGCACCAGGCGCTAAAATAGTGGTAAATATAACTTGGTTGACCGGCACTGATATACCTAGTACAACAATTACCGCTACGCCTAAGCCCATAGACGTCTTAACTTTTTTAGATACTGCTAAAAAAGTACACATACCTAAAAATAAGGTGAGCGCCATATTCTCAACAAATACTGCGCGAATAAGTAATGATACGTATTGTTCCATAATCCCTATTCCTTTGGTTCGACTTGTTCTGGGCGCGCAACGCGTATTGCCCAAATCATTAAGCCGATCAATATAAACGAGCTAAAGGGTAGTATTAGCAAGCCGTTGCCGGTATACCAGCCGCCGTTTTGTACGAGTGGCAGAATTGTGTAGCCTAAAAGAGTACCAAAACCAAACAACTCTTTTACAGTTCCTATGACTATTAATATAAAGCTATATCCCATTCCATTCCCTATACCATCTAAGAAACTCATAAATGGAGGTGACTTCATTGCGTATGCTTCAGCTCGTCCCATTACAATACAGTTAGTTATAATAAGCCCTACAAATACCGACAGTTGCTTCGAAATTTCATACGAATACGCTTTCAATACTTGGTCAACAACAATTACCAAAGACGCGATAATTGTCATCTGCACAATAATACGCACGCTTGAAGGTATTTGATTTCGGATTAACGAAATAAACAAGTTAGAAAAGGCACACACTACGGTCAACGCCAGCGACATTACTAATGCGGTTTCTAATTTAGTGGTAATTGCTAGCGCCGAACATATACCCAGTACATGCAGTGCGATAGGGTTGCTATCAATTATTGGCCCGAAGAGGGCTTTTTTCATTTCTTTAGTATCAGCCATGTTCGTACCTTAAGATTTCCAAGATTGATTTTTTAAATAAGTACCGTAACCATTTGGCCCTGCCCAGTATACAAGTGTATTTTGCACACCGTTACTGGTTAGAGTTGCGCCAGACAAGCCGTCGACGGCGTATGGATTATCATTACCTACGTTCTTTTTAACAGTTATAGCGACATCACCGTTTTTAAACAGCTGCTTACCATCCCATTTGTCTTGCCACGCCGGGTTGAGTATTTCAGCGCCTAGTCCTGGTGTTTCTTTATGTTGATAGTAAATCAATTCACGAATGGTTTGACCATCGCTATCAAGCGCTAAGAACCCATACATCAAATCCCATAAACCACTACCATGAACCGGTAAAATAATTCGTGAGACAGTGCCGGTTTCATCTTTTATATGATAAACCATTGCAATACTTGAGCGCTGCTTAAAGCCAACATTGCTTTTACCGACCGCGACACCAAATTCTTCAGTCTTTGCCGCTTTGTACATATCGAAGTCTTTACTGGGCTTGTCGACATATTCACCGGTAGCTAGCTCTATAAATTTCTCTTCAACGAGCGAGTCATACAAGTCAGCGATTTGTGACTTGTCGGTTGCTTCGTCTAACAATCCCGCTGCGCTAAGGATGTTAAACTTTTTATCTAAAGCCGCGTTAGTCTCTTGTAAGCTTCGCAAACCAACCGCTGCAGTGGAGACAACGATGGAACACACGAAACAAACGGCAACTACAACGCCGACCGTTTTACCTAAGGTTTCTTTTTTAGCCGACACGAGCGAGTCTCCGTTTAATGTTGCTTTGCGCTACAAAGTAGTCAAATAGTGGTGCCCATAAATTCGCAAATAAGATAGCTAGCATAATCCCTTCTGGGAAGGCGGGATTTAGGGCTCGAACAAATACCGTCATAAACCCTATAAATATACCGTAAAACCATTTACCTTGATTAGTAAAGGATGCAGAAACGGGGTCGGTTGCCATAAAGAACATACCAAATGCCATTCCTCCTATTACAAAATGGAAGTACCACGGCATATTCATCATTGCATTGGATGCTTCACCGCCGCCAATGATATTGAGTAATAAGCCAAAGCCAGCTGCGCCGAGGGCCACGCCCGTGACAATTCGCCAACTTGCGATCCCTAAGTACATAATAAATAAGCCGCCCAGCAATATCATGAGGGTAGATACCTCACCTGCTGAACCAGGAATGTTACCTAAAAACGCTTGAATGAAGTTTTCATTGGTATATTCAAGCGTGCCATTGGCCGCTTGCGTTAACCATGTCGCGCCAGAGTATCCATCGGCAGCTACCCAGACTTGGTCGCCTGATATTTGCGCTGGATAGGCAAAGTATAAAAATGCACGACCAGATAATGCTGGGTTTAAGAAGTTGCGACCTGTTCCGCCGAATATTTCTTTAGCAATAACGACACCAAAGGTAATCCCTAATGCAACTTGCCATAATGGAATAGTCGCAGGCAAGGTTAGCGAGAAAAGCACAGAGGTAACAAAGAAGCCTTCGTTTATCTCATGTTTTCTGACTGAAGCAAACAGCACTTCCCAAAAACCACCTACAATAAAGGTTGTAGCGTATATAGGAACAAAGAAACATGCTCCATAAAACATCATGCTTCCCCATCCTGTGCTAGCGTCCATACTACCGCCTAGCATAGTGAAAAGGGCGGCCTGCCAGATGTCTGGTAAAGTACCAGCGCCTGCTAAAATAGCTTCATGGGCTTGCGCGCCTATGTTGTACATACCGTAAAACATAGCCGGGAATGTAGCCATCCATACGAATATCATAATTCTTTTTAAGTCGATACTATCTTTTACATGAGTATTGGCTTTATTAACTTTACCCGGCGTGTAAAAAATAGTAGCAGCAGCTTCGTAAAGCGCATAGAATTTCTCGTACCTTCCACCAGCTTCGAAGTCTGGTTCAACTTTCTCAATAAACGTTTTTAAACCCATGATTTATCCCTCAGATTCAATAGTTGTTAATACTTCTCGCAACACTGGGCCGTAATCGTATTTACCTGGACACACATAAGTACACAAAGCTAAATCTTCTTCATCTAGCTCGAGTGCGCCTAAAGTTTGTGCTCCGTCGGTATCGCCCGATAAAAGGTCGCGAAGTAGCAAAGTAGGAATAACGTCTAAGGGCATAATACGTTCATAGTTACCAATTGGCACCATAGAACGGTCTGAACCATTGGTTGTGGACGTCATGTTAAATAATTTTTTAGGGTTTAAATGCCCTAAATAAGCGCGTGTAACTGAATGCTTATCACCGCCGGGCATAATCCAGCCTAGGAATTTCTTCTCAGCGTCTTCTTTTATTAATGACACTTGAAGATGGAAGCGACCTAAAAATGCCTGCGGGCCACTTGCTTTGGTTCCATTTAAGACAGAACCTGAAATTACGCGAGTAGGCGTATCGTCGAACTGACCATTGACCAGTTCATTTGTACTTGCGCCCAGCTGTGTGCGCACAATAGTCGGAGACTTAGCCGCGGGCCCAGCAATCGAGATTACACGACTAGTATCTAGCTCACCTGAAGTGATCGTAGCCCCAAAACAAATCACATCTTGATAATTGATATGCCATACTTTTTTGCCTACGCCAACCGTATCCAGATGATGAATATGCGTCCCAACCAATCCAGCAGGATGAGGTCCAGCAAACTCATGCACTTCTACTTTGTCGCCAGTAGCGCTTACATTCGCGCCAGACGCTTTACACACAAACACTTTACCTTGTGCCGCCAACTGAGAAAGCACTTTGATACCGTTTGCAAAATCGTCTTCACGCTCTGCAATCACCATTTGCGGGTCAAGCGCTAGCGGATTGGTGTCGGTCGCCGTCACAAAAATAGAATGTGGGGTGCTATCAATCGCGGGGGTTTTGCTGAACGGACGAGTTCTTAATGCCGTCCATAAACCCGACTCTATAAGCGTATCAACTAGAACTTGGCGATCTGTACTAAGAATCACGTCGGCTGCGATTTTCTCAAATGCAACAGAGTCTTCACCTTTCAGACCAACAACTACTGATTGTAAGATGCGTCTATCCCCGCGATTTATTTCAATCACTTCGCCTGCAGCCGGTGCCACAAATTTTACGCCAGGGTTCTTTTTGTCTTCAAACAAAAGTTGCCCTTTTTTGACCACATCACCCACTTGTACGTGCATGGTTGGCCGCATTCCTATGAACTCTTCCCCTAATACAGCTACCTTAGAGACGATAAGGGAATTCCCTATCTTCTGCTCTGGAACTCCTGCAATGGGAAGGTTTAAGCCTTTTTTGATTTTAATCATATGCAAATTGCTACTCTCAAATAATTACCAATTTAAATTGGCCTGCTTGAAGCCAGTTTAAATTAGCGACTAATCCTTTAGAAACAAAATTCAACACAAAAGTATTGCTTAGCCCGCTTCTACTTGAAACTAACTTCCTGCAATACATATTCTCTTATTATTTTGTCTGTTTTCTTGGTGAATTGACGGGTAATCGACCCAATACATCAACGATCGTGAGGTGAATTGCCTCAACTGGACCCTCGTTCTGTCAATTAACGATGAGATTTTAGCATTAACTGCCCCTAAAAGGCTATGAGAATTATGCTAAACACATTATTCTATATTTAAAAATGTATACAAAAAACAACGCCGAAGGGCTTCAAATAACAAGCCTCTCTTAATTAACGTATCAAATTTCATAAATCACTTAAAAAAACTCAGCCAACAATCTTAAAAGTCACAACAAAGAAAAGGTTTTTGCGCCAGTATGACATGCAATTCGGCGCACTTTGATCAGAAAACTACTTCCATTCAACCAATGTGTCTACATCGGCATCGTAGTCAACTCCTTGAACAGCAAAGCCAAACAAGTTCAAAAACTCCGTATTGTAACCCTTGTAATCGCTTAACTGATGAAATGTATCTTGTGTAACTTGATCCCACAAAGCCTTTATTTTTGCTTGCGTAGCATCATTAGTTTCTTTGTCGTCCATTCTATAGCGATTCATGTCATCAAGGATGGGCGTTTCACCATACAAACAACTGTCAAATAGTCCTACTATTTGTTCAATACACCCTTCATGAGTGCCCTCTTCCTTCATTACTTTATAAATGAGTGATATATAAAGCGGCATAACGGGAATAGCACTGCTTGCTTGCGTCACTAAAGCTTTGAGCGAAGACACGTTTGCTTGCGCGTCAATACCCGACAGTTTATCTATAATAGCCCTTGCTGCTCTGTCTAAATCTTCTTTCGCCAAGCCAATCGTTGCCTGACCATAAATAGGCCATGTTAGCTCTTTACCAATGTACGTGTAGGCTGTGGTTTTACAGCCGTCACTGAGCACGCCAGCCTCATTAAGTTGTACTAGCCAACGTTCCCAATCTTCACCGCCCATTACCTTCACCGTTTGCGCAATTTCATCTGCATTTGCTGGCTCTAAGGCAATTTCATGGACTAAATTTTTATCTGTATCGTAGGTTTTTGTTTTATATGATTGCCCAACTGGTTTTAGCGTAGATTTAAATACTTCACCAGTGTCAGGGTCAGTTCTTCTTGGCGATGCTAGGCTGTAAATCACTAAATCTACTTTGCCTAAATCTTGTTTGATTCGTTCGATCACATCGGCTTTTATTTCATCGGAAAAAGCGTCACCATTAATGGTATGGGCATACAAACCAGCTTCACTAGCTTGATCATGAAATGAAGCAGTATTATACCAACCAGCTGTCCCTGTTTTACGCTCTGATGGCGATTTTTCAAAACATACGCCTAAGGTATTTGCACCATAGCCAAATGCTGAAGTTATTCTTGATGCTAGGCCATAACCGGTAGATGATCCAATCACAAGCACATTTTTAGGCGCGCCGCTGTCTGCTGTATCCTTCGTACTAGCTATTTGAGATTTTACATAGGCAATTTGATTTTCAACATTTGTTGCACAGCCTTTTGGATGTGCGTTAGTACAAATAAAGCCGCGAACCTTTGGTTTAATAACCATGTAAATCTCCTAAACTAATTTAATTTTATTTTTCTATTTTTAATCGTGTACCCAGTGTTGATATATCAACAAAGGTACTATGTATTAATGCGAGCACTATGGTAACCGAGCTTTGATGTAAAACAAATCTGTCCAGATTGTTTTTATTACATTTTCACAGAAAACATTACTATTTGTTAGAGAGCCAAAACAGTTTGTTAGCAAATATTGGCTCTTCTAACAACATATCAACGATTTTGATAATACGCTTTTTCAGATAGCTCATGATAACGCTTCACGCCTTCAAAGAACTCAGTATAAGAAGCATATATCTTGGCAAACTCAGCGTTTTCAGCCGATTCCTTTGCTAACACCTTTTGTGTCGCCGCTTTTAATGCAATTAAAACGTCCTGCGGCAGCGGCAATACGGTTACGCCGTGCTCTTCTATAAGCTGTTGCATCGCCAAATAATTACGCGCGGTATATTCATCAAGCATATCTTGGTTAACTGCGCGAGTCGCTACCGCCACTATTTTTTGCAAATCCTTAGGCAAAGCATCGAAGGCTTCTTTATTAACAATGAACTCGAGTAAAGTACCTGGCTCATGCCAACCGCTGTGGTAATAATAGTTAGCCGCCTTATGCAGACCAAAAGTTAAATCATTATATGGACCAACCCATTCAGTGGCATCAATAGCACCACTTTGTAATGAGGTGAATATCTCGCCGCCCGATAGGGTAATAGGTAAGCCCCCTATTTCTTTTAGCACTTCGCCACCAAGACCAGGGATGCGCATTTTCAGACCCTTCATATCTTCAACTGAATTGATTTCTTTTTTAAACCAACCTGCCATTTGCACACCTGTGCTGCCACCGGCAAATGGAATGACGCCAAATGGCGCGTACAATTCTTGCCACAATTTCATGCCACCGCCATGATGCAACCAAGCGTTCATTTCAGTCACATTCATGCCAAAAGGAATGGCCGAGAATATAGGTGCGGCCGGGATTTTACCTTTCCAATAGTATGCGCCAGCGTGGCCCATTTGCGCGCTTCCTGCAGACACAGCATCGAACACTTCAAATGCAGGCACTAATTCGCCTGCGCCATAAACCGTGATTTCCAAGCGACCGTTAGACATAGTGTTTACGTATTCGGCGAATGTTTCAGGCGCCCTACCCAAACCTGGGAAATTTTTTGGCCATGACGTGACTAATTTCCACTTTACTTTTTCTACACTTTTGGGGCTATCGTTTTTACTTGTGTTTGAAGCATCTTTGCCCCCACAGCCAATAAGCGCTGAACTTGCTAAAACGATAAGGCTCCATTTAATAGAACGCATTATTGTATTCATTTTTTTCTTTCCTTTATAAAATGCTAGCCAAAGTCACCTCAAGCTAACCATAAACAATATCAACTAGCCATGTTACCGTTTGCGGCCAAATAGCCATGATCACCAGCAGCGCCACTTGTATAAAAATAAAAGGGATTACCCCTTTGTAAATGTGAATTGTTTTTACACTAGCGGGCGCTACTCCGCGCAAGTAAAATAGCGCAAAACCAAAGGGTGGCGTTAAAAATGACGTTTGTAAATTAACCGCAATCATAATGCCTAACCATACTGGATCTATGCCCATAATAATAAGAATTGGCGCAACAATAGGCACAACGACAAAGGTGATTTCAATAAAATCGAGAATGAACCCAAGCAAGAAAATAAGCACCATTACCAGTAACATTGCAGTAAATGCACCACCTGGCAGATTGGTAAATATTTCTTTTAAAAGAATTTCACCTCCAAGTCCTCTAAATACAAGCGAAAATATAGACGCGCCGATGAGTATCAAAAATACCATTGAGGTAACTTTTGTGGTTTCTTGAACAATGTATTTTATGTTTGGCTTACTTAACTGCTTTTTAATACCCGCTAACAGCAATGCCCCAACTGCGCCAACACCAGCAGCTTCGGTGGGTGTCGCAAAGCCAAATAAAATTGAACCCAACACACAAATAATGAGCACTAAGGGAGGTAAAAGCGCCGCTAGCAAACTACGTAAGCTAGCGTGTTCGTTTTGTTGACCTTGCTGGGGTACTTGCTGCGGTGAAAATTTACTTACCCACCACAGATATAGCAAATAAAATACCACCAAAAGTAATCCTGGTACCAATGCACCTACAAACAAATCGCCAACCGATACGCTATCTGGAGAAAAAATCCCCATATCAAGCTGTGCCTTTTGGTAGGCGCTAGACAATACATCCCCCAACAAAACAAGCGCAATTGAAGGTGGAATAATTTGCCCTAAAGTCCCTGTAGCACATATTACGCCTGTCGCAAGTTGGGGTGAATAACCCCGCTTCAGCATTATGGGCAGTGAAAGCAGTCCCATGGTAACAACTGTCGCGCCCACAATTCCGGTGCTTGCGGCCAGCAACATGCCCACCAGCACTACCGACACACCCAAACCTGTTTTAAAACGTCCTAACAAAGACGACATGGTAACCAAAAGATCTTCCGCAATTTTTGACCTTTCTAGTACCACACCCATAAATACAAACAGCGGCACGGCAATCAAAGTAGTGTTATTAACAATACCAAACAAACGATTAGGGGTTGAAATAAGGTAGGATGCGTCAAATACGCCAAACGCTATACCACCAAAAGCAAACAGCAGAGAAACACCCGCTAGGGTAAGGGCAACTGGGTAACCCAATAAGAGTACCAAGCACACTACAGCGAACAATACTAAGGCAAGAAATTCCATATTATTGCACTTTTCTCATGGTCAACAAGCTTGTACTGTGCTTTATAATTTCAGAAACAGCCTGCAATATCATCATAATAGCGAATATCAACATGAATGATTTTAAGACGTATACGAATGGCAACCCCCCGGGCTCGCGGGAACCTTCTAACAATTGCCAAGATTGCATGACATAAGGCCAACAGGTAATAGCAATATAAGTGGCTACCGGCAACATCAGCAACAAGCAACCGAACAAATCGACTATGTGTTTTACTTTCACTGAATAACGCCTGTAGAAAACATCAACACGTACGTGTCCATCTTGCTGATAAGTATAGGCGCTACCAAGCAGAAAAACCGCAGCGTGAAGGTAAGTAATTGACTCTTGCATGGCTATCCAGCCCAAATCAAAGCCATATCTGAAAATAACCACGGCACACATGATAACTGCCATCAACAAAGTACAATAGGCAACTGCTTTTCCAATAAATGCGTTAGTTTTGTCTATTGTCTTACTTAAATTGGCAAGCATGGGGCCGCTTCGGGTTATTTTTATTATATATATGAGTGTATTGGCTTGTTAGTGCGCTTGCAACAGATGCTTTAGTCATTGAGACTATTGTCTAGTTGTTTATCTTTGGCTATATTTTTAACTTTTATCACTAAAATGATGTTGGCAAGTACCAAGGTGAAAGCGTTAGCGGCGATAATTGGCCAATCTTGTTTCGCTATTCCGTACATGAGCCAAAGTAAAACACCAAATACGAAAAAAATGTACATGCCAAGCGAAAGAGACTGCGTGTCGCGAGTTTTTAATACTTTGATAACCTGAGGCAGAAAAGAAATAGTGGTGCAAAATGCAGCAAGAAAGCCAACCAGTTCTAATACATTCATAATAATGTACACCTTTTACCAAAAAAAAAGCCAGTTAGCGTAAAGCGACTGGCTTTTATAATTACATGCTTGTGAGGCTTAACAATACTTCGGTCTTCAAAATACAGCATTCAACAATACAGCGTTTGAAAGCTCAGAATAGTTAAGTTAAGCGATATCTAGGCAATAATTTCTAGCAATTCAACATCAAAGATTAAGGTGCTAAAAGGACCAATGGCCGCGCCTGCGCCTTGTTCGCCGTAAGCTAGGTCATGCGGAACATAAATGCGTAACTTATCGCCCACTGACATTAACTGAAGTGCTTCGGTCCAGCCTTTGATAACGCCACCTACTGGAAATTCTGCAGGTTGGCCACGATCGTAGCTACTGTCAAACACAGTGCCGTCCATAAGCGTACCATGATAATGAACACGCACGGTAGAATCGGCGGTTGGTTTATCGCCCGTAGCTTGAGTAAGCACTTCGTACTGTAAACCCGATTCAGTTACCGCGATGTCTTCACGCGTAGCGTTTTTAGCTAAAAAGTCTGCGCCTTCTTGCACTGCACCAGCAAATTGGTCTTGCTTGGCAGCCTGCATACGTTGATGAATTTCATTAAACGCAAGCCTTAACTCGTCATTACCAACGCTTGGCTCCGCTCTAGCAAAGCCATCTAGAATGCCGGCTTTGACTATTTCAATGTCGAGTCCATCAAAAGGATTAGAGGCAAGTTGCTCACCCATTTGATAGCCAATTCCATAACTTGCTTGTTCTTCTGTACTGGTGTATTTATCTGCCACAGTTGCTCCGCTAATTGTCGTCTGAATCAAAAATGTAAGTGTATCACACTCATGTTGACGACTAAAAGCGAGCAAAGCGTAAAGCGTATATTATGTGTACATGAGCAAAGCGTTCGCGTGTGTTTATAATAAAAATATATGCTAAATTGTGAGGCTTAGGCAATAAACACATGTCATTTTGTAATATATGTTTATTATCCTTCAACAGTATAAAATTTTAGTCACATGGAGTTTGATAGTAATATGAAGCCTGCGTTAATTGAACAACTTAAAGAAACCGTCAAATACTTGGGCGCTACCCTTGGCGACACCATTCAACAAGAGCTAGGTGAACAATGGCTTGAAACTATTGAAAACATTCGCCACGACGGTCGTCATTCATCGAAGGGCGACGCAAGCAGCACCACCAACCTAGCCAAGACGCTAGCCAATTTAGACAACCAATCGTTGCTGACAATTGCAAGAGCCTTTGCGCAGTTTTTAACACTTGCTAATATAGCCGAACAAGAGTTCAACATCGCTCTAAATAAAGAAAGCTCCCTAGACCTACAGCTAAACAATTTAAGCCAACATTTAGACTTAGACGCAGATAAAGGTAAAGTACTCAAGGCTATACGAAACCTAAACATCGATTTAGTACTAACCGCTCACCCAACAGAAGTTAACCGACGCACTAACATATACAAACATCGTCAGTTAGCGACACAGCTGCAAAAATTACACAGCAGTAACATATCTGATGTTGAAAACAGACGTGTTAAACAGCGTATAGCTGACCTTATTAGTCAGGCCTGGCATACAGAAGAAATACGCTCTGTTCGCCCTACTCCAGTTGACGAAGCACGCTGGGGCTTTTCAGTTATAGAAAATTCACTGTGGGAAGCCGTCCCCGACTTTTTGCGAGACTTAGACGACTATCTTCATGTTAACTTTGACACCGCATTGCCCTTAGATGCAAAGCCAGTTCAATTTAGTTCATGGATGGGCGGAGACCGCGATGGAAACCCTTTTGTTACCTCAACACTTACCCAAGAAGTACTTATTCGTGCCCGACGCAGAGCCGCTAAACTATTTAAAAACGATTTAGACCAACTCTATTCAGAGTTATCAATGAATCGATGTAACCCTGCGTTACGTGAACAAGTGGGAGATATAAAAGAACCCTATCGAGAAATTCTAAAACCGCTTATTAGAAAGTTAGAGCTTACCCGCGAAGGTAAAGCCGATGTAGAAAATTGGGTGCAATCAAACGACGAGTTGCAAAAACCGCTATTGGCCTGTTACCAATCTTTACTCGATTGCGGTATGCAGGTAATTGCTAACGGTGCACTGCTTGACTGTTTACGTCGATCATATTGCTTTGGTGTGCATTTGCTTAAACTCGACATAAGACAAGATGCCCAACGCCACGCAGACGTATTTAGCGAACTTACCCGCTATTTGGGTATGGGTGATTACAATCAGTGGAATGAAGATGATAAGCAAGCCTTTTTGCTTCGCGAATTATCATCTCGTCGGCCCCTTATTCCAGGCGACTGGGTACCTTCAGACGATGTAAAAGAAGTGGTCGACACCTGTAAAGTTATTGCCAACAATGGCAAAGACGGTTTTGGTATTTATATTATTTCAATGGCTAGTGAGCCTTCAGATGTACTTGCGGTTCAGCTATTGCTGAAAGAATCGGGCGTAGGCTGGGCGATGCCCGTCGCACCATTGTTTGAGACCTTAGATGATTTAAATAACTCCCCCCGCGTTATGCAAAAACTGCTTAGCATTGATTGGTATAAAGGCTATGTAAATGGTCAGCAATTTGTCATGATTGGCTATTCAGATTCAGCTAAAGATGCAGGTTCTTTAGCCGCTGGTTGGGCACAATATAGTGCACAGGAAGCTTTAGTGGGTATCGCTCAGCAACATAACGTTAAACTCACTTTATTTCATGGCCGTGGCGGTACTATTGGTCGTGGCGGCTTACCTGCAAAAGCCGCAATTCATTCACAGCCGCCAGGCTCACTCGACGGCGGTTTTAGGGTCACAGAGCAAGGCGAAACTATTCGGTTCAAGTTTGGCATGCCGCAGCTGGCTAAACGCAGTTTGTCTTTGTATGCATCTGCCGTGCTAGAAGCAGTATTGTTGCCGCCGCCTGAGCCAAAACCTGCATGGCGAGAAATTATTGCCACAATGGCAAATAAAGGCCGCGATAACTATCGTCATACTGTCAACACCGATCCTGAATTTGTGCCCTATTTTAGAGTAGCGACTCCCGAACAAGAACTCGGTAAATTACCTTTAGGAAGTCGTCCGGCTAAACGAAATCCCAACGGCGGCATTGAGAGTTTACGTGCCATTCCATGGATATTTGCTTGGGCACAAACCCGCTTAGTATTGCCGTCATGGTTAGGAGTTATGCGCGCGGTTGATGAAGTCAATCAAGGGGAAAATGCGCCTATTGTGCAAGATATGATTGAACAATGGCCGTTCTTTGCATCACGTTTGTCTATGCTCGACATGGTATTTCAAAAAGCAGATCCTAAAGTGAGTGAAGCTTACGACAAGCGCTTAGTACCCGACAATCTAGTACATTTTGGTGCCGCACTGCGTGAAGAGCTTGTACAGTCTATGCAAAGTTTGTTAAAGATGACGGGACACGAACACATGATGGAAGACGACCCTAACGCTCGAAACTCTATGCAAATTAGGGCTGGGTATTTACAGCCGCTGCACTACGTGCAAATTGAACTGTTAGATAGAATACGTAAAGCACAAACATCTGAGTTTAAAGACAACGATGTAGTGGTGTTAGAACGCGCTATGATGGTAGCCATTACTGGTATTGCCGTAGGCATGCGGAATACAGGTTGATCATGATTCGCAAGCTCAGTTGGTATTGTTAATTGAAGAACAACGGTAGCCGTATCAGTATTGGCTTGTTAAATCCTAAATCAGCCAGTAATGTCGCGGTTATTTTACGTGCTGCTGGTTGTTTTGGGGTGTCTTCTATTTTTTATACAGGCACTCGATATACCCATGCAAAAGCCTTTCACGAAGATACCAAGAAGTTTCGTGATTCTATACCGAGCATTGCAGTAGACGATTTACTAGCAATGATGCCCCGGGGCGCGACGCCTGTGGTAGTCGAGTTAGTTGAAGGGGCTATCCCGTTGCCAGCATTTACGCATCCTGAAAATGCCTATTACATATTTGGACCAGAAGACGGTTCGGTACCACAAGATATTGTGAGTGCGTGCGAACACGTTATTTACATTCCTACTAAATCGAGTATGAATTTAGCAGTTACTGCCAATGTAGTGTTGTATGATCGCTTAGCGAAATCTGACTATGAACATAGTAACGAGCTAATTAAGCAAAGTAGAGATGTGAATAATAATGCAAAAGTGAAACGCCCTTAAGCTAATGTATTGGGCATAAAAAAACCAGTGAAGCGCTAGGCCAAACTGGTTTTTTTAATTATAAAGGACGATGAATAGTCCTCAAATCTCTAGTTATTAGCCGTTTACGTAATCAACACCCATTTTGATGTCGTTGCGAAGACCGTCTAACATATCTTCTTTAGCTTTTTGCTCAAAGGCGCTCAATTCTCCATAAGGAAGAATTTCTTCAACACCGTTTTTACCTAAACGAACAGGATGTGCAAAAAATGCTGCATCATCAGAGCCGTCTACCTGCACGTAAGTATATTCAACAACATCTTTGCCTTGCATCGCAGCGACTAAAGACAAACAAAAACGCGCTGCGGCTTGACCCATAGATAAAGTAGCAGAGCCACCGCCAGCTTTAGCTGTGACCACTTCAGTACCAGCGTTTTGAATACGTGGTGTTAAACTAGCCACTTCTTCGTCGGTAAAAGTAATACCTTTAACTTGCGACAATAACGGCAGAATAGTAGTACCAGAGTGACCGCCAATAACAGGTACGTGCACGTCTGCTGTACTTTTGCCTTTAAGTTCGGCAATAAATGTCTCTGAACGAATAACATCAAGCGTGGTTATACCAAACAGTTTGTTCTTGTTGTAAACACCCTTTGCTTTTAAGGTTTCTGCCGCTATAGCAACGGTGGTATTTACTGGGTTAGTAATAACGCCTATACATGCATCTGGACAGTTATCTGCACATGCTTCTATTAGATTTTTAACTATACCGGCATTTATGTTGAAAAGGTCAGAACGATCCATGCCTGGCTTTCTAGGCACTCCCGCTGGGATAAGCACAATGTCGGTGCCGGTTAATGCAGCGGCTAAGTCATCTTTACCAAAACCAGCTACTTTTACATCGGTAGGAATATGGCTTAAATCTACAGCTACACCGGGTACAACCGGTGCTACGTCATATAATGATAATTCAGAACCTGCGGGCAATTGTGTTTTTAACAATAGCGATAAAGCCTGACCAATACCACCTGCGGCGCCCAATACGGCTACTTTCATAGAGTTATCTCCAGTTGACAAGATTGATAAATTGAGCGCGAAGATTAGCCGAAATAGCAACAAATCTCAATGATACTGTAGTCTCAAACACCAAATAAACGTTTTTTGCTGCAAAAATTGCTTAAATAGCGGGCTTATTGCAGAATACTCTTATTTATAACCTGAGCCATTGCACTGCATATGACCACTAGCAAACAAGATGTACTTATCAAAGCGTTTCGCGAAATATTAAAAACTGAAAGCTATGGCTCTCAAGGTGAAATTGTATTAGCCCTGAAAAACTTGGGTTTTGATAACATTAGCCAGTCGAAAGTATCTAGAATGTTAAGCAAGTTCGGCGCTGTACGTACCCGAGACGCTCGCGGTGATATGGTATATTGCTTACCGCCTGAGTTAGGTATGCCTACAGCGAAAAGTCCACTAAAACAGCTGGTTTTAGATATTGTACATAACAATGTGATGGTCATTATTCGAACCAGTCCAGGCGCCGCCCAATTGATTGCTCGCTTGCTCGATTCATTGAGCCATACCGATGGCGTTTTAGGTACAATAGCCGGCGACGATACCATCTTTATAGCCCCTGCCGACATTACAAAAATTGATGAACTTAGGCAACGAGTGCAAGATCTGTTTGATAGTGTATAAGGGCGTAGAAGCTAACGTGTATATATGTCATTAATCTACACCCAGAGCTTCGGAGAGAGTATATGAACAAAGTTACCGGCAAGTATGCTGAATTTAGCAATATGGCAACAAGTACCGCTGAAGACTGGGCAATTATTTTAAAAGAACAAACTCCATTTGCCTCAAACGGGGGGAAGCGTGTACTTGAACATCTGCGGCTACTAGATGGCGACTATGGCGGATTTCCAGTAGATCGGCTTACTCACTGTTTGCAAACAGCCACTCGAGCATACCGCGACGGTCGGGCTGTTGATTATGTGGTCATGGCCTTGTTCCACGATATTGGAGATACATTAGGGGCATATAATCATCCCGATATCGCTGCCGCAATTATCAAACCGTTTGTTTCAGAGAAGTTGCACTGGATTGTGCAGCATCATGGCATTTTTCAGGGCAAAAATTTCTTCCATTATATTGGGCTCGACCCTGACATGCGTGAACAATTTCGAGAACATCAATATTTTGCCGCTACCGAAGAATTTATCGAAAAATATGATTGTCCTGCTTTTGATCCCGAATATGACACATTACCAATAGAGTTCTTTGAACCGATGGTGATGAAGCTTTTCGCGAGTCCGCTTAACAGCATCTACAAAGCAGCCATGATTAAAGGCGCCTAAAGCGACTTAAGTCAACGTTCACATATATCAACGCACGTACATGTCGCATTTATTGGCTTTTAGCTATTTTATGCACCTTAACTTTTTCAGGAGACACTATGGCCGATGCACTTGGCGAGTTAAAAAAAGTTGGCGATGCCAAACTCAAAGTATTGTTTTGGGACATCTACAACTCAAGCTTATATAGCCAAACAGGTGAATACCAAGCAGAGCAGTTTCCACAAGCCTTAAAAATCGACTACTTAAGGGATGTTGGCGCAAAGGACTTAATACAACGAACCCAAGATGAATGGGGGAAATTAGGCATTAAACAAGAATTATTTCATCCGTGGATCCCACTTCTAAGCGACATATTGCCGAATATAAAGAAAGGCGATACGCTTTTAGTAAGTGTAAATGAACATCAGCAGAGTGAATTTTTCTTTAATGGCCAAACCATAGGGAAAATTACTGACGTAACCTTCGGCATCAGTTTTTTACGCATTTGGCTAGACGAAAACTGCAGCTACCCAAAAGTTCGTGACACGCTAATTGGACTGAAAAAATAGCATTATTCGAGTATCTATTAGGGGTGTTGATTACCCCTTCTAATTTTATTTTATATTTGAATAAAGTTGGTCTTCTCGTTACGCTTGCTCTTTCACCGAAAGGGTGTACTGATAAAGCGTTTTTTTATTCAATTTATAATGTTCGCTCACTACAGCGGCGGCTGACTTTGGTGGCAACAACGCAGTTAACTGGTGCAGAAGCTCTTTTGCCGATGAGGGAAGTTCTTCAGACACTACCATTTTACAATAGATCATGAGTACAAATTCCCCCTTTTGATGCGCGGGTTCTTCAGTTAGCCATGCTAAAACATCTTCAGCTGTGCCACATATATAAGTTTCAAATCGCTTACTTAGCTCTTTTGCTAGCACAATTTGATGATTGCTGGGCAAAACTTGCCCACATACTTCTATCGTATCTTTTATGCGCCGAGGAGCTTCGTAAAAAATACAGGTCATATGTTGTACGCTGGCAAACTTGAGCGATTCGGCTTTTGCTTTTTGTTTTACCGGCAAAAAACCTAAAAACATAAAGCGATCTGTAGGCAAACCCGATGCGCAAAGCGCTGTAGTCAGTGCACAAGGTCCTGGCACCGCGATTACAGTAATATTATGAGACCGACAAGTGCTAACTAAAGTATACCCCGGGTCGCTAATAAGCGGCGTGCCTGCATCAGAGATTAAGGCTATGTTTTCGCCTTCTTGTAGCTTTTTGATTAATAATTGCGTACGTTGCTGCTCGTTATGATCGTGCAGACTTACAGTACGTGTTTTAATCAAAAAGTGCTGTAACAAATGACCCGAATGCCGCGTGTCTTCAGCGGCAATTAAGTCGACATCCTGCAGGATGTCGATAGCCCTAGTAGACATATCAGAAAGATTGCCTATGGGCGTAGGAACAATATAAAGAATACCAGTCAACTTATTCACTTATCGATTACTAAAATTATAGTGGTAGTTTACACAAACTTAAGTACAGTTTGCATGAATTCAACTAGATATTTTTATTCAGGCAAGTAGACTACAGGTGTTCAATCTAAAGTATTTCAGGATAAACGTGAATTTACGCAAACTTTTTGTCATTACCAGTATGAGTTATTTTCTAATAGCGTGTGGTGTTTCACCTACCAAAAAGCCCATCGCTGTGCCTGAACAAACGGCACCGAGCGCGGCAGAACAAAAAACGCTTCAGCAATCTGCGTTGGCTAATATTGAAGCGGCTTATTTAGTAAATCAAGATTTAAGTGGGCGTAACTTATCATTGCTTATACTTGCTAACGATTATAAGAATACAGGTAACTGCTCTGCGGCCAACATCCTCATTAAAAATATTCAATCCACACTCAATGAGAGTGCGCACAAAGCAATAGCCAATTTATTGAAAGCAGAATGCGCGCTTGAGACATTAAGTAGCATAAGTGGTTTATCAAATAAGCAGCCCTTACTTACATTAATAGCGACGTGGTTAAACAGTGCAAATCGCGACGGTACAAGCTCGGCTATGATATCGATAGATGCTGGCTCACAAAGTGCTTTTGACTTGCCTACCAGAGCACAAATTGCGTCGGCGCAACTATTGGCTGAAAACAAACAATTTGCAAAGGCATTGGATCAGCTATTAGGCGCCAACCTTAGCCAGAAATTAGTAGGCCACCCAGAAATTAGCTCATACTTTTACAACAAAGTATGGCAATGGTTTTCCATCATCGACAAAAACGACCGTATTCGTCTTGCCAAGACTTACCCCATTCTTAGCGATTACAAGATACTGCTAGATACTATAGAAGACGTCAGCATTAATGACAGCGTGCGCCAGACCAATATTAATCAGTGGTTATCTACTAATACGAACCAAGCACTCATCAATAACTTACCCCACCAGGTACAAAAATATTTAGCCATCAATCATCGTCAAAATCAAAACATTGCCGTATTGTTGCCACTAAGCGGTCGGTTAGCAGGACAGGGAGAAGCGATTAAACAAGGTATTTTAAGTGCATATTACAGCAAACTTGCTACCGCGAAAGAAACTAATCAGTCGGTGCAAGCGGGTATAGAGTTTATAGATACTGGCTCATTAAACACAATGAAGGCTGGGATTACGACCGATTCACTAGCGCTTTTTGACACGATAATCGGCCCGCTTTTGCGCTCACATATTGACCAAGTCAAAAGTCTTGATTTGATTGGTAAGCATCAGTTGCTACTCAATCAAACGCAATCTGAAAGTAACAATACCAATAATTTACAGGCCTCTTTTTCCCTTTCACCCGAACAAGAAGCAGAACAAGTCGTAGCGCTAATGCGCGCGCGCAATATCACAAACCCGGTTGTAATTGACGACGGTTCGACTACAACTCGAAGAATGAATAGCGCTTTTATTTTGGCTTGGACGGCTACCGAGCTATCACAAAGTAATCGCGCTGTATCTTTGCAACAAATTAGGTATTCAGATAATAAAGGCATGCGGGTAGGCATTACATCGGCTATTGATGTGTTGCAAAGTCAAAAACGTATTAAACAACTTTCAAACTTAAATCAGGAACGTGTTTACAGCGTTACCCGAAACCGACGAGACATTGACGCATTTGTGGTATTTGCTCGACCAAATGATCTAGAGCTCATTAACCCGATTATTGAAAGCAGCATTAGTTTATTTACGAATGAACAAATTCCAGTATTTGCTACATCACATGGATACGACCATAAGCAAAGCAAAAATAGCCAGCGTGATTTGCGCAATCTAGTATTTGTCGATATGCCATGGTTGTTGCCAGCAGGACGCAGCGAAGCCCTTTCCACTTCAGTTGACGCATTGTTTAATGAACCACCAAGCGCATTTTTGAGGCTGTTCGCCTTTGGCTATGACTCATTGACACTAGTCGATAACTTAGCCCAGTTGAGTACCTTCGAACATCTCTCAGTAAAGGGCTTGACTGGGAATTTATCGATCAACGATAGGCAGCAATTAACACGGGAAATGTCTTGGTTAGCTATTAGTAATAACGCAAGATCACGGTAACGCTTACCTGCGGGAAACTGTGTGTAGGTAATTGAGTATAAATTGTAGAGTATGGACACTGAAACTAAACATGACCAAGCAAAGCGAGCCGGTCAGCAAGCAGAAATAGACGCGAAACATTATCTAGAAAGCCAAGGGCTTAAATTTGTAGAGCAAAATTTTCGTGTTCCCCAAGGAGAAATTGATTTAATTTTTAAAGACATGCAACAATGGGTCTTTGTTGAAGTCAAATACCGCAGCAACAATGTTCACGGTCATGCCGCCGAATATTTTACGGCTTCAAAAAGAACTAAAATGAACAAAGCTATTATGTGCTATTTGCAGCAACATAATTTGAACTTACATCACACTGATTTACGTATAGATATAATAGCGATTGATGATAAACAACTTACGTGGTTAGATAGTGTTTAATAAGGCTTGAACAGTTCCATTGAAATAGCTAAGTGGTACCGAGCACCTATACGATGCAGTTATAATAATAAAACGATTACGCATTAAAAATATGCGACTAGGAACATTTCACAGCATGTTAGACAATATTAAAAAGAGCTTCACCGAGAGCATACAAACCAAAATAGCGGCCGCCGAAGCGCTCCCAGAACCCATTCAAAAAGGCGCGCAAATGATGATTGACGCCCTAATTCGTGGGAATAAAATATTATCATGTGGCAATGGCGGTTCCGCGGCTGACGCCCAGCACTTTTCATCAGAGTTGCTTAACCGTTACGAACGCAATAGGCCTTCTTTGCCGGCTATAGCGCTTACTACCGATAGCTCTACCATAACTTCTATCGCCAACGATTCATCATTCGATGAAGTGTTTTCAAAACAAGTAAAAGCCCTAGGACAAGCAGGTGATATTTTATTGGCTATTTCCACTAGTGGAAACTCAGCAAACGTAATTAACGCAATGCAAGCCGCGTTGACTCGCGATATGACAATAGTGGCATTAACAGGAAAAGATGGCGGAGAAATGGCAGGTTTTATAAGTGAAAATGACGCTGAGATACGCGTTCCATCGTCTCGCACCGCCCGTATACAAGAAGTGCATTTATTGGTCATTCATAACTTATGTGAATGTATAGATAATGCGCTTTTCCCAATCGCAAGTGGAGATTAGTCAAATGCAGAACAAACTCGTTATATTATTGTTCTTGAGCTTTGTAGTAAGCCAGTTATCTGGATGTGTTTCAGCCGTTGCTGTAGGCGCAGCAGGTACTGCAGCCGCAAGTAATTCAGATAGACGGACCTTGGGTACCCAAATAGACGATAAGACCATGACCGCTCGGGTCAGCACAGCTATTAACAAAATACCAAGTGTGGAGGAAAATGCCGACATTAGCGTTCATGTATACAACAGCCAAGTGCTGTTAACTGGTCAAGCAAGAACGCAAGTAATCATCACGGAAGCAACGAATGCAACCCTGTCTTCAGGACAAGTGTCTAAAATCCACAATCAGATAAGACTCGGTGAACCTATTCCTACCGGTTCTACCATTAACGATATTTGGTTAAGCACCAAAATTCGCACGATGATGGCCACCGATAGTAGAGTCCCCATGCTTAAACTCGACCTAATAGTCGAAGACAGTGAAGTATTTATCATGGGACAGTTAACCAGAGCAGAAGCCACCGCTACCGTAGAATTAGTAAGAAATGTAGACGGTGTAACCAAAGTTATCAGAGTAATGGAGCTTATTAATTAAGCTGCTTACTTAACTACGCGCAACCCAGGTCTTTTAGTTGGCTTTGTTGGGGGTGTTTTGTTTCCCTCAGTATCTTTTGATACGCTCGGCTTTGGAGCAGCGGCTAGCGTAGTTTTTTTCACTTTTTTATTACCATTTCCAATGCTCTGAGAGTCTGTTTCAGCTGATTTTTCCTCTGGTACTGTAAATACACTACCAGCACCATTTTCTTTAGCGTAGATAGCTCCTACAGCGCAACAAGGAAATGAAACGGTCATAGGTTGACCCGAAAAACGAGCTTGAAACTCTACCCATTCAAAATCCATGCTGAAATTCACACACGCACCCGGCGAAACATTCAGTACAATTTGTCCCTCGTTTACAAACTGCATTGGCACTTGTACGTTTGGAAAATTCACATCAACCACCATGTACGGCGTAAAGCCGTTGTCAATTATCCAATCGAAAAATGCGCGTAATAAATAGGGTTGGTTTGGGGTCATATCTTGCATTTTATCTTCCTCAATCGAAAGATGGGAAAAGCGCTGCTGTTAATTAACAGCAGCAATTTGGTATTAAAGAGGGTTGTGAATCTCACGTTCTTGGTCTGTCAGCGAAGCTTTAAACGAACCGCGTTCAAAAATACGCTTCATATAAGCAACAACTTCACGACTACCTTGGCCATCTAACTCAATATTAAGGGCCGGCAAGCGCCATAATAAGGGTGCTAGGTAACAATCTACAAGGCTGAACTCTTCACTCATAAAGTAATCAGTTTCAGCAAATATAGGTGCGAGGCTCAATATAGCTTCTCTAAGTTCTTTTCTGGCATCTGCAGCGCCTGGCTCGTTACGAAATACTTTAGCTGCTAACGAATACCAATCTTGCTCGATTCTATGCATCATTAGACGGCTCTTACCGCGCGACACTGGATATACAGGCATTAACGGTGGATGAGGAAAACGCTCATCTAGATATTCCATAATGATATGTGACTTGTACAAAACCAATTCGCGATCAACTAGCGTAGGCACTGTTCCATAGGGATTTAGTTCAAGTAACTCTTCGTTAATTAGACTAGGATCAGTAAAAATAATCTCAACACCAACACCTTTTTCAGCCAACACAATGCGCACTTGATGCGAATAGATATCGATATTATCTGAAAACATGGTCATGATAGAACGTTTGTTAGTGGCCACTGCCATTAAAACCTCCGAGCCCTTATTGCCACAATGAGTGATCAATAGGTATTGTTATAATAATTTAAAGCACAAAAAAGGGCGCTATACATTAATAGAGCCCTTCTAAAAAATGACGCAAGATTGTACTATATTACTTGACACCACGCCAGTATTCTTTCTTCAGCAATAATGCGAAAACAAAGAATATTACAATGAATATAAGTACTGCACGACCAATAGATTCTGATTTAAGGCGTGTTGGCTCGCCAGTATATTCAAGGAAGTTTACTAAGTCGCGTATTGCTTCATCGTATTCTTCATCGTTTAAGCGTCCGTTACCGTCGTTAGTCAAGCCCACAGGTCGGTCAACCATTTGACCATCAACCATCTTTCTTTCAAAGGCTAGACGAGGTGTGCCTTGCAACGGCTCTAAGACATGTGGCATACCAACGTTCGGAAATACTAGATTATTTACGCCAAAGGTTTTACTTTCGTCCGCATAGAAAGTCTTAAAGTACGTATACAGCCACTCAGGACCTCGCACACGAGCTACCAACGACAAATCAGGTGGCGGGGCACCAAACCACTGCGCACTATCGGCAGCAGGCATAGGTGTGGTAATGTAATCTGAAACCTTCTCGCCCGTAAACTGCAAATATTTCTGACCTAAGTCTTCAGGAATACCCAAGTCAGTAAACATACGCTGATAACGTTGATACTGCATTTGGTGACACCCTAAGCAATAGTTCATAAACGTTTGCGCGCCTCTTTGAAGTGACTCTTTGTCGGTCAAATCAATTTTAGGGTCTTGTAGGGGAACCGACGAACCAGCAGCCATAGCTAATCCAGGTACAAACAATAGTAATGCAATCCATTTTTTCATCGTGGGATCCTCAACGGCACAGGCTTCGTCTTTTCGTTCTTCGAATAAATAAATAACAAAATAAAGAATGAGAAGTACATAATAGTCCCTATTCGTGACGCTACGATTTTCCAATCTTCTTGAGGGGTTCCACCTAAGTAACCCAAAAATATAAAGACAATAGCAAACACTAATAGGTTGGTTGTGTGTAAGCCACTTCTGTAACGCCATGAACGCACGTTTCCGCGGTCAAACCATGGTAGAGCAAATAAGCAAGCAATAGCAGAGAACATAGCAATA
The DNA here is from genome assembly GCA_964195425.1 of Acidiferrobacterales bacterium. Classification (GTDB taxonomy): domain Bacteria; phylum Pseudomonadota; class Gammaproteobacteria; order Enterobacterales; family Alteromonadaceae; genus Glaciecola. The sequence continues at coordinate 63,628 of CAXMOM010000016.1, forward strand.
ACACCACCAAGCTTGTCTGGTATGGCTTTTAGAATTGCGTAATAAGGCGTGAAATACCACACTGGAAAAATATGTGTAGGCGTTTTAAGCGGATTAGCAATTTCAAAGTTAGGATGCTCTAGCGCTTTGCCGCCAAGTTCTGGCGCAAAGAACATTATGTAGCAAAAAATGAACAAAAATATAGCAAACGCAACTAAGTCTTTTAATACCATATGCGGGAAGAACGGCAAAACGTCGTCGGCAATGTCGTATTTGTTAGTATAATATTCATGAATTTTATACTGGGTTTTTTCGCCATCGGGCAAACTGCCTTTGGGGTGTTTAACATTCACACCGTCAGGATTGTTTGAGCCTACTTCATGTAATGCGATGATGTGTAAGAACACCAAAATCACAATTACTAAGGGTAAAGCAATAACATGCAGCGCAAAGAAGCGATTCAAAGTAGCGCCTGAAATAACGTAATCGCCTTGGATCCACTCTACAAGCGGCCCGCCGATCACGGGTATTGCACTAAATAGCGATACAATTACCTGGGCACCCCAATACGACATTTGGCCCCAAGGTAATACATACCCCATGAAAGCTTCAGCCATAAGTGCTAAGTATATTAACATACCAAATATCCACAATAGTTCCCGTGGTTTTTGATATGAGCCGTAAATCATGCCGCGAAACATATGTAGGTAAATTACAGCGAAAAACGCAGTAGCACCGGTGCTGTGCATATATCGAATAAGCCAACCATAGTCGACTTCACGCATAATGTATTCAACCGATGCGAATGCACGTTCTGCTGACGGTTCAAAGTTCATTGTTAACCATATACCAGTAACAATTTGGTTAACAAGAATGATGGTAGCTAAAAACCCAAACACATACCAAAAGTTCATATTTCGGGGTGCAGGATATTGAATTGCATGCATATTTGCTACACGCATCATAGGAATACGTGCTTCAATCCAACCTAAAAATCCAGACATTATACGACTCCCTCATCAGAACCTAATAGTATTGTATTGTCATTTATGTACATATGCGGCGGCACAACAAGATTAGACGGTGCCGGAACACCTGAAAACACTCGTCCAGCCATATCAAATTTTGAACCATGACACGGACAGAAGAACCCTTCTGCAATACCTTCAGCATATTCAGCAAATGCGCCATCAGCTAAATGTTGAGGAGAACATCCTAAATGAGTACAAATGCCCACAAGGACCAAGTACTCTTCTTTGATTGAACGGTATTGGTTTTTGGCATAAGCAGGCTGCTGCTCTTCCTCTGACAATGGGTCGCTGAGTTGCCCTTCGACGGAAGCAAGTGACGCCAATAACTCTGGCGTTCTTCTAACAATCCACACTGGCTTACTACGCCACATAACGCGAATTAGTTGGCCAATTTGTATTCCGCTAATATCCACTTCAACATCTGCACCTGCTGCTTTCGCTCTCTCACTAGGCTGCCATGATGCGATGAAAGGGACCGCGGCGAATGCTACACCGACAGCACCGACAACTGATGTGGCGATAGTAAGAAATTTGCGTCTTGGATTGTCAGACTCCAATTCTACGATGTTTGCGTTAGTGTTACCGCTTTGTGCCGATTTATTAGCATCTGCTGATACTTCACTCATCAACTGTTCTCCGGGGGGTTGGAAAAGGCCTTTCAACCTACTCTTGCTTATCTTTAGGTTATCGCTCATTTCTTTGAAAGCTTGATGCTTAGCAAAGGTATAACAATCCCTAATAAAATATCATCGCATATGGTAAAAGAAAACGCTTACTAAACACAAGGTTTTACTTCAATAAATACCTGATTATATTCGTTTTGAGTCAACTATTTTGGACACAGCCGTATTTAATGGGTATTCGACCTCGGTCTTTAATCATAGAGATGAGAGTTACAGTCATAAAAAAACCCGGCAAGCCGGGTTTTTGAAAGTTTTGTAAAACGATTAACGTTTTGAGAACTGTGGACGCTTACGCGCTTTATGTAGACCCACTTTCTTACGCTCTACCTGACGTGCGTCACGTGTAACGAAGCCAGCTTTACGAAGTGCTGGACGAAGTGTTTCATCATATTCCATAAGTGCACGAGTAATACCGTGACGTATAGCGCCTGCTTGACCAGAAATACCACCGCCAGAAACGGTAACGTATAAGTCAAACTTCTCAAGCATCTCAACTAATTCTAGAGGTTGCTTAACAATCATGCGTGCTGTTTCACGACCAAAGAAAACGTCAATTGGACGTTTATTGATAGTGATGGTGCCGTTACCTGGACGAAGGAAAACACGAGCTGTTGAGCTCTTGCGACGACCTGTACCGTAATATTGAGTATCTGCCATGGTGTGTTCCTTATAAATCCAAGATTTGTGGCTGTTGTGCTTGATGCGTATGTTCTGGTCCAATGAATACTTTCATTTTACGAAACATTTGGCGTCCTAATGGTCCTTTCGGCAACATACCTTTAACTGCGCGCTCAATAACCTGTTCTGGGTTCTTCGCGAGAAGTTTTTCAAATGTTGTTTCTTTCAATCCACCAACATAACCAGAGTGGTTATAGTAGATTTTGCCTTTCGCTTTATTACCAGTAACAGTAATTTTCTCAGCGTTAACAACAACAATATAGTCACCAGTATCTACGTGAGGCGTATACTCTGGCTTATGTTTACCGCGCAATCTAGTTGCGATTTCAGTCGCTAAGCGACCTAAAGTTTTGTTTGCGGCGTCAACCACATACCAGTCGCGTTCTACGCTTTCTGGCTTTGCAACAAAAGTTTTCATTTAATTTCACCCAAAAATATTAAAAAAAGTTAACGTTATCAACCTATTAGTCCCTTCGAACTGGGTCGATCATCCGCCTTCCCATAGGCGGGCATAGCTGGGCAGGTCGCGAATTATACAGACTTGGAGATAAAAGCGAAGTCTTTATTACTATTTTTTACAAAGTTTTCGACAATTGCAAGGTATGCAGATAAATTAAAATACTTATGGTGACCATAAATATATTATTTATTCGCCTTTGCCTCTACCCATAACGCTGCTAACGAATCGAAGCTTTGTTCTTCTAAACGCTCACCTTTAGACAGCACATTAGTTTCTATAAATTGAAAACGTTTAACAAACTTTTGGTTCGCTAAGGTAATAGCAAGTTCTGGGCTCACATCTAAATGTCGGCATAAATTAACACAAGCAAACAATAAATCGCCCAATTCTTCTTCTATATCTGCGTAACCTTTAGTGGGGTTTGCTAATGCTTCTTTAACTTCTTCTAATTCTTCTTTAATTTTTTCTATAACAGGTGCCTCATCGGGCCAATCAAAGCCTACCTCTGAACATTTTTGTTGAATTAGTTTACTTATTTGGAGCTGGCTTAAATTTGATTGTGTTAAATATGCAGGAATGTCAAATTCGGCTAAAATTGATCTATCAGGCTCGTCTCTAGCAGGCGTTAAGTGTTTCACTTTTCTCTTCCTAAGCAAATTGACGGTGTAGTTATCATGGGAGGTATCTTTATGGGCGGTAGCATCATAAACGTACTTTTCATGGACGTACTACATCGCTAACATCGCTAATTTGGCGTAATTTATCGGCGGTTCTAGCAAGATTTTCGGCATCGCTAACTTCAATAGTAATCTTAATATGCGCTGTACCCTGTGCTTTGTTACTCAAACTATTCACACCCAACAAACTCACCTGTTCATTGGAAAGTACTGTGGTTATGTCGCGCAATATACCGGTGCGGTCGTAACAATAAACATCAAGGTCGGTTTGAAAGCTGGTTTGATGCTGGATTAACCATGACACCTCGATTTCGCGCTCCGGATGTTGGTTAAGTAGATTTTGGAGCTGACCACAACCCTCTTTGTGTACGCTTACTCCCTTTCCTTGAGTGATGTAGCCCAATATGGCTTCGCCCGCAACGGGTTGACAACACTTGGCAATTTGACTCATCAAATTACCCACACCCTCTGCGATAATAGGCTCTTGGCCTTTGCGTACCTTAGCCTTGCGGGTTTTAATGATAGGATTTTCGGGCTCTGGTTTAAGCGGAGCAAATTTTTGCGCTAAGTAATTAACAACGGTCATTACTCGCACATCACCGGCACCCACTGACGCATACAAGTCTTCTGATGATTTTAAATTATACTTTTCACATGCATCGCTTACATGCTTTACAGCAACATCTGCTTTAAGGAGTTCACGTTCGAGTAATTCTTTACCTGCTTCAACGTGTTTCACCTTGTCTTGCTTTTTAAAATACGAATGAATAGTGGCGCGAGCTCTTCCTGAATGGACATAACCTAAGCCTGGGTGCATCCAATCTCGGCTGGGAGCAGGAGATTTACCAGTTAACACTTCGACTTGGTCGCCACTTTGCAACTTATAAGTAAACGGCATTATTCGACCGCTTATCTTTGCGCCTATGCATCGGTTGCCCACATTACTGTGAACATAATATGCGAAATCTAATGGCGTAGACCCAAGTGGTAAGTCTATTACGTCGCCTTTAGGCGTAAATACGTACACACGATCATCAAACACTTGGCTGCGCAGCTCTTCAACTAAATTGCCCGACTCTGCCAGTTCGTCTTGCCATTGGAGTATTTTACGAAGCCAACTAACACGGTCGTCGCCACTGGCTGACTTCCCGGAATGACCTTCTTTGTAACGCCAGTGAGCCGCTACCCCAAGTTCGGCGTCGTCATGCATTTGTTTCGTTCTAATTTGTATTTCGATAGATTTGCCTGAAGGTCCTATTACCACCGTATGAATGCTTTGATATCCATTTTGTTTAGGTGTGGCAATGTAATCGTCAAACTCTTTTGGAATATGCTTATATTTTGCATGCACAGTTCCTAAAGCGGCATAACAATCTTGTAATCTTGAGGCTATGATCCTCAGCGCACGTATATCGAACAATTCGTCAAAATCTAATTGCTTCTTTTGCATTTTTTTATGAATACTATAAATATGTTTTGGCCGTCCAATTACTTCTGCATGAATATGTTCTTTGTTTAGCAATGACTGCAAGTTTTCAACAAAATCATCGATATATTGTTCTCTGTCTATCCTTTTTTCTTTCAGCATATTGGCAGTATGTTTGTACGTTTGCGGATGCAAATAACGAAACGATAAATCCTCTAGCTCCCACTTTAACTGGCCAATACCTAATCTATTAGCCAAAGGCGCGTATATAGTGGCGCATTCTTTGGCAACGAGAACACGGGTCTCTTCATCTTCATCTTTGATTTTATGTAATGTACAAATACGTTCAGCCATTTTAATTACAATTGCACGAACATCTTCTACCATCGCCAATAACATACTTCTTAGTTTATCAACTTGTATGGCGTCAGACTGCTGGCGTTTTGACTGTAGACTATTAATCGCCTGCATTTTACGCACACTTTCAACTAGGTCAGTAATGCCCATGCCAAAGCGTTCAAGCATATCGTCGCGACTCAGCTTATGAATTTCGCAATAAGGGTAAACTAACGCAGTCTGCAGAGTTTCGTCATCCATGTGCAGTTGCTGAAGAATTTCTACCATTTCTTGACCCATCAGTAAAAGCTCAGGTTCATCAGAAATAGTACGGAGTTTTTCTTTTGTTTTTGACGATAACTTGAGGTCGTTAAGCCACACTTCGAATTCTGGGCGTTGCGATTGATGTACACTGCGAATAGAAACCATGACCTTCCTTGAGGCTTAGCAGAAACACACAGCGTAGTATTTGTGTATTTCTATTCTCATCTTAGTTTTAATTATAAACAAATTTGCGCAAAACGCCTTAACTTATGTCGTCGAATTATTCGAACAATTGCATCAACAAATCACCGTTGCAATGTAAACAAAGCCATTACTTCAAGGTGTTTGGTAAACGGAAACATATCTAAGGCCGCTATTTTACTCAATTCATAATGTGGCAGTAAGTAAGCAGCATCTCTTGCAAAACTATTTGGATTACATGACACGTAAAGTATTTTCTCTATATCTTGGGATGCTAAAAACTGGCAAAGCTCAAGCGCACCTTCGCGTGATGGGTCTAATATCGCAATAGCGTTCTCAACAAATTTCAACTTTTTCAAATCATCTTTTGAAGACAAGTCGATAGTGGTAAATTCACAATTATCTGCCCCTATGTTGCCGGCATTTATCTTTGCAACTTCTACCATGTCTTTAACGCCTTCAAAGCCCTTAACCGCGCCAAGGTTTTTTGCGAATGACAGGGCAAAATTTCCGCTGCCACAAAAAAAGTCGTACAAGGTATGAGTACCTTTAGGATTAAGCCATGCTTTCGCTTTTTTAATCAAGCCTTGGTTTACCGCTTTGTTTACTTGCAAAAAGTGCGAACTTTCTATTCCCAGTTTAATACCAGGCAAGTCTTCAATAACAAGTGCGCTTTTCGAAAACTGGCTTTTCCTATGAGTATGGTTTTCCAATTCATGACTATTTGCATGCAAACAAATAGCGTCTAGACCCTTAGGCTTAACTACTATGTCTATAGTGAGCAATGAGGCTAATTCTGATAATCTTTCGACACTTTTTTTACATAAACTATGAGTAGTAAATAAAGCGACTTGCAGCGCGACTTCCCCCTCAGTGATAACGATATGACCCACTTTGTGAATGCTGGGAAGATGAGTTAATGCTTGTCGTAACGACGGTAAAACGTCATTAATAGCACTGCTTGCTACCGGGCATTTAGGAATATCAATAATCGATTGTGAGCGCTGTGCCCTAAAGCCTATTTTTACTTTTTGTTTGTTGCGAGCATCAACGGCTAAGCGAATACGCCTTCTGTACTGTGTATAAACGGGATCATCGCTGTAATCGATATCGGACAGCACAGGTTTTTCCCACGCTTCACTGCTGGCGAACATACTCGGTAATGTGAGCTGTTTATCGACAAACACTTTTAAGGCATTTTGCTTTAATGCCAGCCCGTGTTTAGCGCTAGTGTGTTGCAAGCTGCAGCCACCGCAATGGGCATAGTACTCACAAAACGGTATGGTTCTTAATGGGCTTGGTTCTATTATTTTTATGCTTTCAGCGAAGCTCACCTTTTTACTTTGCTTGGTAAACTTTACTTGGCAAACCTCTCCAACCAAAGCGTCGGGCACAATAGTGATGGGTTTGGATGACAAGCAAAGACCGTTGCCAGCGTGATCGTGGGTATCAATGGTCAACTGGCTCGCTTTACCTTGAGGCTGATTTTTGGACTTTCCTGATTTAGGCGTAAAAAAAGTCGCCATAGATACACCCTTTATTCATTTTTATTATATAAGTAACAAGACACTACAAATTTTACTCGCTTTTAAACGGCTTCGAGTACAACCATTGCCATCGCGTAATTCTGCTCATCTGAAATAGACAACTGGCAATTAGTAATATGATGAGTAGACATAAACTCTTCCACCGCACCATTAAACACAAAAAACGGCTTTCCAAGCTCAGTGTGTTCTACCTGTATCATTTGCCAACTATAGCCGTTTCCAATACCTGTTCCCATCGCTTTAACCAATGCTTCTTTGGCGGCAAACTTTTTTGCGAGGTAACGGCTAGGATATTTGTTGATACTATATTCTGTCATTTCATAAACAGTTAATATACGCAAAGCAAAGCGCTCACTCGCCTGAATCGCTTTTTTTATACGGTCAATTTCAACAATGTCGGTGCCAATGCCAAATATCATATAATGAAGCGCTAGTTTTTCAATTGTAGCGAGGCTTGCAACAGCATCGCTTGCGTTGAGTGGGCTCTTGCTTGGAGCATCAGGCTGCGCATATCAGCGACAGCTTTACCTAATCCCTCAAACGCTGCTCTGGCAATTATGGCATGGCCAATATTAAGTTCTATTAGCTGTGGAATAGCCGCGATTGCTTGCACATTATGATAATGCAAACCATGTCCAGCATTTACTTTTAAGCCCAAGCGGTCTGCATACTCTATGCCTTCAATAAGCTTCGCCAACTCGCGCGTTGCCTCTAGCTCAGTTTTTGCTTCAGCGTATTGACCTGTGTGAATTTCAATAAAGGGAGCTCCGGCTTCAAGTGCCGCTTCAATTTGAGCTTGATCAGCATCTATAAACAATGAGGCCAATGTCCCCTGCTCTCTAAGTTGCATGCAAGCGTCTGTCATTTTCGCTAAATTACCGGCAACATCTAAACCGCCTTCAGTGGTGAGCTCTTCTCTTTTTTCAGGCACTAAACAACAAAACTCTGGTGTAACCTTTGCAGCAATCGCTAGCATTTCATCGGTTACTGCCATTTCTAGGTTCATGCGGGTGTTAAGCGTTTCTTTTAATATGTAAACGTCTTTATCAACAATATGCCTGCGATCTTCGCGCAAATGAATAGTAATGCCGTCGGCGCCTGCTCGCTCTGCAATATCGGCCGCATGCACAGGGTTGGGATAATCAGTACCACGTGCGTTTCGCAAAGTGGCAATATGGTCAATGTTTACGCCTAACAAAATTGGATTCATGTATGAATGTTCCTAATGGTTACCGCAGATATGCTTACATAACTTACTTGGTAGAATGATATCAGCTTTAGTGAGCCCTAACAAAGCATCTACCTGATTTGCCTTAGTAATATGTAAAGTCATTTACGTAAACAATTCGCGGCTTTTAATCGGTTTTTCGCCAATCACTTCAACCAATGCTATCCGGCAAATATACTTCGCGGCTTGTTTAATCGCGGCTTCACTTGTATGGCCATAATTCCCTTGGGCAATCGCAAGAATGTATTCGCCTTTGATAGCACGCTTCGCTTGTGGATGACAGTTGCTAAAACCCGTTTGCGGGTCAAAAGCATAGTATTCCAGTTCGGTTATTCTGTCTCCGCTTGTGGCATCGTAGGAAAAATCAGGCAAATAACCTAATGCCAATAACAATGTTAATTCAAATTCTCTGAGAATAGGTTCAAACACACTAAGCTCATTATTTTCAACATTAACGATTAACCTTAAGGTTTTTTCGTAGTGAGTAAACACTTCCGCTATAGGCTCTGCTTCTGGTAAAGCGCGGCTTAATATTTCATTAATGTAAAATGCACAGTATAAGCCCGTTTGTTTTACCATAGTAGCGCTTTGCAGGGCCTCTACACGGCCTAAGCTTTTGAGCTGAGAACGGCCGCTCAATTCAAACTCTAGCTTTTGAAAAGGTTGTAGTAAGCTCTTACGATCTGATTTTGAATTACCTCGGGCACCCTTCGCTACCGCGCTGACGCGTCCATATTCTAAAGAGAAAAAATCTACCAGCATACTGGTTTCTCGGTACGGGCGTTTATGTAATACATAACCGCTAAGTTGTTGACGATTTTGCATGTCGCTTATTCAACTGCCTCTAAGTCACTCACCATTAATTGCAGGCTCGTTTGCCCTCTAAATTCGTTTATGTCTAACTTATAGGCCATTTTCACCTCTTTGACTTGATGATTCGGCCACGTCTCCACATCTATATTAAACGCAATCGCATCTACATAGACTTGATTTTGCGCGAGGGTCATCTTTAAGTGATTTTTACCCACAATGCGCTGATCTACTAGTGTAAATACGCCATCGAACAATGGTTCTTCAAAGCCTTGACCCCATGGCATAGAATATTTGAGATCGTGGGCATTCTCTAGCGTTAGCTGTTGTTCACTTAGTTCGCCATCTGAGTAAATTACCGCTTCTTTTGGCAGATCTTGCGTAAGGTCGCTTACCACTTGGGTGAGTAATTGTTGAAATAAAGGTAAATCAGTTTTGGATAACGACAAGCCAGCGGCCATAGCATGACCACCAAATTTGTGTATAAGCTTAGGTTGTAAGCTATCAACTCTGGCTAATACATCGCGTATATGTACGCCCTGAATGGAGCGCGCCGAGCCTTTTAATACATGCTCATTGTCGTTTGCAAATACTATAGTAGGTCGGTAATAGCGCTCCTTCATTCTGCCGGCCACTATGCCCACTACGCCTTGGTGATAATCTTCATTATATAGCACTAGGGCGGCAGGCATGTTTTTAGGGTCAAGCGACAGTTCTGCAAGTGCTGTTTCAGCCTGATCACGCATCGATTGTTCGATGTCGCGACGCGACTGATTCAATCCATCCAGCGCCAAGGCTAAATTAGCGGCTTCGCTAGATGTTTCACACAATAAGCATTCGATACCATGAGACATATCTTCTAAACGTCCAGCGGCATTTAGCCGTGGACCAATGACAAAGCCAATATCAGTTGTGCAGCATTTTGTATAATGACGCTGGGTGATGTTCAATAAAGCCAATATACCCGGCCTTGTTTTTCCGCTTCTTATACGTTGAATACCTTGATGCACTAAAATACGATTATTTTTATCCAGTGGTACTACATCTGCAACTGTTCCTACGGCGACAATATCGAGAAAATTTGCCATGTTTGGTACAGCTAATTGTTTGCCAGCAAAGTATCCACGAGCTTCGAGCACATTTTTAGTGGCCGACATCACATAAAATGCAACGCCTACTCCCGCTAAATTTTTTGATGCGAATTCACAGTTGGCTTGATTAGGATTCACAATCGCATCGGCAATGGGCAATGTTTCACCAGGCAAGTGATGGTCGGTTACAACCACTGTCATGCCAAGTGATTTTGCATGTTGCACCCCCTCAATACTTGAAATGCCATTGTCGACGGTAACAAGTACTTTTGCGCCTGCTTTATGTGCTAAATCGACCACCGGCGATGTTAATCCATAGCCATAATCGAAGCGGTTTGGCACAATATAGTCTACGTTTAACAAGCCCATTTTACGAAACGCTAGCATACAAAGCGCCGTACTGGTGGCGCCGTCGGCATCGAAGTCGCCAATAATGAAGACCTGTTGCTGCTCAATAACCGCATTGGCCAGTAATTCAGCTGCTTTGTCTATATCTTTTAGTCTATCGTAATGCAGTAAGTGTTTTGCCTGTACACTCAACTCAGTTTCAGACTGAATTCCACGATTACGCAAAACTCTGTCAACAATTGTGGTGTATTGTTCACCTAAGGGCGCGACAACAGTCGCCTCACGTCGCATTATTTGCACTGAAGGTCCTTAACTACAACAAGGGTATATAACAGCATTATACCTAAAAACAGAAAAGTCTTGCTAACTATATGTCATTAATATCACTAGCCTAGACTGGTTAGTGTGTTCTCAATTGTGGTAAAATCGGCTAACGGTTTGAAGCTGTCTTTAGACGCCTCAGCAAATTCAATTTCATAGCGCTGTGGGATATTCCCCGTTATGAAACAATTGGGCTGCATTAGCGGAAATATTTGATCGTAGCGCTTTACGTCTTGTTGGCTAACGCGCCTAAATATATGGGTTCGATTAAGCTGACTTGGCGCACTAATACCCGCAGATGACAAAATATCTAGCGCCGCATGCACGGTCTTATTCTGAAAATTATATACGCGTGTTGCCTTGTCGGTAACCATTAAACCTCTATAAAGTTTAGGGTTTTGGGTCGCTACACCGGTAGGACAATGATTAGTATTGCAGCTTAGTGATTGCACGCAGCCAAGCGCCATCATCATGCCACGTGCGCTATTGCAAATATCAGCGCCTAAGGCTAAGTTTTTGACTAAATGAAACCCCGAAATTACTTTACCGCTTGCAATAAGTTTAATTTCGCTGCGCAATCCAAATCCGATTAAACAATCATCTATAAATGCGAGGCCCTCTCGTAACGGTGAACCGATCGAGTTGGAATACTCAAGCGGTGCAGCACCAGTGCCGCCTTCACCGCCATCTACAGTTATAAAGTCAGGCCTTATATCAAGCTCAATCATTGCTTTACAAATAGCAATAAATTCACTTCTACGGCCTACAGCTAGCTTAAAGCCAACAGGCTTACCTTTACTTAGTTCGCGTAACTGCGCTATAAACGTCACTAATTCTAAGGGGGTACTGAACGCTTTATGATAGGGAGGAGAGTCAACTTGCGTACCTGCTTCAACGCCCCTAATTGCAGCTATTTCAGGCGTATTCTTTGATGCAGGTAAAATCCCTCCATGTCCAGGTTTTGCCCCTTGAGATAGCTTAATTTCTATCATCTTGATATGCGCGTGACTTGACTGTTTAGCAAATAAAGTAGCGTCGAATCCACCGTCTTTATTCCTGCAGCCAAAATAGCCAGTGCCCACTTGCCACACTAAATCACCACCATGCTCTAGATGATAAGGACTAACACCGCCTTCGCCGGTGTTATGGTAAAACTGACCTAAGCTTGCGCCTTTGTTTAGTGCTTGTAGCGCAGGTTTACTGAGTGAGCCAAAACTCATCGCAGAAATATTGAGAATACTGGCGCTATAGGGTTGTTTGCAATCTTTGCCGCCTATATTAACTCTAGGGTTACAGTCAATTTCATTAACATCTAGTGCACCTATACTGTGGCCTATCCATTCATAGCCAGTTTTGTAGGTGTCTACTTGCGTGCCAAATGGAATAGTATCGCGATTGCTCTTCGCACGTTGATAAACGATGGTTCGAAACATACGGAAATCGGGGCGCCGCCAGTGTCAGGCTCTATAAGATATTGCTGGATAAAAGGGCGAATAAACTCCATTCCCCATCTAAACCTCCCAATAATGGGAAAATTCCTCATTAATGCATGTTTTTCCTGAAATGTGTCGTGAATGGATAATAACAAAAGGGGTACTGAAAAATATAATGTAAACATAAATTGCGGATGCATATAAACAAGGTATATCACGATTAAATTTACCATCAATAAACCTAGTATTGTTTTATATGGCATAGGGCCTCCGTTTTTATTTTTGTAAGTAGCATTCTTATAGCATTTAACGAGTAGCTAGCCGAATTCCAATAACACAATAACACCGCTATGATCAGGTAGGTTATCTATACTGAGCTTGGCACCATGATACTCAGCAATAATATTTGCCACGTATAAACCTAGACCTAAATGCGATTGTTCAGCGCTTGTTGATTTACGTATTGAAATCATAGAATTAAGTAATTGATTGTGCATGTTATCAGGTAAGATTGGGCCGCTATTAGTGACACTTAAGGCCACGTTCCCTTCTTTTTTAAATAGTCTAACATTTATATTCGTGCCATCTTGCTTAAACTCAACGGCGTTAGTAACGACTTTATCGAGCATTTGAGCGAACATTTCAGGCGAGCCTTTAATGGGCGCTTTTTCTATTTGTATATCTAAGGCTAAATTGGCGGTATCAAAGGTCATTTCATAGCCTTTAATACAACCTGCTAGGACTGGGACAATATCAAAATCCTCAGCTTCACTATTATTAATGGACTGCTCAAGGCGAGTCGCTTCACTCATGCTATTTAGTATTTTGCTTAAGCGTTTAATACCCGCTTTTGCCCGGCCAATATATTCTTGCCTATCTTCTTCATTTTGCGACATTTCTAAGTTGTCTAACGAGGAGTTAACCACCGCCACCGGCGTTCTTAGCTCATGTGAAAGTCGCGACGCCATGTTTTCAAGATATTGATTGTACTGCGATAATTTGCTTAGCACTTGGGTAAAGGAACGTGACAAGTCACCAATTTCATCACCCGATTTATTCAGCTTTAGGGTACCCACTATTTTACCATTTACATCGATAGCGCTTTCCGTTTCATCGCGCAGCTTTCTAATACGATTAGAAATTCTTGATGCGAACAAAAATAACGAGAAGGTAGCAATTAAAATAATCGCTAAGATAAAATGAAACTGTTTTTCAAGCGCCTGATTTCGAAGGCTTCTAATACCATGCGTGGTTTGTTCTACCACAACAGCGCCCATGACTTGGTTATCAATAAAAATAGGATGAGCCGCGGATAATATAACCGCTTTGTTATCAGAACTTAACCGCCATAATGTGCTTGGGTCACCGTCTAAAGCATTCGCAATGTCTCGACCTTCCAAAGCAAATGCATCGGCTAAATCATCTATAAAATCGGCTGGTGGTTTAGTTAATATTTTATAATACAGAGGTAAAAGGATACGGTTTTCTAAATAGCGCCAAAGCTCACTGTCTTTTTCTGTATTCGTTTTGCCAGTGCCCGATATCCCCTGAGACTGCTGTATATTGCCTGATCGCGCTAGCACACGCATATGCTTGTCGAGCACCCATACTCGTGCACCTGAATACTGAAGGCCTTTAATAATCCGCTCTATTTCCGGTGAAGGTACCAACACCGTGCCCAAGGACTCTGATTGCGAGGGATTAGCCGTACCCATTAAATATTTAACACGGCGAGTTTGCGTATCGTCTACATCGCCTACCGCAAACGCAATTTTGCTCGACAACATAGACAACGGAAAACGCAACTCCAAAGTGTAGCCAGCTGGTGTTGTTTCCCATTGGCCTTGAATACGGGTTTCAAGCTCGACAGGTTTAATCACAGTGCTTGAAATATCAAGCCTATATGCATTAACCCATCCAGCCTCATATGGCGAAATTATATAACGTTCAAACTCCCCAACTGCGTTTATTAAGGCTATTTGTAAATAGTCGTTTCTATCTACCCGCAAAGAATTAATTGGCCTAAGCAGCACATTATCGTCACTAACCTCAAACATGGCATACAAAAATTTATCATATTGCCCTACCATATGTGTGAACGACAAACTGCTTTCGCTGTAAATAGCGCTTTGCTCAACAAGGTTGGTAGCGCCATAAGTTATCATTTTGTCTTGGTAGTCTTGCCAATCGCCAAGCTTGCCATCAAGTTTTATAGGATACTGAATACGGTGAGCATATAAATCGGTACCCGGCGTAATATTAGATAAAAAGGCCGATTGGTTATCAAACAGCGCAGGGCGTTCATGTAACGCGGTGGCAACTGCTCGCGCAGTGCCTACTAGCGTTTGCTCTTGGCCAATGCGCAAGTACGTTTCTAATTGCCACACATACTGGTAACTCATATAAGGAATAACCAATAAAAAGGAAGAGAAAAACAAAAGTTTGGCGCGAATGCCTATCGTAAACCCTTTCATATTCTTATTAACATCCTCTATTCACCATTTTTCTATCAACATAGCTTCAGTCCGTTTGTTTCCAACGATAACCCATACCATACACAGTTTCTACACTGTCAAAACTTGGGTCAAGCTGTATAAATTTTTTGCGTATTCGTTTTATATGCGAGGTAATAGTGGTGTCATCAACGACCATTTTCGATTCATCCATTAACTGCTGACGACTTTTTACATGGCCGGCATATTTAACAATAGCATGTAGCATCCAAAACTCAGTTACGGTGAGCTCCACAGCTTCTCCTTGATAGCCTACACGCATACGATTGGTATCCATTATCAAGTCACCTATAGAAATTAGATCGCTTTTTTGTTGCGGCTGCTGCAGTAGTTCAGTACGCCTAAACAAAGCTGAAATACGCGCCAATAAATGCGGCAAGCTAATATCTTTGGTCAAATAGTCGTCAGCACCCATACGTAAGCCACATATCGTGTCAAAGTCGTTGTCGCGCGCCGTAAAAAAGATAATCGGCATGGACTTTGATTGCGCGCGCAGTTGCTGACATAGAGTAAAACCTCCGTCTATGTCGTCACCCAAGCCAATATCAATAATGGCCAAATCGGGTAGTTTATTATTGAAAGCCTGCTCGGCGGACAACCTATCAGCATAAGCTTGTACTTTATAGCCTTGACGAGTAAGCGCGTCTACGTAGTTCTCTCGCAGGGCTCTTTCATCTTCTATAAGGGCAATATTTTTTTGCATGTTTTTCTACAAGGCCAGGTTATTTAGGGTTATGTTTTTTACTTCATTCTTTGTTGCCTTCAGTATCTGACAAATTTCTATAGATAAAAAGGCTAAAACCGCAATTTCCATTTTTTCGCCACAATTGATCGCCACATTGCCACATTTGCTCCCCTAAATTGCCCTTTTGTTGATGTGTAATACATCTCGACGAAACATAAACCACAATTCTTGGATAAACATATGAAAAAACTACTTATCGCTACTACTATCGCATTTTGTCTTACCGCAGCTTATGTACCTGCTACACACGCTGGCTCTTACAGCGACGAACCTGAACAGAAAAAAGTGGAAAAAACCAATGAAATGATTGGATTTGGATCAGGTGCCATCGCCGGTGCAGTAGTTGGCGGGCCAATTGGTGCGCTAGTTGGAGGCATATTTGGTATTTTAATTGCCGATGACGTAAACGATTCAGGCCAGTTAGATAATGCTAAGCAAACCATTGCTAAAGCAAACCATAGCCTTGAACAACAACAGCAAAACATTATTGCACTGCAAACTGACATTCATAAAATGCAGCATCAGCAAATGATTCAATTAGCCTCTTACAGTGAACAATCAAACGATGCTTGGTTAAATGAAATAGCCAACTTTGAGACTAACTTACAATTTAAAACCGCGTCTTTCTTAGTTGAAGACATATATAAAAGTCAACTCAACAGCCTAGCTTCAATATTGCTTAGCTATCCACAGCTTAAAGTAAAAGTAACTGGATTCGCCGACAGTCGTGGTGACTCCCAATACAACAAAAGCTTATCTGAACAGCGTGCACAAGCCGTTAAACAGTACTTAGTTAGCAACAATGTTAAACCCGCGCAAATCAGTATTTCGGGTGAAGGCGAAACGTCTATAAGACTCACTAAATTTAGCCTGAACAATAATATTGAAGCTAATGCAAATATGAATCTAGTACCTGAAAATATTGAGGATTTGTTCTTTTCACGCAAGGTCAATATCAGCTTAGTTAAGCCCAACCAACAAATGACAGCAGCCAATTAATGGCTGCTTTTTGTTCACTAAAATTCTCTTTGCTTACTTTTTTACTAATATTTATTCACGACTAAGGCAACTCTTATGACTAAGTTACAGCGCGCCACCATCATGTTAGCGGCTTTTGGGGTGATTAGTATTTTACTTACACAAGTCAATTCATATTCATCAAGTAGCCAAGTAAGTTCACCCACAACTAATTCTAGCGGCGTACCAAACGCCATTGTTAATATTGACAGTGGTTCGGGTATTTCACAGCTTGTTGAACAAGTGTTATTCAATGCTAGTGATAATGTGGATAGTAAGCCTGCTATACCAACAATCGTAACCAACATATACCAAACCAGCAGCGGTAGTTTCTATTTTGAGCACGCTGCGCAAAATAGGCAAAATACAGATGCACCTGAATATGAAACTGCTACCTTGCAAAGTACCACTGCAGAAATTACGGTCACAGGCCAAATTGCTCGTACCAAACTCACGCAAGTGTTTAGCAATTCCAGCGAACAAACAAAAACAGGTATCTATGTATTTCCCTTACCGCACGATGCCGCTGTTGACCATTTACTCATGCAGATTGGTGATCGCAAAGTAGAAGGCTTGATTAAACGTAAAGATCTTGCCGACAAGATGTATACACAAGCTAAATCCCAAGGCAAAAAGGCATCGTTGGTCACGCAACTGAGGCCTAATATATTTACTAATCAAATCGCAAATATCCCTCCACGCTCTAGCATTGCCGTTACCATTGAATATCAGCAGTTTATTATGCGAGACAAAAATCACTATGCACTTAGGTTGCCATTAAGTATAACGCCGCGATACCAAACTGGAAATCAACCAGTCGATAGTCACGTACCAAGAGAAATAAGCAGTGCAAATCAATTAAGCACCTTACCGGCAAAAACCCATATAAAAATAAGTGTAAATACGGGTTTGCCGATCAGTCAAATTACCAGCGAACATCATCCTATAAAAACACTCAATCCCCATAGCACTCAATACGAAATTGAGCTTGATACCAAACATCCTGCGAACAAAGATTTTGTACTAAATTGGCAACTCCGTCCCAGCTATAACGTGCAGGCTTCGCATTTTAGCTATCAGTCTGATAACTATGAGTATGGACTGATTACCCTTTTGCCACCGGCAAATGACAAGCTTATAGCCAAACGTAACGTAGTTTTTATTATAGATGTTTCAGGCTCAATGGTCGGCGAGGCGATAGCACAAGCAAAGCAAGCCCTTGCGATCGCGATCCAAGACTTGCACGAAGATGATTATTTTAACCTAGTGGCATTTAGTTCCGATGCCACTAGGTTATGGTCGGACAGCCAACAGGCCACGGTTGCATCCAAGCAAGATGCATTGCGGTATATTTATGAATTAGAGGCCAATGGCGGCACCGAAATTAAAAAAGCACTCGATATGGCCTTCGCACTTGCCCCAATAGAAAATGAAAAAACTCCCTATCTAAATCAAATCATTTTTGTCACCGACGGCAGCGTCAGTAATGAAGACGAACTCATGCAAACTATTTATCAACAACTTGGCCAATATAGACTATTTACGGTTGGCATCGGAAATGCACCAAATGCGTATTTTATGACAGAGGCAGCCGCTGCAGGCAAAGGTACCTTTACCTTTATTGGCGATATTAGTAAGGTGAAATCAGGCATGCAGCGTTTACTCGAAAAACTCAAACGTCCGGCTCTCACCAACATAAAGCTAAACATTAAAGATACCCAGCAAGCCTTTGGATTTGAAGTTTACCCAAGCATTATGCCCGATTTATATGCAGACGAGCCTTTGGTCATTAGTTACCGTAGAGAAGTCACTAATTCAAACAGCGATGTTACATTGCCCTTTTCCGTAACGGGGCAAATCTTAGCAAACACCGCACGAGGAGGTTTGCACAACCGCACGTGGTCTAGCCAATTACCAGCGCTAACAACTGAGCGCGAGCAAGGCATACATAAGTATTGGGCACGCTTAAAAATAAAAGACTTAACGCAACAGCTCAATATGCGAGGGCGTTTTAATGACGGCTTTAAAACAATGCAAAACAATATACGCGAAGGGATAACCAATATTGCGCTCTCTCACCATTTAGTAAGCCAATACACAAGCTTAATTGCAATTGACCACAGCATGTCTGAATTAACACTTAATAGCGCCACTACGGTGAATAATCTTACTCAGTATGCACAACAAGCACGGCTCCCGCAAACGGCAACGCCAAGTGTTTTACATGCCTTGCTAGGCACTTTTCTAATCGTACTGAGCGGTGGATTGCTTTTTCTTACGGGAATAAAAAAATGAAATTTCTATTTGCCCAGCAGCCGTCAATTAAAAGGCCTTATATTAAAATGTGGGGGACAAACAAAATAGAGAGTCGACTGCTTTTTATGCGAGCAATTCTAGCAAGCAGTATTTTAATAGTAGGCATTGCTTTACTCGTCAACGCTAGTTATATACAACTGAAAGCGCAGCTCGCACAAGTGTTAATTGCCTCTGCTTACAACAAGCAAATCGCACAACAACAAGTAAAAAAACCTTGGCCATGGGCCGATACACACGTGTTAGCTAAGTTAGAAGTATTGGGGAAAACCAACTATATCTTGGCGAATGCCAGTATGCGCACATTGGCATTTGGGCCGGCGCACATGAGCCAAAGTGCTAATTTGGGAGACCTTGGAAATAGCGTAATTGTTGGTCATAGAGACACTCATTTTTCGCATTTGCAAAACATTAAAGTCGGTGAAATTATTCGCTTACATCAAGGCAGCGAGCAAACAATATATAGAGTTGAAGAGATTAAGGTCGTGGATGAAACGCAGGTGAGCGTTATTGAGGACTTACCTTTAAGCGCATTAACATTAATAACCTGCTATCCATTTAACGCTGTTAGCCCTAACCCTAAACAAAGATTTGTGGTTAGAGCAATAAGGATAGACGGCTATTTTAGCTAGCTTCTTTAAGCGCTAACGCTAAGGCTTCTGCAGGTTGGTAACCAGGCACAACTGAACCGTCTGGCATAATAATATTAGGTGTGCCAGTAACACCAATCTGCTGACCAAATTTAAATTGTTCAGCAACTTGGTTTTCACATTTGGCATCATCTATTGGCTTACCCGCCTTGGCATCGGTTATCGCTTGATGCGGATCTTGCGAACACCAAATAGACACAGTATCGCTATATACTTTGCTGTTTATCCCAGCGCGTGGCCATGCTAGGTAACGTACTGTAATGCCTAAATCGTTAAGCTGCGCCATTTCATTATGTAATTTACGGCAATAACCACACGTTGTGTCTGTGAATACACTGATAACATACTTTTCTTCGGCAGCCGTAAATTCAATTGCTGAATCTTTGAAAAGTTTTAAACCTTCTAGCCTTACGCTTTTGAGTGCGTTTTCAGTTTCATCTTCAACGCCATTTTTTATGTTGAATACACGTGCCTGTAAAAAAAACTCACCGTTGTCACTCACATAAAATAATCCGCGGTCGGTAAATACTTGCTTTAAGCCCGGCACTGGCGAGTCGCCGATAGAGGTAATATCTAAACTAAGCTTTTCAGAAAGAGATGCCATAATTGCTTCGTCATTGCTTTGCGCAAAGGCATTCGTGAACGTAAATGTAGACAACATTATAAAAGTGCTAACACCCTTTAGCAGGCGGTTAATTTTCATTAAACTGATTCCAAAATAAATTAGTTATAAGAGCAGACCGGCAAACAATAAAAATGACTTCAATTATTTACCCGTTTTTTTGTCAAGTCTTGTGAAGTATTGTTAGTCTTTAATTATACGTAGTTATCGGCATTAAAGGGTAAACATTTTGTCTAAAGTGATATTTTTTCATGAATCACCCCCTAGGATGATGGTTTTTAACCAAAGATTGAAGTCTTTGTGTTGCCACGTGGGTATAAATTTGTGTGGTGGATAAGTCAGAATGTCCCAGTAACATTTGTACGACTCTTAAATCGGCACCGTGGTTTAGTAAATGCGTAGCAAAAGCATGCCGTAAGGTATGCGGTGACAATTTAATCCCAATACCAGCAACACTCGCATAATGCTTAATGCGATGCCAAAATGTTTGCCGCGTCATGGTTTGGCCTCTGTTACTTGGAAATACAGTACTAATTGGTTTTTTAAGTAGTTCAGGACGGGCATATTTCAAATAATGCTCTATACATTCAAGCGCTTCCTCACCCATGGGGACTAGCCGCTCCTTGCCACCCTTCCCGGTCACTCTAATAACCCCTTGAAGTAAGCCAAGTTCGTGCATTTGTAGATTGACTAATTCACTCACTCTAATTCCCGTGGCGTACAGAAGTTCAAGCATCGCTTTATCTCGTATTTGAATGGGTTCATGCGTATTTGGAGTTTCAAGCAAAAGCTCAACTTGCTTTTCAGACATTGTATCCGGCAGGTATTGAGGTAATTTGGGGTTTTTAATCGCCGTAATAGGATTGGATTCACGATGTTTGTTTGCCACTAAATCTACATAAAAAGCCCGGCTAGAACTCAGTAGCCTAGCCGTTGAACGCTGACTAAATGTTTGTTCTAAACGAACCGCCAAATATGCCTGAACATGCGACTCAGTCGCATCTACTAAAGACAAATCGTCAAAATATCGTTGTAAAAATAAAGCCCACTTGGTGAGATCGCTTTTGTATGCGCTCGCCGTATTATTGCTTAAGCCTTTCTCAACCCATAGCATATTAATAAAATCTTCAATTAGTTCTGCGTTCTCACTCGACAATGCAGTTTTGGCTAACTGTTTATTAAATGCCTTGCCAACGGTGTCTTTTTCCATCTTTTTTGGATACTAACCATAGTTTATTGGATGTTAATTATTACATCATGTAGACCAATATAGTACTTTTCTATTATTGACAGTACAAAAATAAACGATGTACTAATAATACAATAATGAGTCTGCAAGCGGAGGGTTAATGGTTTTCAGCCCAAGGCACCACTTTTTAAGAAATGGCCTGTATTGTGTATTATCATTTGCGCACTAACCTTAAGCTATTTGGCAACGGGCGCTAGCGAGTATCAAGCTCCTCGCTGCTCTTTTACCAATTCGTACGCTGCTTGAATATCTTGCGCTTTGTTCTTTGCCAATTCAAGAGCTTGTTCTGGGAGTCCCTTTGCACTTAGCTTATCAGGATGATGCAGCGACATTTGCTTTTTGTAAGCACGCTTTACCGTTTTATTATCATCAGCCTCACCTACTCCTAAAATACGGTAAGCGTCTTGCAAAGAATGTGTCGTAGAATACGCTGTATAATTTTGCTTGTGCTGACCACCGGCATGTTGCTGGCGATTTTTTCCACGATACCGAAACCGCTGCTGGGCCTCGTAAGTTGTAATCAAAAAGTGTAAGTCTTTACGAGAAAAATTAAGACTGCTAGCCACTTTTTCTAAAATAATCAATTCTGGCGGCGTTATGCGTCCATCGGCACATGCGGCACTTATTAATATTTCTAAAAACACCTGTAAAACATCACGTCTGCCATGACAGTGTTTCTTGAAATCCTCGAGCATTTGGATTAGTTGAAAGTCTTTCTCTTTGCCGTCCCTGAAGGCTTGTTGTGCCTCTTTTCGGGTGTCTGTGTTTAGCTTCATATTGTCCATAAGTTTGGACGCAACAGCTATCTCATCGGGAGTAACTTTACCATCGGCTTTACAAATATGGCCCAATGCTGAAAAGAGTGCATGAAAAAAAACGGCTTGACGTTGAATCCCGTCTTTTGATGAAAAAAATCGCGCAAATCCGCCACGGTTCGAAAAGTCTTTGCCATAGCCAACATCAAACATGTGACCAACAAACAAACCAATGATAAGGCCGGGCAGTTTCAAAAACACTAGCCCTAAAAGTGCACCTATTATTTTGCCGTAAATATTCATAGTTCTCCGTATAGTTCTGCGCTTAGTGTTTCAAGTGGCGCGCTACAAACAATCATAAGCGATGAGTGTAAGTGTCAGCGAGCACAAATTATAGTATTCGCCATGAAAAAACAAAGATTCAAATCAAAATGCGTACTTTTATTAGATCTTTTCGTACTTTTTGACCTTTTTCGCCGTTTTTAGTTGGTTATTGCCCCCATAACCATTAATATTGTAAGGTTTCCATCTCCAAAAATGTAATTGTTCGGAATAACGTTAATATTCTTAAATCAATATCTTCATCATCAACGAGCGGTCCGTTACAAGCAATGCCTAAATTTTTTGGTTACATCACTGTTCACAATATAGTAAATCAGCCTATGCAATCTCCTTTGCCTACGCTATCTACCGTAATGGTGGTTTCCCTTTTATTTTTCGCAAAATTGGGTTTTGCCCAGCAATCCAGCCCTAGTCAACAAGACAGAATCAAATCAGCTTCTGTTGCGACATCTGCAATTCCTGTTACATGCAAAGCTCCCACATTTACCTACGGACCGCCAAAAGACAACAAAGGCAATATTATCGTTAAGTCTGAGTCGGCTCTATTGGTGAAAGACGCGCTAGCCGTGTTTGAAGGAGATGTATCAATTGTTAGTCCGACATCAACAATTACCGCAGATAGCGCAAACATTTTAGATAATGGACGAGAAATACAAGCTAGTGGCGATGTGCAATACACCGACGCATTGTTGCAAGTTAATAGCGAAGCGGTTGAAGTAAATAGCAACTTGAGGCTATT
The DNA here is from genome assembly GCA_964195425.1 of Acidiferrobacterales bacterium. GTDB lineage: Bacteria > Pseudomonadota > Gammaproteobacteria > Enterobacterales > Alteromonadaceae > Glaciecola. The sequence continues at coordinate 87,086 of CAXMOM010000016.1, forward strand.
GCAGATGCAAGAGACCAGCTATAAAATTGCCGGTATCAATGGTCGTGGCGGCGCTGATTTATTATCAATCTCGCAAGAGCGCGGCGTAACGCTCGAAGACGTATCGTTTACTACCTGCCCTGAAGGCGGCGAAGATTGGAAAATTCAAGCGTCTGAAATATCAATTAAAAAAGGTATGCCCTTTGGTGAGGCTTACAACACCCGTTTCTATGTGGGTGGCGTGCCCATCTTTTATCTACCCTATTTTGCATTTCCTATTACGACTGAACGGCAAACCGGCTTTTTATTCCCACAGTTTGGCAGTAGCTCAACGACAGGACTGGAATGGGAACAACCTTTCTACTGGAATATTGCGCCCAATATGGATGCAACAATTTCTACTCGCTTGATGACTAATCGAGGCCTGCAGCTGAAAACAGAATTCAGGTATTTATCCGACAATCATGCGGGTGAATTACAACTCGAATATTTACCCAACGACAACGACCTTTTAAACAACGAAGAACGATACTTCTATCGTTATCTTCATCGTGGTAAGTTGAACGAAAACTGGTCTATCAGCGCCGACATAAGTGATATAAGTGACAACAACTACATTATAGACTTAGGCTCTGATTATTATAATCAAGCCGACACCCATTTGTATCGCCAAGCTGGTGTGAATTACAACTCCGACACCTTAGATTTCTCGGTGTTTGTGCGCGATTTTACCACCATCGGCGTATCGACAAGTAATTATAGAGCGCTTCCTGAGGCAAAATTAAATTACATTAGCAGCGTAAACGATTTCCTGAACGTTGGAGTAAAGTCGGAACTGGCTTATTTCGAAAACGAATCACTTACTTCACCCGACGCATTTCGATTTCACATAGAGCCTTCTATTAGTTTGCCTTATCAGCGTGCATGGGGCGAGCTGTTAGCGCAAGTAAGTGTTTTACATACCTACTACAAGCAAGACTTAAAAGGACAAGATTTGGCCTTAGATGAAGAGCTTACCCGTACTCTTGGTCAAGCTCGTTTGTTTGGTTCACTAATATTTGAAAAACCTCAGCGTGTTTTAGGAAGCGAATATACGCTCACCGTAGAGCCTAAAGCCCAATATTTGTTTACCAGCTTTGAAGAACAAAGCAATATTGGCTTGTACGACTCGACACCGCTGCTGACAAACTTCAATAATTTATTTCGAGGCCAAGAGTTTACAGGGCTAGACAGAATAAACGATAATAACCAGGTTACCTTGGGCGCGACTTCAAGACTCATTGATGGCAATAACAATGAAGTATTAGTCGCCAGTGTTGCCCAAATCCTTTATATTCAAGATTCTCGATTAATAGACGGTCTGCGCGAAGGAAACCGCTCATCAATTGCGGCAGAGTTAGATTGGCAAGTGAACCAAAACTGGTTATTACACTCTGATATACAGGTAGGAAATCAGTCGAATCGAGTTGAACGTAGCAGCTTGTCGACCGAATACCGTTTAGGCGAAAATAAGCTTATCAAAATCAACCACAGATATATTCGTGAATTGTCGAACGAACGCATTGACCAAGTGGGCTTAACCGCTAGCTGGCCTATTTCTGATAATTGGCATTGGGTAGGTCGCTACTATCGCGATTTACGTCAATCAAGAAGTATTGAGTCCTTTATGGGCATTGAATATGAAAGTTGTTGCTGGGCCTTGCGCTTAACAGTAAGGCGTAATCTAGCAACACGATTTAACAATAATGGTGTGCGCGATTTGAATGAATTTGATTCAGGCATTGCGTTACAATTTGTATTTAAAGGAATGGGGAATAGTAACAAGAAAGTTGATATGCTTAGCCAAGGTTTGTTTGGCTATCGTCAGCCGTTTGTACTGAATTAATTTTCCGAAAATAGAGTAGTTATGAAAAAGATATTTTTAGTAGTGATAGCGTTAGTAATAGCAGCCTCAGGGCTAATGGCAACAAGTGCCTCAATTAACGCTCGTGAGTTGTTAGATAAAGTGGCGGTTATCGTCGATCAAGGGGTTGTGCTTGAAAGTGAAATCACAGACCTAGTAAAAGGCGTAAAAGATAACGCCATTGCCAACGGCCAAACGCTTCCTTCTGATGCTGCGCTTAGACGCCAAGCGATTGAGCGTTTAATACTTGAAAACTTACAAGCGCAAATGGCTGATAGTATGGGAATTCAGATAAGCGATCCACAGCTTGACCAGACTATTCAAAATATCGCGCAGCAGGCAAATATGAGTATGCCTGAATTTCGTAATCAAATTCTTAACGATGGACTTGCTTTTGAAGTATACCGTGAACAGGTAAGAAAAGAGCTGATTACCGGTGAAGTTCGCAGGGCTAATGTGCGTCGTAGAGTGTACATAACAGAACAAGAAATCGACACACTCATGGCCGTGATCAACCAACAGGGCGACGAACAGGCTGAATATCAGTTGTCTCACATTCTTATAGATATCCCCGGTGATGCTTCTGAAGAAATAGTTGGTGAAGCTAGAGATCGTGCAGAAAAGATTTTAGATTTATTAGGCACCGGCTCTGACTTTGCACGTTTAGCAATTGGTGCGTCGTCTGGTCCTAAAGCGCTTGAGGGCGGTAATATGGGATGGATGAACATTAACTCAATGCCAACCTTGTTTGCTGAAGCGGTTGGCGACAAAAAGAAAGATGAAGTGATTGGCCCAATTAGAAGTGGTGCCGGGTTCCACATATTAAAAATTGCCGATACGCGCGGCGCAGAAATTGTGGAAATTGAAGAAGTAAACGCTCGCCATATATTAATATCGCCATCAATCATACTTAGCGACAACAAAGCAGAGCAGATGCTAAAAGAGTTTAGAGCTCAGTTAATTGAAGGTGATGCTGACTTTGCAGAGTTAGCGAAAGAGCACAGTGAAGACCCTGGCTCTGCGCTGCAAGGCGGGGTGCTTGGTTGGAACGATCCTAGTATTTATGTACCTGAATTTAAGGAATCTTTGGCTAGCTTAAAAAAAGACGAATACAGCATGCCAATACGCACCGTACATGGCTGGCACTTAATACAATTAATCGATCGCCGCGTGGACGATGCTACAGAAAAACGCAAAGAAGATCGTGCCTATCAACTTATATACAATCGCAAGTTCCAAGAAGAAACCGACGCGTGGATACGTGAAATGCGAGATCAAGCTTATATTGAAGTGCTTGATGAGAGTGTATAATTGATGAGTTCTAATGACCTTAATACTCATGATTCACTGATAAAACTTGCTGTTACTCCCGGAGAGCCTGCTGGTATTGGACCCGATCTTGTTATTTTGTTAGCTGAGCACGAATGGGAGGCTCAATTAGTGGTGTTTGCAGATACTGCATTACTACAATCACGAGCGGCCATGCTAGGCAAAAAAATAGACATTATTCCCTATACGAAAGGAATGGACTATTTACAAAAGCCCGGACAGATAATTGTAAGGCATGTTCCTTGTGCAAAAGAATCTGTTGCCGGAGAGCTCGATAGCGAAAACGGTCATTATGTTGTAGATACATTGCGCCTTGCCTGCGAAGCAAATATGGAAGGCGATTTTGACGCTGTAGTTACCGGGCCTGTGCATAAGGGAATAATAAACAAAGCGGGTGTCTCGTTTAGCGGTCACACCGAATACTTTGCCGTGCAATCAAATACCGCCGACGTTGTTATGATGCTGGCTACCGATGGTCTGCGGGTTTGTTTAGCCACCACGCATATTCCTTTGGCGTACGTAAGTAAAGCCATTACACCAGAACGAATCGAAAAAGTAATCGGTATTATGCATGCCGATTTACAACACAAATTTGGCATTGAAAGGCCCACCATTTATGTATGTGGATTGAACCCCCATGCCGGCGAAGATGGACATTTGGGTAAAGAAGAAATTCAGATCATTACACCTACATTGAACCGTCTACGAGAAGCCGGAATGGACCTTGTAGGACCATTACCCGCCGACACTATTTTCCAACCTAAGTATTTAGATAAGGCAGATGCAGTACTGGCGATGTATCACGACCAAGGATTGCCGGTATTAAAATTTAAAGGTTTTGGTAATTCGGTCAACATAACACTTGGCCTACCGTTCATTCGCACATCGGTTGACCATGGCACTGCGACTGACTTAGCGGGCACAGGCCAGGCAGATACAGGCAGCATGGCACGTGCAATCAATAAAGCAATTAAGCTCGCCAAACTAAAACTGTGAGTATAGCTAATGAGCAATAAACATTTAGGCCACACCGCTCGAAAGCGATTTGGCCAAAACTTTCTGCATGACGAGTACATTATAGATAAAATCGTTAGTGCTATTGGGCCCAAACGAGACGACAACATTGTAGAAATAGGCCCAGGATTAGGCGCGTTAACCGAGCCGGTAGCTGAATTAGTCGATTTTTTTACGGTAGTAGAGCTAGACAGAGATTTAGCCGCAAGGCTTCGCTCTCATCCGTTTATACGTGATAAGCTTAACGTAGTAGAACAAGATGCGCTTAAATTTGACTTTTCACAGCTACATCAGTCTGAGAAAAAAATAAGAGTGTTTGGAAATTTACCGTACAACATTTCGACACCACTGATGTTTCATTTGTTTAAGTATTGCGAACATATTCAAGACATGCATTTTATGTTGCAACACGAAGTCGTGAAACGTTTGTGTGCCAAAAGTGGCAGCAAATTATATGGCCGACTATCGGTAATGGCGCAATATTACTGTAGCGCTGTACCCGTGGTAATGGTGCCGCCAACAGCATTTAAGCCAGCACCAAAGGTAGATTCAGCCGTAGTTAGATTAACACCACGCCCAGAGCCTCTATATGGAGTGAAATCTGTGCAGACTCTACAAACGGTGGTAACGGCGGCTTTTAATCAGCGCAGAAAAACCATAAGAAATAGCTTAAAAAACTTGTTAAACGAGCAACAAATAACTGCATTGGATATAAATCCAGACAGCCGCGCTGAGCAAATCACCTTAGAGGAGTTTGCAAAGCTTGCCAATGCTTCGCACGAGACTTGTACATGAGATATCAATAGATGAATCAACCCGTTCAAATTGAAGTCACCACTAAATACTTGGGTAAGCAAGACCACGCTAAAAAACCCGAAATGTATGTATTTAGTTATACGGTTAATATAACCAATACGGGCAGCGAAGCAGTAAAGCTGCTGAGTCGGTATTGGTTGATTACTAATGGTGATGGCGAAAAAGTTGAAGTAGAAGGCGATGGAGTAATTGGTGAACAACCGGTTATTGCCCCTAATCAAACTTACTCTTACACCAGTGCTTCTATGTTAAAAACTGAAGTTGGAACCATGGAAGGCTTTTATAACTTTGAGGCCGCTGACCAAGACAATTTTAAAGCGCCTATTCCGGTGTTTAGTTTAGCTGTCCCAAATAGCTTGCATTAATATGACATCGCAACTATGAAGCGCGCAATATGAGGAACTATGTCGTAGGTGACATACAAGGCTGCTACAAAGGCTTAATTAAGCTTTTACATAAAGCAGGCTTTCGGCCTCACAAAGACAAGTTGTGGGCGGTGGGTGATTTAGTAGCTCGCGGTCCAGATAGCTTTGCTACTATGGAGTATTTGTTTGATTTGGGCCCTCACTTCGATACGGTATTAGGCAACCACGATCTTCACTTAATAGCCTGTGCTTACGGCATTAGCAAAGCTAAACCCCAAGACAAACTTGAGCAGCTTATTAAGCATAAACATTGTTCTAAATTCATTGATTTTTTACTGACCAAACCACTCGCCGTCTCCCCAATCGAAAACACTCTAATTAGTCATGCCGGTTTATATCCAAAATGGTCTTTCGGTAAAGCACTAAAACTCTCTAAAGAAATAGAAACTCAGTTACAAGGTGATCACGTAGAAAAGTTCTTAAACAATATGTATGGAAATTTGCCGAATGCATGGCATAAAGACCTGAAAGGTTATGCTAGATATCGATTTATTGTTAACGCATTTACGCGCATGCGCTTTGTGAATAAAGATACGAGTTTGGATTTTGACACTAAGTGCCATCCCAAAAATGCGAGCAAGCATTTACATCCATGGTTTAATCATGAAAATACCGCTTTAAAAGCATCACAAACCCTTTTGTTTGGTCACTGGGCATCTTTATTAGGTGACGTGCCAAGTCGCCTTCCAATCGACGCTAGCGTGATTGCTTTAGATACTGGCTATGTCTGGGGCAATAAAATGCGCCTGTACTGCCTAGAAACGCAAGAATTTTCTCACTCTCAAGCATAAAGTTTTCCCCATTATTGACGATAACGCCTTAACGAACATTTTTTAGTTTAAACACACTAGGTAGGAGTTATCATGAGAATCACAGTAGCGATTCGTGTAATAGGCGGCTTTATGGTAATAAGCTTACTGTTAATTGCTTTAGGAATATCGTCTATAAGAAGCGTGAGTAACATTGGAAAAGCTTCTGAAGAATTAAGTAATGTCGCCTTACCTACCGTCGCGAGTAGTTCAGATTTAAAAGCCTCTTTTTTGAATATGGGCCGCTTAACGTTTGAAGGCTTTGTTAGTGACGATAGAGTTAACGTAACTGAAAAACAGAATGAGTATGCTTCTGCTAAAGAAAACTTTGATTCGATTATTGCCAAGCTAGTAGACGTTGTAAAAAATGACAAAAATTTATCTACATCTGCGACAAACGTTCAAATCATTTATGATGGTTATAATCAAAGTGCCCAAGGCATGTTTGAGTCGCATACCAATGCTATAGATTTAGAAACTTCACTGTCTGACATTATTGAGCAACTCGAAGAAAAAACAGATGATGCATCGTCTTTGCTACTCGACTTTACAGACTTAGACGAGGTAGCCAACTCTGTTAGTTTACAGGCTGCTGCAGATCTTACCAACGACTTAGAATCTAGTCTGCTGTCATTGTTAACTACTTCATCAGAATATAAAAACACCGAAACAATTCAAAGAGCTGAGCTAAGACGCCAAGGCGTAACTTTAGTACTACAGCAAACTAACACCAAACTCAGTGCAATTAACGATGCCGCCAATGGCGCTGACACTTCAGGCACAATAGATGACGTATCTGCATTAGTCAGCGAAATAGATGGCTTACTGACCAAGCCAAATGGCTTATTAAACATTAAACTATCGCAGTTACACGCAATTGAAAAAGCACAAAATTTGCTTGAAGAGTCTGACTTAAAAATTGCTGAGGGTGTAACGCAACTTACATTGCTAAATCAATTAGCCGACAAGAAAGCATTAGATATTAAAAGCAGCGTATCGGATCAAATATCAAGCAGTACTTGGACTGTCGTACTGGTTATCTTCGGCTCACTTGCGATTGCTACCGGTATCGCATACGTAAGTGTTCGCGCCATAACAATACCCTTGGCACGTGTAAATGAGCTATTAAAGGTAGCATCTTCTGGTGATTTAACACACAGGCTTGATGACTCATCAACCGATGAATTTGGTATTCTTGCTAGCAACTGTAATCAGCTTATCGATAACTTGAAAGAGTTAATCAACACTATTAATCAACGTGCCGATCAGCTTGCGGCAGCTAGTGTTCAAACTTCTACTATAACCTTGCAAACAACTGCATCAATAGAAGATCAAAAATTACAAATTTCACAAATTGCTGCTGCAACCACCCAAATGCATACAACCGCCGAGCTGGTTTCCGCTAATGCCGACGATACCCTCAAACAAATAAAACATGCCGATGTTGAAGCAGAAAAAGTGAAGGCGATATCTGCGAAAAACAAATCAACTATCCAAGTGTTGGCAAACGACGTTGAAGAAGCTGCAGAGGTTATTAACAAACTACATCAAGATAGCGCTAGCATAAGCGGTATTCTTGACGTTATCCGTGGTGTTGCAGACCAAACTAATTTACTTGCGCTTAATGCTGCAATTGAAGCCGCACGCGCCGGTGAACAAGGCCGAGGCTTCGCAGTAGTGGCCGACGAAGTTAGAACACTTGCAAGTCGTACACAAAAATCTACCCAAGAAATTAACTCGATGATTGAAGTGTTGCAGGCAGGGGCTGAAAAAGCAGTTGCCGTAATGAACCAAGGTAGAGAGCAAACTGTTGTATGTGTTGAGCAAACTGAAACAGCTGGCGAAGCCCTCAACCTCATTACCGATGCTGTGCACAAAGCCTACGAGGTAAGTACCCGCATTGAGCAAGCGGCACGCGAACAGCACACAGTGTCATCTGAAATTAGTGAGCGCTTGGAAAACATAGTAGGTATAGCAGAACAGACAACCGTTGGTGCTCAGCAAACATCTGACTCAAGCGCTGAAGTAGCGCGTTTGGCTGAGGAATTACAAGAGTCAATCGGACGATTTAAAGTATAGATACGTCAAAGACATAATGTAGAAACTTTACGTGTAGGTCTACAATATGGTTGCTTGTGCAGTTATTAGTAAATGAATTGAAGGTTTTGGTATACTTAAGCGTTATTTGATAAGCTCTATACACCAAGCAAAAAGACCTTCTTTTAGCCTAATAGGCTTATAAGTAAAACTAGAAAATGTTGGCTCGGTAGAAGATTCAATTTTTTGAAGCTCTGAGCCAGATTTTGCAGACTTAAGCTGTTCAGTGAGCCTGTGATTAAATTGCAATAAAGATCTTTTAGTACGCTTAAAATCTTGTTCTGTATGGCTCTGCCAAGACATAATAAACGGCACTAACAACTTACTGATATCGTTATACCATTCACAACTTAATTCATCTAAATTGTTTTTCTGCAAATTTTTGAATGCCGTCAAAAGCGCTATGTTGTAGGTTTTAAATGTAAGCGCATTGTCTTTGAGCTCTAGGTTTTGACTAAAGATTGGAGAGTTATAAAACGCAACAAAATCCCCTAATTGCTCAACTATTCCCCCTTTTGAAAAAAAAGCTGCCATAAGCCGTAGCCCAGTCTTCGAACTTTGCGTAACAAAAGAGTGTTGGTGATGCAACATTGCAATAAAACGTCCATTCGGTTTTAATATGCGATAGACCTCTGGAATACTTAAAGTCAAATCTGAATATTCAATCCCAAATTGACTTACTGCAAAGTCAAAGTGACCATCTTCAAAGTCTAATTTCTCGGCTTTCATTTTTGGAAAGAAGGTAATGTCTGACAACATTTTGAAATGTTCTTGTGATGTATCAACAGACTCTAAAGGTTTTATATCAGCTGCATCACATCCATACATATTGAAATCATTACGACATTGAACGCCAAGCAAAGCAAGACCGCCATTACCACACCCAATATCTAGACCAACTGATGAACTAGCCATAGTCTTAAAGATAGCTCCCCATATATCTCGTAACTCGCCATCGTAGCCTTTATTGTATTGACCTTCAGAAAAACTATGGACAGTATTACTAGTAGCCCAATATTCATCCCAATGTTTCATGTTTTCTCCACAAACAAAAAAGGCGGGATAAATCCCGCCCTTCTAATTTTAACTACTAACTAATTAAAAACGTTGAATTAGTCTTACGTAAGCAATACGTCCGTAAGCATCATACAAGTTGAAGTTATAGTTTCTTCCACTAAATCTGTTTAACTGTGGGTCTTTCTCAAATATATTCTGAGCACCAACAGAAACGGTAGTGCCGGTTCCGAATATATATGTAGCTTGCATATCATGAGTTATCCAAGAGGCTGTATCTGCACCACCTTGACGCTGAGAACCAATATAATTAGCTACCCATGCGAACTCAAAATCAGCAATAGCATATGAAGACGAGAATGAACCACGTTTGTCAGGTTCACCCTCAGTTTTCAATGTATCTTCACCACCATCAACGATGCTGTCGATTTGCTGGCTAAACTGTAATGTTTGAGACAAGCTACCGTAGTCACCAAAATCAAAGTTAGTGTTGAAGTTAAGATCTACACCACTGATTTCCCACTTACCTTCGTTAGAGTTACCTTGGGTAATTAAGTCGATACCACCGTTTGGCAATCTACTCACACCGATACCAGGAGGTAATGCAACACCAGTCTGCTCACGAGTAAGGATAGTTTGAGAACCAAAGAATCTTATCAAATTATCAATTTCAATATCATAATAGTCAACAGACATATTCAACCAATCTGTTGGCTGGTATGCAAGACCTAAAGACAATTGCTTAGAACTCTCAGAACTGATTTCTGGGTTAGCAATAGTAAGGGCGCTAACTTGGATATCACAGTCAGCTTCCAAACCTAAGTTAATACATGAAGGACCATCAGAAACACTTGGGTTACCCGGCTGTGGTTGCTGTGTCAATATGTCTAAAGTTGGTGCTCTAAAGCCTTCACCGTATGATGCACGAAGAACAAGTCCTTCCATGGCTTCAAAACGTGCAGAGATTTTAGGAGAAAAATCACTACCGTAATCAGAATATTCATCATAACGACCGGCAACTGTTACTTCTAGCGCATCTGTTACTGGCACTAAAGTCTCAAAATATAGACCCTTAACATCTCTGCCACCACCAGCACTATTACCAGCAGAACCACCTACTTGACCAGCTTCTGATAATGAATCGTATTGGTCAGTATAAGTTTCTTTTCTGTACTCAAAACCAACAACGGCTTGAATTGTACCAGCATCCATTTCGAACACATCAAACGCTACAGAACCGAAGGCTTCTTCTTGGCCAAATGTACCAATTCTAGCGGTAGTAACCTTAAGGCCATTAAGCAAAGTTTGGTAAGCACTTCTATCAGCAGTACTGGTAAAACGGTCACCAAACGGGTCGTTCAAAAGATAGTCGCCGCTATCTAGTGCGCGTCGAGCATTTGAAGACATTAGGTAGTTTCTACCAATGTCGTAAGTTTTAGATTTAGACTTTCTAATACCAAAATCAACAAACATGTCGTTAATTTCGCCTTCAACGCCTACGAAGAAATCTGTTGACCAGTTATCTACTTCGCTGTCGCGGTTACCTAGAGCGGCAAATCGGTGACGAACATTTACTTCTCTTTGATCGCCGTTTGCAACATCATAAAACGGAGAAAGAGGATTAGTCGGGTTGTTTATACTGTCAGCACCAACGAATGCAGCATCGCCAGCGTTGTTTAATGACGGCGCATATCTACCGAAAGATTTTGTGCTTGTTACTAATGTTTGAGAGAAGATTTTCCAATCATCATTAATTTCGTAATCAGCCTTTAAGAATGCAGACTGGTTTGAAGTTGATGCTTCGTTAGCATTTGTAGCATTAAAGTTATATGCACAAAGTCCCGAGCTTAGAATGAAAAAGTTCTCTAAAGCATCACACTCAGCGTCTGGTATTACTGAAGTAAAACCGTCAGCAGTTCTCCAGTTAACACCGAAACTTGAAGCGCCTGGCTGAACCCACTCGTAAGCGTTTTCAAAGATAATATCGCGGCTGTTCCAAGATACGCCACCAATGATGCTGCCTTTTTCACTAGTTGTACCAAATACTGCTGAACCTTCTTCTCTGTCACCACCTTCTTCTGGTGTGCTAACGTCTGAAGCACCTAGGCGCAGCTCAACACCGTCGAAATCTTTACGAAGGATGATGTTAACAACACCAGCGATTGCGTCAGAACCGTATACAGCAGATGCACCGTCAGAAAGAATTTCGATTCTTTCAACAGCAGCAATTGGAATAGAGTTCAAATCTTGTGAGTTACCTGTAGACGGAGACTTCGGTAAACGACGACCGTCAACTAATATCAACGAACGCTCAGAACCTAGACCACGAAGGTTTATTTGTGAAACACCCTGTGCAGAACTACCTGACTGAGGACGGAACGAACCAGCACTGTTGAAGCTGGTGCTACGCAATAAATCAGAAACAGAAATTTGACCAGATAGGTCAATTGCAGCTCTGTCTATTACTGTTACAGGAACAGATCCTTCTAAATCAGTACGTCTAATACGTGAACCAGTAACCTGAATTTTTTCAATATTCTCTTCAGCTTGAGTTTCTTGCTGTGCTACTACAGCGCCAGAAAAACTTAATCCTGACAAGGTTCCGAATGCGATAGCTAATGAAACAGACTTCGCTATTTTGTTATTTGTAAACATCTAATGTCTCCCTAGAGCACTATAAATAGTGGAAAAGTAATCGCTTTTTTACGATCTTTTATTATCGAGAATAATTCTCGTGGGCGGATTTTAAACGTAAGGGGATACCGTGGTCAACTTAATGTTTGCAGGTTTTATGAAAGGTTCAATAAATATATATATTTTTGGGAAACAAATATTTACATAAAAGCGAATAGTGGCAATACTTTAGCGCTAGCTGGTCTGATGTTTATTTTTCATAATCACGTATCTTATATTTATAAAGCAATCTGGAATTTAACAACTTATTAACGTAATTCGCATCATTTAGAAGATATTTGTGATACTTTTTGGTGTTTTACTGAGTCAATAAACAGATCATTTTCGATTATTTTGACGCTTAACGCATAAAAATAACGCAATATGATAAGTCAGAAACCGACAAGCACGGTCTGATAAAATGCGAATATCTTGATGGCGTGTATTTTTTAAAAGCCGCGTTTTTTCCAAAAGTTAGCTTCTTGTTGAGTATTAATTTCATTAGTTATTTCAAACGTTTTTGATGCCACGTTAACGCCGTCATACATTATAGTCATACTCCACAAACCAAGCTTGTCAAACTCAGGCGCCCATATAGTATCACCTAAGTAAAACTGCCAGTCGTTATTTCTAACCTGTACCTCGCCCTCAAAGGGTGCCATGGGCATTCCCTTTTCATCGGTAATATCAGGGTGTTCAATACGCCAATGAAGGATTAAACCTTTAGCTTTTTGGGCCCGCACAATGAGACCAAACTCAATATCAACTTCAGCCGGAATAAGTAACGTAGATTGTTTGCTCTTTGGCAGGGTTTTACCGCTACCCTTCCAACCATCGTAGATTCCATAGCTTTGAGTAGTAAACGTCGGTTTGGATTTAGCCATGTCTATTAGCTCGGCACCACATCGTAGCCAATGGTCATGCGTTCTGTGCCTTTGCTAAAGGGTACCGTTCCATGCCAGGTATAAGATGGGAAAAGCGCTAAGCTGCCAACTTTGGGCTTGATATAAGTTTTAGGTTCCAAGTTTAACCCTAGTTTGAGCGGCGGCTGACCAAATTGAATCCAGCCCTCGTTGTTCTGCGTCTCCATCTCAACACTCGATGGCAGGACGATATAAAACGCTGAGCTCAACCAGCCTTGTGAATGTGTATGATTGATATGATGGCCAGATTCTTTTAGCAGCACCGACCAAGCGCCTGCGAATCGAATCATATCGCTCTTTCTTCGCAAAAAAGGATGAGTCGGGTCGTCAGGCAATTGTTTAGTGTATGCGAGCAATGTGGTTCTCAGCGCCTTTTTTACCTGAACAATCATCGGATTTTGCAAGCCAAAAAGATTGCCGCTAGTTTGACTGCCTTGTCTTAGAGATTGGTTCACCGGTTCATTTTGAGAGACATGCAAAGGCCGAAGCACCGCTTCGAGAGCTTTACAAAAATCTTCCGTAGAAGAAAATGCATCGGGTATGTCGATGTTGCAAGCTCGAATATATTTATCATAGCCATGCAGCCAGTCTTCTCTGGCATCGCCCATCACCCGCCAAATAGTACCTTGGTAGCCCCATGCAGTTTGATGGTTGGGGTCAAGTATTACGGCTCTTCCTATTTGCTCATCTGCGCGGTCAATATCGCCGATTCTTATCAGGTGTCGCACATACGAAAGTATCAAGTTAACGTCGTTAGGTTGCAATCCTATCGCTCTATCGAACAACTTTCCAGCCTGCTCAAATTCACCCATGCCTTCGCGGATATTAGCTTCTGAGCTTACTAGCATCGGCTGAACGTTGGCTATGTTGCTGGCAAAGTTTAGAGCCTTCAGAGCCTCGTCGTAGCGCTCCATCTCATATAATAGATTTATTAACTTAAAATGCAGGGCTATGTTTTCTTTTTGATTCACAACGGCGCTACGCAGTTCATCAACCGCATCGATAGTCGGATCATTCTCATAGAGAATTCGCGCCAAGGCATCATGACCTTCAGTATAATAGGGGAAATCACTGCATATCTTCCGGTATACAGTGATGCTGTCTTGCGCTTTACCCTGATCGAGTAACACAGAGGCTCGACCATCCAATAACTCTGGACCATTAAAACCAGCACCTTCAGCCTTATTGAAACAGTGAAGGGCAGCGTCGAGCTCACCGAGCAGCCGTCTTACAACACCAAGATTAATCCACGCCGCGGCATTCATTGGGTCATGGATGACCGCTTTCTCAAAGGCGTCAGCGGCTTCAAAAATCTTGTCTTGAGCCCGCAGCGCGCTGCCAAGCCCGTGCCAACCAAGTGTGTTATTTGGCTGTAGTCTGATAATTTGCCGGTAAGCTTTTTCAGCGAGCTGTGGCTTAGCAACATTACTCGCTGCTGCGCCCATACCCGCCCAGCCATTTATAAAAGCAGGGTTAAGCTTTACTGTTTTTTGATATTCTTCAAGTGCTTCATCGAATCGGCCAATACCGCTAAGCAAGTTGGCAAAATTACCGACTATGTAAAAATTCAGCTTGTTCAGTTTGATCGCTTTACGAAAATACGTTTCCGCACTCACCGCGTCGCCCTTTGCCTTACTACAAAGGGCAAGAAGATGCGCAGCATCATCGCTATTTGGATTAACGGCCAAAACCTGGGCAGCTAGTTCCTTCGCTTCATCCGGACGGCCTCTTTGCAGCAGTTGGGAGGCCGTTTGTAGTTTTTTCTGTGCGTGATGACCTAACAAGAATAGTCCTCATAATGTAAACTCGCCTAGCGCACAAGAACAATAAACACTATATCTGAATTAAAGTAGCCCTAACGTCCAGGGGTAAGATATTTCGTACATTGCATAAGTTTGCGATTGCTCCCAGTTGCTGATCTTCTATAACAACTTACTTCCTGAGCTTTGGCGCCATATTTTGCTATATAATCAGCCACAAGCGGTGCTAAAGCAACAACTTGTTCATCAGTAAGAGCACTATGAATTTGGTCCCTTACTATTCTCCACTTTTTTTCGTTAACTTCTGCTGCTACATTTAACCACAGATACGCCTGCGTGTAATCTTGATCAACACCTAAGCCTTCCATGTATAACAAGGCCAGTGTAAATTGAGATACCTTATTTCCAAGTTTAGATGCTAAATCGAGATGCTCAACGGCACGATCGTAATTCTTGACCCGAACGGCCGAACTGCTTAATTCTGTTGCTCTATTAAATTCTGCTACTTCAAAAGTTGTTGCAGCATTAGCTGTCATCGAACAAAGACTAAAAGTTGTTGCTGCTAGTAAGAATAATTTTTTCACCTTGGCTTTCCTTATTATTTAGGCTACAGCTCAATAGTGACATTTAAAAATGTAACATAGGATGTCAAGATGTAACAAAATTTGTGAAAACCTTTTGGGCTACACTTTTTGTAGGAAGGAAGATTTAAAAAAACGTTACAAAAATAATTATTTAATACGTAGCGCAAAGTTAATGACGACTCTGGTTTCGGTATCAGTTTGAACCGTTCCATAATGTGGTACATTTTTAAATATTATAAGTTGGTTTTCTTTGGATTGGATTTCTTGATCACCAACGACCGTTTTGCCATTGCAACTATTAACGTGAAATATACCAATCCGAAATTTATCAGACACTCCTGAGTCTAGTGGTATATCAACATGTGTCGGATGTATTACTTCGTGACCTTGATTGGTATACAAGACAGCACGAATTCGGCTTACGCCTATGAACTTGACCTTGTCTTGCATAGGAAGAAGCATACCTCGAACGGGCTCAAACATATTTGGGTTAACCACTTTTCCATTGTCCATGAAAGTGTGTCCAAACATAAAGTGTTTTTCAGATGACACTACATGATCAGAATAATGCCAAGGAATCATGTTAGTCATTAGCAGGCGTTTGATGTCATTAAAATGTGCTTGCGGTAAAAAATCTTGAAAAACTTCAGTCATAGTATTGCAATCTTTAGTTCTTTTATAGGTGTAGCCTAGCAATTACTTATCATTGTTGGCAAGGTTTTCAAAATGAATTAGTCAAATACACGGGCTCGATTGGGTTGTAATGATCAGTAGCCATTGTATGAAAGTGTCTATAAATATTCTGTGTTATGTGTACTCAAATAAAGTGTGTAGTAAAATTATAAATGCATCAAACATTCGAACTTTACCAAATAGTTTGATACTGTTGGGCACAAACCAAAGGGAATGCGACGCAGGCAACACTTTTGCTGTCGCCAACATAACAAGGATTATCAGTGATGATCAGAGTCATTGCTTTTTTGTTTTTTTTCGCTTCATTCAATGTAATATCTACCGAAATCCCCGTTACAGACTTCGTAAAACATGGCGATTACCTCAATATGGAATTGTCACCAGATGGCAAACATATTGCGTCACGCGTGCGTGTTGACGGACGTGTCTATCTGGTCTTTTTAAACACCGCAAGCATGAAAATTGTGGGCGGCGTTAAACCCAAAAGCGGTGATGAAATTCATTCAGCTTACTGGATAAACAGCGATCGCATTGTATATCAATTTAGAGAAGCTGTTTATTATTCTGATACTCCTATAGCCACAGGCGAGTTGTTCGCCACCAATATTGATGGTACCAAGGCTGAGATGTTGTACGGGTACAGAGCCGGCGAGAGCACACTCGGATCTAGAATTAAGAAACGTGAAGATACCAAGGCAACACCAGAAATTATTAGCAAGCTAGTTAATGATGAAAAGCAAATTCTTATTGTTGAATATCCTTGGACACTAGAGGGAACTTTTTTTTATGACACCCGCAAAAATCACTCTATTATTAGCCGCCTAAATATTTACACTGGGCTAAAGAGAAAAATAGAAACACTGCCTTTCCCGGGCGCAAGGCCGTTTGCCAATGAAGATGGGCAGGTTAGGTTTGTTCGTTGGAGAAACGAAAAGTTCGAAACCGAATTCGCTTATCGCGATAATGATGATGCCCCGTGGGCTAATCTTGATAATGAGCAAGTAAAAAACCATGTGCCAATTGGGGTGAGTAAAGATGGTAAAAATGTTTATTTCCGTGGTCGAGTTGGGGAAGCAGAATTTAGTACAGTGTTTGAGCTGGATTTAAAAAGCGGTGCCTACACACAACTCTTTAGTGACTTAACAGCAGATGTTGAAAACCTCACTTGGGATAAAGAACTCGACAAGCCAGTTATAGGTTTTACATTTCCCAACAAAGTTGCCTATAGCTATGCGGGCGGCGCCAGTAAAACTGCAAAGCTGCATAAACTATTAGTTGATGCATTTTCAAGCCAGCAGGTTTCAATTACCAGTCAAAGTGGAGAGCTTGCTCTCGTGCACGTTAAAAGTGATGTAAATCCTGGCGAGTACTTTTTATTTAACACTGTCACTAACAACGCTAGTTTTTTGTGGGCTAACCGTTCATGGCTTGATCCAACTCAAATGGCGAGCATGCAGCCCATTAAATTCACTACCAACGATGGCTTCTTTATAAACGGATATATTACATTACCCACCAATTTAGCTGAAAACGAAAAAGCCCCAATGGTGGTGATGATCCACGGCGGGCCTCACGGGGTTAGAGACTACTGGTCATTTGACAGCGAGGTACAGTTATTTGCCAGTCGCGGTTATGCGGTATTGCAAATTAATTATCGCGGCAGCGGCGGTTACGGTAACAAGTTTGAACGAGCTGGCCATATGCAGTGGGGTGGAAAGATGATTCAAGACATTCTTGACGGCACTCAACATGCTATTAATAACTATCCTATTGACGAGAACCGCATGTGCTTATATGGCGCAAGCTATGGTGGCTATGCAGCCCTAATGTCGGCCGTACGGGCACCTGACACTTTTAAATGTACCATTGGGTATGTCGGTCTTTATGATCTAAATTATTTTTATTCTGAAAGCGACGTTATGAATTTAATGGGTGGTGAGGCATACCTTAATAAGGTTATAGGCACAAATAAGGAGCAGTTGAACGAGTTTTCGCCGGTTAATCACGCCGATAAAATCAAGGCAAACGTGATGTTAATTCATGGTGAAAAAGACTCCAGAGTACCTGTAATAAATGCGGAAACCATGTTGAAGAGATTTAAAAGTGTGGGCAAAGAAGTACCATATTTAAACTTCAGTAATAGTGGTCATGGTGTATTTGACGAAGAAGGAAGGGATATCTTATATAATGGCGTACTCGAATTCTTGGACAAGAATACTGGTGAATAAAAGACGAGCACGTTTACGTCCATTCGTGCTGTAATGCATGTCGTTGCAATATCGTATCATTTCTCGCCCGTATGAAGTGTTTCGGGCGAGATGAGCACTGGCCACAGAAAAAATAGAACAAAGTTTAGTACAAAATCTCAATATATGAGATAACGTTCAATAAACGACATATCCAACTAAGTTAAATTTTTTCAAATGGAAAACGAAACCGTATACATGCGCTATTCAATAAACCTTAATTTTTTGTGTTTTACTCGTGTTTACAGTTATTTATAGCGTGACTGTAAGGTACATTTATATCCAACTATGCAGCCTTCTTAACTACAATCAATTCCTCAGAACGTCTATCTAATTCAAGCAATATCTTAGCGTGTAGCTTCTTGCCGTGAGTATTGTCGCGTTTTTGCGTCAGGGTATAATTCCCACATTTGACCGATTGCATTGACAGGGTGTATAGTCCCGTCAGAGGTTCACATCCTCTTACATATTAAAAAGTCGTATAAACGACTAAATATACATAAAAATATACACAAATTGATGTCTAGGGAGACAAAATGTTTAAAAATTCAAAATTGACTCAGTCGATTCGTATGTCTATGGCAGTTGGTGTTGCTACCACAGCTATAGGTCTATCAAATGTAGCTATAGCACAAGAAACGCAAGATACCGCAGAATCAATGGAAAAGATTTCGGTAACAGGTTCACGTATTAAACGTACTGATATTGAAAGTGCAAGCCCGGTTACAATTATCGACCGTTCTGCTATAGAAGCTTCCGGTATGGTTGATATTGGTGATTTTCTTCAGAGCATTCCTTCAATGTCTGGCTCACCCATCGGTACAACCACGAACAATGGCGGTAATGGTTCAGTACAAATCGACCTTCGTGGTTTGGGAACAGCTCGTACACTTACGCTAGTTAACGGCAAACGTGTTGTAGATGGCGGTGATTTCCAAGCTATTCCTGCAGCGATGATCGAGCAAGTTGAAATCCTAAAAGATGGTGCATCAGCTGTTTATGGTGCGGATGCGGTGGCTGGTGTTGTAAACATCGTTACTCGTAAAGACTTCAATGGTGTTGAAGTAACTGCTCAAACATCTGATTGGAACGACACTGATGGCGGCGGACAGGACTCATTCTCTGTTATTGTTGGTAAACAATTCGACGATGGTAATTTTGTCTTCGGAGCTGAACGAGTAGAACAAAAGGAAGCATTCCAACGCGATACGCCTTGGGATTACATGCAGAACTCTTTCTACATCTATCCTGCGGGATGTGAAGCCCAAGTAGCGGCGCCGTATGATGGCACGCCAACAGGTGGTTGTTACCCAGTAGGGTCATCACGTATTCCTGAGAGTCGTCTACCTTTTTATAGTCAAGGTACATTCCTTATTGGTGATCCAGCAACATCTCCAAATGAAGTTGGTTTGATGGTTCCTCATGATGGCCGTACTTATAACTATGCGCCGGTTAACTATCTTCAGACCCCATATGAAAGAACAAATATTTTTGCTCAAGCAAACTTTGAGCTAACGGATACTGTTAGCTTTAACGCAGAGTTTCGTGGTAATCAGCGTACTTCAGCACAGCAGTTGGCACCCCTACCGTTTACTGGTGGTGACCCAATGCATGATGGCTTTTATGATGATCCGAGTATAGATGACGAAACTGGATTAGCGGTTGGAACTGTACCCTTTACAGGTGTTTCACCAAATAACTACTATTTGCGCCGCGCAGTAGATACATACAATGCTGCAAATGGCACTGCGTTAATCTATGAACCAGTAGTTAATCCTCGTCGTCGAATGATTGAAACAAATAGACGTTTCGAACAAACCATTACTCAGTACCAATGGAGTGCTGGTCTTGAAGGTGTAATTGGTGACGACTTGTACTGGGATGTATTCGTTAACGAAGGGCATCGTAGTAACCAAGGTCAAGATTTCGGGCAGTTTGCAGGATCGCGGTTGTTTAACGCTTTAGGCCCATCAGCAGATTTGAACAGCGATGGATCTCCTGAATGTTACTCAAGTATTGGTGCCGATGGCAATGTTAATCCCGGTACTCTGATCACTGGCTGTGTGCCGCTTAACCTATTTGGTGGTGGTGTTGTTGATGCCGGTGGTAGCCCAGTTGTTACTACATTGACTCAAGAAATGATTGATTATGTATCACTAGACACGATTGATACGGTTCAACAAGATCAGCGCACTGCAGGCGCTAACCTTAGCGGTATAGCAATGGAGTTACCCGGCGGCGATTTAGGTTGGGCTCTTGGTTATAGCTACTGGAAACAGGACCTTGCTGTAATACTTGACTCAGCTAAAACTATTGGTGCTGTAACAGGTAACGTGGGTGCAAGTACCTTTGGTACATTGGTTAACAATGCAATATTTGGTGAATTTTACGCCCCCATATTTGACAACGGCGAGCAAAGCCTTGCAATAAAAGGTGGTCTTAGATACGACGATTGGGATCAGTTTGGAGACGATACGACTTATCAGCTTGGTTTAGAATTCTCAGCGCTTGATAACCTCAAGTTAAGAGCTACTTACGGTACCGTATTTAGAGCCCCTTCTATAGGCGATTTATTTGGTGGTCAAGTAGATTCTTTCGTGGGATACAATGATCCATGTATACCGCTAGTAGCAGGAGATCCGATAGCACCAGGTTGTGCTCAGTTGGGCATCCAGCTTGATACTCAAGTTAACGCTAAGGTGGGTGGTAACCCGAACTTATTGCCAGAAACTGGCGATACACTTACAGTTGGTGTTGTTTGGAACCCAGAAGTTGGTGAGCACGACTTCGTATTTATTGCCGATTACTGGCGTATAGAGCTTGATCAAGGTATCAGTCAATTAGGTGTTCAATTTACACTTGACGATTGTTATGTTGCACAAAATCCGGCAGCGTGTGCTTTGATTACTCGTAATGCTGATTATTCAATTAATAACATTATCGATACTCAATTGAACGTTTCTACAGAATCTGCTGCCGGTATTGATACTGAATTCCGCTGGAACTTTGCCAGTGAAATTGGTGATTTGAATGCGAGCATTTTGTGGACGCATCTTTTAACTCGTGAACAGGAGCAGTTTTCCGGTAGTCCAGTAGATGACTTTATTGGTCGCTATGCAGGTGCTTCATTTGCAGAAGATAAAGCTAATATAACTGTTGGCTGGAGTAATGATGAGTGGTCGGTTAGCTACTTAGGTGAGTTCATAAGCGGATTGAAAGGCGGAACCGGGTTCGGTATACCTGATTTTGAACAGACAATACCATCACAGTTTTACTCTGATATCGTAGCTAGTTATACTTATGATGACAGCATCACTATTACTGCAGGTCTAACTAACGTCACTGATGAAGCTCCACCTTTCATCGATAGAGGTTTTAACGCAAATACTGATCCATCAACTTACCGCTTGTTTGGCCAAGGATACTACTTGCGTCTTAAGTGGGTGTACCAATAAATAGTTAGTAATAACTATAGAATGTTAAAGGGCCGCTATTAGCGGCCCTTTTTTTTAAGAATTAAAAGTACTTTGAAAAGATGCGAGTGACTAGGGAAAAAGAGATATTGGAGAACGATGAGTTGTCTAAGTTTCTTTCAGCGTTAACAACTAAGCTCTGGCAATAAACCTCCCGTTATCGAGAGGCCTATTGAGCTATATAGGATATGCGCTAAGTTACTAATGCCGAGTAACTATTTCTTGTGCGGTGGGGTCCCAAAATCATATGATTCATTTTTTTGCAATTAACACCCAAGCCATTGGCAACTGGTTGTTTGGTGCAAACAATTTGTCTGCTGTCTCTAAAGAAAAACCTTTTGCTATTAGATCATCTTTAATCTGATCAAACTGCAATGTACTGACGGCCGATTTACTCATAGATGACATGCGTTTAATATAGGCATTCAATTCTTCGCTTGTTCTGTTTAACCAAGTCAAAACATCATTCACATCGTAATGTTGCATCCTTTGATGAATTTGCCCAACGTCATTATAAAGTCGAGAAATTGTATCACCAGCCACGTCTGAGCCGTATTGCTTCATGATTGATTCAAGCTCTGCAATAGCGGGCGCTAGTTCTTTTCCCGCCTGCTCATAACGGCCACGGTCTGCCCCCCCAATTGACTTAAAACCAGCATCGAACATGTTTATTGCTAAGGGTATAAATTTTGACGTTTGAGCTCGTTTAACAGCATCCAAACTTTGTTTACACTCTTGATGAATAAAACCTGAGTCACAGTGCATAAGTAGTACTAGCACACCGTTGTCTGAGACTAATCGCGCGGCCTCAAGAATTGCCTCTTGTCCTGCATATTCAACGCCATATTGACTGGTCACTATGTCAAAACTGCCCGCTTGTGCAGGAATAGAACAGGCATCTGAAACAATGCCTCTAACGTTCGGAAAACGAGTATGAATATTCTTAATTGCCGCCTCCGAAACATCTAACGAAGTGATCTCATTAGGGATATCTTTGAAAGCTTCCAACGCGCAATCTACAACAGCGCCATTACCACTAGCAATATCTAAAACTTTAGGATGAATATAAGTCTGCGTAACACTATTGAAAAATTCAGTCCAGAATGCTCGAATTGCAGGATGACTTACGCCACCATTTGTAAACGCACCAATATCGCCAGTCCCTTGCCAATAGGTATCCCAGCTGTCACCTGCGCGTGAAATGTTAGGTGTAATCTTATTCATAGTGTCCGAGCTACTTTAATAAAATAGCAGTATAACAGTCACATTTCCTTAATAACACAAGCATTCTCCATTGAAATTTAGTTAAGTTTCCTAAGGACTAAACGCCAGCACAAGAATACGGCTTCGACTTTGAGATATCTGCAGAAAGAATCACCAAGTGCGTTGCGCAGATAGATTGAGATCACCAAAGAAGCTGATGCTTTTAACGAAAATTACTGCGATAATACTTGCCTTAATGAATACTAATTAATGATCTAAAAAATGACGCCAAATGCATTACAGTTGAGTGAGCACGCCAGACGAGCAGTACGAAATCAAGATTGGAGAACTGTTGCAGCTTGTGCTAATTCAATCCTCCAGCAAGACGAGAACAATGCTGAAGGTTATTTCTTAACCGGTTTGCTTGAAAGGGTTTCAAACAAACCGATTAAGGCCGCAAAGGCTTTTGAACAAGCACTCAAACTTGATGAGAACCGATATGATGCTGCCGTTGAGCTTGCAAACCAATACTCGGTAGGCAGGCGTAATGGTGAGGCTGCGGATCTACTTGCCAAATATGAAAGTAAATTGGCAAACAGCTCGATGTACCTCGATTTGGCAGGCACTGTTTACAGTGATATTGGCTTACCCGAAAAAGCATGGCCTTTGTATGAAAAGTGCAATAAATTGCAACCTAATGTAGATCTCTTTCAAGCAAACTACGCTGCTTGCGGTGTCTTTTTAGGCAAGATTGAAGAATCTCGAAAAATTTATAAGGCATTGCTAAAACGTTTTCCGAATCACCAAAGAAATCATTATCAATTAGCTCGTCTTGGCAAAGCTAAGGATGCGGAGCACATAGAGCAGATGCTGGATGTATTAAAGAGTTCTGATACTAGCGATGACAAAAATATATTTATGTATTTCGCCCTCGGCAAAGAACTTGAAGATTTAGAAAGATGGCAAGAATCATTCTACTATTATAAAAAAGGCGGTGATGCAGTTAGCAATGTTGCCAAATATGACATAGCAGACGACATAGCCTTGATTGATAAAATCAAGTCAGTTTGTAATGCTGATTGGTTGAATAAAGAACCTGCAAAGCTAAATAAAGTCCCGGATATAGTGCCGGATAAAAAAACTCCAATTTTCATTGTTGGTTTGCCTCGTACTGGTACCACATTGACGGAACGCATTATTTCAAATCATTCCCAAGTAGCCACAATTGGTGAGACACAGTTTCTGCAAATGGTCTTACGTCGAGAAAGCGGTGTACAAAGCATCGACAATATGAATGCTGATATGATAGAAGCATTGGCCAATAAAGACCTCGAAGCTATCGCGAAAGGCTATATCGATAGCGTTAATTACAGACTCGGGGAAGAGCCTTTCTTTATTGACAAACTACCTTTTAATTTTTTGTTTTTAGGCTTTATTGCCAAGGCTTGGCCCGACGCACGCATCATTCATCTTGGACGTAACCCCATGGATGCATGCTTTTCAATGTATAAACAAATTTTCACATGGGCCTATAAATTCTCCTATTCTCTTGATGGTTTAGGGCGATATTATGTATCGTACGATCAACTTCGAAAGCACTGGCGGGAAGTGTTGCAAGAGCGCCTTATAGAAGTTGACTATGAGTCTTTGGTATCGGATACTGAAAATCAAACCCGCATCATGCTTGATAAATTAGGCCTAAATTTCGAGCAGGACTGCTTAGACTTTGATAAGAATAAAGCCCCTAGCGCAACCGCAAGTTCCGTGCAAATACGCGAAAAAGCCCATAGTCGCTCCATTAACAAATGGCAACGATTTAGTGATGAGCTTAATCCATTGAAGGAGTATTTAGAGCGTGCTGGTATTGGAATTAAATAATCAATCTGAACACTGGATAACAAACAGCGTTCAGATGAATCAATTAAAAAACGCTCAAATGACGCTTATTAGCAAAGGATAAATTGGGTATGCGCAACAATCTATCACAGCTTAGCCAACAAGCTAGGCTATCAGTACAGCGAAGAGATTGGGCAAGGGTGTATTCACTCGCTCACAATATTCAAGAGCTTGATAAAAATGAGCCTGAAGGATATTTCCTGCTTGGCTTAGCACAAAAAGCTTCAGGTAGGACACAAATGGCAGTTGACGCTTTTGCTCAAGCACTTAGTTTTGGTCCTCAACGTTACGATGCAGCAATTGAGCTGGCGCAGCTATATTTGCTGCTATTGAGGCATGGTGATGCCTATGGCTTACTTTGTCATCATGAGCAATTGCTGAACAACAGCCCTCTTTATCTCGATATGGCAGCAATGACCTTTTCAGGTCTAGGACTGCATACTAGAGCCTGGCCGCTATACCAAAAGGCTAATCAGCTACAACCAGATATTGACATGTTTAGAGAGCATCTTGCAGCTTGTGGTGTTTTGCTAGGTAAAGTAAAAGAAGCCACAGCTATTTATAAGAGCCTTTGTGACAAATATCCCCAACATCAGAGAAATCATTATGAGCTGTCAAAGTTAGGCACTGCAAAAGATAATAAACATATAGCACAAATGCAAGATATCCTAGCGTCCTCAAAATCGTCTCCCGACAAAAATATTTTTATGTATTATGCCATAGGCAAAGAATTAGAGGACTTAGGACGTTGGAAAGAGTCATTTGAATATTACAAAATGGGAGGCGAAGCAGTAATAACTGTTGCCAATTATGATGTCGCCAATGATATCAAACTGATTGAGAAAATAAAAAATACATGTACAGCCGACTGGCTTTCGGCAAACACACCTTCTACACATTCTCAAACGTTGGCTAAGACACCAATTTTTATAGTGGGCTTGCCTCGAACCGGCACCACATTGGTGGAACGTATTTTGTCATCTCATTCGCAGGTTGAAAGTGCCGACGAAACATTCTTTATGCAGATGGCTATTCGCCAAGCTAGTGGTGCGGGCGGAATACAAGAGGTAGATGAAAGCATTATTGAAAGTGCAGCTCAAAAAGATATTTTGCTAATAGCAAAACATTATATGAATTCAGTTGAATATCGTTTGTCAGACCGGCCTATGTTTATCGATAAGTATCCTTATAATTATCTTTATCTTGGGTTTATTGCAAAAGCCTTTCCAAACGCTCAAATTATTTACCTTAAGCGCAATCCAATGGATGCCTGTTTTGCTATGTTTAAACAATCATTCTTCAAATTTGCATATTCGCTTGACGATTTAGGCCACTATTATGTTGCTCAGGATAATTTACAAAAGCATTGGAAATCTATTCTTGGAGACCGACTCATTGAAGTCAACTACGAGTCACTTGTTACGATGCAAGAGGCCAACACTAAAGAAATTCTGGGTAAACTAGGATTGGAATTTGAACAGGCTTGTTTAGATTTCGAGAAAAATCCTGCATCTAGTGCAACCGCTAGCACATTGCAAGTGCGTGAAAAAATCCATACCCGTTCGGTCAACAAATGGAAACATTTTAGCGATGAACTCGCGCCATTACAAAAATTTCTAAACCAAGCTGATATTAAAACAAACTAACTAACTATTTAATGTTCATTAAGCCTTAAGTGCTAGGTCATAATCCTGTCGAACCACAGGGCTTATGGCAGCACTGAAAACCCGTGCAAACAAAATAGTTTTTGATAGCTGGCCGTTTTTCACTTGAACATCAAAAGGCATACGCGACATGGCTTCCTTAGTACTTTTGAGCAGAGCAAGATACTGTGGTATGCCTTGTTGTTCGTAGCCAAAGATTGAAAAAATCATTCGCCAGTCCTTGCAAAACCTAAGCATCTGCTTAGCCAATGCATCGACATTTGCTTGATCGTTAGCTTGGTTGTCACGCATCTCATATATAATGTCTTCAACAAGGCCTTCAACTTCCCCTGGGGATAAAACCGGAGTAAGGTTATACTTCTCTAGCAACATTGTCGTTTGCTTGCCTGGCGTGTAATCCAGGCGTTGTGCCGGCGGGTAATCGCCGGTCTTGGAGTAGTATGCGAGAGTATTATCGACTATATCCCAAAATCGACTAGAACCTGCGGTGTCTAACACAAGGTGTATGCGGGTCTCTTCACTGTGATTTACCACCTTATGGTTACGCCATGAATCGAATAGCCAGCATTCACCCGCTTTCATATTAACCTCGCGAGTACCGCAATGAAAAATCACCTGCTCATTAGTAATTATAGGGATATGGATACGAACATGTCGGTGCCAGTGATAGATAGCATCAACATGTATTGGTACCTCGCTGCCTCCAGCAAGGCGCATTAATCGAGAGCGGCCTAACACTTCCCCAAAGTTAGCGCACACCTGTCTGATGTATTCACACTTTTGAAGATGCGGCGTTTCTTGCATACGGCCACTGAAGTCATCATTATTTTGACCACCATGAGAAATTAGGGGCAATGCCGAATTACCAGGATGTTTGCCTGGGTGAGGCTGCCAAACACTTTCCTCAAATTGACTCGCTTCATGAACCATTCTTTCAAGGTCGAATTTAAGCGGGAGTTTGACAAATTCACTGTCCATTTTCATAACTGGCTTCCTATTAGGCGAGTTGCCCATGACACATTTTATATTTACGTCCCGAACCACAAGGGCAAAGATCATTGCGGCTGGTTTTACCTTGCTTGCTAACACTTGGGTTTTCAATCGCCGGCGGCATGGTTGTGTCCAATCGCCAGGTATCCGCAGCGAAGGTGTTGATACGGTTAATCGTCGGTATTAATGATGAGAACACCTGAGCTAAAGCTGCTCCATGTTGCATCCACTTTCCGTTAGCGGGTGCAGTTTGGGTATATTTAGATAGAGGTAACTCAGATGAGCAATGCTTTTCCAATGCTGAATCTGAATCTAACTCACAAAAATTTTGCAGGCGACTAATTGTACCTTTGGGGTCATCGAGAAACTCATCAAATGCACACAAGGTCCAACGCTGTCGTTCTATAGCGGCCAAATCGTCAAGAATAATATCTTGGCAAGTTTGCCATTGGAAAGCTGCTATTTCGTTTAGTGGCCGACGGAGCATCTCCTGCCAAGCGGGCGGTCTAAGAAAACACCAGCGGCCATGCTCCATTCGAACATCGCCATACGTCACGAAACGCTGATGGCGCCATCCTTCAATAATGCTACTGATACTGTCCTTAGGATCTCGGTACAAATAGATGTAATGAGCGTCTGGATATATGGTGTCAATGAAAGGAATACGAAGGCAGTTCTTAGGAGTCTTTTCCAACAGGCGTATTGCGCCGGTATTTGTATTAACGCGCTCACCCTGAGCACTTATCATTCCTTGTAACATATCCAGCTTTAGCTGCTCTGCCAAAGCTTCATTGATATCTGCACCGGTTAGCCGATTAGACGCAACTCCACCTCTTACGGGTCGCAAGTTAGGGTACTTTTCAATCCAAGCATGCCCTTCATCTCCAAATGACCACAATTGTTGATGGCGCATCAGTGTTTCGAAGAGCAAGGTGCTGCCAGATCTTGGCGCAGCAATTATGAAGATTGGTTTTTCGGCATGCATAGGCCAGAGATTAACGAAATTAGCATGGCCAGTCAATCGCGTTTTCGCTAGTGGCATCAAATCATTAGCCATGCCGTTTAGCCGTATCAATATTTACGCCAAGTTTTATAGATATTGCAAGGAAGTGCGCACGCTTTAGTAATAATTCAGTTTATTCAAACAAAACACTGTGGAGGGTTTTCACAATCTCTTCGCTGTCATGTTTGCTCACCACAAAAGACAAATTATGTACGTTTGCGCCAAAACAAATCATTCGCAAATTGAAATCACCAATGGCGGCAAACACTCTTGAAGATACGCCTGCTTCACTGTGCATATTATTTCCCACAACCGTGACAACATCAAAATCGCGCTCAATTGCCACATCACAAATATTACTAAGTTCAACTATGGTCTCTTTATTCATTTTTTCAGACATAGAATTGGGTGGGTTATCAAGGGTAAAGGAAACCGCAATTTCTGAGGTAGTAATCAAATCAACGCTCAAATCGTGCTTCGCAATTATATGGAATACTCGCTCCAAAAATCCTTGTGCGTACATCATTTTAGGTGTTTTTACGGTGACCAACACCTGGTCTTTTCTTCTGGTAACAGCCCTAAATGCTGGCTCATGTTCGCAGTTACGTTTAATCCACGTGCCGCCTTTTTCTGGCTCGCTGCTTGAGCCAACGAATACTTGGATATTTTGTCTTAGTGCAGGCTCCATTGTAGCGGGATGTAAAACCTTAGCGCCAAAGGTAGCCATTTCAGCCGCTTCTTCAAAACTTAACTCAGGTAGGGGACGCGCTTTGTCGGTAATTCTAGGATCGGTGGTGTATACCCCAATAACATCGGTCCATATTTCACAAGTATCAGCACCTAATGCCTCGGCTAGCAAAGCTGCTGTAAAATCAGACCCTCCCCGTCCTAAAGTTGTAGTTCTTCCCTGCGCATCCGCACCCATAAAACCTTGGGTAACGACAATGTGATGTGCCAGTTCAGGGGCGAGCAATTGTTGTGACAATACCTTAATATTTACGATGTCAGGTGTGGCCTCAGTAAAACGATCATCGGTGCGCATAACTTTTCGTATATCAAAATTAATTGCGTTTGCGCCCTGCTCTCTTAATACTGCAGCACATAACAATGATGACATCCGTTCACCCATAGACATTAATGCATCTTTTAAATCATCCCGATAGTTTATTTCTTCATGACGCGCGTAGTCGTTTAACTCATCTAACAATTTAAAGAGCTTATCGTCGACTTCACTTGGTTTTTTTAACTTGTTCAAAATCGAAAACTGAATTTTACGAATACTCTCTACGACATCTGTTATTTGTTCAGATGTGAGCGCGGTATTCGCTAGCATCACTAAATGATTGGTAACTCCGGCAGCCGCACTTACTACCACTACTTTGGTATGGACATTATTAATAACAATGGATGCGCAATTATTAATAGTTTGATAGCTCGCAACACTAGTTCCACCAAATTTGGCTACGTTTAACGATTGAGACATATAGCTTTTTTCACCCTAAAAAAATTTAAATAATCGGCATTATGATTTATGTGATACGACTAACATTCATAGACGATAAACAAAACATTGCGTAGTCCACGCAACCCGCGTTTTATTGGAGCTTCTTTCTATGCAATTACTATCTATACAAGCACACTCTATGGAAGCAAGGCGACCTTATCACCCACACGAATATCTTGCTTAGAGAACCATCCCTTGTTCATTTCAAGTGCATACAAAACCTGCGAAGACGACTTTACCGGAATAAGCTCACGTGGTTGTAGTTGCTTAATATCTACTATCTCTCCTTGCACATCAATATAAGCAAGGTCGAGCGCCACAAAGGTATTTTTCATCCAGATACTGCCAATTCGAGGACTATCGAACTTAAACAGCATGCCGCAATCTTCACAAAGCTCGCGCCGAAACATCAGCCCTAGCTGTCGTTTTTCTGGTGTATTTGCATATTCGACTCGAATATTAGTCGTACTAACTGTTAATGGAATTTTGTCGTCGCTAGCATCCGATTTAAGCCATGCATCGACTTCTTCATCGGTCATGGTATCCAAATTTTTGGGTTTTGCGCAGGCCGATAGACTCATTGCACAAAACAGCGCAATGGCTACTAAAAATGATGTCGAAAATCTTGATAACATTGTATTTCCTCCAATAAAAAAGCCGAGTAGTGAACATACTAAACTCGGCTTTTGTTTTCTAGACAATACTAAACGTTTTTGCCTTTAGCTGGCCCAAAGTTTCGCTTTATCTGCACTATATATAAACTATATATAAACTATATTTACGCCAGATTTAAGGTTGGAATAATGTTCGCTTTCGCTTCTTCTTCCGCTTTCTTAAACGATTCCATGCGATCAAAGTTCAAATAACGGAAAACCTCAGAGCTCATAGAGTCTATTTTATTTGCGTATTCCATGTACTCGTCTTTGCTAGGAATCTTACCTAAAATAGCGCCTACAGCAGCAATTTCAGCTGAGCATAAGTAAACATCAGCGCCATCACCTAAACGGTTAGGGAAGTTTCGGGTAGAAGTAGACAATACCGTAGCACCGGCTAATACCCGGGCCTGATTCCCCATACACAATGAGCAGCCAGGCATTTCAGTTCTTACACCGGCACGGCCATATATATTGTAATAGCCTTCTTCCATTAGTTGCGCTTTATCCATTTTAGTCGGTGGTGAAATCCACAAACGCGTTGGTAAGGTGCCACCAAATTGTTCAAGAAGTTTACCCGCAGCTCTAAAATGACCAATATTAGTCATACATGAACCAATGAAAACTTCATCTATTTTATCACCGGCGACATCCGACAAGGTCTTAGCATCATCAGGATCGTTAGGGCAGCATAAAATGGGTTCGTCTATTTCAGCTAAATCTATTTCAACTATTTCAGCATATTCAGCGTCTTTGTCGGCTTCCATTAATACTGGATTAGCTAACCATTCTTCCATTTTCAATGCTCGACGCTCAATTGTGCGAGGGTCGCCATAGCCTTCGTTAATCATCCAGCGAAGCATAGTAATGTTTGACTTCAAATATTCGCCAATAGATTCTTTTGACATTTTAATGGTACAACCTGCGGCTGAGCGCTCGGCTGAAGCATCTGACAATTCGAATGCTTGCTCAACAGTTAAGTCTTCTAGACCTTCTATTTCAAGTATACGGCCTGAAAATGCATTAATTTTGCCTTTTTTGGCAACGGTCAACAAACCTTGCTTAATGCCATACAGTGGAATGGCATGGACTAAGTCTCGCAACGTAATACCCGGCTTCATTTTACCTTTAAAGCGAACCAATATTGATTCAGGCATATCTAAAGGCATTACGCCGGTAGCAGCAGCAAAAGCAACTAAACCAGAACCCGCTGGGAACGAAATACCCATTGGGAAACGTGTATGTGAATCACCACCTGTACCTACGGTATCAGGCAATAACATACGGTTTAGCCACGAATGAATAATACCGTCGCCTGGGCGTAACGACACACCGCCTCGGTTCATAATAAAATCGGGAAGTGTGTGTTGAGTTTCAATATCTACAGGCTTCGGATATGCCGCTGTGTGGCAGAACGACTGCATAGTTAAGTCGGCTGAAAAGCCTAAACACGCTAAATCTTTAAGTTCATCGCGAGTCATAGGACCGGTGGTGTCTTGTGAGCCAACGGTCGTCATTTTAGGTTCACAATATGTTCCTGGACGCATACCTTCCATATCGCAAGCTTTGCCTACCATTTTTTGGGCAAGTGTAAATCCAGCATTCGTTGACTTAGGGACTTCTGGCACGCGGAAAACATCGCTTACTTCAAGTCCTAATGACTCACGCGCTTTTTGCGTTAAGCCACGGCCAATGATTAGGTTGATACGGCCACCGGCACGTACTTCATCTAACAGCACTCGTGATTTATAGCTGTACTCGGCAATTACTTCACCGCTGGCGGCATTTTTAATAACGCCGTCAAGTGGGTGAATGTCAATAACATCACCCATATTCATTTTTTCTACGTCAGCTTCAAATACTAATGCACCGGCGTCTTCCATGGTATTGAAAAAAATAGGAGCTACCTTAGCGCCAATACATATACCACCGCCACGTTTGTTAGGTACGCCTGGTAAATCATCACCGAAGAACCATAACACTGAGTTAGTTGCAGATTTACGTGATGAACCTGTTCCCACTACATCACCCACAAATACGACAGGATTACCCTGTGCTTTTATTTCGTCAATTTGTGCAAGTGGACCCACTTCGCCTTGTATTTCAGGCTCAAGGCCGTCGCGGCGCATCTTGAACATGGCGCGGGCGTGCAGTGGGATATCTGGGCGTGACCATGCGTCAGGGGCAGGCGACAAATCATCGGTATTAATTTCGCCAGTTACTTTGTAGACAGTAGCAGTTATCTTTTCAGGTAAATCATCTTGCGATGTAAACCATTCAGCATCGGCCCATGAATGCATAATTTCAGTAGCAAATTTGTTGCCGGCCTTGTGCTTTTCTTCTACGTCATGAAACGCATCAAACATTAGCAAAGTATGCTTTAATTCTTCAGCCGCAAGCTCAACAAGATCTTCGTCGTCGAGTAATTCAACTAAAGTCGTTATGTTGTAACCACCGTGCATATTGCCTAGCAATTGCACAGCGGCTTCTTTACTGATTAAACTGCAGGTTTCTTCGCCTTTAGCAATGGCGCTTAAAAATCCAGCTTTAACATATGCAGCTTCATCAACACCAGGAGGAACACGTTCCGCTAACAACTCAACAAGAACCTCTTCTTCACCTGCTGGTGGATTCTTTAATAGTTCAATTAAACCCGCAACTTGTTCTGGGTTTAAAGCCTTTGGAGGGATATTTTGAGCGGCACGTTCGGCTACATGCTTACGATAATCTTCTAACACGTTTTAAGTCCTCTAGTATGGGCTAACCATGTGCTGTATAGCTAAAAAAATGGTCAGTATTGAGAAATTTGGGGTAAAAGTATAACATTTATACCCTCAAAATGAATAACAATCAGCAATATAGCGATTATACCCAGTATTCACAAAAGTAATACAATATTACTGCTTCATAACAACTTCAAATATAGTGGCTAATTTGCCATCAGACAAAATAGAATACTCGCCCGTCGCTCGATACGGCGACCTCGCGCATTCTATGTTGGCTGTCGGCAAAAAAATAACTTCATCTTCAATCAAGTCGCCGTTTAATACAAGCCCATGTAATTGCTTAATGTTAGCGACGTAACGAGAAGTCTGTTGGCAAAAGGTGGTAACGCATCAGCGCCATAAAAAACCATCACTGATGGCCCAATAGAAGGTGTCCAATTAATGTTGGGCTGCTGCATGCCTTCGTATCGGGTGAAAGGAGTAATTAAGCTGCCAATATAGTCTTTACCTTGGGTAGTAACCGGCCATTCGTAATTATAGCCTGGCTTTATTATATTAATTTCATCGCCACCAGCAGGGCCATGTTCGTTGGCAATAACCTGGTTATTTGGCATTACAATTAAGCCTTGCGGGTTACGATGTCCTAGGCTGTAAATTGCCTTTTCAAAAAATATTTCGGCTTTTACAAAAGGGTTATTGCTAGGAATACGGTCAGTGTCGGCAAGGCGAAGTATTTTGCCCATGTCTGAGGATTTTTTCTGCGCCGACTCTCTATAGTCAAATCCATCGCCTGTGCTAATCAGTAAACTATTATCAGCCATAAAAGCGAGCCTTGCGCCATAGTGAACCGCCGTGCCGCGCAAATCTAACGATTCAAAAATAGTTTCTTTTCGATAAACGCTCAGCTTGTTGTTAATTGTTGCAAGCTCTCCACTTGCTAACGGTGTACTTCCCAAGAGTACACGAACAACTTTTAAGCCATTCGCACTGTCGCTGCCAGATGAATATGATAAGTAAATCCAAGGAGTACTCGCGTAATCAGGATGAAAAGCAATCGCAGATAAACCGCCTTGCCCTTTGTAATAAAGGCCATTTAGCAATAAATCAACTTTTGCTAGTAAATCTCCCGACAGCGAATATTTAGCTAGCTCGCCGGCTTTGTGGGTAACAAACAAAAAATTATCGGGACTTATATTTAGCGTCCACGAAGAAGGCAAGTTGGTAACTAGAGCTTTCAATGTAAGAGTATCTTCGATCTCACTTTTTGTAGGTTTCGCTTCGTCTGGATTCGCGGTAGTCGGGTAATGCATCATCGCGAAAGTAAGGATGAAAATAAGGAACGATAAAATAGGAAATAAGGTTGATTCATCTTGTGATTGTAATCGCATTACTTTTCTCATTACCTCAAAATTCATTATGCACTTGCCTCTCGCAACAAAAAAACACTACTATAGTGAATAATATTAGTACGCACATAATTATCTACAACTAAGACTTTTATAGAGAAACTTCTTTTATTGCAACATTTTATACTCACCACCATCGTGACTTTTATACTCGCGTGCATAATGCAAATGGTCTTGTTAGCACTGAGTAATCTTAATATCGATATTACATGGTCAAAACGAATATATATGACGTGGCAAGACTTAATCGGCTTGTTCTCCAGCTACGGCGCGATTATAGCAATAGGCCTAGCAATTGGGTTTATTATCGCCAAGATAATAAAAACGTATACACCCCTAAATTCATATTATTTATATTTCATTGCTGGCGGCTTCACTATGGCGGTTATTTAAATCGCAATGCAACCTGTATTAGGCGTTACTTTAATAGCCGATGCTCGCTCTGGTTTTGGCGTTATGCTACAAATTATCGCTGGTTTGTTAGGCGGCTTATGTTTTATGCGATTACGACTTTCGGATAGTAAGAAGTTATAGCAAAATCCGCATTCACCAAATTAATAACGCACTCATCATAAGTGTAATGATCCCAAATTGTAAAAATAGTGTTAAATTTAGAGGTGTATCACTTATATTTTTAGCTTATTTCTTAGTTTAACCTGCATTATTTGCACTTGTGCATTGAGGATATTATGTATTCAACCCAACAAGCGTCAGTCGTAAAGAGTTTAGTTCCTGCTCATATTCATAGCCTAGCCGATTACATTGAAGAGACTTTTCAAAAATATGCACAGCGACCTTGTTACACTGCATTAGGGCAAACCAAATCCTTTGCGGAAATGGATGATTTGTCGGCACGGTTTGCCAACTACCTAATAAACCATACCAAACTTAAGCCTGGCGATAGAATAGCGATACAGCTTCCCAATTTAATTCAGCACCCAATTGCCGTTTATGGCGCACTGCGTGCTGGCTTGGTCGTGGTAAATACTAATCCACTATATACACCCACAGAAATGCAGCACCAATTCAACGACTCCGGCACCACTGCATTAGTCATATTAACTGATCTTTTACCGAAATATGAATCAATTGCACAAAGCGTTAATATAGATACCGTTATTGTGACCAGCGCTACACAATTATTAGACAACAAGCCAGTAGGCTCGGTTGACTATCCGTGTTATGCAGAGATATTTACGACAGTCCCCACTGGCCAAAGCGTTAATCGTACCTCTACAAATCTGGACGACGCCTGCATACTTCAATACACCGGCGGAACAACAGGTGTATCGAAAGGGGCAGAACTTAGTCACTTAAATGTACTGGCCAACAGTGTCCAAACCTTAAGAAGACTAGGAAAAACCTTAGTTGATGGCGAAGAGGTAGTAATATGCCCATTACCGCTGTATCACATATACGCATTTACGGTATGTATGATGACCTTTTTCGCCAAAGGAGCCTTGGTTGTATTGATCCCAAATCCTCGCGACATTAACGGTTTTATAGAGACTTTACAGCCACACAAGTTTACCGCCTTTGCTGGTATCAACACATTATTTATGGGCTTGTGCCAACATCCTGAGTTTGCCAAGCTCGATTTTTCACAGCTACGCTTAACGATGTCAGGTGGTACGGCGTTAACAGGCTCGGCAGCCGATTTGTGGAAAAACACCACTGGCTGCTCTGTTACGGAAGGATACGGACTTTCAGAAACAGCCCCCGTACTTGCGTTTAACGTGCCAGGAGAAGAAGTCATAGGAAGCGTTGGCTTGCCTCTTGAGCATACCGACATTCAATTGTTAGATAGTAACGACCAGCCAGTAGCCGATGGCGAAGAAGGCCAAATAGCCGCCAAAGGCCCACAAGTTATGC
Source organism: Acidiferrobacterales bacterium (assembly GCA_964195425.1). Classification (GTDB taxonomy): domain Bacteria; phylum Pseudomonadota; class Gammaproteobacteria; order Enterobacterales; family Alteromonadaceae; genus Glaciecola. The sequence goes on from CAXMOM010000016.1 coordinate 123,741, forward strand.
GCGGATATTGGCAGCGAGATGACGAAACCGCAAAAGTGATGACTGCCAATGGATATTTTAAAACAGGCGATGTAGGCGTGAGATTACCCGATGGCTGTATTAAAATTGTAGATCGCTTAAAAGACATGATTATAGTGTCGGGCTTTAACGTTTATCCAAACGAAATTGAAGATGTATTATGCAGGCACCCCAAGGTAATTGAAGCCGCAGTTGTGGGAAAACCCGATGATCATTCACAAGAACGTGTATGTGCATATATAACCGTTAGTGAAGCCTTAGACGAAGGCGAACTTTCTACTCACTGCCGAGAGTTTTTAACCGGCTATAAAATTCCTAAAGAATTTAATGTAATAGACGAATTACCTAAATCGACGGTGGGTAAAATACTTAGAAGAGAGCTTAGATAAGAGTATCGTAAGTAATGTTTAATATTATAGCAGAGCGCACCATTAACAAGCCTATTGGACAGGTGTTTGAACTTATAAGCGACCATGCAAACTATTCACAGTTTAAAGGGATAGATAAATCTAGCTTAATAAAGGAAGGTTCAGAACATAAAAACGGCTTGGGTGCGGTGCGAGAAGTTGTAGCGGGCGCCGGCACGCTGCATGAAGAAATTGTCCGCTTTGAACCCCCCAACAATGATCAAGAAGACGGCAATAAAACAGCCGTACTAGGGTACAAAGTTGTGTTCTCAAAGCCTCTTCCTTACGATCATCATTTAGGTGAGGTGCACTTAAGCCAAAACGATGATAAAACTGATGTGCGCTGGCTTTCAAAAGGCACAATAACGACCTTCTTACTCGGTCCACTTTACTTCGACAAAAAAATACAAAAGAACGGAGCGCGTGCATTTGGTAGTATATTAAAGTATATAGATAAGCTTTAACTACATAAACATAAGGCACAAAGCCCTTGCAGCCCAATTTAGACTTCATGACCTTTGCGGTTTCCGTGATTGGGCCCGTTATTTTAATGATTGCGTTCGGCTACGGCCTTTATAAATACGGCACCTTAGACGATCATTTCGTTGAAAAAGCCTCGCGCCTTGTGTTTAACTTCGCACTACCCGCCTTATTATTTAGCACCATTAGTACTAGCTCCGTAGGTCAACTCACTAATTTTAAAGTCATCTCGGTTGGCATGGGTGGAACTTTATTAGTGTTTTTTGCCATGTTGCTGCTTACACCTTTGTTAATAAAAAACAAAGAAGACCGTGGCGTGGTAATCCAAGGTTCGTTTCGTTCTAACATGGGTATAGTTGGGCTCGCTTATTGCGCCAACGCATACGGCAGCGAAGGTTTGGCATATGGTTCGGTGTATTTAGGTGGGCTCACTATTTTGTATAACCTGCTGTCGGTTGCCGTGCTTAACGTGTTTCAAAATAAAGAAACATCTTACGGTAAAATAGGCAAAGACATTGTCACTAACCCCATCATTCTTTCTATCATTGCAGGATTGTTGGTCTCAATATTATCAATCGAATTACCTGCCATTATGACAAATAGTGCGGAGTACTTTGCTCAACTTACTTTACCTCTGGCACTTTTATGCACAGGCGCGGCACTGCGCTTTTCGACTATGCGACAAAATGGCATTGCGGGAATATTTAGTATTGTCGTTAAATGCATATTTTACCCCATCATTATTGTTGGGATAGCAATATTTGTAGGTATAGAAGGCATGCCGCTTATGGTAGTGTTTTTAATGGCAATTAGCCCAACGGCAGCGGCAAGTTATGTAATGGCGCGTAAAATTGGCGGTAACCATGAACTTGCAGCGCAAATTATTGCAATAAGTACCGTTGTGTCGGTACCTTTCACCTTGATAGGGTTTGCAATAATTCGCACGTTTATTTAAATGTTATCTGTTTACGCGCTTTAAACCAAGCACGTAAACAATAGCGCTCTCATTAATACTACTTCACTTGTTCTCTTACAAGCTGGTCCATAAAGCGCACACCCCAGCCTTGACTGCCTTTTGGTGCTACATCTATGCTGTCACTTAACCAATCTACACCCGCTATATCTAAGTGCACCCAAGGCAATGACTCATCAACAAAAGTACCAATAACCGCTGCTGCAACACTTGCACCAGGGTTGCCCGCACCTGAATTTTTTATGTCAGCAATAGGCGACTTTATTTGCTCAAAATGGTTAGCGTGAAGCGGTAAAGGCCACACATGCTCACCAGAGCGTTTACCCACGGCCATCATTTGCGACGACAAATCGAAATCGCGAGTAATGACCGCTGCATATTCATCGCTAAGAGCACGCGCTGCTGAACCAGTTAAAGTAGCAATATTAAGTAACATACTTGGTTTGTATTCTTGCTGAGCATAGTAAACAGCATCTGCCAGTACTAAGCGGCCTTCGGCGTCGGTGCTCATTATTTCTATGCTGGTGCCCTGCATAGTTTCAAGTACATCGCCCGGTCTAATGGCATCGCCACTGGGCATATTTTCAGCCATGGCCATTAAACCGATTACATTGATTTTTTCACCTCGATTCGCAATAGCATGCATCGTTCCGGCAACTGCCGATGCGCCGGCTAAATCCGATTTCATTGCCCACATCCCGTCGTTACCTTTTAAGCTAATGCCTCCAGTATCAAAGCTTATCCCTTTCCCTGCAAGTGCTATAGGCGCTTCATTTTTATCACCACCTGAATATTCTATAATGACTAAACGAGGATCATGTACCGAGCCTTTACCTACGCCAAGTAGTGCACCCATGTTGTACTTTTCCATATCTTTTACGTCAAGCACTTTTACTTTTACGTTATCAACGCCTTTAAACAATGCCTTAATTTGGGTAGCAAACACTTCGGGGTACATATTGTTACCCGGCTCTGTTGCAATATCACGTGCCAAGTGAACGCCTTGCGCAACAAACCGCAAATCATTTTGGTAATGTTTTTTAGCCTCGTCAGCATTGCTGGTTACTAGCGTAACCGTTGAACGCCCATCGTCTTTTTTTGTTTTGTATTTGTCGAAGCTGTAATCACGCATATGGTAACCACTGGCAATGAGTGCACTAGGTGTAGCGACAGCAGTTGTCAGATTATCAATATGCACTGCCACATCTACGATTTCGGTGGTTGATGACAATGTTGACGCAATAACACCGCCTAAATCTTGCAGTTGAGGTGCACTTAAACCGTCTTCATCTTGACTGCCAACAACTAATAATGACTCAAGGCCTGCAACCATTTGCAAATGTTGAACGTTGCCAAGGCTTGGTTCAAATTCGTTGAGTGTTAATAATTCTAAAAGTTGACCATTAGAAGCAGTATTTAGCGTTGCTGCAGCGCCATCTAAATTTTCAATATCGTCTACAAATACAACATGGGTGGGTGCTTTCATATCTGTTTTGGTGACAAAACTAAACGCAGATTGGGCAATACTCGCGCTTGTAAACCCTAGTAAAGCCAACGCAAGTGCGGTTCTTTTCAATTTCATATTCAGTGAATCCTTGATTGTTTTTAGTTGTTATAGCGAGTAATTTTAATTATTGTAAATAATAAAGACGACAACGCTTTTGCTAATAGGGGAGGATTTTACAAATTATTGCATAGAATGAAAATGTTGTTTAAATTGTCGCTTTGATCGGTTTTCCCGATGACAGCAATTTACCTACGCACCTTTATCGATAATATGGTTAAAAGTTATGTTAAAAATTGCGCAGCCAAAACTTTGCACGCCACGCAGAAACAAACAATAGCTAACACGGGCACTTTAAATCGAGTAAGCGCTACAAAGCCAATGCCCGCAATCACCAAGTCGTGATTACTTTGTATAGCATGGGTGAAAATAGGATCGTACAATGTTGCCGCGAGCAAGCCAACCACGGCAGCATTAGCCCCTAAAAACGCACGCCTCACCTTAGGGTAAACAAATAGCTTTTGAGAAATAGGTAATATTGCACTAACTAACAAAAACCCGGGTAAAAAAACAAATAAAGTGGCAAAAAAAGCACCTATAAGCGATCTAATAAAATTTGGGTCGCCTGGGGTAAAGAGTTGGTGATGCAGCTCACCCATGTAGCCCAAATAGGCAGCAAAGGAGAACATTGGCCCGGGCACAGCCTGCGTTGCACCATAGCCCGCTAAAAATACATCTTCGGTAACTAAGCCTTGTGCCACTGTGGTTTGTTCCAAAAAAGGTAACACGACATGCCCTCCTCCAAAAACCATCGAGCCCGAGGCATAATAAGCTGGAGCTTGCGCATACAAGTATTGACTCACATTAAAGGGATTGCCTATTAATATTATAAATAAGCCAATGAAAAGCCCACCTGCAATCCAAGTTGTTTTTAGCGAAAATTGGTGGGGGAAAGATGAAAAGACCGGTAAGACAGACGTGGGGCTTTGCTTGTCGTGAGAATCGCCCTTAGCCAATACACTACTCACTATTGCGCATATTAATATACCGAGTATTTGCCACATAAGCGCGTTCGTTAATAGCACCAAGCCAAACATAACTGTCGCAATAATCCACGAGACAGGCAATATTAAAAGTTGTTTACTCATGCCTATAACGGCCTGCATTACCACAATAAAAGCCAATATGCCTAAGCCATGCAAACTTGCTTTACCTATAGACGAATCGAGTAAGCTAAGACTATTAGCAAAAACGAGTAACAGCACCACCGAAGGCAGTGTAAATGCAATAAACGCAGATATTGCGCCTAGCCAACCTCCTCGAAGTAAGCCTATAGCAAAGCCCACTTGACTGCTGGCTGGCCCCGGAATAGTTTGGCAAATAGTCAATAAATACGCATATTGTGCTTCGCTAAACCACTTCCTTTTTTCTACAAAAGCGTGCCTGAAATACGCTAAATGCGCCACCGGACCACCGAAACTGGTCAGGCCTAGTTTTAAAAAAATCCAAAATATTTCAAATGCTTTCATGTCATTAGTAACTTGGGGTAATGTAAGTTAATGGCTGTATACCAATAGTATATTAATACTATAACGATATATAAAGGATATTGCATCAGTATCAAATAAACACGTCTTTATGTAAAATACACTTGACACAAAAAAATAAAAGAGTAAGGTTAATCTTACTTTACATTTAGTCATCAAAACTTTACATTAGGAAATGATTATGAACGAACAAAGTCAACCAAGCTATTCAGAAAACGAAACAAAGAGTAATAAGCAACTTGCTCTTTACACTAGCATTTGGCTTATTACCACCGCCTTACTTGCATTTGGTCCAAAGCTTATTTGGGATTTCAGCGCCACATTCACAATTATTGCTGTAGTGCTTAATTTAAGCGCAGGCGGCTTTATGATAATGGCAAACATAAAACATCTAAATAGCCTAGACGAACTGGGTCGCAAAATATTTTTGGAAAGTGCTGCTATTACGTTAGGCGTGATTTTAGTTTTTGGTGTTTGTTATGAACTATTGTTTGTTGCGGCTGACTTATTTACCTTTACCCCACGTATTTCTCATATTTATTTTGTGATGGGCATTACTTTTATGCTGTCGACGTTTCTAGGCCATAGGAGGTACAGATGAAAAATCGCCTCAAAGTCCTCAGAGCAGAAAAAGACTGGACGCAAGCCGATTTAGCCAACAAACTGTTGGTATCAAGACAAACTGTAAACGCGATTGAAAAAGGCAAGTTCGACCCAAGTTTGCCCTTGGCATTTAAAGTAGCGCGCTTGTTTACATTGAGTCTTGAGGAAATTTTTGAAGATGAAAACCGGTAAACCTGATTTAGATGACTGTGCATCGCTAGAAATGGAAGCACGGTTTTTTACTTCACCCGCCATTGTTTAGAAACAAGGCAAGTGGGTCCATCAAATACTTCACCTTTAAAAACTTGCCCTTTTTCGATCTTGCCCACTCCACTAGGTGTGCCAGTCATAATAATGTCGTTATCAATTAAGGTCATAAATGCGTTTATATTAGCCACAAGCGCTGAAGGTTTGTTAATCATTAACGGGCAACCTCCTTGCTGAACAATATTGTCATTAATCATTAACGAGATTGACAAATTATCAATATTTTTAGGGACTTCAATAAATTCACTGAATACTGCAGAATTATCAAACGCCTTAGCTCTTTCCCAAGGAAGTCCTTTTTCTTTTAGGCTCGACTGCAATTTACGTTTGGTTAAATCGAGCCCGAAGCCTATCCCAGCAATAATACCGTTTTTTATTATAAAACAAAGCTCGCCTTCATAATGAACCTCCTCTTGACTATGGCTGAGCAAATCATCACAAATAGCCGAATTCGGTTTCATAAAGATTACCGGTTCACTGGGTATCTGATTGCCAAGCTCTGATATATGTTCAAGATAGTTGCGCCCTACACAAACTACTTTGGAAGGCCTTACAATTTGACCGTTAAAATTAACGATATTGAGTTGACTCATTTTTCATTTTCCACAAACGTATATAGTAAGTAAGTACACTAAAGACGAGTATGCCGGCCACATCAGCAAGTAAATCAATAGCATCAAGGGTGCGACTCACCACAAAAAACTGACTTAATTCTTCTATCAAAGCAAAGGCTAACACCAGCACAGCGCCAAGATACATTCGGAAAAACCGAAAAGAGATGGTTTTTAATCCACAGGCAAAATTAGCCAACAAGGTTAAAAATCCAAAAAGCGCAAGATGCCCTAGCTTATCCCCATGCGGGAACGACCTTATAAAATCAAAGAATATGCTCTGTCCACCTGTGTTTGCTAAGTACACAATCCACAATATGAAACCGGCAAATCCTAAAGTACAAAAAACCACGAGATTTTTGATAATTCTACGGCCCTACTTCAAATAAAAAAAATGACACTAAGCTTCAGGATATTTATCATCCCTTACTCTATTGCGGTATGGCTAAGGAAGAGTTCTCTAAGTAAGCCTGCCATTGCTGTGGTGTGGTGTTGTGATCGTACCCGCCGCTTCCCAACCGTAACCCGATGCATAACTTACGCTGCCTAAAGCATTCGTATTCACAATCAGCAAGGCATGGCTGTAATCTTTCACATCAGCGTTTTCCAATATTTTTACCGACACCACACTGCCCGGTGAAACTTTGACCGCAGTTCCAAGGCCGAAGCCATCAAGAGTTTCCCACGTCATTAACCACCCTGCCTGTTCATCGAAACTTGCTTTAGCTCTACCCTCGTGGGTGGTCATGCCTATCGCTTTAGGAATATTAACCGCCGGCTGACCGTCCTTTGTAAACGTCGATTCGGTTAAATACAATCGGCTACCCAACTCTATTGTGATTTTTTTAGTTTCGCCATATACACTGCCATCAATTTCGTTTTCGTATGTAAGCTGAAACACCGTTTTGTCAGCCGTACTGGACAGAATTTCGTAGCGATTATATGCCTCAAGCGCTTGTCGTTTTTGGTTCAACCATAACGCTGTACTGCCACAACCAGCAGAAGCTCCAACGTGATAATTATCTAGGCCTTCGCCATGATCTTTATGATAACTAATTCCTTCACTGATAGACTTTTTATACCAGCTATTGATAATTGGGTATTCAACCCGCTTCAACCAACAATCCACACCTGCATTTTCAGTGCTGTCGCGCAATGCAGGTCCATAAGCACGAAAAGCAATTAAGTCGTTTTCCCATGCAAAGTCATCTTTGCGCTCTGGTACAAAACGCGCGAATGTTGAGTTGGCAGTTACCTCATTTGCCATTTCTATAGCAGTTTCTTCAGCGGTTTGGCTTGCACTTAAGTTTTGCTCGCTTGGCTGACCCGCTTTATCACATCCAGCTAATGTAAATAGGGTGATTAACGAGCCAAAAACAACTGTTTTTTTCAACATAAGGTGTCCATAAGATTGAAATGAAAATAGATTGCTTGCGTAATAACATGGAGGTCCAAACAAAAACGTTAATATATAATCTTCGCGTTTATATCAATATTGCACTAATGATTTTCAATCTGCAAACAAAGGTGCATAATATAAAGACCGGCTGGATAGACAGCTTTAATGTATTTAATTATTTTTAATTTGACGAGATCTCCATTATGGCTGCCGCATGCGCCCTACATATTTTAGTAAAAACCGAAAAAGAAGCAGATGAACTACTCACTCAACTCAAAAAAGGAAAAGACTTTGCTACCTTAGCTAAACGTCATTCAATGTGCCCGTCGGGTAAAAAAGGCGGTGACTTAGGTGAGTTTCGCCGTGGGCAAATGGTAAAAGCATTTGAAGATGTTGTATTTAAAAAAGATATCTTAACTGTGCATGGACCCGTTAAAACGCAATTTGGTTATCATTTAATAAAAACGCTCTATAGAAACTAGCGAATTTTCTTGCTTTAGTTTGTGGCAGCTATCTATGCAAAATGATGCCTTTAACCGAGCTAATTCTATGTTGGCAGGCCAATCTAAACTTTTGTGCCAATTGCTCTTCAGTCAATTGCTGGTTGTCAGCAGTAGTTGCTTTTGTTTCAGTACTAAGTTGGCAAATACATTTTCCACACAAACCGCCTCCAGCGCATTCTGATTTTAGCGTAAAGCCTTTCTCAGTTAAGCCATCTAATATAGTCAGATTAGAATTAACCCTTATTTCATACTGAGACTCTGTTTGACCATTAGAGCTTTGATTTACATACTTTATGGTGATGAATACATTTTTGCCTCTAGATAAAAATAACAAACCTGACGGGAAAACAAACTGCTTATTTTTTACTAATTCAAAGAGCCAATACATACCAGTAAACGAAAGCAATAACGTAAGTAGGGCAAACAATTTGATAAATGCATTGTTAAAACTGCCTTCATTGGCATAGTCCATAAAATGTAGTGTAAACAATAAATTCCGCAAGGGCGTTTTATCATTCACATGTGCAATTAAATCACCGGTTTGTGCATTAAGCATAATTTTTGTATTTAGCGCATCGTTTACGCTTATTTGCCACGCCACATTTTGCTCCTGCGGGAGTTCAGGTGCATCAGTTTCATATAGAGCTGCACCTATTACTTTTACTGTTTCTGCTAATCCTTCATCATTGTAAGTAGCCAACGCTAATTGACTTGCAATCTCCTGAGTAATTTCGACTATGCTTCCAGTTTTTGCATCAAGCAATGTAAAATCGCTTTGCAAATAAGCGTGACGGCCTCGTTTGTGTTGAACACGAAAAACCCATTGTTTAAGAACTGAAACCAAATCAACACTTTCTACATGCTCCATTTTTGCCAGTACTACACTAATGTTTGCTAGCTGCTGTGCTTCAATTACCGAAATTTGTGCAATTGCAGGCTTTGCAAGTTTCGTTAATTGCCCAGTGGCTAGTGAATGATCGATTCTAGCTAGCAGGAATCCACTGCCGACCCACAATGAAAGTTGAACAAAGACAATCAGAGCCAACCATTTATGTGACTTTTTTGCCATCGCACGCAGGGGGGTTTTAGCGCTAGGATTTTGTGAAGTAAGGTTAGCTTGCTTGTTGCGTAGCGCGCTAGCCATTTTAAAGTAAAGCATGAGAAAACCGGCAAGAATGGCACACAAACTTACAACGCTAGTAATAGCTAACAACCAATTTTCGGGCTCATCGCCGTCAATATAGTCCATAATATGTAAGCGCCAAAACAAGTCAAAAAGACGCCAGGCATGATGTCTAACATAAGTAACTTCGCCGGTGTATTGGGAAATATAAAAGCGAGTATTATCCCAAGTGTTAAGCTGTATCTGCCATAACGGTAATCCTCTACTTCCTATTTCCGTAGGGTAATCATCACTATCACTATCTAATAAAATAGCACTATCTATAAGTGACTCTGTTACCTCTGTCGCGCTTAATAATGCTGGGAACAGATTAACCACATCGTCCAGTTGCAAAGGGCGAATGTCCTTGCCCAAATTAGCATCTAACATTAGCTGAGCGATAAGTTGAGTATCTTGATTGACATAACTAAAACGATATATGGCTCTGTCACCAAGCCAACCCAGTCGAACATTAGTTGCTGTTGGGTAGAGTTTTAAAACGTGATTGAAAGATACCTTGACATTAGACGCAGCTAAATTTGGCATAGTTTGCTTAATGAGGTGGTCGCCATGAATATAGTGAATATTCGGAAACACCATATATGCACCCGTCATAGCCCAAATAAAGAATTGCACGCCCACTAATGCCATTAGCCATTTATGTGCTTTTCGCGCTTTTTTAAATATGGGGAGTGACGCAGGATTACCCTGAGAATGTGACGAAGCAGTCATGGAAATACGCCTTAACTACGAAACTACTTTACTATGCTACATGACGATAAAATTATTTATCAAAAGTATCAATGTAGCGTTTATGTGTACTGAACTCATTTACCGCTAGCTATAATATGTGTATATAGTCAGGCGTTTGTGCGCAGCAATTATAGAATATAATCCATTCGATCAGTTTAATCAAAGAGAGAGTTGATTGATTCATTCATTGAAAAGCCCTATCGCTTTATATTTTTGTCGGCTTAAACCGTTTATAAAGAAGCATGATCACAAAGTACCTTCCTAAATAAACGGGTAAACAATGCTCGTAACTATAATAAATTGCCCGAATAGAATAAGCCCTAGTTTAGGAAAAAGATCTATCTCTTCAGTAAACAAAGGATGCCATACATAGACAAGCGTAACGTTACCGGGAAATAGTAGAACCTGATAACCTGGTATGGGACCGTCCCATACCTCGTATAAAGTCCAATTAAGAATAAATGCAATTAAGCCAATGACTACCGCTATGATGCCTGCATAGACAGCAATAGTGGTTGTTTCAAGCTGCTTCATGCATTTATATAGCAAATTAAAAACCTGAGTTTGGAAGCTTTAAAAACTCTGTTTCTTCGTTTGTAGAAACACGATTCAAAATTACATTTCTATGCGGATACCTACCAAACATTTCAATTATCGCTCTATGTTTGACTTCAAAATCTAAGCTAGATTGAACGCCGTTACCTCTATATAGCTCGATTGCAACATCATGAATCTTTAATGATTCACTATGCATATATGGCATATACATAAAGCTTCTTTCGACTGCATTCAATTCAAGATCTTTACAAAGTTCTATCGCCTCTTGTGCAAGCGCTAGCGCTAATGGGTCTGCCGAAAATGATTTAGACGTATCTCTAATACATATTTCTAGAGAATTGATCTAACACAATGATTTCAGCCAGCCTTCCTCTAGCGGTAGCTCGCCACCTGAAGAGCCCGCATTGTGCCCCAGCCTCAAGTAAAACGAGAAACTTATCCCTAACTTGGCGATCAAAATTAATATCTTTAACCCACCATTGAGATCGCTTTATGTCGTTAAACCAGAAAGTTAAAACATCATCGTAGTTAATCGATACACCCCTCGTGTATAAAAGCTTTGTGAGCGCAGGAAATTGCAATTCATTTTTCCCGTAGCTACTTTTTGCTATTTAGCATCTGATAATACGGTGAAGGACATCGTTAATTTACAATCAATAAATTTTAGCATTTGATTCACTACACTAGGTACTTCGACGATGTTTGTATCCATATTTGAAGATAACGATATGAACAGGTCACACTCTTCAACCTTAAGCCGTTGTCTTATAAAAAAGTTAAATATGTCCTCTAAATTATCGTCTAGTAAACTAACATGACCAACATAACAATCGTTTTGTGAATGTTCACGCTGTGATGCTCCTACAACTTCCCGCTCTAAGGTAAAAGCCTGAAGCTTATTTAAGTTTAGAAATCGAATACTTGAAGTGACTTCTGACGCTAGTTTTTTCACTGCATTCTCAATAATCTATAAGGCCAAATTAAGCAGCAATCGCTCGCTTTTGTGAGATATCCGTCTTTTTTTTCTAGCTTATATGCCATATTCCCTCTCAACTTTTGCTATAAGAAGCTTAAAGTTCTTATACCATTGAGAACGGCCTGTTTTTTTAGCCTCTAGATGTTCTGCGTTTTGTTTCCACTGTCGTGGCATAGCCAATAAAAAGTAAAAACGGCAGAGCTACTATAAGTGCAGATGGCCAGTGGAACTTACTAAAATCTACTGAACCAATCTGAAATAAAAACATGAAACCAATGGCTAAGAAAAACCACACGATCATATTGATTAGAAATGACCGAGGTGCGCTAGGAGAGTTACAAACTCTTTTAACCGCATAACTAGAATATCTTTTAAAACACGCCAATGACACATCAGTCTTTTTTGAAATTATCAAAACATCATCCCTTATGTATAACGAGGCTTTAGATTAACCCCATTTCCAATTCAATTTATCAATAATTAAACAATATACGAGTTCATTTACCGGTTCAATCCTTTGCTTGATTTTATCATGGATATAAAAATGGAAGTGTTCGTGTTGTTTATATTGGGTTCTATGACGGATTAAAGCGGTTTAGGGGCTTGTTTGAGGCTGTTGGCAACTGCTTCTTACTAATGCATCGCCTCCCGTAGCTTTTCT